>JAPPHT010000032.1 GCA_028874795.1 Chloroflexota bacterium
CGATCGCCTCGCGCTTGAAGTAGTCGCCGATGCTGAAGTTGCCCAGCATCTCGAACATCGTGTTGTGGGTGAAGTCGCCCACGACGTCTATGTCGGTGGCGCGGAAGCACTTCTGGGCGGACGCCAGGCGCGGGTTCGGCGAGGTCTCGTCCCCAGCGTAGTACGGCTTGAATGGCGCCATGCCGGCGGACGTGAGCAGGAGCGTGGGATCGCCCGCGGGGATGAGCGATGCGCTCGGCATGACCAAGTGGCCGCGCTCCTCGAAGAACCGCAGGTACGCGGCGCGGATCTCGTCGCCGGTCGTCGGGGGCATGTCGGCCAAGGGCGTACAGTCCTCTGGGAAAGGCGCCGTGGGAGAGCGCCACACACTGAGGAGAGTCTACGAACGGCCTCGTGACGCTGTCAACGCGCCCCGCGTGAAGGGCCGCTCAAGCCTCCTCCCTACTCGGGTGAGTCTATCGCCACAGTCCCGTTGCGAAAGCTGAAGCTGTGGTCACACCTGTTGAGAATGTCTCTACCAAGGAGAGCCAGGGGAGCAGAGGCTCCGTCATCGGGAGGCGGCGGGCTCGCCGCCAGAGCTATCTCCACCGCGAACGGGCTGGTGACACCTTGACCGCTGGAATCGATAAGGTAGACCTGCGCCGGCGTCAACTTGAAGGTGGCCGCGCCTCCAACGCCGACCATGTTCATGACCGGTCCTGAGAGGGCCTGCACGTCCGTATGGCGTAGGTTGAGCGCCCTGACACCTTGCGGCATGAGGGTTGTTATCTCTGCGCCTGTGTCGACTACCGCCTCCACATATCCCGCTGCACTGCCAAGCGTTGGCAGCGAGACGACCATGGCTATGCAGGGCGCCGGTTGAGAGTACGGATTCGGGACCGTCAGCTGCCTGTAATGCCCGGTTACCCGCATCCCTACAGGATCCAGAGGTTGGGCTTCGTTGAAAGATACCGTATAACCGGGCCTTCCACAGGCGTGATGCCTAGTTGGCTGAGCTGCAGCAGAACATTGTCGAGGTCGGGACCGAACGCGGCGACCTTCCTGTCGAACAGTGCAACCCAGCAGTCCGGGTGCTCCTTGAGCAGTTCAGCCTCGTGGTCGTTGAAGTAACGCACGTCCCCAACGAAGCGTCTGCTCACTTCGGGGTTGGGGAAGGTAACGCCTTCCGTGACCATGACCTTCTCTCCTTCCACTGCCTCACGGACAGGGTAGCGCAGCCGTTCCGGTTCGGCTAGCGTCTTCCCTTGTGGAGAGCAGGGCACTCGGTGGGGTATGCAGCTCTCGCACGACCGCGAACGCCCGTTTTCCCACGATTGACGAGGCTCTACGGCGGGCGTAGGTTGCAGGCGTGAACGCGCTCGGCAACCTCGCACTTCTCGGGGCTTTCATCCGCAACCCGCGGCGTTATCCCACCTATCTCGGCTACTTCAACGGCTTCATCTATGGCTTCAGCATGGGAGCGGCCATCCTCTACCCACTCTACGCCATAGACCAGGGCTTCTCGCTGGCGAGCCAGGGGTTCATCGTTGCCGCGCCCGGCATCGTCATGATCATGCTGAGGCTCGTGGGAGGCGCGGTCTCAGACCGGTTCGGGGAGAAGCTCATCCTCTGGTTCAGCTTCATCACCGTCACCATCGCCTCGGTGATCCCCGTCTTCACCGCAACGTTCCTCTCGCTCACGGTCGCGCAGCTGTTCAACGGCGCGTCGCGCTCTGTCTACTGGTCGGCGGCGCAGTCGTACATCAGCCGGAGCGCGGAGGGAGAGGCGGGCAAGGTGATGGGGCGCCAGCTGAGCTTCGAGTCTGCTGGCGGCATCATCGGTGCCATCGTGGTCGGGTTCGTGGCCGAGGGCGTCGGCTACCCGCACGCGTTCGTGTTGACCGCCACGTTGACCTTCATCGGCTTCCTCATCACGTCGTCGCTGCCCAGACTGCCGCGCCGGGACCAGGTGAGCAGCTTCGCCGCCAGCCTTGCTCCGGCGAAGACGATGCTGGTGAAGCGAACGCTGTTGCATGCGCACATGGTGGCGTTCACAAGCGCGGCGTACTCAGGCCTCGTCATGGGGCTGTTCATCGCCTTCTTCCACGATGTGGGCTACGGTGAGGGAGGCACGGCGGTTATCCGGTCGCTGAACAGCATTGGCGTGAGCGTGCTCGCCTACTTCTTCGGAGCCCTGCTCGGCTTCCTAGGCAGCCGCACGACCGCTATGGCCGGCATCACGCTCACCGGCCTGCTTGCCGTGGGCATCGGGGCTACCGGCGCTGTCCCGGTCGTTCCGGCTGTGTTCATGGCGCTCACGGGCATAACGTTCGGAAGCCTGCGCTCGCTCTATCCCACGCTCGCCGCGGAGAACAGCGAGCCCAACCAGCGTGCGATGGCGCTCTCCGTCGTGGGGCTCTACTGGGCGATCGGCATCTTCGCCTCGCCGCTGGTATTCGGCTTCATCGCCGACGCCACCACCATCCGCACGGCCATCTTCGTCTTCGGCGGGTTCTCCATCGTGGCGGGTTCGCTTTCGCCGCTGCTCTACGACTACGGGCGGCGCGGCATCGTACGCGAGGCTGAGCAGGAAGAGGAGGCCGGGAGCGGCGCCTAACCTGTGGCGCCCGCCAGGTCCGTGAAGTAGGCGAGCGAGTCCGGGTTCGCCAGCGCGTCCCTGCTCACGGCCTGCTCCGCCGGCATGCCGTTCAGAATCTTCTTCACCGGCACTTCCAGCTTCTTGCCGTTCAGGGTTCGCGGCACCTCCGCGATCTGCCGCATCTCGTCCGGCACGTGTCGCGGCGAGAGCGTGGTGCGTATGGCCCCGGCGATGCGCTGCCGCATGGCGTCGTCCAGCTCATGGCCCTCACGCATCACGAGGAAGAGGTACAGCTTGCCCTCGACGCCGAGTTGGGTCGTGTCGATGACGAGGCTGTCCAGCACCTCCGGGACGTCCTCGACGACGCGGTAGAACTCGCTCGTCCCCATGCGCACGCCGCTGCGGTTGAGCGTCGAGTCGGAGCGTCCGTAGATGACACAGGCTCCTTCGTCGGTCACCTTCAGCCAGTCGCCGTGACGCCACACGTCCGGGTAGACGTCGAAGTAGCTCTCGCGCAGGCGCGCGCCGTCCGGGTCGTTCAGGAAGCGCACGGGCATGGACGGCATCGGCTCGGTGACGACGAGTTCGCCGACCTCCCCCACGACCGGCGCGCCGCTCTCGTCGAAGCTCTCCACCTTGCAGCCGAGGCACCGGCACTGGATCTCCCCGGAGCGCACGGGCAACGTCGGCCCACCCCCGACGAACGCGGTGAAGATGTCCGTCCCGCCGCTGATGGACGCCAGGAGCAGGTCGCTCTTGACGTGCTCGTACACCCACGCGAACCCCTCCGGGGGCAGCGGCGCGCCCGTCGAGCCGATGGAGCGCATCGCGCTGAGGTCGAGCGATGCGCCCGGTTCGACGCCCGCCTTCATGCAGCCGAGGATGTACGGCGCGCTCACGCCGAACGACGTGATGCGCGTCCGCTCCGCCACCCGCCAGAGCGCGTACATATCCGGGTGGGCGGGGCTGCCGTCGTACAGGACGATGGACGAACCGAGCAGCAGCCCACTCATCAGGATGTTCCACATGATCCAGCCCGTGGTGCTGAACCAGAAGAAGCGGTCGCCCTCGCCGATGTCCATCTGCAGCGAGAGGAACTTCGCGTGCTCCAGCAGCGCGCCGCCGTGACCGTGGACGATCGCCTTCGGCATACCCGTCGTGCCGGACGAGTACGCCACGCAGAGCGGGTGGTCGAATGGCACCGGCTCGAACGACTGCTCGCCGCCGGGCACGATGAAGTCGCCCCAGGACGATGCCGCTCCGCCCAGCGGGGCCAGGTCGGGCTGCGGCTCCAGGTACGGCAACACCACCGTCCGCTCGAGCGTCGGCAGCGCCGCCTGGATGCCCGCGACCGCCTCGCGCGAGTCGAACCGCCTGCCGTTGTACGTGTAGCCGTCCACCGCGAACAGCACCTTGGGGTCCATCTGCCGGAACCGCTCGATGACGCTCTGCGTCCCGAACTCCGGCGGGCAGCTGGACCACGACGCCCCCAGCGAGGCCGCCGCGAGCGCCGCAGCGATGGCCTCCGGCACGTTGGGCATGTACGCGACCACGCCGTCGCCGCGCCCGACGCCGAGCGCCCGCAGTCCCGCTGCGACCTCCGCCGTCCGAGCGCGGAGGTCGTCCCACGTCCACTCTGTCGTCGCGCCGGACTCGTGTACGCCGACGATGCAGACCTCGCTGCCGCTGCGGGCGAGGACGTGCTCCGCGTAGTTCAGCGTCGCGCCCGTGAACCAGCGCGCGCCCTCGACGCGCGTGCCGTTGGGTCCGGGCGCCAGCACTTCCGTGTACGGCGTGTGCGCCCTGACCCCGAAGTAGTCCCAGAACGACGCCCAGAACCGGCCGACGTCCTCGACCGACCACCGCCACAGCTCCTCGTAGCTCTCGAAGCGGAGGCCGTGCGTCTCCGCGAGCCATCGCTCGTACGCGGCAAGGCGGGCGCCGGAGCGCCGCTCCTCTGACGGCGTCCACAGCAGCGCGCCCTCTGTGGCGGCGCCGCCTGCTTGCGGTTCCCTTGTCGTCACCGGCTCAACTCAGCCGTTCCTCTGTGCCTGCTCCGCCAGCGCGCGCAGCATCTCCCGAAGCTCCGGGTCCGGCTCGCGCGACGTCTGGTCGGCGAGGCTCGTCTCACCCGTGAGGCGGAACATGTCCGCGGCGCCGAGCAGGATGCGCGGCGTCAGGCCCAGGTGCTCGAACGTCGCCGCTATCTCCTCCATCTCCCCCACCCACCGGCGGGCGCGGCGCGGCATCTGCGTCGCCGCCTTCATGTGGCGCGCGGCATCGGCCGCGTGGCCGAACTCGGCCAGCAGTGCGTCGGTCAGTCCCATCGCCTCCGCCGCTGTCAGCAGCTCCGTCCAGACCGCCGTCGTGCCCTTGGTGGACGCGGCGTAGACCATCTTCAGGCCGGACGCCTGTCCGAAGCGCGGCCCGACGCGGCGGATGTCAAGCCCGCACTCCCGCAGCGATTCGAGCGCCGACGTGTCCGGGCCGGAGCAATAGACACGGGTGTCCGAACCGGGCCCGGGCGGGCTCCCGATGATGCCCGCGTCGATGAACGGCGCGCCCGTATCCAGGATGAGCGTGGCGATGCGCACCACGGTTTGCGGGGCGATGGCGTTGCACTCGACGTACGCGGGCCTCGCGCCGGTGCGCGCCATCGCGTCGGCGACCTCCTCGGCGATGCTCACCGCCTCCGCGGGTGGGAGCACCGAGAGCAGCACTCCGCACTCCGCGACGAGCGCGTCCGTGCTGCCTGCGTCGCGCATCCCCGCTTCGGCGGCGCGCGTCGTCGTCAGATCGCTGCGTCCGGTGAGGTTCGTGGCGACGTCGATGCCTCCGGACGACAGCATCGCGCCGATGGCCGCGCCCATGTCGCCTGCGCTGATGATGCCGACGGGACCGCTCATGCTACGCCGGCGACGTGCCCGCCCCAGCAAGGCGGCGCTTCGCCTCTTCGTAGACGTCGTCCGGCAGGTTCCCCTTGAGCGACGCCTCCAGGTTCTGCCGCAGGTGGTCCGGGTTGATCGTGCCGACGATGTTGGTGTGCATGCCGGGGTGCGTCTGGGTGAAGCGGATGACGAACTCCATGCGGGACTGTCCTTCCTCCAGCAGTTCGTCCATCCCCGCCTTCTCCCATACGTCCAGCAGTTCCGGGTTCCGGCCGGCGGGACGTTCCCCACCGCTCGGCGCGCCCCGCGCGGCCCCGCCACGGATGATCGTGCCCGACCCCGCCGCCGCGGCTGCGCCAACCAGCCCCTCGTGCTCACGCTGCGACGCCGAATACGGGATCTGGAACGCGTCGAACACGTCCATCTCGATGTGGTCCGCGAGGTTCGGGATCGTCCCGGACATACCGATGAAGCGCACCTTCCCCTGCGCCTGCAACTCCTGCATCGTCTCGACGGTGCCGTTCTCCTCCAGCACTTGCCGGGACGGGGTCGCGTGTACCTGCAGCAGGTCCATGTAGTCCGTTTTCATCCGGCGCAGGCTCTGCTCAACGCCGGCGACGATGTTCTCCTTCGTGAATACGTGCGGGCTGCCCCTCTCCTGGCCCGGCGGAGGCTCATAGCCCACCAGGCAGCCGCACTTGCTCGCCAGGAAGTACTCGCCGCGCCGGTGAGCGATGTGCCGCCCTATGCGCTCCTCGCTCACGCCGTAGTCGATCGACGTGTCGATGTAGTTGATGCCCAGGTCAAGCACCGTGTTCAGCAGCCTGCCAACGTCCTCTTCGGATATCTGCCTGCCGCGCGTTCCGCCCCGCAGCTCCATCGCCCCATAGCCCAGCACGGTGACGTCCATGCCGGTGCGCCCCAACGTTCGTCTCTCCAGGTCGGCCATCGCTCCTCCGTGTCTCATTACGGGATGCGGAGAGTATAGCAACGATCCCTTCCCCCCTGATGGGACCTTTGCACAACCTTCGGCGGATAGGCCGCTCTACAGCAACCAGCTTGCGGGATTGCGCAAGGGATTATCCGGTCATCCAGGCGTGAGCTGTTGCGCCGCCGCCGCTGCCAGCACGGCGTCCCAGGCGTCCCGTACCGCTCCTCTGGCAGCTTGGTAGTCGCGCGCCGCCTCTTCAACCCGGTCCGTCTCCCCTGCATCCAAGGCGTCAAGATAGACCTCCAGGGCGTCCAGCTCTGCCTCCATCGCATCCAGGTAGGCAGGCATGACCACCTCCTCGGCTACTTCATCGATGACTTCTTCAGGGTACAGGCGGTCGAGGTGGTCTTGACGCGACACGAGGAGCGAAAGGCCAGCCCGCAAAGCCGTAAGGCATGGGCGGGCCTCGGCAGCATCCCCAGCAAGGTCGCTGAACCTGATAAACCCACACGCAGCCTGTTTGGCCTCTTCCGATTCGACCAGCAGCGCCTGGCTTACCTGGCGCGCAGTCCCGCAGGCTTCCCGCCCCACTGCCCACTCGGCGTCAGACACCTCTCGCCCATCGTACAGAGCACGCAGGGAACGTCCCAGCGTCTCCTCACAGGCTTGATAGGCCTCAGCAAGCACCGAGGGAAGAGTCGGCGTCGGTGTAGGGGTTGGCGTTGAGGTGGGTGTGGGCGTAGGTGTTGAGCACGCCATCGCCACAATTAGCACAATCAGGCCGATCACTACTTTCATCTGTTCCTCGCCTTAAGCTGGCCACCCTCCCATACTTGTGGGAGACGAGGCTTCTGGATGGGGGAAGATTGGGACAGGGTTGCAACAAAAGGCTGCTGGAGCATCCCTACCCGACCGCCAGTATCTCCCTGGCCAATGCCCGTGCCCCGTCGACGTTCTCGACGAAGCGGTGCTCCGGAACGCGGCGCAGCACATTGAGCGCCTGCAGCGTAACAGCCGGCCTGCCCTTCAGGCCCATGATGATGCAGACCGTGTCCTGGTCGTAGGCGACGTCGATCAGCTGCTCGATCACCAGCGCCGCGCTGTCGTCCATGTGCACCGTATCCGAGAAGTTCAGGATGAGGACCTCGTGGTCGCGGATGTCCGCGGTTATCACCGTCGTCAGCTTGCCGGACGACGCCACCGAGAAGCTCCCGCGCATCGAGACGAGGCCGACCCGCGCGGAGAAGATGTCCGCGTCGTCGGACTCGTCCTCCGGCGTGAGGAAGACGCTGTCCAGGAGCGGTATGGACATCACGCTGTCCAGTTCCAGCCGCTCCCAATGCCGTGCGCTCGCCATCCCGGCCACGATCAGCCCTATGGCGACCGCAGTCACCAGGTCCAGGAACACCGTAAGCCCCATGGTGAGCACCATCACCAGCAGGTGCTCCCGCTGGACGCGGTGCAGGCGGGTAACGAAACGCCAGTCGACGATGTCCCAGCCCACCTTTATCAGGATGCCCGCGAGCACCGCGTGGGGGATCACCTTGACATACTCGGCGAGGCCCAGCACCAGCAGCAGCACAACTCCCGCGCGTATAGCCCCCGATACCTGGGTCCGCCCGCCGGAACGGATGTTGACCACGGAGCCTGGAGTGGAACCGGCGCCGGGCAGGGCGCCGATGAGCCCTGCTATGGTGTTGCCGATGCCCTGCCCTATCAGCTCCCTGTCGGAATCGTGGCGCGTCCGGGTCATCGAATCGGCGACCAGTGAGGTCAGCAGGCTGTCTATGGAGCCGAGCAGTGCAAGGATCAGCGCCGGCTGTATGGCGCCGGCCAGCACGCTCGGAGAGATGGCCAGCTGCTGCAACCCCGGCAGCTCGGCGGACACGTTCCCGATGACGGGAACGTCGGTCAGCCACAGCACGCTCAGCAGCGTCCCCGTCAGCAGCGCTACCAGGGTCGCCGGGAAGAACCGGGAGAACCGGGCCGGCCAGCCCACCATCACCACCAGCGTGGTCGCCCCAACCGCCAGCGCGGCGAAGTTGACGTTGGTCACCGCGTCCGGCCACCCGTTCACCGCGTCCGCGGGGCCGCCCGTAACGACGGCCGCCCCCATGAAGGGCAAGGTCTGGATCAGGATGATGAGGATGCCGATCCCGGACATGAAACCGGACACCACGGAGTAAGGCGTGTAGGAGACGTACCGCCCCACCCGCATGAGGCCGAGCGCGATCTGTATCACGCCCGCCATGACGACGATGGTGAACGCCTCGGCGAAGGTCTCGGCGTGGGCGGTCACGATAACCGCCATCGCCACGGTCATCGAGCCCGTCGGGCCCGATATCTGCGACTTCGTCCCCCCGAACACCGCCGCGAAGAAACCGACGGCGACCGCCCCGTAGATGCCCGCGGTCGCCCCGAGGCCGGACGCCACGCCGAAGGCCAGCGCCAGCGGAAGCCCCACGACTCCCGCTGTCACGCCGCCGAGAACGTCGCCCCGGAACGTTGTGAGGTTGTAGTTGATCCTCATGCGAGTATCCCCTTCGCGACCTCGCGCGCCTCGTCGATATCGGCGACGAAGTGGCCCTCTGGAACGCGCCGCAGCACGTTGAGCGCCTGCATCGTAACAGCAGGCCTCCCGCCGAGCCCCATGACGATACACTCTGTGTCTTGATCGTGCGCCACGTCGACCATCTGCTCGATCACCAGCGCCGCGCTGTCGTCCATGTGCACCGTGTCCGAAAAGTCCAGGATCACGACCTCGTGGTCGCGGATGTCGGCCCCTATCGCATCGATCATCTTGCCGGACGATGCAACGGAGAAACTCCCGCGCATCGATACGAGGCCGACCCGAGCGGAGAAGATATCCGCGTCGTCGGACTCGTCCTCCGGGGTGAGGAACGTGCTGTCCAGGAGCGGCACGGAGATCACGCTGTCCAACTCCAGCCGCTCCCAGTGCCGCGCGCTCGCCATCCCGGCAACGATCAGGCCTATGGCGACCGCGGTCACCAGGTCCAGGAACACCGTAAGCCCCAGGGTGAGCACCATCACCAGCAGGTGCTCCCGCTGGACGCGGTGCATGCGGGTGATGAAACGCCAGTCGATGATGTCCCAGCCCACCTTCATCAGGATGCCCGCGAGCACCGCGTGGGGGACCTGCTCGACGAACCGGCCGAGTTCCAGCACCAGCGCCAGCAGGATCCCCGCACAGAGCACGCCGGATACCGGCGTTCTCCCTCCGGCCCGCAGGTTCACCACGGTGCCCACCGTGGCTCCGGCGCCCGGCAGCCCGCCGATGAACCCGGCGACTGTGTTGCCGATGCCCTGCCCCACCAGTTCCCGGTTGGGGCTGTGCCGTGTGCGCGTGATCGCATCGGCCACCAGCGAGGTCAGCAGGCTGTCTATAGACCCGAGGAGCGCAAGGATCAACGCCGGCTGGACGGCGCCCACCAGGAACCCCGGAGAGATGTCGAGGCGCTGCAGTTCCGGCAGACCGGTCGGGACCTGGCCGATCACCGGCGTATCCGTCAGCCACAGGATCCCGAGCGCCGATCCGGCGATCAGCGCCGCGAGCGTGGGCGGCAGGTACTTCCGGAAGCGGGCGGGCCAGGCCACGCCGACCACGAGTGTCGTCGCGGCGATGGCAACCGCGCTCGGGTTCAGCTGGGTCAACGCGTCCGGCCACGCGCGGACCGCTCCCACCGGCCCGCCTGTCGCGGTGGCCAGCCCGATGAACGGCAACGTCTGGATGAGGATGATGATGACGCCGATGCCGGACATGAACCCCGATATCACCGAGTACGGCGTATACGCGACGAACCGCCCGATCCGCAGCACGCCGAGCAGGACCTGTATCGCCCCGGCCATGATGACGATGGTGAACGCCTTGGTGAAGTCGCCGTCGGCGTGGGCCGTCACGATGACGGCCATCGCGACGGCCATCGGACCGGTGGGGCCGGATATCTGGGACTTCGTCCCGCCGAACACGGCTGCGAAGAAACCGACGGCGACCGCGCCGTACAGGCCCGCAATCGCCCCGATCCCCGACGCCACGCCGAAGGCGAGCGAAACCGGCAACGCCACCACCGCCGCTGTGATGCCGCCGAAAAGGTCCCCTCGAAACGTTCGGAAGTCGTAGCGCATCCTGCACCGGCGCCTGCAAACACGTAACGTCTGACCGGAAGGACTTTCTCACACGCATGGTGACTTTAGGGTGACTTTTCGCCACAGTTCTTATGACGGAATGATGACGGCTTCCTCAATCACCCGTGATTCCCGCACCAACGGGAATCCGAGTGCCCGGAGGGCACACAGTGACACGGGCAGGTCACGCGGCGCGGCAGGGCAGAGTGGAGGGTTGTCATTTCGAGCGGAGCCCGCGCTTTAACGCGTGAAATCATCTCGGAATGCCCTGCCTGGCTCCCCTCGCCCCCTGGGAGAGAGCCTGCCCTGAGCTTGCCGAACGGGGAAACGCGCTTCAGCGCGTGGGTGAGGGTGTATGGCGGGGCTGGGTAGGTGCCGCCTGGTGTAGGGGCATCCCTTGTGGGCGCCCTGCCTGGCCCCTTCCCCCCCGACGGGCGAAGGTTGGAGCCTGCCCCGCACTTGATGCGGGGATGGGGGTGAACCGGACGGAGCGCAGCTCCGTCGTTCCTGCGAAGGCAGGAACCCCGCCTGACTCCCCTCGCCCCTTGGTGTGCCGGGCCAGGGGCAGGTGAGATGGTCCGTCGCGGTGGCGGGAGTGAAGGCGGGTAGCAGCGTGCTGCTAGAATGAACATGGGAGGCCGTTCATACGATGCTCGGCAAACTGCTCAACGTCTTCGGAGACTCGAACGACAAGGAGATCAAGCGCTACCAACGCGTCGTGGAAACCGTCGGAGGGCTTGAGAGCAGCGTCGCTGAATTGAGCGACAGCGCCCTCGCCGATCGGACCGCCGGGTTCCGCGAGCGCATCGCACGCAGCGAGGGACTGGAAGACCTCCTCCCCGAAGCGTTCGCGGTCGTGAGAGAGGCTGCGCGGCGCGCCATCGGCCTCCGCCACTTCGACGTCCAGCTCATCGGCGGCGGCGCGCTCCACGACGGCAAGGTCGCGGAGATGAAGACCGGCGAGGGCAAGACGCTCGTCGCCACCCTGCCCGTCTACCTCAACGCGCTGGAGGGCAAGGGCGTCCACGTCGTGACCGTCAACGACTACCTCGCGAGGCGCGACGCCATGTGGATGGGCAAGGTCTACTCGTTCCTCGGCCTCTCCGTGGGCTGCCTCCAGCACGAGTCGTCATTCGCTCTCGACCCCGGCTACAGACCGGACTCCGAGCCCCCGGAGATGCGTCCGGTGCCCCGCAGGGAAGCCTATGGAGCGGACATCACCTACGGAACGAACAATGAGTTCGGCTTCGACTACCTGCGCGACAACATGGCCGCTTCCCTGGAGCAGAAGGTGCAGCGCGACCTGCATTACGCCATAGTCGACGAGGTGGACAACATCCTCATCGACGAGGCGCGGACGCCGCTCATCATCAGCGGCCCTTCACAGGAGCCGACGACGCTCTACGGCACGGTAGCCCGCGTCGTCCCGCGCCTCCAGGCGGACGAGGACTACACCATCGCGGAGAAGGAGCGTCAGGCCCTCCTCACCGACGCGGGCATCTCGAAGATCGAGTCGCTCCTCAACGTCGGCAATCTCTACGATCCGTCCAACTACGTCCTCACCCACTTCGTAGAGAACGCGCTGCGGGCGCAATTCGTCTACCAACGCGACAAGGACTACGTCGTGAAGGACGGAGAGGTCGTCATCGTGGACGAGTTCACCGGCCGACTCATGCCGGGACGACGCTACGGGGAGGGCCTCCACCAGGCGATCGAGGCGAAGGAGAACGTCAGGGTACAGCGGGAGACCATCACCTACGCCACCGTCACGCTCCAGAACTACTTCCGCATGTACGGCAAGCTCGCGGGCATGACCGGCACGGCGCTCACGGAAGCGGAAGAGTTCTTCAAGGTCTACGGGCTGGAAGTGCTCGCCGTTCCCACCAACGCGCCCATGATCAGGGAAGACCACCCGGACTTCGTCTACAAGACCCACGCGGGCAAGTTCAAGGCCGTGGTAGACCACATCGAGGAGCTGAACACGGAGGGCAGGCCCGTCCTCGTCGGCACGACATCCATCGAACGCTCGGAGCAGCTGAGCGCCCTGCTCCGCAGGCGCGGCATCAAGCACGAGGTGCTGAACGCAAAGAACCACGAACGCGAGGCGCAGATCGTGGCCGAGGCCGGGAAGCCCGGCGCGGTCACCGTCTCCACCAACATGGCCGGGCGCGGCACGGACATCATCCTCGGCGGCGACCCGTCGTCGGAGACGGAGCCGGGCGCGTGGCGGAAGGCGCACGACGAGGTCGTCGACAAGGGCGGTCTCTGCGTGATCGGCACCGAGCGGCACGAATCGCGCCGGATAGACAACCAGCTGCGCGGACGCTCCGGCCGCCAGGGCGACCCCGGTGAGACGCGCTTCTACGGTTCGCTGGAGGATGAGATACTCACCCGCTTCTCCGGCGGCATGGTGGGACGCCTGGTCGGCAAGGCATTCGTCGAAGACGCTCCACTGGAGAGCGGCATGCTCACCAGGAGCTTGGAGATGACGCAGGGCAAGGCGGAGTCCTACTTCTTCGACATCCGCAAGCACCTCGTCGAGTACGACGACGTGGTCAACCGTCAGCGGGAAGTCATCTACGCAGAGCGCGACAAAGTGCTGGAGGGCGCGGACCTGAGGGCGAACATCCAGGAGATGATCGGCAAGGAGATCTCGTCCGCCGTGCACACCTACCTCGCCGGTGAGCCGGAGCAGTGGGAGGTCGAGCCGCTGCTCGCGGACGTCGGGGTCATCATGCCGCTTCCCGTCGGCTTCGACGCCGGGGCCATCCTTCGCGAAAGGGCCTCCCAGACCGAGGACACTCTCCTCACGGCCGCTGAAGGACTCTACGAGGAGCGCGAGGAGCAGTACGGCGCCGACACCATGCGCGCCATCGAGCGGGCCGTCATGCTGCAGACCATAGACCGGCTCTGGGTGCAGCACCTCACCATGATGTCCAACCTGCGACAGGGGATCGGCCTGTACGCCTACGGCCAGCGCGACCCCCTCGTCATGTACAAGAAGCAGGGGCACGAGGCCTTCGACGGCCTGCTGGAGCGCGTCCAGCACGACATCGTCCGCACCATCTTTCACGTCGCTCCCGCAGGGCAGGCGGCAGCCAGAGCGGCCGGCACGAACGGCAGGGCCGCAACCGTCGACACGGCTCGCACCGAAACCGTGATGGCGAAGGCGATAGGCCCTCGGCGTACGGCGGCGCCGGCGGCGCCCGTGGACGTTCCACCGGACGCGCCCCGGTGGATGCGGCGGCAGGCGGAACGCGCAGCAGGAGGCGGGAAGAAGGCCCGCAAGCGGAAGGGCAGATAGCCGCCATGGAGACGACCGTCGCGCTGCGCCCCACGCCCGTGTCCACGCCATCACCCGACGATCCGGACGCGCCCGACCACGGAACGGTACAGCGCTTCCGCAGCGCACTCGCCAACGGCATGCCCTGGCCGGAAGCGCTCCTCACGGCCATCGGCGAATGGACGGCCCCCTTCGAGGTCGTGGACGGCGTGCGGCTCGACTATCTCATCGAAGGCGAGGCGTTCGACTGGCTGCTCCTGGCGGAACGTCTGCTCCGCGAGGCCCCTGCGGGACGCATCTCGAGCGCGGACGTGGAGCGTCTGCTCTTCGGCGGTGTGCTGCCGGATGGGGTGAGCGAGGCAGAGTTCAAGAGCCTGCTGGGGCCGGCGAAGTACCGGGCGCACCTCAACCACCTCTACGGCGTCGTGGTGGAAGAGGCGCTGTGGTACGCAGTGGGGCGGGAGGTGGAGAAGGAGCGCAGCGTGCGCGGCCTGCAACACCCGTTCGGTGTGGAGAACCTCATCGCGGAGCGGCTCTACCGCGCGGAGCTCACCACCCTCCTGCGGCAGTTCCAGCGCGAGCATGGACGCGGGCAGCGCGTTCGCCTCACGCTCGGCGAGTCCCACGCCTTCACGTACTGGCTCTTCAAGCGGCGCGTCGCCAATTCCGACCAGGCCCGCATCGCCAGCGACACGCGCAAGGGGCTGCGGATGCTCAGCGAGATACGGGAGCGCACCGGCGCCGGCTAGGGAACGAACACTTCCAGCGGGACCGCCACGTCCGGAGCGCCACGCAGGATGGCAGCGTCCATGCTCACGAGCGTCACACCCATCGCCCGCGCCAGCGCGACGAACTCGGCATCGTAGGCGGTCAGGCCGCACTCGAGGGCAACGTCGATAACTGCATCCCCGGGCATGTCGTAGATGCGATTCCCCAGTATGGCCGCCGCATCAGCGGCCATCGCCTTCGCTCGCTCAGGCGTGAAGTCACCTCGACGTACGTAGCGCAGCAGGGCATTCCTAAACTCGATCGGCAGGATGGGAGGTGCAGACCACTCACGGTCGAAGGCAAGGACATGAGATGCCCTAGAGGTCACGTCTTCATCGACCAAGAGCCCGACCATAACGTTCGTGTCGACCACGATCATGGATGCCTGGAGTCCCGCATCTCTCGAATCATGTCAGGGTCGAAATCGACCTTGCCTATGGCCTTCTGACGTTCCCTGATGCGCTTCAGGAGCGCCTCGCGCTCCTCGTCATTGAGCGGGGCAGTTGGCTCAGAATCGGCAGTGAATCCTCCCAAACGCAGGCGCCGGGACAGCGTGAGCCGCGCGAGTATCTCGCCGTTCAGACTGCGATGGTTCCGCTTGGCGGCGGCTTTCAGCTCCGCGTGCAGGTCTTCGGGCACGTTGCGCAGCGCGATATTCATCGTGGCTCTCCGGAGGAAGAGTGCTATCAGGATGCTATCTCTATGATAGCACCGCGGGAAAGTCAGGCCCCGGCTTGCGCCTGCTCCTGCTGGGCCTCCAACGGCACGGCGACCGGGCCCCGCTTACGGTGCTTTCCCGCCGTCTCCACAGCGACGTACGCGAACACCACGACAGTCACCGTCCAAAGCACCGCGTTGAACCCGAACGCCGCGTGGTAGGAGTGGATGGAGAGGAGGCTCATGGAGACCACCGGCCCGATCATCCCCGCTGCGTCGCCGAACGTCCGGAAGAGCCCTATCGCCATACCCCGCATCCCGGACGGCGCAAGGTCCGCGACATAGGCGACGGGCGCCTGGCCACTCCACCCCTGGGCGATATGCAGCAGGAAGAACGCCGCCAGGAACGGCCCCAGTGTATCCGCGAACGGCACCCAGGCGATGGCGACGCCGGTGACGATTCCGGCGGGCACGATGATGATCTTCCTCCCATACCTGTCTGCCACCGTTCCCGCCGGGTAGATGAGTATCCCGTGCATGAGCGATGAGAAGGTGAAGAGCAGTCCGATCGCGCCCGGCCCCATCTCCAGTATGTCGTTTACGAACGCCGGTATCAGCGTCGTGAACATGCCCCCGCGCAGGAAGAACGCCGAGAACCCGAGTACGCACACCATCAGAAAGCTCGTGTCCCGCAGCAGGAAGAGTGCGCCCCGCGGCGAGTTGCTATGGCGAACGCGGACCCCGGCGGCCTCGGTCCCGGGCTGCGGGCGTGTCTCCGGCAGCCGGACGATGCCCCACAGCGCGAAGACGAGCACGAAGATACCGGAGACGTAGAACGGCGCACGCGTCCCGAACACCTCGCCTATCAGCCCGCCCAGCGCCGGGCTGCCCGTCCCCACAACGAGCTGCAGCCCGTGCATCAGCCCCAGCACGCGGCCACGGTTCTCCACCGTGCTCAGGTCCGCAGCCACGACGTTCGCCATCACGATGGTCATTGAACTGGCCACGCCGCACAGGAACCGGAGTGCGAGGAACGTCGGCACGTCCTGGGCGAATCCGCCCAGCGTTGCGAACAGGGCAACCCCCAGCCCGCCAAGGGTGATGATCCACTTCCGCCCCACCTTGTCCGACAGCATGCCCGCAGGGATGTTCGTGATGAACCGCCCCACGGCGTAGATGGAAAACGTGAGCCCCAGAGCGAAGAAGCTCCCGCCGATCAGCTCCATGAACCGCGGGATGACCGGCGTAATGATCATCATCGAGGCGTGAGCCGACGCGATCAGCCCGCCGGCGATGACGACAAGCTCCAGCCGGAGGCCACCAGTGATAGCGCGTTTCGAGGGTACGAGCCGCATCGCCTACGGGCCGCTCACGGCGTCTGCGGCCGACGGCGGTCCAGGGCCTTCCCGGTTTGCATGTGTCCTCATGCCGATGGGGCTACCCTCCCAGATCGCGGAGGAGTCCGGTGATCCGTTCAAGCCTGGCGCGGCCGCTCTCCAGACGTTCGCGCTCGCGCTCCACCACTTCCTCAGGCGCCTTGTCCAGGAACTGAGGGTTGCGCAGGCGGCCTTCAAGCCCTGCAACGTGCTTCTCAACCGTGGCCGCTTCGCCGCGAAGCCGCTCCCTCTCCGCCTCCAGGTCCACCGACCCGCCAACGTTGAGCGCCACCATCGCGTCCCGCACGACGAGCCGCACGGTGTCTTCACCCGCTTCGGCATCCCCGAACCGCAATGCGCCGACGCGCGCCAGGCTGCGGATGGCGTCCGCCTCCGTTTCCAGCGCATCCGACGCGCGTGACGAGGCGACCGTCGCATCGAGCAAAGCCTGAGGCTCGATCTTGAGCTCCGCCCGCACGTTACGGACGGCTCGCACGAGGTCTATCAGCAACTCCACTTCCTCGGAGGCCGGTGCGTCAGCCTCCCTCCGGGCCTGCAGCTCCTCCTCGGACAGGCGCGCCTTCGGGTCCGGGTACGGAGCGATCATGATGGACTCGGGGAGGTTGGCCTCGTTCGGAAGCCCGGCGGTGAGGCGTTGCCATATCTCTTCGGTGACGAACGGCATGAAGGGATGGAGCAGCCGAAGCACCCGCTCCAGCACGTGCGCCAGTACACGGCGCGGCTGGTCGTCGCCGTTACGCATCCGCACCTTCGCGAGCTCGATGTACCAGTCTGCGAAGTCGCTCCAGATGAACTCGTGGAGGACGCGCTCCGCCTCGCCTATCTGGAACTCGGCGATCAGGTCGTTCACGCGGACCGCCGTCTGCTGCGCCTTCGAGAGCATCCACCGGTCATGACGGTGTTCGCGCGGGGGCGCGGCGTACCAGCCCTCCATGCCCTCCATGCCCTCTGTCTGGCCGATGACGAACCGGCCGACGTTCCACAGCTTGTTCGCGAAGTTGCGCGCCGCCTCCAGCCGTTCGTCGCTGAAACGCGTGTCGTTTCCGGGCGTGGTGCCGGTGGTCAACGCGAAGCGCAGGGCGTCCGTGCCGTACTGATCGATGGCGTCCAGCGGGTCGCGGACGTTCCCGCGCGTCTTGCTCATCTTCTGCCCGTGCTCGTCGCGCACCAGGCCGTGCAGGTAGACGGTGCGGAAGGGAACGTCTCCCATGTTCCGCATGCCCATCATGATCATGCGGGCCACCCAGAAGAAGAGGATGTCGTAGCCCGTCTCCATCACGGAGGTGGGGTAGAAGTAGTCCAGGTCGGCGTTGCGCTCGGGCCACCCGAGCGTCGAGTGCGTCCACAGGCCGGAAGAGAACCACGTGTCGAGCACGTCTTCGTCCTGCTCGATGTCGCCCGAGCCGCAGGCCTCGCAGCCCTGCGGCTCGTCGACGGCGACGGTCATGTGCCCGCATCCTGCGCAGTACCAGACCGGGATCCGGTGCCCCCACCACAGCTGGCGGGAGATGCACCAGTCGCGGATGTTCTCCATCCAGTTCTCGTAGACACGCGCGAAGCGCTCCGGAACGATGCGGATGCGCCCGTCCCTTACTGCGGCGAGCGCGGGCTCAGCCAGCGGGCCTATCTTCACGAACCACTGTGTAGAGACGATGGGCTCCACCGTATCGCCGCTGCGCTGACAGTGGCCCACCGAGTGCGTGTGCGGCTCCACCTTCTCCAGCAGCCCTTCACGCTCCAGTTGTCCGACGATCGCTTTCCGCGCCTCGAACCGGTCGAAACCCGCGTAGGGCCCCGCCTCCTCGTTGAGCGTGCCGTCCGGATTCAGGATGTTCACGATGGGCAGGCCGTGCCGCTCGCCGGTCTCGAAGTCGTTGGGGTCGTGGCCGGGCGTGATCTTCAGAGCGCCTGTGCCGAACTCCGCTGCTACCGCGTCGTCGGCGATCACCGGGATGAGTCGTCCCAGCACCGGCAGGCGGACGCTCGTGCCCTGCGCTCCGGCGTAACGCGCGTCCGTGGGGTTCACCGCGACGGCCGTGTCACCGAGCAGCGTCTCCGGGCGGGTCGTCGCGACAGTGAGGTGGCCGGACCCGTCCTCGTAGAGGTAGCGGATGTAGTAGAGGTTGCCCTGCTCCTCTTCGTGCTCGACCTCCAGGTCCGAGAGGGCGGTGCGACAACTGACGCACCAGTTGATCATCCGCTCGCCGCGGTAGATGAGCCCCTCGTCGTAGAGCTTCTTGAACGTCGTGCGGACGGCGCGGGCCGGCCCCTCGTCCAGCGTGAACGTCTTGCGTTCCCAGTCGCACGACGCCCCCAACCTTCGGTGCTGGTTGTCTATCGTGTCGCCGGTCTTGTCCACCCACTCCCAGATGCGCTTGAGGAACGCCTCCCGCCCGATGTCGTGCCTCGTCAACTCTTCCGCGGCCAGCTGGCGCTCGACGACGACCTGTGTGGCGATGCCTGCATGGTCAGTGCCGGGCAGGTAGAGCGCCACGTCGCCCTTCATGCGGTGGTAGCGCGTGAGCGCGTCCTCTATGGCCGCCGTCATCGCGTGGCCGAGGTGCAGTTCACCGGTCACGTTCGGCGGGGGCATGATGATGGTGAAGGGTTCGCGCGCCGGGTCCGGCGTGGCCCTGAAGAACCCGGAGCGCTCCCACCATTCGTACAGCCTGCCCTCAACCTGATGCGGGTCGTAGGCTTTCGCGAGCGGCTCGCCGGCCGGGTTCGTCGTCATGCGCGCGGGGCTCCGGGAGATCGGGGTGATCGAGTGTCCATGTTAGCAGACGCCGCGCTCAGCCTGCGGGGCTGTCCGTCCCTGCCTCCGGAACACCGGATGCTATCCTGCTGAACGTGTCGGTCCAGAAGCGCTCACGCCCCGTCTCCTGGAAGACGAACCTCGCAGCACTGTGGTTCGCGCAGGTGGGGACGACCCTCGGCTTCTCCTTCACGTTCCCCTTCTACCCACTCTTCTTCGAGGAACTGGGCGGACTGACGACCGAGCGCGCCGCTTTCTGGGCCGGCCTGTCCGGGTGGGCGTTCGGTCTCGGCATGGGACTCTCCAGCCCCATCTGGGGCGTTCTGGGAGACCGTTTCGGGCGCAAACTGAACGTCCTGCGCGCGCTCTTCCTCGGAGGCATCTTTCTGACGCTGTCCGGTTTCTCGCAGACACCGCTGCAGCTCATGGCCTCACGCTTCGTCATCGGCGCGACCAGCGGGGTGGTGCCGACCATCATGGCCCTCGTCGCGGCGGAGACCCCCCGGGAGCGGCTCTCGTTCGCCGCTGGCATCATCCAGTCCGGTCTCTTTGCCGGTATCGCGCTTGGTCCCTTCCTCGGAGGCGTCATCTACGACGCCTGGGGGATCCAGGCGGCTTTCATCGCCACCGGGGTCGTGCTGTGGAGCTCCGCCGTCATCGTCGTCCTCCTTGTGCGGGAGGACTTCCATCCGGCGGAGTCTTCCCTGGGTGTCACGCAACCGCTCATCACCCTTTGGCAGTTGAGCACCTCCCGCCTGATGCTTCCGCTCTACGGCATCGTCTTTCTCATTCTGGCTTCACACCTGATCATCCAACCCGCCATCCCCGGACTGGTAGGCGTAGTGAAGGGCGTTCCGCCTTCCGGCACCGACTCCGGCATCGTGTTCGCCCTGGGAGGCATAGCCTCTGCGGTCTCCTCCGTGGCGATGGGCTGGCTCGCTCCGAAGATCGGGCTGCGGCGCATATTCATCGTCGGCACAGTACTGGCGGCGTTCGCGTCGCTCGTCCCGTACTTCGCGAACGACTATGTCACGCTCGCCGCGGGCTTCGCCGCCATCGCGCTCTTCTCCGGCGGCCTTTCCGGGCTCGTGAATGGACTTATCGCGCTCCGCACCCCCAGTGGTCAGCACGGCGCCGCATTCGGGTCTGCGCAGCTGGCGCACGCGGCGGGCGTAGCCCTGGGGCCGCTGGCAGGCGGCGCGATGGTGGTGACCTGGGGACTGCGGAGCGTCTTCCTGCTCGAGGTGGCCGCGTTCGTCCTCGTGCTGGTCGTCATCGTCGCCCTGATGGGCTCGCGCGGCGGCCGGAACGAGTAAGGAAGCTGCCGCTACTCGTGAGGGGCGTATAATCTCGCCATGCTCCTCACGCTGGACATAGGCAACACCAACATAACCATAGGGGCGTTCGACGGCGACGACCTCGTTGCGAGTTGGCGCCTCTCCACCGACTCGCGACGCCTCACGGACGAGTACGCCCTCCAACTGCGCGAACTCCTGCCCTTGAAGGGCGTGTCGCTGAGTGACGTCACAGACGCCGCCCTCTGCAGCGTCGTCCCACCGCTGACCGGCCCGTTCGAGGAAGTAGCGCGCAGCCTCTTCTCCTGCAACCCCATCGTCGTGAGCGCGGGGACCCGTACCGGCATCCGCATTCAGTACCAGAGCCCGCATGACGTCGGCGCGGACCGCATCGTTGATGCCGCCGCCGCCCTCCACTACTACGGTGGGCCGGCCATCGTCGTCGACCTCGGCACCGCCACCGTCTTCGACGCTGTCACCGCAGACGGCGACTACCTCGGCGGAGCGATCTCCATCGGCGTGGGCCTCGCGGGAGACGCACTCGCCGCGAACACGTCCATGCTCCGACGCGTGGACCTCACCGCGCCGGACCGCGCGATAGGCAAGAACACCTCGGCGTCCATCAACTCCGGGCTCGTCTTCGGCTTTACCGGGCTCGTCGAGGCGATGGTGCGCCGCTTCCGCGACGAGATGGACGCCCCGAGCGCGACCGTGGTCGGCACCGGGGGCCTCGTGCCGCTCATCGCGGAGCAGACCTCCATCTTTGACGTCGTCGACCCGGAACTCACGCTCCGCGGCCTGCGCCACATCTTCGACCTGAACCGTGAGCCGGCCCAATCCCGAGGTGCGCGATGAGCGGCCCCTTCCACGGCAAGCGCATCCTCCTGGGCGTCAGCGGCAGCATCGCCGCCTATAAGGCCGCCGACCTGGCGAGCAAACTGACCCAGGGCGGCGCGGAAGTAGACGTGCTTATGACGCACTCCGCGACGCGGTTCGTCACCCCGCTCACGTTCCGCAGCATCACCCACCGCCCCGTGCTCACCGACCTGTTCGACCCCGGCTCACCCGAGGCGATCGAGCACGTTGCGCTCGCCCAGGCCGCCCATGTCCTGGTAGTCGCCCCAGCGACCGCCCACATGCTCGCCAAACTCGCCCTTGGCCTCGCCGACGACCCCATCAGCGTCACGGCGCTGGCCACCGGCGCGCCCGTGCTCGTCGCCCCCGCGATGGACGCCAACATGTGGGAGCACCCTGCCGTGCGGCGGAACGTAGAGACGCTCATCGAACGGGGAGCGGTCATCGTAGGCCCCGGTGAAGGACGGCTCGCCTCGGGGCTCACGGGATGGGGACGACTCGCTGAGACGCCGGAGCTGCTGGGACGCATCGCGAAGACGCTCGGCGCGAACGGCGATCTGAGTGGGCGAAGCATCGTCGTCAGCGCGGGCGGCACGCAGGAGCCACTCGACCCCGTGCGTGTGCTCACCAACCGATCCTCAGGCAAGATGGGCTACGCCATAGCGGAAGCCGCGCGCGATCGCGGGGCCGATGTGACGCTCGTCACTGCGTCCGCTGCCGTCGAGCCGCCCGTCGGCGTTCACGTCGAGCGCGCCGATACCGCAGAGCAGATGCGCAACGCCGTGCAGGAGGCAGTCTGCTCCGCCGACGCCCTCGTGATGGCAGCCGCTGTCGCCGACTACCGACCGGCGGACCCGAGTGGCGAGAAGCTCAAGAAGGAAGCGATGGCCGACCTGTCCGTCGCCCTGGAGCGCACGGACGACATCATCGCCGGCGTGCCGGACGGCATCGTGAAGGTCGCGTTCGCCGCGGAGAGTCGCGACCTGTTGAAGAACGCCCGGGCCAAGCTCAAGGGCAAGGGCGTGCACCTCGTTGCGGCGAACGACATCACCCTTCCCGGCGCGGGTTTCGGTGCGGACGAGAACAAGGTGTGGCTCGTCGACGAAGGCGGGGACACCGAGCTGCCGCTGATGGCGAAGTACGACGTTGCGATGGCGATCCTGGACCGTGTCGTCGCCCTCCTGGGCACAGGGCGTCCGAAAGGAAGATAAGCGTGGACTTCCTGGTCCTCTTCGCCATAGTCGCCGCCCCGATCGTAGGCGTCATCTGGTACTACCGGGCCTATAAGGAAGCACGCATCTGGAGGGAAGTGCACGCCGCTTGGGGACTCGAACAACAGCGCCACGCCGTCGCCATCTACAACGAGTTGACCCGCCAGGGCATCCGTGCGCAACTCACGACATCTGGAACGTTCGAGAAGATGATGCGCCCTATCACGAGGCCCCACGCGTCCATCCGAGTCCGCCGTGAGGAATTCGACTTCGCTGCCAGGATCGTCCACTCCCTCACGCGGGGGTAACCCACGCTCAACGAGAGCGGGTGTCTTCGGCGACGCGTGGGAGCAGCGTCAGCAGATCGCTCGCGAGCATCCCGGCCCGGCCGTTCGCCGAGCTCCAGCGTTCCGCCGCCGCCCCGTGCAGGTACACCCCTGTCACTGCGGCGTCGTACCGCTCCATCCCCTGCGCCAGGAGACCGCCGATGATGCCGGCGAGCACGTCCCCCGACCCGGCCGTGGCAAGCGCGGGGTTCGCGAACGGGCTGAGCGCCACGCGCCCGTCGGGCGCAGCGACCACGGTGTGCGCTCCCTTGAGCACCACCACCTGCCCCCACTGCTCAGCCGACGCCATCGCGGCGCCCTTGCGGTCCTGCTGCACCTCATGCGCGGGCCGGCCGAGCAGCCGCCCCATCTCGCCCGGGTGCGGCGTCAGCACGGCGGGCGCGGCAAGCAGCGGCGGCCATCCGTAGACATTTGCCAGGATGTTCAGCGCGTCGGCGTCAAGGACCACGTGCGTGTGCACCGAGGGCTCGGTGAGCAGCAGCGCGCGCAGGAAGGACGCCGACGACTCATCCGTACCGAGGCCCGGGCCGACGACGGCGGCGGAAGCGGCGATGAGCGCTTCCCGTGCCGTTTCCGCGGCCTCGGCTGAGACCCCGCCTTCCCCGGTCTCCGCAAGCGGCGCATGAACCTGCTCGACGAGTTGTGCCGCCGCGATACGGCTCACGCTCTCAGGAGCGGCGAGGCTCACGAGCCCCGCTCCCACGCGGTACGCCGCGGACGCCGCGAGCACCGGCGCACCGACGTACCGCCGGTGGCCCCCAACGACGGCCACGTTTCCGAAGCTGCCCTTATGGCTGTCCGCGTGCCGGAGCGGAAGCAGGCTGCCAGCGAGTGAGGCGTCGATGAGGTCGAGCGGCAACCCACCGTCCACGCCCTCCGGCAGACCGATGGGCAGGGTCTCGACCTCTCCCGTGCGCCCGGCTCCGGGGAACTGAAGCAGACCCAGCTTGGGCGCTCCAAGAGCAAGCGTCACGTCGGCAATGAAGGAAGCGTCGTCGCATTCGCCCGTATCGGCATCGACGCCCGTGGGCAGATCGAGCGCGGCGAATACCGGGCGCTGTGAGTGCTCCCGCATCTGCCCCACTGACTCGAAGATCGCCCGCAGCGTCGGATCGAGCCCCGGGTGCGCCCCGATGCCGAGCACGGCGTCGAGTACGAGGTCCGCGAGCGACACATAGCTCCCCAGTTGCCAGCACTCCAGGTCTTCAGATGCTTCCACCACGCGGCAGCGGCGTTCGCGGCACTCCTCGAACTTGTCCTCGCGCCGCCGCGCCGTCGTCATGTAGAGGGTCACCACCGCTCCCCAGTCCGCCAGGTAGCGCGCCGCCACCATGCCGTCGCCGCCGTTGTTCCCCGGCCCCACCAGCACGACGATGCGCTTGCTCCGCACCCCGTCGAGACGCCGCCCGATGCTGCGCGCGACTGCCAGCCCCGCGCTCTCCATCAGCGACTCCGCCGCGACCCCCGCCTCACCCGCACGAGACTCCAGCAGCCGCATCTCCTCCGACGTGACGACCTTCAAGACAGACGCCCCACGACCGACGCCACCGCGTAAGCGCGCGAATGCGACAGGCTCACGGCCAGCCGGTCTATCCCCAGTTTCCGTGCGCGGGCGTCCGCCCTGCCGTGAAGCGCGATCTCCGGCTCCCCGCTGCGCTTACGGGTCACCTCAACCTCACGCCAACCGATGCCTCTCGTGCCCGTGCCCAGTGCTTTCATCGTTGCCTCTTTGGCCGCGAACCTTGCAGCGAGCTGCGGCGCTCGGCCGCGGCAGTATGCGATCTCGTCGGGCGTGTACACGCGCTCCAGGAACCGCGTTCCGAAACGCTCCAGCGCCGCGGCGATGCGGTCTATCTCGATCATGTCCACGCCGACGGAGATGTCCTGCACCTGCCCCTCCACTGCGACGTGCCTGCTCCATGCAGCCTGCCGAATGCATCCGGCGCGCCGCATCATATCAGCCCCCGCCCTCACCGGCTGCTATCATCTGACGCATCCCAGCCGGAGGCGACGTCCGTGACCGCGACCGTGATCGATGGCAAACAGATGGCCGAGGAGATACGCGGCGAGGTCGCCGAGGAGACCCGTTCGCTCAGGGAACGCCTCGGGGTGACGCCCGGCCTCGCAGCCGTGCTGGTCGGCAGCGACCCCGCCTCCGCCGTCTACGTCCGCAACAAGCGCCGCGCCTGCGACGAGGCGGACATGTTCAGCGAGACGTTCGAGCTGCCCGAGGAGACGTCCCAGGAAGAGCTGATCGCCCTCGTCCGGGAGCTCAACGCCGATCCCCGGTTCCACGGCATCCTCGTCCAGCTTCCGCTGCCCCCCCACATCGAGGAGCGGGAGGTCATCCTTGCCATAGACCCGGACAAGGACGTGGACGGCATGCACCCCATCAACGGCGGGCGCCTCCTGGAGGGCAACCCGCGTTTCCTGCCCGCCACGCCCGCCGGCGTCCAGCAGATGCTCGTCCGCTCCGGTAACGACCCCGCGGGGAAACACGTCGTCATCGTGGGGCGCAGCAACATCGTCGGCAAGCCGCTCGCCACGCTCCTCATGCAGAAGGCGCCGGGCGCCAACGCGACCGTCACCGTCTGCCACACCGGCACGCGCGACCTCCCGGCGCTGACCCGCCAGGCCGACATCGTCGTCGCCGCGATCGGCAGGCCCCGCGCGCTCACCGCCGAGATGGTGGCCGACGGCGCGGTCGTCGTCGACGTCGGCATCAACCGCGTGGACGATGCGACGCGCAAGTCCGGCTACAGGCTCGTCGGCGACGTGGACTACGATGCGGTCGCGGAGAAGGCGTCGGCCATCACGCCGGTGCCCGGCGGCGTCGGCCCCATGACCATCGCCATGCTGCTCACGAACACCCTCCGCGCCGCGCGCTACTCCGTCGGAGACACGGCTTAGCGGCGCGGCCTACCGTACCTCGAACAGCGACTCGACCTCCACGGCCGCGCCCCCAGGAAGCGACCCAGCGCCGTACGCGACCCGGGCATGGCGCCCCGCCTCGCCGAAGACGGCCACCATCAGGTCGGAGAAGCCGTTGATCACCTGCGGCTGCTGTGTGTACTCCGGGGTCGCGTTGACCAACCCCATGACGCGCACCACCCGCACGACGTTGTCGAGGTCGCCGAGCTCCCGCTTCGCTGCCGCAAGCGCGTACAGCCCGCAGTTGCGCGCCGCCTCGTAGGCGTCCTCGACGCCCATGTCCGCGCCCACCTTGCCGGTAATCATCGAGCCGTCCGCGTTCCGCGGCACCTGCCCTGCCACGAACAGCAGACTGCCCGTCCGTACGGTGGGGATGTAGTTCGCCACTGGAGTCGACACCTGTGGCAACTCCAGGCCCAATTCCTGCAAGCGGTCCTCGGCAACTGACACGACGCAACACCTCACGAGGGGAGATCGGGGCAGCGCCTGCCCCTCGCTGCGATGATAGCACCTGCCGCGTTTCTCCCCGTTCCCCCACGGCTGTTGTTGCCATGCCGGACACTCGCTGCCTATCATCTCTTCATGGCAACCCCAACCAGGCAACGCGACGTGGTCCGCCCCACCGCAGTGAAGGCGCGAGAGGGATACCGCATCTGGCTCAGCTTCTCCGACGGCGCTGAGGGCGAAGTAGACCTCTCCCATCTCGCAGGAGACGGCGTATTCCAGGTGTGGGACGATCGCGCCCGCTTCGAGTCGGTCCACCTCACCTCCTACGACGCCGTCGCCTGGACCGAGGACGCCGAGCTCTGCGCCGAGGCGCTCTACATGCGACTCACCGGACTCTCGGCGGAAGAGCTGATGCCGGACAGAAGGCCGCTGGGCGCCGATGCCTGAACTCTGCCGTTTCTACGGCATCGTCATACGCATGTTCCCGGATGACCACGGGCCGCCGCACTTCCACGCATCGTACAGCGGCAGTCAGGCAACCGTGGAGATAGACACCCTATTCGTGCGCAATGGGCGGCTTCCACGCCGCGCTGAGAACCTCGTGGCCGAGTGGGCTGCACTGCACAAGGAAGAGTTGCGCCAGGCCTGGGAACGATCTCAACGCCGCCAACCACCCGGCAGGATCGCCCCGCTCGACTGAGCCCCCCACGACACGCCTCTAGGTGCGTAGAATAGCGCGGCATCCGCCGACTCTCGGAGGTCCGCGCATGGACAATAGCGTCTTCTACCAGAACCTGGAGCCGTTCTCGTTCCTGGAGCGGAGCGCGTTCGTCTACCCGGACAAGCCCGCCGTCATCTATGGAGAGCGCGTCTACACCTACCGCGAGCTGCGCGAACGCGTGAACCGGCTCGCCGGGGCGCTCAAGAACGCTGGCGTCGGCAGAGGCGACCGCGTCGCCTTCATCGTCCCGAACCTCCCCCCGCTGCTGGAGGCGCACTTCGGACCCATGAGCATCGGCGCGGCGCTCGTCGCCATCAACACCCGGCTCTCCCCGCGCGAGATCGCCTACATCCTCAACCACTCGAGGGCGAAGGTGCTCGTGTTCGACTCCGAGTTCGCGCCCACCGTGCGACAGGTCCGCGACGAGGTCCCCGGCATAGCGCTCTACGTGCAGGTCGTCGACGAGGTCCCGCAGGCCGACGACATCCCCGGCCCCGAGTACGAGGAGTTCCTTGCCTCCGCGCCCGACGGCGAGCACCGCGACCCCATCGCCTCCGAGATGGACATCATCACCGTGAACTACACCTCAGGCACCACCGGCATGCCCAAGGGCGTGCAGTACCACGCGCGCGGCGCGTACCTCAATGCGCTTGGGGAAGTCATCGAGACCGGTCTGAACTGGCGCAGCGTCTACCTCTGGACGCTCCCCATGTTCCACTGCAACGGCTGGTGCCACACCTGGGCCGTCACCGCGGTCGCCGGCACGCACGTCTGCCTGCGCCGCGTCGACCCCGCCGAGGTGTACCGGCTCATCGAGCGGCACGGCGTCACCAACATGTGCGGCGCGCCCACGGTGCTCACCGGCATGTACTCCTCTCCGGCCGCCGAGGGGCAGGACCTCTCCGGCCTCACCATCGCAACCGGCGGCGCGCCCCCCGCCCCGCAGGTCGTCCGCACGATGGAGGGCATGGGCGCGAACATCATCCACCTCTACGGCCTCACCGAGACCTACGGCCCCATCACGCTCTGCGTACCCCAGCCGGAGTGGGACGACATGACGGCGGACGAGCGGGCGTTCGCCAAGGCCAAACAGGGCGTGCCCTACGTCCATGCGGGCACCGGCCTCCGGGTCGTCGACGAGCAGATGAACGACGTGCCGCGCGACGGCGAGACGATGGGCGAGGTCGTCATGCGCTCCAACGGCGTCATGTCCGGCTACCTCGACGACCCGGACGCCACGGAGAAGGCGTTTGCGGGAGGCTGGTTCCACTCCGGCGACCTCGGCGTGTGGCACCCGGACGGCCAGATCGAGCTGAAGGACCGGGCGAAGGACGTCATCATCTCCGGCGGCGAGAACATCTCCAGCCAGGAGGTGGAGAAGGTCATCATGGAGCACCCCGGCGTGCTGGAGGTCTCCGTGATCGCGGTACCGGACGACCGCTGGGGAGAGACGCCCAAGGCGTTCATCACGCCACGGGAGGGCGCGGCACTCACTGCCGATGAGGTCATCGCCTTCTGCCGCGACCGCATCGCCCACTTCAAGGCGCCGCGCCACGTCGAGTTCGGCGACCTCCCCAAGACCGCGACCGGCAAGATCCAGAAGTACGTGCTCCGCGAGCGCGAGTGGGCAGGCCGCGAGTCCCGCGTGCAGGGGTCGCAGCGGTAGGCCCACGCCGGTTCACCCTCACCCTGACCCTCTCCCCTCGAGGGAGAGGGGATCAACACGTTTGCCCGTTACGCCTCGGGGAAGGCCTCCAGGTGCTCGGCGAGCTCATCCAGGTGCATCACGTCCGCGTACTTGTGGTGCATGTCGAACAGGTTGACCTTGTGCGACAGCAGGCCACGGTCGTAGACGCACTCCTCGGCAATCACGACGTGAAAGCCGTTGGAGTAGGCGTCCAGGACCGACGCACGGACGCAGCCGCTCGTGCTCTCACCGCAGACCAGCACCGTGTCGACCCCCATCTGCACGAGCTGCGCCACCAGCGGCGTCCCGTAGAAGCCGCTCGCGCGCTGCTTGTAGATGATGATGTCCTCCGGCTCCGGCGCGAACGCCTCGTAGATGCCGAACGGGTTCTCGCCCTGGTTCTTGGGACGGCGGTTCGTCGAGCGCAGGCGGGTGGGGCGCGCCTCGGGCCGGTCCTCGCCGGTCGTGTAGAAGACCGGGAACCCGCGGGCGCGGGCCATCGCGAAGAGCTGCTTCGTCGGCTCGATGGCGTTCCACGCGTACTCGCCGCATGCGCTCGGGAACTCCTTCGCCACCTCGTGTACCGGCTGTGGGCCGCCCTGGTACGCCGAGTTGTAGAGATCGATCGCCAGCACCGCCGGACGCCGTCCGACGAACAGGTCGCGCTGGTAGTGCTTGTAGAGCTCGATGTCCTCGGCGCTCACCACGTCCTGCCAGCAGTGGTCCTCGAACCCGTAGATAGCCATCGCCCACCTCCTGTCGCCCTTGTTGGGGCGCATTATACGTCCGCCGCGGGCGGCGCGGGGGCAACCCTCACCTCCGGCCCCTGCGCAGCCGGAACAAGGTGTTCAATGGGCCGGAATTCTGAACATCTTGTTCAAAGCGCTACGAGTAAATCGCATGGCCGTTTTGAGCATCTTGAGCACCTTGCGATGGCGTGCGGCAGGCCACGGCCTGCTTCCAGCAACAAGGGAACAAGGTGCTCAGTTTTTTCAAAAGTTGGACCCGGAGCCACCCTCACCCCAACCCTCTCCCAGAGGGAGAGGGGGCAAACCGGCTGAGCCGGTGAGCTATAGACGGGATTCATGGGTGCTGCCGGTAGGACGGTCATGCAACCAGCGTAGGGGATGCGGGGACGACCGCGAAAGGGGCTGGTGTCAGAGAAGGGGACGCCCCACTCCGCCCCACGCAGGGCCCTCACCCGCCGCGCAAGCGCGTCGACCTCTCCCTCAGGAGAGGTGGCATGCGAGGTTGCGCGCTGAAGCGCGGGCACCGCTCAGCATGACAGGGGCCCCTCGTCTCGCGACCTGACGGTCGCCCTGGATTCCCGCTTTCGCGGGAATGACGGAGAGGTGCGGGAATGACGGAGAAGTGCGGGAATGACGGAAGGGCGTGGTCGTGCGCTACAATCCCGCGCAGCGCGTAGCTCCGCAGAGAAGGAAGGCGCAGGGATGCTGACGCAGCAGGAGAACGAGCGGCTCACGCAGGTGGGGCCCGGCACGCCGATGGGCGAGTTGATGCGCCGCTACTGGCACCCCATCGCAGCGGCAGCCGAGATGGACGAGCGCCCCACCAAGCCGGTGCGGCTGCTCGGCGAGGACCTCGTCCTCTACAAGGACAGGTCCGGCACGCTGGGGTTGCTCGACCGCTTCTGCCCCCACCGCAGGGTCGACCTCTCCTACGGCATCCCCGAGGAGCACGGTCTCCGCTGCATGTACCACGGCTGGATGATGGACGAGACCGGCCAGTGCATCGAGCAGCCGTTCGAGGAGACGGTCCACCCGGACGGGCGCTTCAAGGAGAAGGTGCGCGTCACGGCATATCCGGTCGAGGAGCTAGGCGGCCTCTTGTTCGCCTACATGGGCCCTCTGCCCGCGCCGCTCGTCCCACGCTGGGATTTGTTCGTGACCGACCACGCGTGGCGCGACATCGGCTTCACGATGCTCCCCTGCAACTGGCTTCAGTGCCAGGAGAACTCAGCCGACCCCGTCCACGCCGAGTGGCTGCACGGCGTCTACGGCTGGTACCTCGCGCAGAAGACGGGCGAGGAGGTGCCGACGTGGCGCAAGGCGATGATGCGCCCCCACCAGCGCATCGGCTTCACGCAGTTCGCCCACGGCGTCTTCAAGAAGCGCATCGTCGAGGGCAGCACCGAGGACGACGACATCTGGAAGGTCGGCCATCCGTGGGTGTTCCCCAACATCCTCCGCTCCACGACCGGCACGACCAGCACCGAGTTCCAGATCCGCGTGCCCGTCGACGACGAGAACACGCTGCACGTCGTCTACACGCGCTACCAGTTCCCGCCGGAGGTGCGCGTGCCGCCGCAGGAGAAGGTGCCGTACTACGAGATACCGCTGTACGACGCGAACGGCGAGCTGAACGTGGAGCTGCCGCTGGTGCAGGACTTCATGGCGTGGGTGACGCAGACGCCCATCGCCGACCGCACGCGCGAAAAGCTCGGCGAGTCCGACACGGGCGTCATCATGCTGCGGCGGATGCTGAACGAGGCGATGGCCACCGTCGCGGACGGCGGGGACCCGATGAACGTCTTCCGCGACCCGGCGACGAACCAGTGCATCGAGATGACGCAGGAGAAGGTGTACTACACGCCGGACCGCAACCAGGCGCGGATGATCTACTACGGCCACCAGAGCTACAACCCGGCCATCGACGAAATCATCGCCATGTTCCCGGAGTAGAGGCAAGGGTCAGCCGGGGCAGTTCTCCGTTCCGAACTCTACCGACTCGATCGTATACACCTCTCGCTCTCCGTTGGGCAGCAAGCGGTGCGACGTCTCGCGGTAGTTCAACGGCTTGTCTTTGAACACCTCCACGACGTCCATCACCAATTCGAGTCCCTCCGCCTTTTCTTCGGTCTCACCGTCGAGCCAATAGTCGCGCTGATCCAACTCCAAGCGCTCGTAGCGAACGACAGGGCGACCGTCTACCTCCGCGTCGCCAACGAAGTAGTAGTCCCGCAGCCAACTGTAGTTGGGGGCATCGAATCGAGGTCGAAGCAGTACGACCGAGGTTGCGCCGCTGCCAAGCGCGTGCAGAGGACTGGCGTAGGGTTCCAACTCGGCTGGGTGGGTTGTCCATTCGCCTGACATCGGATCGAACACGCGATACCCGTCCTCGTCGAACTCCAGTTTGGCCAGCAGCATGGTCCCGAGCGTGTACACGCCAGTCGTATGGAGGACCCACGTGTCACCGGTCCCCGGCTGCACCGTGGAGCGCACGACGAGCTTGAGCGGGCCGTCGGCACTCTCCCTCAGTTCACGTGGCAGGCCAAAGTGCTCCCACGACAGGGTCTCCTGCGCCAGATAGAGGTCGCATCCGTCGGCGACCCTTCCCTGGATATCCAGGTATTGGACGACTGCTCCCTGTTGCAGTCCCTCCCAGGCTTGACGCTCACCCTCAGCGCAGCCGAGCGCAGCGAAGCTGTAGCGGGTGAACTGTCGCACCAGCTTCCGCGTTCCGTCCGCGAAGAGGTCGTAGTCGCTCTTGAGATAGACGTACGGGTTCTCGGCGACGTAGTCGAGGACCGTCAGCCTTGTGACCGCCGCGTCCGCGGCAGGTGAGTCGTAGTCGGTCCGCTCCTCGTAGCGCAGGCTTGGTTGTCCGAGGTAGCTGGACTGCCCGACGTACCTCCCCCGAGGGTTGGCGCCGATGAACCGCTGATACTCGTCGTCGAACCACTCAAAGGGCGTGAGTGATATGGAGCCGGGCTCGCCTTCAGGCACGCGTTCCTCTTCAAGCATACCCAGGGGGATCTCTCCCCAGGCGGAACCGTATGTGGCCAACCCGTCCCTGAACGATGTCCTCCGAGTCATCGACCACCCGCTCGGCCGGCCGGCTACGTGCCATGCTCCGTACAGAGATTCGAACCGGCAGGAGTCGGCGCCGCTGGTCTCTTCAACCAGGCGGTCGCGCACGGCAGCAGCGCGTACGTGCAGCACCGCCGTCCGGCCTGTCGGATCGCTCACAACATCCGGGAAGGGAGTTGGTGGAGCAGGAGGCGCCACCTGGGCCGAACAGTCCTCGACGCGAATCTCGGTCAGTGTGTCTTCGCGCCTCAACTCCGGGTCAGACGATTCAGCAGGGAGATCGTAGAACCTTATGCGGTACAGCATGGGGTTGTCCCGGAGATAATCTACAACCACGAGGTCGAAGCTGATGCCTTGGTATGAGGCGTCTATCGCAATCCCCTCGTACCGCACCGCAGGAGCACCGCCTATCTCCGAGCTTCCCACGTATGCCGCTTCGTCCAGATCAACAGGGTACGTCCCACTCCTCCGGGACCTGTGAAAATCTGCAAAGGGCATCACGGACAGCGAGTACCTGCCGATGAAGTCCTGTGGGTTGTCAAAGGACTCAGGAAGGCTCCTGGACCTCAGGTATTCCTCTTCGATGATCTCCTGCCACTCCCCACTTCCCTGGTCGAACCGGTAGAACTTCCTGGGTTCGGCTATCAGGCCTTCGGTGATCTCTCCCTGTCTCCTGGTGACGTCAGTAGTACGAGTCCGCCAGTGATTCTGATCGTCCAATGACATCTCATACGTGGTGATGCGTTCGTGGCCATAGAGTCGCCGCCGTTCCAGCTGATAGCCGCCGAAGCATCCCGACGATATGCGCTCGTCCAGCGAGTTGTATTCACGCTCCGTATTGCGGACAAGCTCCTCCCGCAGAGCCGCGTAGCCGGCGTCAAGGTCATCCCCCGATACACAATCGATCAGGTCGAACCGGCCTCGACCCTCTTGTTGGACCAAGCGACGCTCCCCATCTCCGGAGATGCGATAGGTGCTCTGCAAGAAGAGGAAAGGGTTCTCGACGACGTAGTCGGTGACTCGTATGAACGAGGCCGTCTCTCCCGGGCCGGATGAGTCTTCTTCAATGAACCTCAACTCGTAGCGCGCGGCCCGCTGCCGCAGATACGTCGTCTCGCCTGCGAACTCACCTTCCAGCCCATCGCTGATGAAGGCGTCGTGCTCGGACTGAAGCCAGACCTCGGCATCGAAGCCAGCAGCGTCCAGAGGGTCTATTCGATCTTCGTCGCTTGCCGTGGCGCCGAATGAGCCGCTGCTCCCTCCTCCAGGCCTCCACCCTCCACTCTCACTCCGTCGCAGCCGCCTCGTCGAATCGTAACCGCTGCCTCCGCCGAAGAAGGCCGCCCTCTCATCGTCGTCATCGTCAGCGGTGTATCCCGCTTCGGCGTACATGAAGTCGCAGTGCTCCATGTTCCGGATGAGGCGATCGCGCATGCTCGCCGCATTCGCGCGGAGCACCGCGTCGGCGTTCGCGGGGGATAGCACGACCGGAGTGGGAGTGGGGGTTGCAGTGGGAATGGGCGTCGCTGTGGGAACCACAGGGGTTGGAGCGAGAGCAGGCGTCGCCGTCGGAGTCGGCGTCCGGGTTGGCGCAGGCGTCGAAGTCGGCGTTGGCGCAGGAGTAAGAGTGGACGAATGGGTAGGCGTAGGCTCCGTCGTCGGAGTTGGCGCAGGTGTCAGTGGTGGCACAGGCGTTGGCGTTGGAGAGGCGCAGGCAACTACCGCGACCAGTAGCAACGCGAGGGACAAGAAGTGGCCAGAGTGGGACCGCATCGAATGGAGTATACCTACCCCACGTCGTCGCAGTAGGCGAAGGCGTTGCCGATCGGCGAGGCGTAGACGTGGCGCGGACGATCTACTACGGCCACCCGAGCTGCAACCCGGCCATCGACGAGATTATCGCGATGTTCCCGGAGTAAGGGGACCGTCACGCCGACCCGCATACCGTGGGAGTGCATCACTTGCGCCACAAGTATCCTGTAGCCTACAATTCGAGTGATGGTTGAGGTCCGCCAAACCGACATCTACGCGCGTTGGTTCAGGCGGTTGAGAGACAGACAGGCGAGGGCCCGCATCGACAGCCGAATCCGGCGACTCTCCCTGGGCAACCCCGGTGACGTGAGACCAGTGGGCGAAGGGGTATCGGAGATCCGCATCGACTACGGGCCTGGCTACCGGGTGTACTTCACGCAGCGAGGCCAGAACCTGGTGGTGCTCCTGGCCGGAGGGGACAAGGACAGCCAGGAGCGGGACATCCAAAGGGCCCTAGTGTTGGCCAGAGGACTATAGGGGGCAGCAGACATGGCAAGGACGAAAACGCTTTCCTGGGACCCTGCAGAGCACCTGGAAACTGAGGAGGACATCGCCGCTTACCTGAACGTCGCCCTGGAAGAGGGCGACCTGAGCCTGATCATGGCTACTCTGGGCGACATAGCACGCGCCCGGCGCATGGCGATGGTAGCGCAGGAGTCGGGTCTAGGCCGGGAGAGCCTGTACAAGTCGTTGTCTGCGGACGGCAACCCGGAGTTCGGCACAGTGCTTAAGGTGCTGCATGCTCTGGGGCTCCAGCTTCAGGCCAGCGCTACAACCCGCCCATCGACAGGAACGCAGGGAGGATGATCTACTACGGTCACCAGGCCTACAGCCCCCGACATCGACCAGATTATGGCGATGTCCCGGAATAGGGGACTCCAAACCGGAGAGTCATCGGATATACTTGTGGAGGGTAGGATGCCTCGCTTTGAACACAATACCTAGTATGTGTCTGGGTAGTAGAGAAGGAGAATAGCAGTGACGATTGATTGGAATAGTTTAGCTAGGATGAGTAAGGACTCCGAAAGCTGCCCAGGAAGGCAGTCTTCATCTACACAAATTCATAGGCTGGACAGAAGTTCAACCGAACGTCTGGCTTTGCAAGAATCGCTGTGTCAAATGCAAAGCCGTATGGTCACAGTTGCCTAAACTCACACTCATTCAGAGCGCAAGCAGCGAAGCACAAAGCGGCCTGCCCTGTAGTTGTGGGGAGTCTGTCGACAATCGCTTGGAATTAGGCGACACAGGTATTTTCCTATGCGGGACTTGCGAGAAAGCCAACATGTTCTCCGGAGACCCTAGTCGCAACCTCAATATCCATCTTCAGCTTTATGGATTGGCCTCTATTGACCCCTACGCGACTGACGAACCAATCGGCGATAGACGTTAGACGCGGAACGAGCTACACGCCCAGACCACATCCTACCCCACTCCTGCCCCCCCACACACGGTTACGCCCGGACTTCGTAGTTGCTTAGAACGCTATGCATGGTATGTTGGAGGTTATCGAGCGCAGCAAGTGTATTCAACTTCGTGTAAGAAATGAAAGAACATTTCAATGACAGCTTCATCTCAGTATCAGAGAATACAGGGCGTTTGATTTCTTCAAGCACCTTCCCTTGCCTCTCGTCCGGAGCAACTATGTGGAGACTGATGTTGATATTCGGTTGTAGTGCCAGCAGGTCAGCCATACGTAGAAGGCCTGAATAGATGACAGTAGTGTCTTCAATTTCAAAAGCACGCGTTATTGCGTTACCTTGAAGCCACAGAACGTCAATATGCCGGATAGTACGTAGAGTAACTTCATTGTAGGCAAGGTTCAGTTGATTAAGGAACCGGTGATGCATAGATTCTGGGATGTGTTCAAGCACACGCGCCTTATCATTCGCAGGTACCCAGATAGAGAATCCCATTGTTGCACCAATCTCTGCAACCTTGGCCTGCATGCGAATAGAATTGCGAACATCGGGTGTCTGCTCTCCCGGTTCATCGGAGACCGACGTGGGCTGATGTTCACCTGAAGAAGGATCCGTGGGAGGCATTACAACTGCTTGTTTTGGGCTAGTGCCTCGCCCCCATTTCAGCTTGTCCTCGGCTGAAAGGGGAAAGGACCGCTGTTCACTGGATTGACGTTCAAGCAGTCCGTGCAGGAATCCGCCATCGGCCGACAACAAGGTGTTGTGCGACTGACGGAAAAGACCCGTCCAAACCCCAGAACCTTGGGCGAGATTCTTGGTGAACGAGAGGTTTTGCCATACTTCCGGGTCTTTAATCGGTATCGCGAGTTCAGGCTGTAGACGAATCAGGGGCTTGACCTCAGTGCGAATTACATATGGGTCTTCTGGGTTGTATAATCCAGTATCTGCGGAATATGGCTTAGACGTGACCTCCAACACCCCACACCAACGGGAAAGGCCAGTCAAGTAGCAGATGAAGATGTCTCCTGGATTAACCTTTCCTGCTACCCTGCTTTCTGAACTACGAGCTACTCCAGTTATCGTGCCCGAGGTGTTGAGAAAAGCATTCCAGGTTGTAGGGCTGAAGATGTCAATGATGTATTGCATGGGCACAACCTTAACAACTTGCCCTCCTCCTCTGCAACATCCTTCACACGTCGTCGCAGTAGGCGAAGGCGTTGCCGATCGGCGAGGCGTAGACCTCGATGTAGTCGACGATGGTCGTGGGGCGGCCGTCGCTGACCCCGGCAGCCGCTATCCACGCGCAGGTCTCGCGTGTGCCGAACGCGGGACCGCCCGGCGACGGCATGCCGGTGCTGACGCGCCCGCGGTAGGTCGCATCCTGGCTCGTGTCGTCCTCCGGGATGACGTAGGAGTCGAAGTAGTCGGCCATGCCGCGAGCGTCGCCCGCTTCGAGGCGCGCGAGTATCGCGCGGTCGAACTCCTCGTTCAACCATGCGCCCGGCATCCCCGGGGTGTGCCACAGCCCGCCCGACGCCGCGACCGCGACGCGCAGGTCGGACGGCGCGTCATCCAGCGCCTCTCGCACGGCCTTGCCGAACTGGTAGCTGCGCAGGCCCGACACCTGGGGCGCGAAGTAGAGGTTCATCATGATGGGCACGGATGGCAGCGAGAAGTCGGTCAGCTCCTCGACCGACCGGATGACGCCGCCGGCGAGGCCGCGGTCCGGCTTCGGCATGTCCATGCAGAAGGCTGGATCGAAGCCGCGCTGCATGACGCCGGAGAGCAGGTGCACCGCAAGCTCCGGGTGGCCGGGGAAGCGGTAGCCGGGCTCGGCGTGACGCCCGATCTCCGGGGTGCGCGGCTCGCGCGGCGATTTCGCGTAGCTATCGCCGACGTAGACCGCGAACGCGGGGTAGTTGTTGAAGTCGAAGCACTCCAGCTGGTCGTCGCTGAAGATGACGAGCACGTCGGGCTCGAGCTCGGCGATGCGCTCGCGCAGGACGCGGAAGCCCTCGTGCGTGCGGTTGGCCTTCTCGATGTTCACCTCGAGCGACTCGTTGGGCACGTCGGCGCGGATCGGTCGCGCGTTCCGCCGCTCGACCCACAGCTCGGGCGGGAGCGACGTCGTCCCCCCGTGCGAATGGAAGAAAGTCCCGACGATGGTGGCCATGCGTGTCGCTCCTTTCGTCGTGCTGAGCGTTGCGCGGAGTATACGCGCCCGCGCTCCGTGCCGTAGGAGCCTCACCCGCCGGGGTTCGCCCTCACCCGCCGCTGGCGCGGGCCTCTTCCTGGGGGCGAGGGGGTCAGGCAGAGCACCCCGCACCACGCTCCACGCCCGCGGGCGTGGCCCCTACTCTCTGCGCGCGACGAAGTGCGTGAACGACGGAATCGGCGTTCCGTCCGGGACACCCGCCCGAGAGGATTCTGCGCGCTGAAGCGCGGGGCTGCGCCACCGACTGCGTCGACGGCTCCGCTCGGAATGACAACCCCATTCCACCCCAGCCCACCGTGTGCGCTACCCGCGCACTCTGGATTCCCGCCGGTGCGGGAACGACGGAAACGAGGCGGAATGTGACACGAGGGCATTGCGGGGTACAGCCCTGCCTCCCCTAGAGTGGGCATTGCCATACAGTGGGCAAGGAGGAGACGAGATGGCAGTTGCGAACCCGAACATCAACCCGCTGGCGGAGCTGGGAGCGTTCCTCCCCGGCGACGCGCTGGAGAGGCTGGCCGTGCTGCTGGCGGAGCCGGACGCGCGCCACACGTCCGGACAGCTGGCGCGGCTGGGCGCGGCGTTCAGCAGCGTGGGAACAAGCCTTACCAATGCCGCGAGAGATGGTATGCACGGGCGGCTTGAGGGCGGCAAGGAGAACGGGTACGCCTTCGAGTCCGGCGTGCTGTTCAAGTGGCGGAGGCCGTCCGTCGTGACGGCGGTGGACACGCAACGGGTGCGCGCCGCGTTCCCGCCGACGACGCGGCCCGACCTCTACAAGACGCGGGAGACGCAAGGAGTGGTGGCCGTCATAGTGAAGGAGGCGGCTTAGGGTTCAGCTCCGCCCCATGTGGGAAAAGCGGGCGCCAGGCACTGCGTCCGAGGCAACCCTCACCCGCCACGCGGCAGCGTGGCGACCCGTTCGACAAGCTCAGGGCAGGCTCTCTCCCCGGGGGAGAGGTGGGGCTGCGGGCTTCCTGCTCTCCGCGCGCTGAAGCGCGGGCTCCTTCCTGCGGAAGAGGGGAACAGAGCCCCGTCGCGCCGCGTGCGCTGCCCGCGCACGTGCGACCTTACGGTTGCTCTGGATTCCCGCTTTCGCGGGAATGACGGGGGCTGCGCCCCGCGTCCCAGGCTGCTGGATTCCCGCTTTCGCGGGAATGACGAGGGCTGCGCCCCGTGTCCCAAGCTGCTGGATTCCCGCTTTCGCGGGATTGACGGGGGCTGCGCCCCGCGTCTCAGGCTGCTGGATTCCCGCTTTCGCGAGAATGACGGGGGCTGCGCCCCGGGTCCCAGGCTGCTGGATCCCGCTTTCGCGGGAATGACGGGGGCTGCGCCCCGTGTCTCGGGCTGCTGGATCCCCGCTCTCGCGGGAATGACGAGGGCTGCGCCCCGCGTCCCAGGCTGCTGGATTCCCGCTTTCGCGGGATTGACGGGGGCTGCACCCCGTGTCTCAGGCTGCTGGATCCCCGCTTTCGCGGGAATGACGGGACCGGTTGGGGATCAGGCCGCCATGTTGGGATTGACCATCACCCAGACGGCGTCGGCCCCCTCGCCCTCGCCGCCGGAGGCGAGGCAGGCCTCTCCCGTCAGCTCCAGGGGGAAGTTGTGCGTCACCAACTCCTTGAGCGGGTAGTCGCCCGATGCGATCAGTTCGAGGCCCATCGCCACGCTCGCGTAGCTGTGGCCCCGGCACGCCCTGAGCTGTCCGTACTTGCCTGTGAGCTTCTCCAGGGAGAACGACTCGAGCTCGTAGGCCTGGGTCACGACGATGCCGCCGCGCCGCACCAGCACGTCGATAGCCTGGTTGAAGATGACCGGGATACGGCCGGTCGTGCAGTCGACAACGGCGTCCGCGCCGCGCCCGTTCGTGATGTCCATGATCGTCTCGGTGAAGTCGTTGGTCTGCACGTCGATGGTGTGGTCCGCGCCGAGCCGCCTCGCCGCTTCGAGCCGCGAACCGTCCTTGGACAGCCCGGTCACGATGACCGTCGCGCCGGCCTTCTTGGCCGCGAGGGTTGCGCCGAGGCCCTTGGAGCCGGGTCCCTGCACGACGACCGTCTTGCCCGGAGCGGCCTCGCCCTCCTTGACCGCCCATTGCACGCCGTTGCCTACCGGCAGGGCGAGCGCGGCCTCGTCGGGCGTCATCGTCTGCGGCACCTTGTGCAGCACCACGTTCGGGGGCAGGTAGAGGTACTGCCGGAAGCCGCCGTCCAGCCTGCTGGGGTTGGGGTTGTTGTGCGTGTCAGTGAGCCAGCAGTGCCTGAACTCACCGATGCGGCACCACTCGCAGTGCCCGCACGGCAGATACTCCTCCAACGCGACGAGCTCGCCCTCCTCGACGCCATGACGGTCCAGGAACCCCTGCCCCGCCTTCACGATGACGCCCGCGTTCTCGTGCGCGTTCATCCCGGGAACAGTACTCCTGCCGCCGCCCTCCCTCGTGAAGTAGCCGTAGGAGCCGCACATGCCGGCCGCCTCGACCTTCATCAGGGCGCTGTTGTAGTCGATATCCGGGACGTCGATCTCCTGGATCTCCGCCTTGCGGGGCGCAACCTTGACTGCCGCCAGCGTCGTCTCCATGGCTTCCCTCCGTCGTCCTTACGCCTTCCCTGCCTCGATCTTCTCGATGTACGGCTTCGCGCGCGGGTACGCCTTCAGCACGTTGCCGTGGAACAGCTTGTACCTGTCCTCCTCGGTCAGCCAGTCGATGCCGTCGATGTAAGGCTTCGTGTCGTCGTACCAGCGCCCGGTGTCCGGGTCGATGGCCTGTACGCCGCCGATCATCTCGGAGGCGAAGAGCACGTTGTCCACGCCGATCGTCCTGATCAGGAACTCCGTCGCGGCCTGGTTGTAGATGGCGGTGTCGAAGTAGAGGCGGCCGAGGAACGCGTCGAACGGCTCGCGCTTCGCCATGATGCTCAGCCCCTTGAAGCGCGCGTATTGGAACGGGATCGCGCCGCCCCCGTGCGGCAGGATGAACCTGATGCCGGGGAAGTCCTGGAAGATGTTGGAGTCCATAAGCTGCACGAAACCCGTGTTATCCACGTTCATGTAGTGAGAGCCGGTGGTGGTGAACGCGGGGTTGCACGTGCCTGAGCCGTGGATCATGGCGGGCACGTCCAGCTCCACCATCTTCTCGTAGAGCGGGTACCAGTAGCGGTCGCCGAGCGGCGGGTCTGTCCAGTAGCCACCTGACGGGTCCGGGTTGAGGTTGCAGCCGACGAATCCCAGGTCATTGACGGCGCGCTCCAACTCCTGCACGACGCCCCGTTCCGGCGGCACGCCGGGCGACTGCGGCAGCGAGCACGCGCCGATGAAGCGGTCCGGGTAGATGTCGCACACGCGCTTGATCATGTCGTTGTTGATCTCGGTCCAGTAGCGGCTGATGAGCTCGCCGCCGAAGTGGTGGCCCATCCAGGAGGCGCGCGGCGAGAAGATTGCGACGTCCGTGCCGCGCTCGTTCTGCAGCTTGAGCTGGCCGTTCTCCAGCGAGGCGCGAATCTCGTCGTCGGAGACGTTAACGGGGTGCTTCACCGGTGCGCCCATGAAGGTGATCTGGGTGGCGCGGAAGATCTGCACTCCGGCGGGCGCCGTGGTGTAGTGGCCATGGGAGTCGATGATCATCTGGTCCGTAGCTCCTGTGCGATGCGGAAGGTGTCGCCACGCAGCATCCTGCGGAACGTTCCGCGCGGCGAGCGCATACTACTCCATGAGCCTCGCAAGGTGTGAGCACCACGAGCGCGAGGCGGCGTAGACTGAGAGGCGGCGGAGCGAGGGTATGAAGAAGCTGACAACGATCACCCGGATACTGACGGCCGCGCTGGCGCTGGCGGCGCCGCTGCTGGCCGCAGCATGCAGCGGCGACGAAGGCTTCGTACCCGTGGTCTCCAACGACTCGAGGGATGATTCCGCCGCGTTCATGACCGAGGAGTCCCAGCCCTCCCAACCGATGCCGTCCTCGTCGGCGCCCGCTGCGATAATGGAGTCCCAGGAAGAGGCAGCCGACGCGTCCGGAGGCGATGGCGGCTCCGGCAGTCTCCGGCTCTCGCCGCTTGCACAGAACAGGGTCATCGTCCACACGGCGAGGATGTCGCTCGTCGTGAACGACGTCGCCGGCACGGTCGACCGCATCGCGGGAATCGCCTCCTCGCTCGGCGGCTGGCTCGTCAGCTCCGACCGCACATCGAAGCACACCGGCGCCATCGCCATCCGCGTGCCCGCAGCATCGCTGGACCAGGCACGCGACATGATCGAGCGCGCGGCGCGGGACGTCGTCACGAGCACGGTCACCAGCGACGACGTGACCGACCAGTACGTCGACACGCAATCGCGCCTGAACAGCCTGCGGGCCACCGAGGCGCGCCTCCTCGGCTTCCTCGAACAAACGCAGAACGTGGAAGAGGCGCTCAAGGTGCAGAGCGAGCTCTCCTCCATCCAGTTGCAGATCGAGGAGATGCAGGGGCGGCTCAACTACTACGACCAGGTCGCCGCCTTCTCCCTCATCGAGGTCAACCTCACCGTGGCCCCACTCGACATGAGCGTAGACGTGGGCCCGGACGAGGCGTTCCGCGTCGGTGAGCCCGCGCGCTTCCGTGCGACGTTCACCCCGCCGCCTGATATCGACGATTTCGAGTTCGTGTGGGACTTCGGCGACGGCTCGACGGTCTTCGGCGTCACCACCGCGCCCACGCCGAACGGACAGCGCGTCACGGCGACCGTCAACCACGTCTACCCCGACGATCACGACTCGCCCTATATCGTCTCCATCGAGATCACCGGCAGGGGCGAGGGCGGCATCGCGGAGGGCAGCGACTCGCTCCTCGCGACCGTCACCGAGGTGCCGACGATCGAGGTATTCGCGGGCGAGCACCGCACCGTCGAGGAGGGCGATGAGGTCCGCTACACCGCGTCGTTCACAGCCCCCGACGAGCTGTGGGACTACGAGTACCAGTGGGACTTCGGCGACGGTTCGCCCACCGTCAGCGGCGAGATCGACGAGGGCACGCGCGTTGAGGCTGAACACGCCTATGCCGACTACCGTCCCTTCCCCTACACCGTCGAGCTGACCGTGAGCGCGATGAGCGACGCCGGGCGCATATCCGCCTCCGGCGTCTTCGACGTCTCCGTGACCGAGTCGGAGGGCTTCGTCATCGGCGGCGTGGACGTCGAGGGCACCTTCAAGACGGCTGTGCGCGCCCTTTCGGCAGTGGGCGTCGCGCTCTTCTATGTTCTCATCTGGCTCGTCGTCTTCATCCCGCTCATCGTGCTCGGCTGGATCGTCTTTCGCCTCGGCAGGCGGGTGGCGCGTCGCTACAACATCTCCCGGCCGTCGCGCCCGGGCGCTCCGGTTGGCGCTTCCCCCACCACGGGTGAGGAGTAGTCGTAGCTGCCAGGCGAGCCTGTCTCCCCGCAGCCCCGCCGGTTCACCCTCACCCTGGCCTCTCCCCTCGAGGGAGAGGGGACCAAGCGCGTAGTTTCTGAGCCAACGGCCCCGAGAGATGTTTCGACTCCGCCTCCGGCTCCGCTCAACATGACAATGTGCACCGGCCGCCCCTCGCTCCCCTGCTTGCCACGACGCGCGATCCGGGCCAAGATTGCCCTGAGCAATCCCGGACTATGGAGCGTGAACGTCATGACGCAGGTTGACGAGGCGAGGGTCTTCATCGAGCCAACGGGTGAGAAGCAGCGCGCGGGGGTGGGTTCGTGGAAGACCCCCCGCACCCCCTACGACCGCTTCATGGAGGCTCAGGACATCCCCATCTACCGGGGCCTAGGCATGTCCGACATCCGCGAGATACCGAAGGCCCCGTGGAAGCGGATGGGCGGACTCGGCTCCTTCATCCAGCTCGACGGCACAGACGGCAGGCTCGGCATGTACGCCTGGGAGCTGCCGGCACGCTCCGAGTCCACCGTCGAGCGCCACATCTACGAGGAGGTCTACTACGTCTTCGAGGGCCGGGGCACGACGGAGGTCTGGCGCGAGGGCAGCGACCGACGACACACGTTCGAGTGGCAGGCCGGCAGCCTCTTCGCGATACCGGTCAACACCAACCACCGCATCATCAACGCGAGTTCCGGGCCCGTCGTCCTCGTCGGCGGCACGACAGCCCCGCCGCTCTTCAGCCTGTTCGACAGCGAGCACTTCATCTTCGAGAGCGACTTCGCCTTCACCGACCGCTTCGACGACTCCGATGACTACTTCCGGCCGAAGGACACGCCGCTCGTGGCCGATCCCATGCGGGAGCGCGCCATGCGCGTCACCAACCTCATCCCGGACATGGCGACCTGCGAGCTGCCGCTCGACAACCAGCGCTCGCCCGGCTACCGGCGCGTCATCCCGCAGATGGCGCACGGACGCTTCAGCATGTTCGTCGGGGAGCATCGCAGCGGGCGCTACTCGATGGCGCACCACCCGCCCGGCCCCGGCTCCGTCGTACTGATCTGCATCAAGGGCTCCGGCTACACGGTCGCGTGGCCGCAGTCGGCGACGATCCGCCCGTGGGAATCGGGCAACGGCGAGTCGGTCATGCGGCAGGACTACCGCCCCGGCGGGATGGTGGTGAACAACCCCGGCGGCACCGGGTGGTTCCACATGCACCACAGCACGGGCAGGGAGCCGCTTCGACTGCTCGTCTTCGGCGGCATACCGCAGGGCGTCGGGATACAGCTCAGACGCGAGGGTGAGACCGAGATATCGGGCAACCTGCCACTGGAGATGGGTGGGCGCAGCATCACCTACCAGGCCGAGGACCCCTTCATCCGCGAGGAGTACAAGCGCATGCTCGCCGTCGAGGGCGTCGAGTTCGATATGCCGGACTGCGCCTACACCGGCGAGGTGCCGACCGGCCACACGCTGGACGTCAGCGGGCCGTGAAGCGAGTCGGCTTCCTGGGTCCGCTGACGGCCTGGAACGACCTCCCGCTCGACTTCCTTCGCCTCGCTCCGGAGGGGACCAGCGTCGCGGGCGCCTTCATCCCGACTCGCGGCCTCGGCCGGAGGATGGCCGGCTTCAGCCTAGACCTCATCGCGGAGGCACTCCCCGCCATGCGGGAGGCGGCGCAGGACCTCGCGGAGGCCGGAGCTGACGTCGTTGCACAGTTCGGCATCCCGTTCTCGCTCATCCACGCCGAGCGTGCGCGAGATGTGCAATCGGGGCTGACGGATACCGTTGGCGTTCCCGTCGTCCTGATGGGCGCCGCGATGCTCGACGCCCTCGACCACCTGGGCGTCCGCCGCATCGCCGTCGCGAGCGGCTACTACCCCGGCGACTGGGCCTCCATGGCCAGGCGCGGCCTCGAATCCAACGGCTTCGACGTCGTCTTTCAGCAGAACTGGGTGGAGCAGGGCATCGTGGGTTCGGTCGAGGAGTCCGACAGGCTCGCGTGGGAGCAGGACTCAGCCGTCACCAACGCCCACGTCCTGAGGACCGCGGAACGCGCCGGAGACAGCGCGGACGCCGTCGCCGTCTTCGGCGGCGGTCTCCGTCTCCTCGGGTACGCCGCGGAGCTGGAAGCGAAGGTCGGGCTCCCGGTAGTTGCGGGAGACCTCGCCCTGTACCGGGCGACACTCAGAGCGATGGGCGCGAAACCGCGCACCACAGGATGGGGACGGTTGCTGGACAGCCTCTAGGCCGACGCTACGCCCGCGCGCGTTCGTGGTCGCGCACTGCCCGGAACGCTTGCGCCGCACACAGGCGCACGTCGTCCGGCGGGGACTCCGCAGCCGCGCCGGGACGGTCCAGAGTGACGCCGGCGGCGAGCTCCTCTTCCGTCACCCATCGCCATCCGTCCGGCAGGCTGGTCATGGGAGCCGCCGGGCGGCAGGCGTAGATGAAGTCGATGTGCTGGTGGAAGCCGTCCACCGGGTCGCCGATGTCCTCGATCAGGATGGTCAGCGGCGGCGGGATCTGGACGGGATGGGCGTGGTGGTCCGCGAAGTCCGGCGGAGGCACCACCTCGGCCCGTATCCCGGTCTCCTCTTCCACCTCGCGCAGGACGGCCTGCACCGGGTCCTCGTTCGCCTCGACGTGGCCGCCCGGAGGAAGCCACATGCCCAGCTTGGGGTGCCAGTGGAGCAGCGTTGCACCGTCCTGCACGACGAAGGCCGTGGCGGTGAAGTGTCTGACGAGAGGCATCGGCGCTCGTTCGGCCCTATTCCGGCGCCTCCCACGTAGCGTCGTGGACGCTTGCGAACGTCTTCTCAAAGGCCTCCAGCATGTAGCGCGCGGCGTTCGGCCCGCCGTCCGTGCGGTCCAGGTCGTTGGCGCGGTAGCCCGCCAGCATGTAGCTGACGTAGATGCGCCCGTCCGACTCCGGCCCCGTCTGCCCGCCGATGACCGGGATGCGCATCGTCTTCGCGACGTCGGCGTAGATGTCGAGCGTCACGTTCGTCAGGTCGATCATCACCGCGCCGGCGTCCTGCACTGCGTTCGCCCACTTCATGATGTGCTCGTGGGTCTCCGGCCCGCCGTGGCGCGGCTCGAACACCGGGAACCCGATCTGCGGATACACCGGAAGTCCCGCCTCGATCACCGCGAGCACGTCGTCGAACAGCTCCTCCTCCTGCATGCGGATGTCGACCTTCGTCATATCCGCGCCCGTCTCCTCCTTGATTCGGCGGGTGGCCGCCTCCACCGCCTTCGGCCCCGCATTGCAGACGACCGTTGGCATGTCCACGTTGACGGCTGCGCGCTCCGCGACGCGGCTCACCGCCTTCCCGAACAGCAGCATGGCCTCGAGCGAGAACTCATCCTCGCTCTGCATGCCGAGGAACGTCCTGCTGACGCTGTCGCCGACCGAGAGCAGGTCGACGCCCGCTCGCTCCAGGATGCGCGTCATCTGCACGTCGTAGCACACCCCCGCCGCGATCTTCTTCCCGTCGTTCTTCATCTGTTGCAGGTCAGCGATGGTCAGCCTCGCCATGTCGTCCCTCCTCTGGGTGTTCGAGTCAGCTAGCTACGATGCGGCCGGTGTGCAGAGGCGCTCCCGCTCCGCCGCGTCGAGCTCCTCTCCCTCTTGGACCAGGGTGTCGGCCATACGCACGCGGTACACAGAACCGTCGCGCGACGCGAGCGGAGCATCCGCGCCGTCCGCAAGGGCGCGCGCCTGCCGGATGAGCCTGCGCCGCATCTTGATGATGGCGGCGTCGCTGGTGCCGAGGTGCTCCTCGAACCGGGCAACGATGGAGCCCATGCTCTCCTGGACCGCCATGTCCTGCGCCTGGATGCCTGTGATGCCCGTGAACGTTCCACTCACCTGCAACTCCCGGTCTATGAGGTAGTCGTTCTCCATGTTTCGGGTCGGCAGGAACGAGCCGGGGATCGCAGGTCCCGCGAATTCATGCGACGCCTCGATGTCCTCCCCGCTAAGCGGGCGCTCCTCGTTCCACGTCACCACGATAGTCCAGCAGTTGTGGTCGTCTATCGGGCTCCACGCGATGCTCGCGCTGTTCATGCCGGGCTGCAAGGAGCCCTGCCTGAACAGGTTGTAGAACGGCATCATCCAGTGGGTGAAGCGCCAGTAGTGCGTGCCCTCGCCGATGTCCCGCCGCGCTCCAACGCGCAGGCCGTAATCGGTGTCCTCGGGGAGGAACACGGGCGATCGGTCCAGTGCGTGGTACCGCGTGCGCAGGTCGGTCGCAGCCTGGGCCCGCTCCAGCCATGCGGGCGTCCGGCGGAAGGTGTCCACGGTCGTGTGCAGGAAGTTGGAGTGCGCCGAGTCGATGCCGCCCTCGAGCGCCTGCACCCAGTTCGTGCGCTCCAGGCGTTTCGTGACGTGCACGTGCGACAAGGGCACGCGGAGCCACGAGAAGTCGGGCATCGCGGGGGTCCGGTCCGTCGGACCGAGATAGGCCCAGACCACGCCTCCGGCTTCGATCGTGGGATAGGCGGTCTGGCGCACCTTGTGCTTGTAGTTGCTCGTCGCGGGTTCGGACGGCATGTCCACGCACTGGCCGTCCACGTCGAACTTCCAGCCATGGTAGACGCAGCGCAGGCCATCCTCCTCGTTCCGGCCGAAGAAGAGGCTCGCGCGGCGGTGCGGGCACCGCTCTGCCAGCAGCCCCACGCGCCCGGACGTGTCGCGGAACGCGACAAGCGCCTCGCCCATGAGCCTGGTGCGTACCGGCGGGCAGTCCGGTCTCGGCAGTTCTTCGGAGAGCATGAACGGGACCCAGAAGCGGCGAAGGAAGTCTCCCATCGTCGTTCCGCGCGACGTTGCGGTAAGCAGAGCGTTGTCTTCGACACTGAGCATGGTCCGCCTCCTGTCGCTGTTCGCCTGTGCACGGCAACGATAGCACGAACCGGGCCGGTCGGCAGGCCGCGTATGCACGGCTGGAGACGTTGAAGAGAGTGGCGCGCTAGGCGGGACTCGAACCCACGGCCTCATCCTCCGCAGGGATGCGCTCTATCCTGACTGAGCTACTAGCGCTCTCTCCAAGCTGCCGCCGGTTGCGGGACCGGAGGCGTCGTATCCGTTGTGGTGCCGAGGGCGAGATTTGAACTCGCACGCCCGTAAGGACACTGCGCCCTGAACACAGCGCGTCTGCCGTTCCGCCACCTCGGCACACCTTGACGCAGTGGGGGCCTCCACAACAGTGGTGGGCGATACAGGACTTGAACCTGTGACCTCTTGCGTGTGAAGCAAGCGCTCTAACCAACTGAGCTAACCGCCCCACTGCGCGTCCCCTCATTGTCTGTCCGCAACGCCCCTCCTGTAAAGCCTTCAGAGGCGCTTGCGCTCAGGCTGACGCCTTTTTCCCACCCACCCGCCCGGTACGCTGTGGGGGACACCCCCACACCCCCGGCAGAGGGGAATGCCCTCTGCACTCCCCGCTCTCAGTCGCAGAGGGGGCAGGTCTCACAATCATCCACCAACGTTCCCGGAGAGACGCTTCGACTCCGCCTCATCCTGTGCATCCCGTCGGGCCCTGTGTCATACTCCGCGAGCGTCAACCGCCGGAGGCGACGTCATGGCGAACCCAAGAGCCGATTTCGTCCCCCTGCCCGACAGGCCCGCGCTGCACCTGCCGCGCGGCGCGCGTGTCGCCGTCATCCTCGTGATGAACGTCGAGCAGAACGAGTTCGACCAGCCTGTCGGACGCCCGCTCAGCCCCCAGCCGCCCGGACGCGAGCGCCTGCCGGACGTGCCCAACTTCTCCTGGTTCGAGTACGGCCTCCGCGTTGGCTTCTGGCGGGTGCTCGACGCCACGCGCAGGCTCAACGTGCCAATGACGATGGCCCTCAACGGCTCCGTCTGCGACTTCTATCCGCAGGTCGCCCAGGCCGCTCTGGACGCCGGGTGGGACGTCCTGGGCCACGGCTACCACCAGCGCCCGCTCGCCACGGTGGACGACGAGGCCGCCGAGATCCGCCTCGCCCTCGACACCATCGAGGAGTTCACGGGCACGCGGCCCCTGGGCTGGCTCGGGCCCGGACTCGGCGAGAGCGCCGAGACTCCGGAACTGCTCGTCGAGGAGGGCGTCGAGTTCGTCCTCGACTGGGTCAACGACGACCAGCCCTACGAGCTGAAGGTAAACAAGGGCAGGCTCTTCTCCGTTCCCTACTCCAACGAGTTGAACGACATCGGCGTCTACATCCGGCTCGGCCATCCGGGGCCGTCGATGCTGGAGCGCGTCCACGACCACCTCACGACGCTCTTGAACGACGAGCCGGAGACCGCGCGCGTGATGTCGGTGGGTCTGCACCCGTTCATCGTGGGCCAGCCGCACCGCTTTCCCTACTTCGTCAAGATGCTGGAACTCATCATGAACACCCCCGGCGCGATACCGATGACAGCCACCGAGCTCTACCACTGGTACCGCGAACAGACGGGCTGAGGCCGTCGTTCCCGCGGAGGCCCGCGCTTCAGCGCGCAACCTCGCAGCCCACATCCGTCTTTCCCGCGAAAGCGAGAATCCAGCGCGCCCGGCAGGGCACACAAGGCGGCAGGGGGGGCAGCCTGCCCCGCCAAACGCCGCGAAGGCGTACCTTCAAGCTACCCGTGGCCGCCGCTGCCACCCGCATGCCACTCCTCCGCACCCGGAGCGCAGGCGTCGATGGCACTGCTACATCGCGAAAAGTGAGCCATTGTGAGCCATTCCACTCCTGCGACCTGCCCCAAGCCAAGGGCAGGCCAACCAGCAGCGTCACTCACCACCACGAACCAGCGTATGCGCTCACGGGGCGAACGCGGAAGGGCCGCGTGTCGCAGGTTGAGGAATCCGACAGGACGTCATGCCGAGCGAAGATCGGGGACCAGAGTGCTTGCCAGCGCACTCCGGTAACCCTGAGAGCATCGATCAGAGGGGGTTGCGCCAGCGAAGGCCCGGAAAGCGGCCGAAGTCCGCGTCGTTGGAGTGGACTTCTGCCAGGGACGTTCACCCGGCGTCCCGCCCGGTGAAAGCCCGCGTCTCCAACTCGTCGTTGAGCTGATTGAGTTTGAGGAGATCGACTCCCGGCCGGAAGCCGCCGGAGAGCGGCGTGACCCGAAACAGCGGTCGGTCCTCCTGGACCCCGGGCGACATTCCCCGGCGCAGCGCGTCGTTCACAACCCGCTTGAACGGCATATTCAGCAGCCGCGCCTGCTCCCTAAGGGAGTCCGCGACATCGTCGTCCAACGTAAGCGTGGTTCTCATGGAGACATTGTAATGCCAGGTGATGCTGTCAAGATGCCGGTCCCTCATTCACCCGGCGCGATACCCATGAGTGCGCCCCGGTAGTGAGGCGCCCTGCAGCACTGCGCAATGCGCTGTGATATCAATAACAGTACCCGAATTGAGACTGCGGTCACCTACACGACCGCCGCCTTCTCTGTATGCTGTCGCCCAGCGCAGGCAGAGGTCGCCCGCGTTCGTCACTTGCTCGCCGGACTCTCTTGCATTCTTGGGTGCTCTTCTCTCACAGCAGGATAGCCAAGGAGGTGACCCCGGATGGCTGGGAGATGGTACCTGGCTGTTTTCCTGGTGCCGGCCGCAATCATAGTCGCCATCGTCGGCATCTTCGTCTTGCTGACATTCAGATCGGAAGAAGCAGCCCAACCCCAAGTGGGTTTGACGGCAGAGGCTGCACTGGAGTCCCCGTCCGGTGGCTCCATGGGGACCGTTACATTCCGGCAGGCAAGCTCCGGAGTCCTGATCATGGCCGACGTGAAGGGACTGGCTCCGGGCGGCCATGCCTTCATCATCCACGAGACCGGCTCGTGTTCGCCTGACTTCGGCGCCGCCGGTGACCACTTCAACCCCACTGATGCGGAACATGGTCTGGTCCATCCGGCCTGGAGGGGAGGCGGATCGGAGGGAGGGCACAGCGGTGACCTGCCCAACATCTACGCCGCCTCTGACGGTTCTGCGCGCGCAGACTTCTTCGCCGTCGGCATCACACTGGACACGGGGCTGCGTCATTCCGTATTCGATGATGACGGCTCCGCCATCATCGTCCACGAGAACCCGGACCCTTATGGGGAAGGGGAGCCGGACACCGGCGAACGCCTGGCCTGCGGGGTGATCGAGCCGCTCTAGGACTGTTACACCTGCGGATTGAGTGAGGACGGCTGTGGGGCAGTCGTGGCGTTGCGGCGGGTTCGACAAGCTCACCACAAACGAGAGCGGCCGTGCCTCGCCGCTCCCCGGACTCCAGCCTCCGCTGGAGTGACGGGACCCCTCACCGTACGTGTAACCTCTCAGCGTGACGACCCAGCCGCCATCCAGCCAGTCTCCCGCGTCAGTATCCGATGCGGGCGGTTCCCCGAGTTCCCTCGCCCGGATCCTCTTCCAGCTCCACCTGCCGGCCATCGCGCTCGGTTTCGGAATGGGGGCGACGGTCCCGGTCGTGCCGGAGTTCGCCAAGTCGTTCGGCGTGGGGCCGGAGCAGGCGTCGCTTGTCTTCGTGGCCCAGATGCTCGGCGGGCTCATCGCCAGCATCCCCATCGGCTACCTGCTGGACAAGATCGGGCGCAGGCGCATCCTCATCCTGGGGCCGGCGCTCACCGCCCTTGCCGCCTTTCTCACCGCCACGGCCGGCTCCTTCGAGGCGTTGCTCCTCTACCGCTTCATCGGGGGGTGGGGCACGCAGATGTGGACCCTCAGCCGGCTCACGATGATCGCCGACACCAGCGCCTCGGGCTCCCGGGGCCGCATGATCACGAGTCTCCTTGGCGTGCAGCACGTCGGTACGCTGGCAGGACCGCTGGCAGGCGGGCTGCTGGCCGTTGCGTACGGGCTGGAGGTCGCCTTCGTCCTTCAAGGCGTGTTCGCGCTGGTGGCCATGACCCCCGGCTTCTTCGCCAGGGAGACGATGCCCCAGGGCGAACGCACCGGAAGGCGGAGCGCGGCGGCTCCGGCAGAGAGCTTCTCGTGGAGGGCGCTCCTCGCTCACCCGATACCGGTGATGTTCCTCGCGCAGTGGCTCGGAATGACGGCGCGCGGCGGCATCGTGGCCGGCAGCACCGTGTTCGTCTACGCCGCCTACGCCTACGAGGAAGCCGACCCCGCGACGCTCGGCGTGCTGAGCAGCTTGATGGCGGGCGCGGGGATACCGCTCACCATCGCCGCCGGGTACCTGATGGACCGCTTCGGGCGCAAGATATCTATCGTGCCCGGTCTCTTCATGCTGGGCGCGGCGATGGCCTTCCTGGGTGTCACGTCGTTCGTCGGGCTGGGGTTCGGCTACTTCATCGGCGGGTTCGTCGTCCTCCAGACGATGAACAGCCTGCTCACCGGCTCGTGGCAGGTCGTCGGCTCCGACCTCGCGCCTCCCGGCGGCAGGGGACGGTTCTTCGCGGTGGGACGCACCGTCACGCAGGCAGGGTTCGCGAGCAATCCCGCGATCTTCTCGGTCTGCACGGCGCTCTCCGGCTTCACCCTGGCGCTGGGGGTCGTCGGCGCCGCCGGCATGCTCTCCTCGCTCATACTCGCCCTGTTCGTTCCGGAGACGCATCGCAGGTCGTCTTCCAGCGGAGGGCGGGAGTAGGCGCTCCATGCGACGCGCTCAACGAACGCCGCGGATATAGACATTGATGTAGCACTGACTATATGCTACATCGTAGTGGCTGGTAGTCAGTCAGGAGGAGCAGCATGACCAGCGCTGAACATCCCATCACGCGCTCCGAACTCCGCGAAGAGTTGAATCAGACGTTGAAGCACTATGCGACGAAGGCTGACCTTGCCGACCTCAAGGCCGAGTTGATCAAGTGGATGGCCGGCTGGACGCTGGGCGGCATGGTCGCTGTTGCAAGCCTAGTGACAGTTATCCTCAACTTCTACGGCAGAGGATAGGGACCCTGGTCGGGATGCGCGACCGGCTCCACGAACGGTGGCGCGACAAGACGCGCGACAACATCGCGAAGGCCCTCAACTCGCCCGGCCTGCGCGCCGAGATGGCCGAACGCGGCAGGCCCGAGGAGGAGGTCTGCAAACGGACGTTCACCCGTTCGATCGGAGTCATCGACATCGCGAAGGGGCCGTTCCGGTGGGTCAACGTCGTCAAGCAGGACGGTAACCAGTACAGCCCGGTGCGGTGGTGGACCGTCTTCTGCCTGCCCGACGAGGAGCGCGACGACAGACCGGAAGACCTGCGCTACGTCGACAACAGGCAGGCGGTCGACATCAAGACGAGCCGGGAGAAGAGCTTCCCCCTGTTCGGCAGGGTGACCGCCGTCACGTGGCACGGCGACGACCGCGGCACGGGGCTGTTCGACGTCCTCGCCGGCGACCCGGCAGTTGCCAGACTCGCGAAGAAGGTAGGCTGCCTGGAGATCGCGGAGTACGACAACGAGTTTCAGGGCTGGACTGTGCAGGTGGATACCGGCCTCCGCCCGAAGCGGCAGGACTGGGAAGCCCTGCTCCGGATCGCGGGTTACCTGCTCCCGTCGACCGATGAAGACGGGGCGTAAACTGGTACGCTTGAACGCCACACGGGGACGGGGGTACAGTACTCCCACGCAAACAGCACGCACGCAAGAGGTGCAACGATGCTCACTCAGCAAGAGAACGACCTGCTCACGAGAGTCGGCCCGGGCACGCCCGCCGGCGAGCTGCTCCGCCGCTACTGGCACCCCATCGCCATAGCATCCGAGCTCACTGACGAGCGCCCCACCAAGGCGGTCCGCGTCCTCGGGGAGGACCTCGTCCTCTTCAAGGACAAGTCCGGGCGCATCGGCTTGCTCGCCGACCACTGCGCGCATCGCAGCGCATCGCTCCTGTACGGGCGCGTCGAAGAGCGCGGCATCTCCTGCGCCTACCACGGCTGGCTTTACGACTGCGACGGCAACATCCTGGAGACGCCGCCGGAGAAGAACGAGGCGATCATGCGCTCCGTGAAGCAGCCCGCCTACAAGGTGCACGAGCACATCGGCCTTATCTTCGCCTACATGGGGCCGGACCCGGCGCCGCCGATGGCGCCCTACGACACGATGTACCGCAAGGACGGCAAGCGCGTGGTGCGCATCCATCCGCCGCTCAACTGCAACTGGTTCCAGGCGATGGAGAACTCCATGGACCCGGCGCACCTGCAGGTGCTGCACCAGGAGTTCACCGGCGGCGGACGCCAGCCCGTCAACACGACGCGCGGCTTCACCGACGACGTTGAGCACTTCGAGTTCTACGTGACCGACTACGGCGGCCTGATGAAGAAGCGCACCTACAAGAACGGCATGGTGGACGAGCACCCCGTCCTCTTCCCGAACATCCTGCGCCAGGGCGCCAGCACCCAGTTCCGCACGCCCATAGACGATACCCACACCTGGCACCTGCGCATGTTCTTCTACCCAACCGAGGACGGCAGCGAGCCTCCCGACGCGTTCGAACCGGAGTTCAAGTTCGACCCGCCCATCAAGGAGGACCCGGAGAAGGATCACCCCTTCACGCGGTTCATCCTGCGCGACGTGAACGCTCAAGACCAGATGGCGTGGGAGACCCAGGGGCCCATCACCGACCGCACCGTCGAGCACCTGTCGTATTCGGACCGGGGTGTCGTGCTCCTGCGCCGCGTGACCAAGGAGCAGATCGAGCGGGTGCAGCGCGGCGAGGACCCCATCGGCGTCTTCCGCGACCCGGACCACCCGATCATCGACACCAACGTCGATGAGGGCGTTGCCCAGATCGGGGCCAACCGCTCGGCGGACGCGCAGGTGGCCGCGCGCTAGAGTACGGCGATCAACGCTCCCGCCCCAGCCGCCAGGGCCACGACCGCCCACGGCGGCACGCGCCAGAACGCCAGCAGCGCGAACGCGCCCACGGCCAGGGCGAAGTCCTCCGGCGCTCGCACCGCGCTCGTCCACACCGGGTCGTAGAGTGCCGCCAGCAGCAGCCCGACGACCGCGGCGTTGACGCCCATCAGCGCCTGTCGCACTCGGACGAGGCCACGCAGCCGCTCCCAGAACGGGAGCACGCCGACCACGAGGAAGAACGACGGCAGGAATATCGCGCCCAGCGCCACGAGGCCGCCCAGCCACCGCGGCGCGACCTCCTCCATCGCTGCGCCCAGATAGCCGGCGAACGTGAAGAGCGGCCCCGGTACAGCCTGCGCCGCTCCGTAGCCAGCGATGAACTCGTCCTTCGTCACCCAACCCGGCGGGACGACCTCAGCCTCCAGCAGCGGCAGCACGACGTGCCCCCCGCCGAACACGAGCGACCCCGCTCGGTAGAAGCTGTCGGCAATGGCGAGCGCACCGTTGTCGACGAGGCGGGCAGCGACCGGCAAGGCGACGAGCAGCGTGAAGAACGCCAGCAGTGCCGTGATGGCGAGCCACGGGACCCCGCGTTCGCCGCCTGCATCCGGCGCCTGGGAGGCGTCGGGCCGCAGCAGCGCAAGGCCCAGCAGTCCTCCAGCAGCGATGACCGCCAGTTGCGCCGCGATGCCCGGCGCCGCAAGCAGCGCGATGGCCGCGAGCGCCGCTATCGTCACGCGCGGTTTGTCCGGTGCGAGCGTCCGCGCCATGCCCCACAGGGCCAGCGCAACGACGGCCACCGCCACGACCTTCAGCCCGTGCAGCCAGCCGGCATCGGTCTGGTCGCCGAGCGATTGCACGCCGTAGGCGAACAGGATAAGTGCAGCCGCTGACGGCAGCGTGAAGGCGAGCCACGCCGCGAACCCGCCGAGCAGTCCTGCTCGCCGGATGCCGATCGCTATCCCCAACTGGCTGCTCGCGGGGCCGGGCAGGAACTGGCAGAGCGCAACGAGCCCGGCGAACGTGTCCTCGTCCAGCCAGCGGCGGCGCACGACGTACGCCTCACGGAAGTAGCCGATGTGCGCGACGGGGCCGCCGAACGAGGTGAGGCCGAGCCACCCGGCGGTGAGCAGCACCTCCCAGACCCGGCGCATACGTGGACCCTACATCGTCTCAGGCGCGCTCATGCCCATCAACGCGAGCGTGCGGGCGAGCGCGACGTGCGAAGCCTCGGTCAGCTTCAGGCGCGCCTTCATCAGCGGCGCGTCCGCCGGGTCGGACGAGAGCACGCGGCAGTGGTCGTAGAACCAGTGGAAGGCGGTTGCCAGGTCGACCGCGTAGTGCGGCAGCGAGTGCGGCGCGAGCGTGACGGCGATCGAGTCGACTACTTCGGGCAACTGCAGCATCCTCCGCACGAGCGCAAGCTCGGCGGGGTCGGTCAGCAGCGTGGTGTCGCCATCTTCCCAGGTCACGCCCCGCTCGGCGGCCTGCCTGAGGATCCCGGCGATTCGGGCGTGCGCGTACTGGACGTAGTAGACCGGGTTCTCGCTCGATTCCCTCTTCGCGAGCTCGAGGTCGAACTCCATCTGGCTCTCGGCGGCGCGGGCCAGGAAGAAGTAGCGGCAGGCGTCCGCGCCCACTTCGTCCACAAGGTCGCCGAGCGTCACGATCTGCCCGGTGCGTTTGGACGCGCGGACGATGTCTCCACCGCTCTTCAGCGTTACGAGCTGGCCGATGAGGATGGTGAGGCGGTCGGGGTCCAGGTCGAGCGCCTGCATCACCGCCTTCATGCGTGGCACGTGGCCCTGGTGGTCCGCGCCCCAGATGTCGATCACGCGGTCGAAACCGCGCCTCCCGAACTTGTCGCGGTGGTACGCGATATCGGATGCGAAGTAGGTCGGCGCGCCGGTGCTGCGCACGATGACGTTGTCCTTCTCGTCGCCTAGCGCGGAGGACGTGAACCACTCCGCGCCGTCGCGCACCGCGGTGTAGCCGCGCTCACGGAGGAGGGCCATCGTGTCCTCGTACTGCCCGTGCGCATACAGGTCGCGCTCGCGGAACCAGACGTCGAACTCGACGCCGATGCGGTCCAGGTCGACGCGTATCACGTCGAGCATGCGGTTGAGGGCTTCCTCGCCAAGCTCCGCGATCGCCTCAGCCTCGTCCATCTCGAGGTAGCGAGGGCCGTGACGTCCGGCGAGCTCCTCGCCGAGTTCCACCAGATACGCGCCCTGATAGCCGTCCTCCGGCAGCGGCACGTCCGTCCTGCCGAGCGCCTCCGCGTACCGCGCGAACACGGAGCGGTAGAACAGCTCCATCTGGTTGCCCGCGTCGTTCACGTAGTACTCGCGCGTCACATCGAATCCCGCGGCGCTGAGGGCGCGGGCGAGGCCGCTGCCGAGCACTGCGCCACGGGCGTGGCCAACGTGCACCGGTCCCGTCGGGTTCACACTGACGAACTCGATCTGCACCCGCCTGCCCGCCCCGACGTCCACATCACCGAACGCCTCCCCTGCTGTGCGGATCGCCTCCACCTGGGAACGGAGCCAGTCGTCGCTCAGGCGGAAGTTCACGAAGCCTGGCGGCGCCGCGGAGACTTCTCCTATGGGGCCGTCGTCCGTCCCACGGGCCAGCGCGTCCGCCAGCAACTGGGCTATCTCCAGCGGCGGGCGCTTCGCGGTCCTGGCCACACGCAGGGGAAGGCCGGAGGCGAAGTCGCCGTGGTCAGCTCTCTGAGGGCGTTCTACAAGACCCGATTGCGGCAGGTCGAACGGTGGGAGCGATCCGGTGCGCTGCGCCTCGTCGACGGCGTCGCGCAGGCGTGCGGCGATGAGGTCTCGGACGAGCATAGGACGTTCATGATAGCAGCGCGCGGAAGGAAACTGCCTGCCGGAAGCGTTGTCCGTTCCCGTGGGGATGCGCTACGCTCCCATCGAACCGGAGAGCGGAGGTTACTGCCGATGACCGTCCTGCGCATCCTGTCCTGGAGCCGTCCCCCCCTGATCCTTGCCCTGTCCGGCATCCTCGCTCTGGTCCTGTTCGTCGCCCAGCCAGCGGTCGCGCAAGCAGCGGATGTCGCATCCGAGACCGCGTTCGTCCTGAACACGTTTGCCTTCCTCATCTGGGGCGCGTTGGTGATGTGGATGGCAGCCGGGTTCACGATGCTGGAGGCCGGCTCGGTCCGCACCAAGAACGCCTCCATGATCTGCATGAAGAACATCGGCCTCTACTCCATCGCGGGGCTGGCCTATTTCTTCGTCGGCTACAACCTGATGTACGTGGACATCGTTGGCGGCTTCATCGGCTCGTTCAACCTGCTCTACGGGCCGTCGGCAGCCGAAGTGGCCCTGCTCGCCGGGGACGGAGACGCGGCCGCGGTCGTTGAGGAGAGCAGCTACTCGGTGATGTCGGACTGGTTCTTCCAGATGGTGTTCGTGGCGACCGCCGCCTCCATCGTGTCCGGCGCGCTGGCCGAGCGGGTGAAGATGTGGTCGTTCTTCATCTTCACGCTCCTGCTGACAGGGATCATCTACCCCATCGTCGGAGCGTGGACGTGGGGCGGCGGATGGCTCGCCGGGATGGGCTTCCAGGACTTCGCGGGCTCGACCATCGTACACAGCACGGGCGGCTGGGCTGCGCTGGCGGGCATACTCGTCGTGGGGCCGAGGCTCGGCAAGTTCGGGCGCGACGGCAAAGCCAGGCCGACGCCGCCCTCCAACACTATCGCGGTGACATTGGGCGTGTTCATCCTCTGGCTCGGATGGTTCGGCTTCAACGGCGGTTCGCAACTTGCGCTGGCCAGCGCGGTGGACGCGGTGGCGATGAGCATCGTGATCGTGAACACGAACCTCGCGGCAGCCGCAGGGGTCATCACTGCGATCCTGGTCTCGCGCTGGATACTCGGGCGCATCGACCTCTTCGCGGCGCTCAACGGCGCTATCGCCGGGCTCGTCTCGATCACCGCCGGGCCCGATATCGTGGACCACTACTGGGCAATCATCATCGGGGCGGTCGGCGGACTAATCGTAGTCGCCGGCCTCAAGCTTCTGGAAACAGTGAAACTGGACGACGTCGTCGGCGCCGTGCCAGCGCACCTGTTCGCGGGCATCTGGGGCACGCTCGCCGCCTCCATCGCCGCCGGGGCGCAGTTCCACGTGCAGCTGGTTGGCGTGCTGGCGGTCGGCGCGTTCGTCTTCCCCGTCTCCTGGCTGCTCTGGCAGGCGTTCAAAGCGACCCTGGGCGCTCGCGTGTCGTACAACATCGAGCGGCTGGGACAGGACGTGGGCGAACTGGGGATCGAGGCATACCCCGAGTTTGTGCTGATGCCCGAGCCGCACGACGACGACTGACGCCGACGACGAGCGCGCAGCGGCTTATACTACGGGCAACAGACTACCTCGGAGGCTTCGCCATGCTGGTTGACCTGGTACACGCCAAGACGAGCGACGACGTAACCTTGAGCGGCATCCTGTTGGAGCCGGAGCAGGCCCGCACAGACCTGCTCGTGGACGCGATGGTGATGGTGCACGGCTCCGCCGGCAACTTCTACCTCTCACCCTCCAACCCGCGCGCCGCGAAGCTGCGGGACATGGGTATCCCCACCGCGCTCTTCAACACGCGAGGCCACGACGTGGTCGGCGGACGCGCAGGGAAGGTGCGCACCGGCAACGCTTACGAGATGCTCTCAGAGACCCACCTCGACCTGCGGGCGATGGTCGCGTTTATGGGGGAACGCGGCTATTCACGCGTGGGCATCTGGGGCAGCAGTCTGGGAGCGGTGCGCGTCGTGCTCGCACAGGCGAAGAACCAAGACCCGAATGTCGCCGGGGTCATATCGCTCGCTCCGCTGCGCTTCTCCCACGAGTACTACTCGGCATGCGAGATGGGTGAGGAGCACCTGCGGAACTACGAGAGCGCCAAGACGCTCGTCGCCGAAGGGCGCGGCCACGAGATCATGTTCGTGGACTTCCCCAATCCCGGTGCTTACTTCTCCGCCGACGTCTACCTGGACCGCCACTGCTCCGAGCACTACGACATCACGAAGGCCCACACGAACGAGATCGAGTGCCCGGTGCTCATCCTCACCGGCACCGAGGAGACGCACCCCCGCATGCGCGACGCTGGCCGCGACATGGCCGCGCTCTGCGAGGGGCGGGGAAACGTGACCTGGGTACACCTGGAGGGCGGCGACCACGGCTGGCACAACAAGGAGGACGACCTCTTCCGCGTCGTTCCGGAGTGGCTGGGCGTCAAGGCGGCGGTAACGGCGGGTTAGGCGCCGTCCTGGGTCCTAACCCCGGGAGGTCAGGAGCTTCGACGCTTCCTGGCGGGTCCAGGCATCCGCCTTCGATCTTGTGATCTTCTCCAGCGCGTCCCGGCCGCGCCCTGCCCTGATGATGCTTCGCGCGCCGCTCGTCCGGGTCCGGCAGGTCCTGGCCGAGTAGCGTTCCGCCTCCTCCATCTGCGCTGCAACGTCTTCGTTCGAGAGCGACAGATCGCAGAACTGCCTGAACCAGGTGACGAAGCACCGCTTGCCCACCGAGTTCAGTGTCCGCACCAACTGCTGCTCGTTCATCGTTCCCGCCTCCAGTCCTGCGCAAGCCGCGCGGATGCTCTATCCTACACGCCGATGACAGCCGACCCTACCCTCTACCGACAGGCATGGCGCAGGTTCCCCACCGGCGTGAGCGTCGTCACCACACGCTCGCCGGACGGTGCGCCGTACGCCACGACCGCGAACGCCCTCCTCTCCGTCGCGCTTGAACCGCCGCTGCTGCTGCTGAGCGTCGCGACAGGCGGGAACACGTGCGACTATCTCCGCCGCGAGGGATGCTTCGGGGTCAACTTTCTGCGCGGCGACCAAGCCGACGTGGCGGACTTCTACGCTCGCGCTGCCCCTGAGGAGCGGCGAACGCTGCCCGAGCCCCACACGATGCACGAGAGCGGCGTCGCTCTGCTGGACGATGCGCTCGTGGGCATGGTCTGCCGCATCGAGCAGCAGGTGGAGGCGGGCGACCACACGCTGTTCGTCGCGGCAGTCGAGCACGCGGAGGTCCGGGAAGGCGACGCGCTCCTCTTCCACGAGGGGCAGTACGGCAGCGCCGGGTAGGAGCTCTCCAGCCAGCCTCGCTTGACGGCAGAACCGTGCTGTGATTAGCTAAACTTAGCCCGACCAAGGAGCGTTCGGCATGCAGGTCAACATGCACGAAGCCAAATCCCAACTCTCGCGCCTCGGCGAACTCGCCTGCCAGGGCGAGCGCATCATCATCGCCAAGGCCGGCAAGCCGTACCTCGAACTGCTGCCGTACAAGGAGAAGAAGGAGCCACGCAAGCCGGGCAGCCTTAAGGGACAGATCTGGATCGGGCCGGACTTCGAGTGGACAGACGAAGAGATTGAAGAGATGTTCTACGCGGATGACCCTGACGACCCTCTTCTCCAATGAGATTCCTAATCGACTCGCACACACTTCTCTGGTACCTCTCGGACGAGCCGATGCTCGGGGCCAAGGCCAGAGAGATCATTGATGACCCGGACAACGACGTATTCGTAAGCATCGCAAGCATCTGGGAACTCGCCATCAAACGTGCGAAGGGCAAGCTCCGTATCCCGAATGATCTTGCCGCTACCTGCGAAAAGGATGGCTTCACGCTACTTTCGATCGCTCCCTTCCACGCGGAGCAAGCGGCGATGCTGCCCATGCACCACCGCGACCCGTTCGACCGGATGCTGATCGCGCAGGCGCAAGCGGAGGGGCTGGTCCTCGTAACGAGGGACGCCCATATCCGGCGCTACGGCATACGCACGATGGCGCCGGACCAGTAGCGGCTGCGGCCTACATCTCCCAGTAGGCGAAGCCCATGCCGCACGGCGACGCGAAGACCGGCACGTAGTCGATCACGACCCCCGGCTTGCCATCCGCAACACCCGCGGCAGCCACCCAGTTGCGCGTCTCGCCCGTGCCGCTGCCGATGCCGGTGTACATGCCCGTGCCGCCGTCGACCCAGCGCGACGTCGCCGGGCCGTAGTCGGCGGGCGGCGTTGAGCCTTCCCTGTCGAACTCGTCCGCCATCCCCTTGCCGTCACCCTTGGGGATGTAGGAGAGGAGGCGCTCGTCGAACTCCGTGTTGAGCCAGGAGGTGGGGCTGCCCGGCGTGTGCCACAGGCCGCCCGAGCCGAGGACAGCAACGCGCAGGTCCAGCGGCGACGCCTCGATAACCTCACGCACCGCCTTGCCGAGGCGGTAGCAGCGGTTGGCCGACGGCTGCGGCCCGAAGTAGCAGTTCACGAAGAACGGGATCATCGGGATGTCGAAGTCCGGGACGATGCGGGTGAAGGGGCGCATGAACGCATGCCCCATGCCGTGCTCCTTGTTCGGCACCTCGAAACTGAACGAGATGTCGAAGTCGCGATGGGTGAGGCCGACCGCCAACTCCTGGGCAAGCTGCGGGTTGTTCTGGACCTTCACCCACGTCTCGGGAGTCTTCTCGCGCCACCCGCGCTGCTCACCGGGGATGAAGCCCGTCCGGGCGCTCGTGCGGTAGCCCTCGAACTCGTCCCCGACGAAGATGCCGAACGCGGGAAAGTTGTCCAGCCCGAAGAGCTCCTGCTGGTCGTCGCCGAAGACGAGGATGACGTCCGGCTTCGCCTCCTCCATCTTCTGCCGCAGCACCTCGAACGCATCCATGCAGCGCTTGTGCTGCGCGGCATTCTCCTCCTCGGACATGACCGGGTTGTCAGTGAGTGGAGGGCGAGCAGCCCGCACCTTGTTCCACTGGTGCGGCTCCATGAAGAGGAAGGGTGAGTGGGAAGTGGCTTCGACGAGCACGATCTCAGCCATGGTGGCCTCCTGATGCCGCCTTGCACGAGGCGGCGATGCGATGATGCGTTCCAGGCGGAACACGCCCGGGCGCGTTGCCGCTACTTTACTCCACTGCGGCAGTGTCTGGCGGAGGGAGTGGGATTCGAACCCACGGTACCGTCGCCGGCACAGCGGTTTTCAAGACCGCCGCAATCGTCCACTCTGCCATCCCTCCGTGCTGTTCAATGGTAGCACTGCTCCAACGCACTCCGCCCCGTGTCCCGGGCTGCGGCTGCCGCTCGGCCTGCTAAACTCCCGCGCAGACCCTTACCGAGGTTGTGCGTTGCCCCCCGAACTGACCGGACGACTCGACTTCTGGAATATCGGCTACCCGCTGGGCGCGATCGTCTACCTCACCGCTCCCATTGCCCTGGCCGCCATCGCATGGGCGCTCTGGCAGCGCTCGCGCTACTGGCGGCTCGGCAAGCCGAACCCGGACGCCGGGCCGTGGCGCGCACGGCTCGCGGGAGGTCTCCGCACGCTGTTCGTCGACTCCATCGGCCACCGCCGCTTCGTCCGCAACGAGCGCTACCCCGGCACGATGCACTTCCTCATCTTCTGGGGCATCGTCATCCTGTTCATCGCCACGTCGCTCGACGCCATCGAGTTCAAC
>JAPPHT010000066.1 GCA_028874795.1 Chloroflexota bacterium
TCGATGAACTTGCGCGGGTCCTCGATGCGGTAGCGGACGTAGGCGTCCACCTCCAGGAACTGGTTGTCTTGGTCCGGCATGGACGTGGGCGTCACGTCTATCCGCAGGATGCGCTTGTCCAGGACGTTTGCAGTGTCCACGAACGGCACCTTCACCTTCAGGCCCGGCGTCCGAACGACGTTCTGAATCTCACCGAAACGGGTGACGACCACGTACTGGGTCTGGTCGACTGTGTACAGCGCCTGCGGAACGACGATGATCGCGGCGATGACGAGTATGAGGAGGGGAACGAGGAGTTTCATATCAACCCCCGCTCCCTGCGCCGGCCGCAGGAGCCGCCATGGATGGAAGGACGCCTTCCGTCAGTGGCAGGAGCGGCAGCGCGCCGCCGGTGGAATCGTCCAGGATGAAGAGGGTCACGCCGGGCAGGATGTCCTCGATCGCCTCGAGGAACAGCCGTGTCCGCGTCACCTCCTGGGACTGCGCGTACTCGCTGAAGACGGCGGTGAACTCGGCCGCTTCACCCTGCGCCCTGGCGATACGGGCGTCCTTGAACGCCTGCGCCGCCTGGGTCACCTGCTCCGCCGCGCCGCGTGCCCGCGGGAGCCGGTCCTGCTCGTAGGCGAGAGACTCGTTGATGCGGCTCTCCCTGTCGACGCGCGCCCTGTTGACGTCGTCGAAGGCGTCGCGCACCTGGTCCGGCGGCTGGACCTCCTGCAACTGCACGTTCAGGATCTCGATGCCGGCGTTGTAGTCGTCGACGATCTCCTGCAGCAGCGCCTGCGTGTCGACCTGCACGGCCTCCCTGCCCACGCGGAGTGGGTCGTCGATCGATCGCTGGCCGACCACCTGCCGGAGCGCGGCCTCAGCCGCGTCCTTGAGCGTCCGCCCGTCCGGGTGACCTTCAATCGCCTCAGGCCGGGCCGGGTCGCCGGGGTCCGCTACGTTGAAGAGGAAGGCCCCGAGGTCCTTGATGCGGTACTGCACGACGAGGTCGATGGCCACGATGTTCAGGTCGCCGGTGATCATCCTGGACTCGACCGCTTCGTCCGTGACGACGTCGCCGGCGCCGGTCCTGAAGCCGAGCTCCATGCGCCGGGTCTCCTCCACGGAGACGACGTCCACCGTGCCGATGGGCGACGGGGGGTACCAGTGGAGTCCCTCGTCCTCGGTGCCCCTGAAGGCGCCGAAGAGGCGGAGCGCGGCCTGCTCCGATGGCTGCACGGTGTAGAAGCCTGTCCCTAGCCAGAGCGCAAGGGCAACCACGATGATGCCGAGGATGAGGAGGCGGGAGCCGCCGCCACCCGGCAGGCGTGAACGTACGCCTTCCCAGCTCTGTCGGAGGTTCTGGAGTACCTGGTCCGGATCGAATTCGGGCCGGCGTTCGCCGTACATCTAACGCAACTTCTTCCGTAGTCCCCGCGGTGGTGAGCCGTTTTCTGACGGCAGCGCCTGCGAGCGTATCGCCGGCGCTGCGGGGAACAACATGAGTCTATCCCCCACCCCAGGGCGTGTCAAACGAAGGACGAGCCGGGCGGCCCGGTATGGCCGGCAAGCTTCCTGGGCCATCACATTTGTGACATCTGCCCGTTGTGCGGACGATACATGCCTGCTTACTCTGTTCCTGACCGCCGGGCATTGATGCGCCCCGGACGAAAACGAAGGAGGACGCCATGGGCTCGAAAAGGCTCACAAGGGCCCGGAAGAAGCGACGGATGAGCCGGCCTGATCCCCCCAGGGGCTCATCGGAGAAGCCCGATCTACGAACGGAGGAGCGTGGAATGAGCCAGAATGAGCCGGTTTCGCGAGAAAATCTCACCGACAGGCAGGTGGTGGCGCTCCCACATATCGCCGCTGCTGCAACGAATGCCGAGGGCGCGAGAGCGGCAGACGTCAGCCTCGCCACGCTCAAGCGATGGCGGCAGGACCCGGCATTCCGGGAAGAACTCCGCCGGATGAAGCAGGAAACTGCGGACCTCGCCCTCGCCGAGCTCCACGGCCTCGCGCTGAAGAGCACTGCCACCCTCGAGGAACTCCTCGAAGATCCCAACCCGCGGATCAGAACGCAGGCCGTCCGCCTCGCGCTCGGGTTCGGCATCAAGGTCGGTCAGGAGAAGGAGAACCAGCGGCGCATCAACCAGCTCCAGAAGGCCCTCACGCTCCTCAAGAACGTCAAGTAGGAGCCCGTCCGCACCAGTCAGAGTTGGGGGGCTTGTCATGTTGAGCGAAGCCGGAGGCGGATCACCGCCCTTAGCGCGCAACATCCTCTCGAGTGAGCGTTGGTAGAGAGGACCGGTCGGAACAGCTGCGCCTGCCCCCTCGCGTTGACGCCCTCTGCGAGAGCGGTGTAGGTTCCGCTCTTGTCTGAGACGACCGCAGGATGGAGGAACGAGACGTAGATGGCTTACCGGTACGACGTCTACGGCGTCGGCAACGCGATCGTCGATACGGAGGTGGCGGTGGAGGATGCGTTCCTCGCGGGCCACAGCCTGGACAAGGGCATCATGACGCTCGTGTCGGCTGAGACGCAGGCAGGGTTGCTGGAGAGCCTCCAGGGCCATGTCCGGCACGGCTCCGCCGGAGGATCGGCGGCGAACACGATGACTGCCGTGGCCCAGTTCGGCGGCGCCGCGTTCTTCACGGGCAAGATCGGCGACGACATGCACGGCGCGCTCTACCGGGAGAGCCTCGCAGAGACCGGGGTCGACTTCGACATGCAGCCCACGGACGAGGGGCCCACGGGAGCATGCGTCATCCTCGTGACCCCTGACGGCGAGCGCACCATGCAGACCAGCCTCGGCGCGGCGTCAACCCTCGGGCCGGACGACATCACCTTCGACGCCCTGCGCTCCAGCCGGATCGTCTACGTGGAGGGCTACCTGCTGAGCACACCGTCTTGCGCGAAGGCCGCCGAACGGGCGATGTCCGCCGCCGCCGATGCGGGTGGGGTGCGGGTGGCGCTCAGCCTCTCCGACCCCGGCATCGCGGGGATATTCATCGACGATTTCCGGCGCGTAACGCGCAGGTACGTGGACATCCTCTTCTGCAACGAGCACGAGGCGGAGATATACGCCGGCGGGGGCTCGCGGGAAGAGCGGCTGCGGGCCGTTGGCGCGGACGCGCCGCTCGTGTTCATGACGTGCGGCGCGGACGGCGCGCTGGTGTTTGACGCGGGCAACATCACCCGCGTCCCCGGACACGTCGTGCCTGTGGTCGACACGACCGGAGCGGGCGACGTATTCGCTGCGGGCGCGCTCTTCGGCCTGACGCATGGCCTGGACCCCACCGATGCTGGTAAGCTCGGAGCGTTCGCGGCGGCAAGGGTTGTAACGGAGTTCGGCGCCCGGCTGCCGGGACCGCTGCACGAGACCTTGGATACCATACTCAGCGGAGCGCACCCGCTCGGCTGATGCAGGAGGAGAGGAGAGCAATGACGACCGAACGCCACCGGAAGGCCGGCTGGGCACAGACGCACGACGTACCGGAGCAGTGGGAGGAGCAGCAATTCGTCGACAACTGGGTCACGCGCGACGACGGCAGGCAGGACCAGCGAGGTCCGATGATCCAGGCCACGGTCGACGCAGCCCCCTTCCCCACCGACCAGGTGATCCGCGCGCTGGACGTCGGCTCAGGCTACGGCCTGCTCTCCGGTTACCTGCTGGCGAAATACCCCAACGCCCACGTCACGCTGCAGGACATCTCCGAGCCGATGTTCGGTCACGCGAAAGAGCGCCTCGCCGCCTACGCGGACCGCACCAACTACGTGAGGAGCGACTTCTCCCAGCGCGACTGGGCCGCCGGTCTCGGCGGGCCGTTCGACTTCGTCATGTCCGCCATCGCCATCCACAACATGTACGACGACGGCCTGATCTCCAGCATCTACAAGGACATCCACGACCTGATCGCGGACGGCGGGATGTTCGCCAACCTGGACTACGCCGAGCAGGCGGGCGGCGTGGACATGCACGTGCAATGGCTGAAGGAGGCCGGCTTCTCCACCGTGGAAGCGGACGAGATCAACGAGCGCACCGTGCTGCTGAAGGCAACCCGCTAGCCCTTCTCGTCATTCCCGCGCCCTTCCGTCATTCCCGCGAAGGCGGGAATCCAGGTGCGCGTCAGCGCACGCGGTGGGGAGGCTGTAGCCGTGCCTCGCAGGCTTCCGCCTACCCCCAGAGGCGCTCGCTGGCGATGGCCGCCCCTTCCGCCATCGCCTCCAGCTTGCGGAAGATGATGTCCGGGTCCATCTTCCCGTAGCCCGCGAATGTGCCGAAGCCGCAGTCCGACCCGGCAAGCACGCGCTCCCGTCCCACGATGGCGGCGAATGTCTCGATGCGCTGCGCCACCAGCTCCGGGTGCTCCACGAAGTTGCTCGTGGAGTCCAGGACGCCGGGGACCAGCACCTTGTCGTCGGGGACCTTCGCGTCGCGCCACTCCTTCCACTCGTGCGCGTGCCGCGGGTTGGACGCCTCGAACAGGATGGCTGACGGCTTGGCCCGCAGCAGGATAGGCATGATCTTCGACACCGCGATGTCGTAGTCGTGCGGTCCCTCGTAGTTGCCCCAGCAGACGTGCAGCCGCACCGACTCCGCGGGCACGTTCGCCAAGGCCCCGTTCAGCACCTCGATGTGATGCTCGGCGCGCCGGAGGAACTCCTCCTCGGTCAGCCCCTGGAAGCCGGTGTGGAAGGCCATCGCCAGGTCAGGGCAGTCGACCTGCAGCACGAACCCTGCATCGATGATCGCCTCGTACTCCTCCTGCATCGCCGCCCCAAGCGCCTCCACGTACGCCTCGTGCGTCGGGTAGTAGGCATTCGGCATGAACACCGACGCCACACCCGGCGACGACGAGGTCATGAACGCATCGGTGACGCCCGAGCCGTCGACCGCCGCCTTGAAGTTTTCGAGGTCCTTCCGCAGCGGCTCACGGTCCTTCACCTCCACCGCCGCGACGCACTGGGGACGGCGCATCGGCTGGTCGCCCGTCATGCGCGCCATCTTGGCGCGGAAGTCCGGATAGGGGGCAACGTCCAGGTTGGGTCGGCGCGCGCTGTCCCCCTCGAACCCGGTGAGCCGGTCCTTCGCGTAGGTTGAGTAAGCGACCTTGCTCATCTCCCCGTCGCTGACGATGTCCACACCGGCGGCGTGCTGCCGCGCGACGATGTCCGCGACGCCCTGGCGCACCAGCGTTTCCAGCTCCTCGACGTCGTACGGCTCCTCGCGTTCCTTCTTCAGGAGCAGTTCGGCAACGCCGTCCGGACGCGGCAGGCTGCCGACATGGGTGGTCAGGATGCGGTCTGTGGAAAGTCTCATGGGGATCGCTCCGCGGAAGAGTGAACCGGATTATAGCCGCGCTCCTATAATCGCCGCATGGCCGCACAGCACCGCATCGAGGTGAGGACCGCGTCCAGCGACGAGGACATGCAGGGCGCCTTCGGCGTGCGTCACGAGGTCTTCATCGTCGAGCAGGGCGTGCCGGAGGAACTCGAACGCGACGAGGCGGACCACCGGGCCGTACACGTGGTCGCCAGCGATGGGTCGGCCGTAGTCGGCACGGCCCGGCTGACGCGGGACGGCGAGGCCCGGATAGGTCGCGTCGCCGTGCTGCCCGGCTGGCGGCGGCGCGGCATAGCGGGGATGCTCCTCGCTGCGCTGGAGACGGAGGCACGGAAGCTGGGCATGGCCGAGGTGAGCCTGCACTCGCAGACCTACGTGCAGGCCCTCTACGAGCGGCACGGTTATACGGTCACGGGGCCTGGGTTCGTTGAGGCCGGCATAGACCACGTACCGATGGCGAAGCAGCTCCGCTCAACATGACACGCCCCTCCCACCATCCCCACCGCGTGACCTGCCCGGTCACCCTGGATTCCCGCCTGTGCGGGAATGACGAAGTTGGCTGCGCAGGGCTATTTCACAAGAACGGCGGACTCAGGAGGAGACGGCGGTTCGCGCCGAACCCGGCGGCTGCTTGAGCACGAACGTGCCGCGCACGTCCCGGAGGCTCCTGGCGCCGCTCTCCAGCAGCGCTCCGCGGATACCGGGACGGTGACGCGTACGAACGTCCACGGCGACCACCGCGTAGCCCGCGGCGAGCAGCGCCTCGTACTCCGCGGCGTGCTCGTCGTCGAGGCCCTCCTCGCCCGCGGACATCGCCCCGATCCACGAGCCGAACGCAGCGCCGAACTTCCACACCGTCGCGGCCAGCAGGATCTTCACGTTGATGTCCATCGGAACGATCAGCAGTGCGATGAGCGAAGGCACCTCGATGATGAGCGATCCCCAGATACCCCACTTGATCGCCGCGCGCAGCATCGTCTCGCCGCGACGCGCCAGCAGCGGGGGCGCCGGGCCGTCGTCGGGCAGGACATAGGTGATGCCCGTCCGGTCGCCGAAGCCGGCCTCTTCCAGCAGCTGCTCAGCGGTAACGGCTGCGGTGCGGTCCTCGAATATGCCGACGACTGCGGTCATGCCACGGGTTCCCTCGCCTTGAGCGCGCTGTCGAAGAAGCCTACCAGCTTCGGCCATGAGTCGGCGGATATATCCGGGTCGTACCGTACGGGGTTGTAGGGGTCGTTGAAGGCGTGCTGTCCGTTGGGATAGCGGTGGAAGGTGAATGGCTTCCCTTCGGCGCGAAGCGCGGCTTCCAGCTTGTCGACGTCCGGCGGCGCGGGGTTGGCGTCGAGGTCGCCGAAGAACCCCGTGAGCGCACAGTCAAGTTGGGCGGTGAGGCTCAGCGGAGCGGGGCCGTCGCCCCAGGGCAGGTCCACGTCCACGCCGTAGAAGTCCGCGCAGGCGGCGAACTCCTTCGTGCGCACCGCGAGCATGTAGGCGATACGCCCGCCGATGCAGAAGCCCGTGACTCCGAACGGGCCGGCGACGTCCGGCAGGCCGCGCAGGCGCTCCAACCCCGCCAGCATGTCCATGAGCAACTCATCGTCGCGCAGGCTGTCCTTCAAGGGCATCGCCGCCTCGCGGCGCGCCGGGTCCTCGAAGGCGTAGCCCGTCAACTGCGCATTCGTGACGTTGGAGCGGTGAAAGAGGTAGGGAGCGATGGCGGCATAGCCCGCCTCGGCCAGCTCGTCGCACTTCTCCCGCACGAACCGGTCGATGCCGAAGACGTGCATCGCTACGACGACGCCCGGGTGTGGCCCGGGAGTGTCCGGCTGGGCCAGATATGCGTCTACCGGCTTGCCTTCGACGTCTACGCTCACCCACTCTGATGCCATCACATCACTCCTTCGTATGCGGTCAGCTGTCCTCGCTGATGACGAGGGCGCTCTTGCCCTTGATCTGCCGCGACTCCTGGTATCGGTGGGCCTCGGCCGCTTCCGCAAGCGGCCACGTACGGTCGATGGTCGGAGCGAGCTTACCTTCGCCGAACCAGCCGAGGATCATCTCGAAGTCCTCTCGCGGAGTGAGGCTGCCGCCCACGCCTACTATCGAAACCGCATTCCGGTAGAGGTCGACAACGGGAAAGCTGGTCTCGCGTCCTCCGCCGCCGCCGAACACGGTGAGCCGTCCGCCGCGCGCCAGGGCGGTGATGCCCCTCGCCAGAACGTCGCCGCCGACGCCGTCCACGATGACGTCGACGCCGCGTCCGTCTGTGAGGCGCTTCGCCTCCGCGACGAAGTCCTGCTCCACGTAGTTGATGCCATGGTCCAGCCCGTACCAGGCCGCCCACTCGAGCTTCTCGGGGCTGCTCGCGGTGGCAAGGACCGTCATACCCAGCTGCTTCGCCAGCTGGATGGCGGCGATGCCGACACCGCTCGCCGCGGCCTGCACGAGTACCGTATCGCCTTCCTTGCCGCCGCCGCGGACGCGGAGCGCCGACCAGGCGGTGGTGAAGGTGATGGTGACAGTTGCGGCCTCGACGAGACTCAGGTTCTCCGGCACGGCGTAGACCGAACGCTCCGGCACCACGACGAACTCGGCATAGGAGTACGGTGGCTGGCGAGCGATCACGCGGTCGCCTACATCTACCGACGTGACGTCCTTTCCTACCTGGGCGACCACCCCCGCCCCCTCTATCCCGAGCATCGCAGGGAGGTCCACCACCTGTCCCATGCGACCCCCGCGCCGCGATACCTCCGCGGGGTTGACGGCGGAGGCCGCGAGCCGCACGAGGACGTCGCCGTCGCCAGGCTCGGGGTCCGGGACGTCTTCGAGTCGGAGCACGTCCGGTCCGCCAGTCTCGTGGAATCGCACCGCTTTCATGCACGCCTCCTGCGTGGTTCGATTATGCGTCCGGCGCGTGGATGAGGCAACGCGTAGCCAACCCTCACCCCCAATCCCCCCTCTCAGTGGGAGAGGGGGATCAGGCAGGGCATCCACCAAGGGCGCTCCTACACCGGACAGGGGATGCGGCGCGTGGAAGGGCGGAACCGACGGCTTGCGCATCCGCTTCGCGGCGCGTCGTGCGCTGCCCGCGCACCCTGGATTCCAGCCTGTGCTGGAATGACGGGGCTCCGCTCAGGCGATGGCGTTGATGCCGGTGAGATGGCGGCCCAGGATGAGCTGGTGCATGTGCTGGGTGCCCTCGTAGGTGTGCACCGTCTCCAGGTTCATGGCGTGGCGCATCGGCGGCAGGTCGTCGGTGATGCCGGCGGCGCCGAGGAGGTCGCGGCTGGTGCGCGCGATCTCCAGCGCAGCGAGGGTGTTGCTGTACTTCGCCATGCTGACGTGCGACCAGTGCAGTTTGCCCGCAGCCTTCAGTCGCCCTAACTGCAATGCGAGCAGTTGGGCCTTGGAGAGCGACGTCGCCATGTCCGCTAGTTTCTGCTGCACGAGTTGGAACGACGCCAGTGGACGCCCGAACTGCTCGCGGTCCTTCGTGTATTCGATCGCAGTGTGCAGGCAGTCCGCCGCCGCTCCGCAGACGCCCCAGACGATGCTGTATCGCGCCGCGTTGAGGCACTCCAACGCGGAACCAAGCCCCCGTGTGCCGGGGAGAAGCGCGTCCTCTCCCACACGCACGTCCTCCAGGAAGATGGCGCTCGTGACGCTCATGCGCATGGAGAGCTTGTTGTGGACGTCCTCTCGTCGTACGCCCGGCAGGCTCGTGTCCACCAGGAAACCCCGCACCGCGTCGCCCAACTTCGCCCAGACCACCAGGACATCGGCGATGCCTGCGTTGGTGATCCACATCTTGCCGCCGTTGATCGTGAACCCGTCCGCTGTCTCGACCGCGCGCGTCTCCATGCCGCCCGGATCGGAGCCGTGGTCGGCCTCGGTAAGGCCGAACGCACCCAGAACGCGGCCGGCCGCCATGTCGGGCAGGTAGCGCTCGCGGTGCTCCTCCGTACCGAAGGCGTGGATGGCGGTCATCACCAACGAGGACTGGACCGATACGAAGGAGCGGTAACCGGAGTCCGCGCGCTCCAGCTCCTGCATGATGAGGCCGTAGGCAACGGGGCCGAGCCCGGCACAGCCGTAGCCCTCCAGGTGCGCGCCGAAGAGGCCGAGCTCCCCCATCCGTGGAACGAGTTCAACCGGGAACGTGCCTTCTCGGAAATGGGGGACGACCGCGGGCAGAGCCTCCGTTTCGACGAAGGCGCGCATCGTGTCGCGCACCTGGCGCTCGTCATCGGTCAGTTCGGACTCGATATCCAGCAGGTCTATCCCGCGGTAGGGCTGCATGTCGGCCTCACAATGTTCAACGTCGATCGCAGGGATTGTAGCAAGCGGGCCGCTCGCCCCAGGCGTCCTGCCGTGCGCACGCTCTAAAGCGAGAGGCCCTCCGGTGACCGGAGGGCCTCTGTACTTGTCTCAGGAACCGGAGTCGGTTACGCGGGACAGTGGCTTGGAACGCTCAGTCCCGCCTTTTTGGCCTCGAGCTCGGCCGTCGCTTCCGCGATCTGCGCGTCGAGCTGCGCCTCGAATGCAGGGTAGAACGCGGTCGCCAGCGCCCAGGCGGCGTCAGACACGTTGACCGGCTTCGTACCCAGACCTTGATCCCTGTCCGCCTGAAGCAGCGCGAGCTCGGACTCCATCTCAGCGACATCCTCCGCGATGCCGACGCGGTCGCTCAGGCGGCAGAATGCCAGCGGCGTGCTGGTGATGACCTCGAGCGTGCCCGGGTCTACCACGCTGAGCGTCCTCATACGCTCGACGTCGCCGTCGCCGGGGCCGATCCCGGAGCGCTGGCGGGTGAAGCGGCCGAGCGTCCACACGGTTGTCCACGCTCCCTGCTCGTTGGCGACGAGGGTGTTGGTATCACTCGTGTTGGTCACGTAGTTCGTGATGTCGGAAGGAGTGCCGGGGCCGTCGTTGATGAGGAGAATGACCTCCTGGCCGGCGGCGAAGCCGGAGCCCCAGATGCGGACCTGCTCGCGAGAGGAGCGTGCGCCCAACTGGTGGTTGACGATAGCGTCATCCGCAACGACGCTCTCCACGCCCGATACATGGCCGTCCGCAGAGGCCCGCGGGGAGAACACGGCGTTGCCCGCTACGAGTCCGAGCAGCAGTCCCGCGGCGACAAGCATGAGAACCACGGCCCGGGGGTGAGTTGCGATTACCTTAGTCACGATTACCTCCTGTGGACCTCAACGCTTTACGCTGAGCAGAAGCCGGGGACTTCCGCGGGTTCTGCGCCTTCTTCAAGATCTGCATTGCGCGTCACGTCGCAGAGCGCGATCGGCGCGCTGGCCAGGAACGAGTAGGTGCCCGCATCCACGGCCCACATGCTGGCCATACGCTCTGTTCCAACATTCGGGCGGGTGAAGCGGCCGAGCCGCCACTTGGTCGCGAAGGCGCCATCGTCGTTCACGATGAGCGGCCAGACGCTGCCTGCGCCGTCGCGGTAACGGGCCGGGTCGCAGTTGCCCTCGTTGTCCCAGCGGCAGGCGCTGATGACGTAGAGCGCGCCCTGGAAGTCCGCTACCAGGAGCTCTACTTCGATGCCCGGGGTGAAGCCGGAGCCGTAGATCCAGACTTCCTCCGGAGAGCGGCTCGCCCCGGTGTTGAAGTCAACCTCGGTGTGGGAGAGCACGATGGCCTCTCCTCCCGTGGAGTGACCGTCGGCGCTGGCGCTTTGCCCTCCCACCAGCGAAAGGGCAAGCAACGAGCCAACCAAGAAGAGACCGACGGTCCACACGAGCATGAACCGCTTTGTCACTGTTGTTCTTACGCCTGTCACTGAGTCCTCCTGCTCACGATTCTCTCAAAGGGTAGGGGGCATCAGGCCGAGCAGTGGCTCGGAACTTCCGCGTCTTCACCACGGCCGCTGAGGTTGCAGAGCGCCAGCGGAGCGGACGCCAGCGGGTCGAATGAGCCCGCGTCGACCGCCCAGACCGACTCCATGCCCTCGCCGCCTACTCCGGTGCGAGTGAAGCGACCGAACGTCCACTCGAACCCGAATGCGCCCTCGTCGTTGGCGGCTACGTCGATGCCCGAAAGGGCGCCAACGTCCGTCGCGACACCGCGCTGGTCGGCGATCAGAATGAGGACGCTCTGGCCAGGGTTGAAGCCTGAACCGTAGATCCACACCGACGTGCGTGAACTGCGTGTCCCCGGAACGAAGTCGGCCTCGTTCGGGGTGACGACGAGTGTCTCCGTGCCCGAACTGTGACCGTCGGCGCGCACGCCTGTGTTCGTGGAGAGCGCTGCCGCCAGGGCGAGCCCCATCAGAACGGCAGCGGTCAAGATAACCAAAGCGAACCGTGGCGACAGTAGCGAATGCGTTCGAATCACGGCGTTCCTCCTTCAACCCTATGGCTCGCAGACAGACAACCACGTGCTTGCCGCGAGTGCGGCGCAGAGGCTATAAGGGTTTGCCGCTGCGTGTCAAGCGTTCCGCAATCATACCCGATTCCCATTGAATAGGGAACACTTCCGCGCCTTGTTCACAACTCCTGTTAAACCGATGTTCACACCATCCCGCCCGTCTCCCTCAGGAGAGAGTACCCAACACAGTTACGCAAAGGTCACCTGCAGGCGGACGTTCCGTCCTGTGGCGCGGCCACCTACTACGGGCACCTACATGGTGAGCGAGACCTTCAGCGCGCCGCCGCTCGGCTCGTGCGCCAACTCGAACGCGTCGCCCACGCGTTCCAACGGCAGCGTGTGTGTGACATAGGGCGACATGTCTATCTCGCCCTCTGCGATGAGCCGCAACGCCTGTCTGAAAGAGACGAGGCCCGGCTCGTCCTGCGCTCCGAAGATGGTGCGGACGTCCAGCCGCTTGAGGAAATAGGTGCCGAGGTCGAACGGCACCGGGTCGAACCCCGTCGGCAGGCCGAAGACGTGCACGTGTCCCTCAGCCCTGGCCATCCGCACCGCCTGGTCCAGCGTCTCGTGCCCGCCTACCGCATCCACGACCACCTCGACTCCCTCCCCGTCCGTGAGCTCCAGGACGGCGTCCACCGCCGCGTCGCCGGTCACGTCCAGTGCATCGTCCGCGCCGAGCGCCACGCCCGCCGCGCGCCTGTCAGCGTTCGGCTCGATGGTGATGATGCGCCCGGCGCCCAGGCGCCGCAGATAGAAGTCGTGGAAGAGCCCTGCGCTCCCCTGGCCGATGACGACTGCGGTCTTGCCCGTCATCTCCGGCAGCTTGCGGGCCGCGAAGATGACGGTGCCCAACTGCTGCGCCATCATCAGTTCAGCGAGGGGGGGTCCTTCCGGCAGCTCGACGATGAAGTGTGGCGAGACCGCCTGATACTCAGCGAAGTTGCGGGCCTCCCAGATGTTGGGCACAGTGAGGACGAGCGCGCCTTCCCGCAGTCCGGTCTCGCCGGGGTCGACGATGGTGCCTACGCCTTCATGGCCGGGCTCTCCCGGCTCCATGGGGTACGTATTGCGTGGCCAGCCGTGGTAGACGTAGTGCAGGTCCGTGCCGCAGATGGACGCCATGTGCATCCGGACGAGCGCCTTCCGACCATCCGATTCCGGAACAGGGACCTCGTCGCAGACGATGTCCCGCAGACCTCTGAGGATGGCGGCTTGCATCATGGGCATGGTTGCGGCTCCCCGCGTATCTTTGAATGGTTCCCTAGCCTATCAGGCCGTACGCTGGTATGATGGAGCGCACGATGGTCAGCGATCCCGAACTCATCGTCTACACCCGCCCCGACTGCACCTACTCGGATGCGTTGCTCCACGACCTTAAGAAGGATGGAGTCGAGTATCGGCAGGTCGACCTCGAGGACCACCCCGAGCTGATCGGGGAGTTGGAGCGCCTGACAGGTGGAGAGCGGGTCACTCCGGTGATGGTGGAGGGGGAACTGGTCATAGTCGGTTATCATGGGATCGGCTGAGCGTTCTGACCGCCCCGGAGGAGCCGGGGCCAGCTACCGCGGCCCGGTGGTGTAGCCTGGTTTAACACACCGCCCTGTCAAGGCGGAGATCGCCGGTTCAAATCCGGTCCGGGTCGCCAGCAGCGGCAGCGAAGCGAAGCCCCCGTGCGTTATGCACGGGGGCTTTTTCTCATCACCCCCAATCCTGACCTTCCCCCTTGACGGGGGAAGGGACTATAACCCCACCGGCTCACCCTCACCCGCCGCAGAGCGGCGACCTCTCCCCTCAAGGGAGAGGGGTCACACGCGGGCTACTGGCTGGGGTCCTTCACCTTGCGCAGGTAGGGTTTGACTGTCTCCCAACCATCCGGGAAGAGCTCCTTGGCAGCCTCGTTGTCGACGGCGGGGAGGATGATGACGTCTTCGCCCTTGTTCCAATTGGCTGGGGTCGCCACCTTGTGCTCGACCGTGAGCTGACAGGAGTCCAGCACACGCAACAACTCGTCGAAGTTGCGCCCCGTGCTCATCGGGTACGTGAGGCTCATCTTGATCTTCTTGTCGGGACCGACGAGGAACACGGTGCGCACGGTCTGGTTCGTCGCTGCTGTGCGGCCCTCCGAGGGCTCCTCCTCGGCAGGAAGCATGTCGTACAGCTTGGCGACGTTGAGCTGGTCGTCGGCGATGATGGGGAAGTTGAGGGCGGTGCCGCCGATGTCCTCGATGTCCGAGGCCCAGCGCTGGTGGTCCTCGACCTTGTCGACGCTGAGACCGATCACTTTGCAGTTGCGCTTTGCGAACTCGTCGTTGAGGCTGGCGACGTAGCCCAGCTCGGTAGCACAGACGGGAGTGAAGTCCTTGGGGTGGGAGAAGAGTACCGCCCAACCGTCGCCGATCCATTCGTGGAAGCTGACGGTGCCGGAGCTCGTGTCAGCAGTAAAGTCGGGGGCAGTGTCGTTGATGCGTAGCGCCATGATGTGCGTCTCCTTCGTATCGGCCCGCGGTGGTCCGCCACCACGGGTACTGTCTCTCGTGGTTGCGTTCTCAGTTCCGACCGCTGGGCGTCAACACAAGCACATTCTGTTTCACTCTCCTTCGCACAGGGTTCTCTGGAGCCTGGCTCCCGCGGTAGGACTCGAACCTACGACCAATCGGTTAACAGCCGACCGCTCTACCAACTGAGCTACGCGGGAACGCAGGTGTCATTGTAGCAAACGGCGGGAGAACGCAAGGCGGAGCGCTTCGAGGCCGCGGAGCCGGGTTGCAGGCGGTCGCTCCCTTCGACCCGGAGCGGGCAAGTCCTATGCTATAGTAGGTGCCAGCCCCGCCTGGCTTGCCCGGAGCGGTGGCCGCAGGCATGGGGATATAGCTCAACTGGGAGAGCGCCGCGTTCGCAATGCGGAGGTTGGGGGTTCGAGTCCCCCTATCTCCACCAGCCTCACGCTTCTGCCAGCCGGTCAGGTCTCCGGCGCAGCGTGGTTTCCCACCCACCCGAACGCTTGTGGGGGACACCCCCAGACCCTCGACAGAGGCGGGATACCCCCTCTGCACTCCCCCGATCAGACACGGTTGACAGACGATCCTCAGCCACACCTGTCTCCGTCCTTCATAGACCGCTGTCAGATCAAGAGAGAAAACCAAACACCCTCCCTCCTCGCAGTATGGCCCCCACCGGCGTCGGACTACTGTTCCAGCAGTTCCGCGACGTCGGCGGCGAAGACCATCTCCGGGTCGTTGCTGGTGCCGGGCGCGCCTGGACGTCCCGGCAATCAGGACACGGTGTTTCAGTCGTATGCCCTGGGCAGCCAGACTTTGACAATCCCCTCGCTCTCTTGTAGATTCGCCACGCGTTTTCCTGCGAGCCCCTACCGCTGTGCTTTCGATGAGCGACTCCACGGCTGGAGGTTGCCTCCGATGCCGTGGCATAGGAGGCGACGATGTCATCGATCATCCGTGGGACACCCAGAGTCGTAGCGCTCGCCGCCTTGACTCTCGCCCTCGCTGTCACAGCGGCGTGCGGCGCAGACCCGACCCCGACGGCCGCACCTGCGCCGATTGCGACACCGACGCCGACAGCCCTGCCGCCGGGCGTTACACCGGAGCCGACGCCCGTGCCGCCGGGCGTTACGCTGGAGCCGACAGCCCTGCCGCCGGGCGTTACGCCGGTGCCGACCGAGCCGCCGCCTGCTACTCCGACGCCAGTTCCGACGCCGACAGGTCCGCCCCACTACGAAGGGAAGACTGTCCGCGTCATCGTCGGCTGGGGCCCAGGCAGCAACTCGGACATCCAGGCCCGCTACGTCGTGCAGAGGCTGGGAGAGTTCATACCGGGCAATCCCCGGTTCGTCATGACGGCGGTTCCGACTCGGTCCGCTTACTTCAACGCGCTGAACCGGCTGTTCGATGGCCCAGGCGACGGACTCACCATGGCTTATGGCGTTGGCGGTTCAACTGTTGAGGAGTTGGTCTTCGCCGGCGAGGTGCAATTCAAGGCCAACGAGTTCCAGCGCGTCTTCTCGTTCGACCTGATCCCCTCGATCTGGTACGCCCACAAAGACTCGCCCTACACCAGTATCGAAGACATGATTGGAGGAACGGCCGAGTTCACCTACGCTGCAGCAGCCGAGGGCGATTCTCGATGGACCCAGATGACATTCCTCAAGCAGAAGCTTGATCTTCCGATGGATATCCTGACCGGCTTCGACGGCAGTACGCCGGGCTCGTTCCTGACTATGGACCGGCACGATGCCGACACCGTGACTTCAGGTTTCTGGTATCGGTTGGGACTCGATCGCCCGGGCTGGCTGACGGACGGGTACGTGATTCCGATGGCGATAATGTCCGATTACTCTGTGGCCATCTCGCCAAACTCGGAAGGCCCTCTGCCGGCAGGCATCCCCAACATTCGCGATTTCCTCAGCGAAGAGGAAGTGCGCGAATACAATGCGATGCAGTCGGGCGAGGGAGCCCTCCAGCGCACCGCGGTCATGTCCAGAAACACGCCGGACGAGATCCGCGCGATCATCTCGAACGCCATGGTTGAAGCGTTCGCGGACGCGGATTTCAGGGGTGGCCTCGAATTACTCCTCGGCAGGGGATTGACCCTCGTGGACGGGCCAACGCTCGATGAGCTGGCATCCGCCGTGGATGCGAACTTCCTCGATGAGGTCTACCGGAAGTACTCGCCCGTCTACGAGTCTCCGTTCTAACCGCAGAGCAATGAGAGGACCGGACCGGGAGTCCGGTCCTCTCAAGGGGCCCCCTTATCCACCAGTAGCAGCAGAAGGGACCCATGGAAACCCTTGCTCAATCCGGCACGTACATCGGCGAATTCCTGACAGACCCGACATTCTGGCTGCTGCTGTTCGCCGCGGTGCTGCTGGCCGGGCCGGTGGGGATGATTCCCGGAGTCGGGACCCTGACTGTCGTCGCGATAGCGCTGCCTTTCGTCGTCCTCAACCTCGAGCCAGCCCTGGGGATCGTGTTCATCGCCGGCATCCTGTCGCTCAACAACACGATGGACGCCATTCCCGCCGTGCTCCTGGGCTACCCGACGGCCGCGACCCAGGTGACATTCCTGGAAGGCCATCAGCTTGCCCTTCGAGGGGAGGGCGCTCGGACTCTCGGAGCCGTCTACGCCGTCTCCGCGATCGGAGGGTTGGTCTCGGCGTTCATGCTTGCGTTGGTCATGCCCGCGATCCGGCCGTTCATCGTGAACTTCTCGTACGCGGAGATCACCGTAATGGCCTTGTTCGGCATCGGCATGGTCTCGGCGCTGTCCAGAGGGGCAGTGCTGAAGGGTCTGATCGCCGCCGTCTTCGGTCTCCTCGTCACAACAATCGGGATTACCGCCTTTTCGACGGTGCCCCGCTTCACATTCGGCGAGCTGTATCTCAATGAAGGACTGCCGCTCATACCTGTATTACTCGGGATATTCGCGCTCCCCGAGGTCGTCGACCTCAGCATGACCCGACGGGCCGTCGCCGAGCGCGGAGAAGTTTCGGTGAAGGAGGTGGTAAGCGGGGTTCGCTATGGCCTCAGGCATTGGCTCGTAGCCGTCCGGCAAGGCCTGATCGGCGTGACGCTGGGCATCATCCCCGGGGTTGGGTCCGGGGTCATCGATTGGATGTCCTACGCGCTCGGCGTGTCCCTGAGCAAGGACAAGTCCCAGTTCGGAAAGGGGAGTCTGGACGGCGTGCTGTTTGCGGAGTCGGCCCAGAACGCCCAGAACGCGGGGCAAGCGGTGCCCACGTTGGCCTTCGGCATCCCGGGAAGCGTTGCGTGGGCCCTCATCCTCGCGGGCCTGCTGTCCTTCGGCCTCGCTCCGGGCATCTCCATGCTGACCGCGAACCTCAATATCACAATCGGAATAGTCCTCGCCATCGGAATCGGCAACGTGTTGATATCTCTCCTCGCCGTCCTGCTGACCGGACCGATAGCCAAACTTACGCGAATCCCCTATGCGTACATCGCCGGACTGCTGTTGCCACTGATATTCCTCAGCGCCTACCAAGCGAACTTCAGCATGCTCGATATCGTTGTCATGCTGTGCTTCGGCGGACTGGGCATGGCGATGAAGTGGTGGGGCTGGCCGCGGCCGCCATTCATCCTCGCCTACATCCTGGGTCCGGTCGTAGAACGCAATGCCTGGCCCGCGTTGCAGATCGGGGATGGACCGCTCGTCTTCCTGACGCGCCCCTTTGCGTTAGGCATCCTCGTACTCGGAGCCTTGTTCATAGTGTTCCTTACCTGGGCACTGCGAGACCGTGAGTCGCAAGTCGCTCAGGTGACCAGCGTCGTAATGGGGTCGGACGGAGCCAACGAGCAAGAGAACTCCAGCGATCGACCGCCGCGAACTCGCCGCCAACTCCAACTGCGATGGCAATGGGAGAACCTGCTGTGGCTCGTCATGCTTGGATGGGTGGCTATCATCGTGTTCCCGGACACGTTGGGCTTCGAGGGGCCGACGCGGTTCCTGCCGTTCTGGGCCAGTCTGGCCTTCTTCGGGCTGATCGCGGCGATCGCGGTCCAGACCCTGTTCCCGAAGGTGTCGACTGACGCGAAGATAATGGACATCGGTATGCGAAGCGGCACCGGCGTGAGCGCGGTCCGCCAGTTGCTGCCGCAGATCGGGTGGCTCCTCGGCTTTGTCTTTGCAGTCGGGATAATAGGATTCCCCTGGGCTGCGGTGCTGTTTCCGATGGCGTTCATTCCTTTCAACACCTCTCTGAAGCTGCGGCAGCTGGGACTAGCGCTCATCCCATGCCTGTTGGCCGCGACGGTGATATTCGGGATAATGGACGCAGTGCTCCACGTGCTGTGGCCGGACCCATTCCTCCGCAACCTGTTCTTCTAGCCTGGGAAAGATCGGGACGCAGGCGGCGCGGACGAGACGAACTGCTCGAATCCAACAGCAGGGGTCGGCCTCCTATTCGAGGCGGCCGCGTCACCGTCAGCAGTCTGACGAATGGCGCCGCACCAGCGTTGGGCTACTGCTCCGGCAGTTCGGCGACGTCTGCCGCGAACACCAGTTCCGGCTCATCGCTGGAGCCGGCGGGGCGCACGAAGAGCCACTGCCCATCCCGCGGGTTCTCGACGATCTCCACCTCGGCTCCGCTTCGCAGCACCAGCCGCGTGCCGAGAGGCAGGTCCTGGAGCATAATCTCCGCGCCCCTTGTGCGACGGACCCGCTTCGACGGTTCGTTCTGCGTCATGGCCGCTCGCTCTCCCACAGAATCGCTACATCACCCCGAACTTCCTAGAAGAAGAACGTGATGTTCTTTGCCAGCAGGACGTTCTGGTCCAGGACGATGGTCCGCTTCGCGATCTTCCATCCAGTGACGCTGTCGCGCCGCAGGATGTCCTCCCGCTTGCCGGCGAAGAGGTCCACCTCATCCTCCATCCGGTTGCGATAGACGATGAAGCGGCTGCGCACCTTCACTTCGTCGCCCTCCGGGTCGTAGACCTGCACGTTGGAGATGACGTGGCGCACCCGGGAGAGCGGCTCCTCGCACCAGTGGATGCCGGTGTTGATCTGGCGCACGCGTCCGATGAGCACTCGCTTCCCCTCGTCGATCCACGAGATCTCCGAGTCGGCGCTGGTGTTCTCCCTGTACTGCTCGCCGAACCTCACGTTCCGCCTGATGGGCATGTGATAGTGGATGTCGTCGGCGATGTACTCGAGCCATTCGTCGTAGCGCCGCTCGTCCAGAAGCTCAGCCTCCATCGAGAGGAACTCTTCGATGTCCCTCTGAAGCATCAGGCGCTCCAACATCTGCTGCATGGTTTCGACGGTCATGTCGGTCGTCATGTCGAACACTCCGTATAACGTGCCAGGGGCTCGCTACTTGCCCTTGTTGAGCGGGTAGAGGTCGTTCCAGCTGCCAGCCTCCATGAAGGCCAGCCACCGCGCCAGGCGGGAGCGCTGGTTCTCTTCTGCGATATCGAAGTTGAGCGTCATACCCGGAACGCGGTCGTCGGTGTAGTCGTGGCCAAGCCCGGCCTTGAAGGGGTACGGCAAGCGCCGCGCCATCGCCCCGGTGCTCGCTTCCGACGCGTAGTTCCAGTTCTCCATGTCGTCGGACTCGGTGAGCCCGGCCGGACCGCAGTAGCGCATCATGTAGCGGCGCTGGGCATCCTTCACCACCTTGGGCGCGTTCCTGTCCACCTGGTAGAAGCGCCAGCTCTCAGTCGCCCCCACTCCGTGCGGGTGCCAGTGCAGTATCCGCTGCTCCTGGATGTTCACGTTGGGGAAGATGAGGGCGCCGCCGCCGTGGAGGAACTGCCCCTCGTACTTCTTCGCCTTCTTCTCCCTTGCCTGGCGATAGTACTCATCGACTTCAGGAGGCTCGGTCTGCCAGGTGTCGACGTAGGGCGCGACGCCGGGAAGGTCGTAGATGGCGTTGTGCCCTCCGTGCCCGAGCTCTCGGATCGACATCTCGTAGTTGGTAGACGGGAACCGGGCCCTCATCGGATGCCTGTCGCCCTCGTTGCGGTCGCCCTGCGGGCCGATGGCGGCGACGTTGATCGAGCGGTGGGTGGTGACGCCGTGCATGCGGTCGCCGTCGAAGCTGAACGCGGGGAACTTCCAGTTGCAGGGAAGACGCCAGCGCTGCACGGGCCGGAAGAGCTCCACCCCGTTGTCGACGCCGTCCATGCTCTCGAAACACCGGCGAACGCCGTCCGCGTACGCGCCGAGGTAGTCCTCGAACGGCGGCGCGTCCCGGTCCCACGTTGCCCAGATGGACCCGTAGAAGTTGCATATCCGGCCCACTTCGTAGAGCCCGAACTCGCTCTTGTCCAACTCCTCGTGGAACGCGGTCTTGAAGTGCGGGACGCCCACCAGCTTGCCGTCGGTGTCGTAGCTCCAGCCGTGGAAGGGGCACGTGAAGAGGCGCGTGTTGCCGTCGTCGTAGCGGCAGACCTTCATGCCGCGGTGCCTGCACGTGTTGAGGAAGACGTGGAGCACACCCTTGTGGTCCCTGACGAGGATCACCGACTCTTCACCCATCCGGGACTTGAAGAAATCGCCCGGATTGGGCACCAGCGACTCGTGCCCGATGAAGAGCCAGGCTCGACCGTAGACCTGTTCCAACTCCTGCTTGTAGATGTCCTCGTTCACGTAGATCTCGCGGCTGATCAAGCCCTGTTCGAGGTCGACCAGGCTGCGCAGTGAACGGTCCCCCAGCGACGGAAGGATGTGGACCATGGATTCCTCCTATCTGTGTGCCGTTCTATCTGTGTGCCGTTTGCATGAGCCCCGTCAGAATCGAGCCGGCAACCCGGCGCATACACTGATGCCGTTACCGGAAGCGGAGTGCCGCACGCCTCAATCTACTCCCTTTCGCAAGAGCGGCCAAGCCGCAAGGCCCATCAGCCCCGGTCCGCCAGCAGACCCTGTGATACCCTTCGCCAGCGAGCTACCCAAGGGGGTCCAGATGCCGTACCAGGCAGGCGACCGGGTTATCGTCAACATGCGCGACCTGAGCCCTGAGCTGATCCCTGCATCGCCGTGGCGGGCGCTCGCCGGGACGGTGATTGAGAGCCCCTTCCCGGGCCTCTACCACGTTCGGCTCGACACACCCCTGGAAGGCCATAGCACGTTGATGGACCTCGGCGAGGACCGGCTGATGCCACATCCGGGTACTCCAGAAGACCCTTCTCTCTAAGGGAACGTGCTGGAGGAGTCCCTCGATGGAATATCCCGTCTCCAGAGCGATCGTGCAACGGATCTGCGACGAGCGCGACGACCTCGTTCCCTACCTCACCCGACTCATCGACAACATGGAGCGCCATGGTGGGCTGTACGAGACCACTCTCGCCGAAGTCGTCCCGATCGATGTGATCGAGGAGCTCGCTGAATGGCTTCAAGGCCACGAGACGTCGGCGCAGGGGGCGCCGCCACCTCCGCATGGCGGGTCACGGGAACTGCGAGCTGGACTTCAAGACCTGGAACGTCTCTTCCCGGAGTACGTCGAAGAACTGCTGCGGTGAAACGACCCCGGCCTGTGCAGGCCTCATCCACCGCCAGCGACCTGTTCGTTCTGACCACATCTGCCACAGCGGTGGTAGAGGTGAAACCCTACGAGCTCGCCGGGCCGCGTATGCATGGCACTCAGGGCACGCCTCACCTCACGGTCGGGCAGTTCATCGATGCGACCGCAGTCAACGCAGGTCAGGTGGTTGAGCGGTGAACGCCGGTTCAGGGTGTACCGCCGGGAGCGTTGGGGAAGACCGGCCTTGCAAAGGACCTCGGCCGCCGTGAGCAGTCGGAGCGTGCGATACACAGTCGCGCGTCCCATACCCGGGGCGGCAGCTGCAATCTCCTCTGCGCTGAAGGAGTCGGTCTGGCAGGCGAGCATCGCGGCCAACTGACGACGTGGCCGCGTCATGCGTTGGCCGTTCTCCCCCAGCGCCGTGAGGATCAGCGACTCGGTCTGTATGGCCGACGCTGACAGGGGACCTGCCGTGGCTCGATACATGAAGGCTACGTTAGGTACGCCGGGGCGCCTTGTAAATGCCTTGTATCAGGACCATCGGGGAATTGAGACTCCAGGGCTGTGGCAGCCTGGCCCGGTCTGCGGTCACGGAGGCGAAGTCCAGCCGCTTGGCCGGAGGCGCCTACTGTTCGTCCGGACCGGCTTGCTGCACCTTGCCCAGGAAGACCTCCGCCAGGATGTTCGTTTCGCGGACCGCCGTCGGCGTCCCCTCGAAGACGATGCGCCCGGTGTCCAGGATGTAGGCGCGGTCGACGATGTCCAGCACGCCCTTGATGTTGTGTTCCACAACCATGATCGTCGTGCCGAGCCGATCGCTGATGACCGCTATCGTGTGGAAGACCTCCTTCACGATGTTGGGGGCCAGCCCCAGTGTGGGCTCATCCAGCAGCAGCAGCTCGGGGTCGGCCATCAAGCCCCGGCCCAACGCCAGCATCTGTTGCTGCCCGCCGGACATCTGGCTCGCCAGGTCCCGCCGCTTCTGGTGCAGGACCGGAAAGAGCTCCATCACCGAGTCCATGCGGCGGCGGACCTCCGCCCTGTCCCGGAGATAGGGGCATCCCATCTCAAGGTTCTCCTCGATGGTGAGGTGCGTGAACAGCCGCCTGCCCTGGGGCACGAAGGCGATCCCGTGTTTCACGATCTCATGCGTGGCAGACGTCAACCGTTCCCCGCGCCAGTACACCTGCCCGGAAACTACCGGCGCCAACCCCATGAGCCCCTTCAGCACGGTAGACTTCCCCGCCCCGTTGGGCCCCATCACGGCTACAACCTCTCCCTTGCGAACGCCGAGGCTGGCGTCTTCCAGGGCGCTGACCGCCCCGTAGCGCACCGAGACGTTGACCATCTCCAGGATGAAGGGGCCATCCAGCGGCTCGCTTTCCGCATCCGCACTGCTGCCGTTCTCCCTGGTTATGGCCGATGGTCCGTTCTGCTCTTCCATGTCGTTCACAATCGGTCCGGCTGGGTCGCTAGACTCCCAGGTACGCTTCGATGACCTCAGGCTGAGCCAGGACCTCCTCCGCATCTCCCTCCGTGAGGAGTCTCCCGCTGTCCATGACGATCAGGTGGTCCGACAGCTCCCGCACGATGTCCATGTTGTGGGAGATGAACAGGATGGTCCTGCCCTCGCTGCGCATCTGTCGCATGATCTCCTTCACGCGCTCGAGCATCTGCGGGAAGAGCCCGGCGAACGGCTCGTCGAAGAGGTACGTGTTGACGTTCAACGCCATCGCCCGGCCTATCTCCAGCAGCTTGCGCTGGCCGTAGGAGAGGTCCATCGCCAACGAGCGCCGCTTCTCCCACATGCCAACGTTTCGCAGTATCTGTTCCGTGCGCTCGCGCTGACCGGGCCTGGGCCGCTCGAAGAGCGATGGCAGGAGACGCCGCTCCGTCAGCACGACCATGATGTTGTCCCAGACGGTTATCTGGTCGAAGAGGCGGACGTCCTGGAACGTGCGGGTGACGCCGAGTCCGGGCGTCTCATGAGGCTTCACGACTCGGAGACGCACGCCGTCCACGACAACCAGTCCACCGTCCAGAGGCAGCATTCCGCTCAGGAGGTTGATCAGCGTCGACTTGCCGGAGCCGTTGGGGCCTACGACACAGGTGATCTCTCCGCGGGGTATCCCTATCGAAAGGCCGTCGACGGCATGCACTCCGCCGAAGTGCTTCCGCACGTCAACCGTCTCCAGCGCATAGGGCGTAGGGCCTTCTGCGGCGCTGCTCACAGCCTGTACCTCCCGAGGAGTCCCTGTGGTCTGAACAGCATCAGCAGGACCAGCAGCACCCCCAACACGACCTGCCTTGCCTGGCCAACGTACTGGTCAGGGAGGCCCGGCACGAACCGCATCCCTTCCTCCAGCAGCACGAATGTCATCGCTCCCAGGAGCGAACCCCATATCGTTGCCAGCCCGCCCAGGATCACGATGGACACCAGCAGGATCGACTCAAGCAGGACGAACGAGTTGGGATCGATGAACGTCGTCCAGCTGGCGAACAGTCCGCCTGCGGCGGCGGCCATCATCGCCGACAGCACCCAGACCGTCAGCTTGTAGTGCGTCACCTGGTAGCCGAATACCTCGGTCGCTCGCTCGTCCTCCCGGATAGCAGTCAGCACACGTCCGAACGAAGAAGTCACGATGAACCACGAGAGGAGCACGACGACCAGCAGAAACACCACGGCAAGCGCGAGGAACGAGAGCTCGTCATCGAACACCCATCCGCCTATCTGAGGCTTGGCAACCTCGTGGATGCCGAACGCCCCTCTAGTCACCGCCCGCGCGTTCAGGAATACGTTGAAGCAGATGATGGCGAAGCCGAAGGAGACCAGCACGAAGATGTCGTCCCTGAACCTGTTGAACACGACTCCCACGGCAACTGCCGTGAGACCAGCCAGGACGACCCCGACCGGCAGCGCTGCGAAGAACGGCCATCCGAACGTGGGAATGGCCTCCGTCCGCAGTTGCTCATAAGAGGCGTTGGAAGTGAGGACGGCGACCGTATACGCGCCGATGCCGAAGAAGCCGATATGACCGACCGACAGCAGCCCGGTGAAGCCCACGACGAGGTTCAGACTGACGGCCAGGATCGCCCAGATCGCGAAGACCGTTCCCAGCGTGATGGCGAATCCGGTCCCCTGCAGGATGGCGAACGTCACGGCCCATGCGATGATGACCAGATTGGCCCACAGCTCCAGGTTGCTCCGGGCAAGCCGTATGAACGCACCCGGATCCCGCACCGATCGCTTGAGGCCGGGAAGTCTTCTGGAGCCCGTGAACATCGCTCTATCCCCTCGGCAGCAGTCCCCTGGGCCAGAAGGAGAGGAACAGGATCAATATGAGGAAGGAGATGACGTCCTTCCATTCTCCGGCCAGGTCCCAGATGCCGAACTGCTCGACCATGCCGAGCGCGAAACCGCCAACCACCGCACCGTACAGGTTCCCTATCCCGCCCACCACCGAGGCGATCCAGCCTTTCAGCATGAGCAGCAGGCCCATCCGCGGCTGGATGGCTGTGTCATGGCCGCTCAGCAGACCGGCAGCAGCAGCGAAGACCGCCCCGATGAAGAACACTATCGCTATGACGACGGTGGTGTTGATGCCCACCACCTTCGCAACTTCCTCATCGTCGCCTATCGCTCGTATGGTCCGGCCAAGGGCGGTCTTCTTGAGGAGGAGCAACAACCCCGCGAATCCGGCGATGGCCACCCCAACGGTGAAGACGTTGAACCCCTTGATGTTGCCGCCCCACAAGGCCCACGAATCGCTCCCGAAGGCCCGCGGAAGCGGACGGGGCGCGCTCTCGAACACGATGGCCGTTGCCGCTGTGATGGCGAGCAGCACACCCAGCGAGGCCACCAACATGATGAGGGGAGACCGCGCCCGTTGGCGCATGTACACGTACAGCCCCCTGTACAGCGCAACGCCCACTGCTCCGGCCACGAGGCAGGACACGATCCAGCTCAGGTAGAGCCTCGAGCCCGGTGCACCGGCCACCAGCAAGCCGCAATACGCCCCGACCACACAGCCCGCGATCGCTGAGATGATGAGGAGTGGTGCAGCGGCGGTCCCCACGAACAAGCGCTGCAGGACGCCATAGACAACCCCGCCAACCGCCACCGCCACCGTAACCCCCGCGGCCGGACTGAGCAGCATGTGGAGGTGATCCGGGTTCGTGAGGACGAACCCGGTGTAGATCCCCGCCGTTGCAGCCAGCAGTCCGCTCGCCGCGCGCAGCGTCGTTGGGTTGGACCGACGCTCCAGTCGACGGAACAGCGACTCGTGAAGCGCCCAAGCGATCACTCCGGCTACCACGAGGGCAAACACGGCGCTCACATACGGATTGTTGACGTGGTTCCCTCCCACCGTTTCGGACGTCCTCAGGTAGAAGACGCCGTACGCCCCCATGGCGGCGGCTGCACCGTAGTACAGGTCGAAGAACCAGACGGTGCTGTAGACGAGGGTAAAGCCCAGCGCCAGCAGAGCGTACACAGCACCCACGGACAGACCGTTGAACGCGAACTGCACTGCTTGGTCGGGAGACTCGGCGATCTTCCAGACCACGTAGGCCGCTGCCGCCGTGGTGAGGGCTGCCGCCAGGATCCTCCCCTGGCCTTCACGATATGCTGCGAAGCGTAGCACCGGAGGAATCTTCGCCCCCGCAGCACGGCCGCGGGGGCGCCCGCATGATGCTCCTACGGGGTCGGCGCCCCGCCCAGGACCCTGTACCCCTGGTTCTCTTCCGTCCTCTCAGACAACGGCAGTACCTCCACGACAAGGTTGGAAAGGCCAACCACCTCACCCTTGTCGTCGAAGCTGTAGTTCTCACCGATAGCCCCGCTCCAGGTGATGTCGTACAAGCAGTCGCGGAAGCCGTCGGCATCCTGATCGTCCCCGGTCCGCTTGAGACACTCGGCAGTGATGTACACGTCGTCGTAAGCGGACCCGAGATACCAGGGGAGGGTTACGTAGTCGTAACGCGCGCGGAAGTCCTGAAGGACCCTCTGCGCTACCCGGTTGGCGGGGTCAAGGTCTGCTGTGACTGCCTTCAACCCCGTAGCGGCTTCGCCTGCAACCTCCAGGGCTGTCGCTCCGACAGGCACAACCTCGGAGTAGATGGGCCCGTCGAAACCCAGCTCCCGCGACTGCTTCACGATGGTGCCGCCGCTGAACTCAGCCTGCGCGGCGATGTGCAAAGCGTCCGGGTCTGCATTGAACAGTTTCGTCAGCTGGCTCCTGAAGTCGGTGATGTCAGATGGGTACCGCTCCTCCGCTACTACCTCGCCTCCCAGCTCCTCGAACCGGGCAACGGACGAGCGCCGTACGCCCTCTGCGTAGTCGGTTGCCTCCGTTATGGTGGCCAGCGTACGGATGCCGTCGGCCCAGAGCAGGTTGCCTGTGTCGATGCCGAGCTGAGCGTCACTCATCGCAGTTCTGAAGATGTAGTCGCCTGCTTCCGCGATGTCCGGGTTCGTCGCGAGCCCGGAGAAGAGCACCACACCGTCGGCTTCCGCCAGGGGCGCCGCCCCGAGCATGGCGCCACTGCAGGATGTGCCGAGGATGATCTTCACACCGTCCACGTCCGTGAGTTTCCTGTAAGCAGTGATCGCATCCTGGGCGCTGCACTTCGAGTCTTCCACGACGAGCTCGATCATGCGTCCATCGATGCCGCCGGCCGCATTGATCTCGTCGATTGCCAGCTGCTTGGCCTGGTTGGAAACGGTGCCATAGGTTTCCCCGGGCCCCGTGAGGGACTCCATCACTCCGATCTTGAACGGAGGTACTGGCGTAGGTGTCGCTGTAGGTGCAGCCGTCGGAGTGGGTGTCGGCTCATCCGCGCACGCGGCAACCACGAGTGCCGGGATAAGCAGCAGAAACACCAACGTTACTCTCCAAATGGACATCGTCTCCTCCTTCTGGAGTAGGCAGTTGGCCATCACGCTCTAGAAGTATGTCATTCTTCTGACCATCGTAAGGGCAGTATCTCGTAGACATAAACCAGACCGCAAGGAATTGCGGGAAGCTGCCTGTTAGTTGAGATGCAATCTCACGGTGATGCGGAGGCGACGCTTGCGGCTAGCTGAATGCGGGCATCACGCGCTCGCCGAAGAGCCGCAGCGTATCGAGCGCGGTGGCATCGTCGAGATCAAGCCAGTGATAGTCGATGATGAAGTGGTTGAAACCGAGGCCCTCATACCGCCTGATCTCCTCGATGCATTCCTCCGGAGTCCCGAGCACGAAACGATCTGCAGCCAGGGCATCGAAGTCATCTTCGAAACGGTCGCCGGGAGGGAGCTGCTCATCCTGACCCTGAACGGAGTACACACGGTATCGCTCGTGCAGGACAGGTTGCGCGACGCTCACCGCTTCCGCATGCGACCTGGCCACGAACAACTCCCGGCTGACCACTACGTCTTCAGGCGGTTCGGTCCCGTATTCGGTGAGCGCAGCCTTGTAGATGTCCATCTGCCCGGCGAGTGTCGAGAAGCGGGCGTGGGGATTGGCGAACCAGACGTCGCCAAGTCGCGCCGCACGCCTCACCGGGCCGTGCCCGTTCGCCGCTATCCAGACCGGCGGGTACGGCTTCTGCAGCGGCCAGGAGGATGGCCGGGTGTGTAGGGTGAAGTGCTCTCCTTCGAAGTGCACCTCGTCCTCGGTCCACAGCCGCTTCATGAGGGCGAGCGACTCCTCGAACCTCCCGACACGGCTCGATACCTCGAGGCCGAACGCCTCGAACTCTTCCTTCTCGTAGCCCAGACCAACGCCGAAGATGAACCTGCCTCCGGTTATCTGGTCGAGCGTGGCGACCTGTTCGGCCATGTCCACCGGGTGTTGAAGCGGCAGCAGGATGATGCCGGTCCCGATCCGCATATCGCCGGCCTCCGCCGCCAGACGGCCCAGCAGGGGTGTGGGCTGGAGGATCTGGACGGGGTAGCTGAGGTAGTGTTGACCCGCGAGTGCGCAGTCGAACCCCAGGTCGCGCGCCAGCCGCACCTGCTGCACGAGCGCATCGACCCTGGTCGTCATTGAACGGCGCGCTGGAAACTCAGTGCCGAGGAAAAGCCCGAACTTCATTCATGCACCTCTTCGCAGACGTCCTCCGTCCGCTACTTTCCGATGTCATCGACACCCGGCGTCCGACCGTTGGCTGACGACCTCCGACATGTCTCTTGGCTGCGCCGCAGGTGGCGGCCGGGATTGGGCGAAGCGAGCGTCCTGCCATGCCCGCCGGCTGGGTGGGCGATAGCCGCCAGCCGAAAACTGCCAGCGCTGAATTATGACACGGTCGCGCGTATGCGCCTGGGGCATGCATATGCTCGCGTGGGAGCCGTAGTTCAGCCGGCCGGCGGGGCAAGGTCCAAGGCGAGCCAGGGTCGCCGTGCTTCACCTGCCCTGGTGGGCGTCCAGCCACCGTTGTCTCGTTGGGAGGTAGCGGTGGTCAGCGTCCTCATGTCGTTGACACTCCTGTGTCTGGAGAGTCATACTGCCAACGAGGGTGGCAGGCGCTAGTTGCCTGGGGGTTGGCACGGCACGCGGAGGCCAGGGCTTATGACTCTTTCCACAGAAGGTGTAACAACCCCAACGCTCAGTCTGCCGGAAGAACTCATCCTGATGCTCCTCAATGAGGAGAGCGGCTATTTCCACCAGGTGCCCGGCTGGGACCTGAACTGCACCGTCGCCGGGGCCGTGCTCGCGGAACTCTCGCTCATGGGCCGCATAGACACGGACGTGGAGTCCCTGTTCCTCGTTGACCGGACAGAGACGGGCGACCCTGCCCTGGACCCCATCCTGAAAGAGATAGCGGGCGAACCGGCGCAACACAACACCCAGTACTGGATCGAGCGACTCGCCCCTCACGCAGAGTCCGTCGTCGATCTAACGTTGGACCGCCTGGTCGACCTGAACATCCTGGAACACCACGACGGGGAATTCTGGACGCTGTCGCGCACCACTCTCCAGGCCGAGTTATCCAACACTTCCACGGAAGGCACCGCAGCCCAGTTCGTCAGGACGCGCATCAGCAAGGTCATCTTCAACAACGAGATACCTGACCCGCGAGACGTCATCATCATCGCACTCATCGATACGTGCGACGTCTTCCGGTTCATGTTCCAGCTCGATGACGAGATAGAGCAGCGCATCCAGGCGATCTGCAGGATGGACCTGATCGGCCGGTCCATCGCCGAGGCGGTCTCCCAGAACATCGCTGGACCGCTGCTTCGACGCTCCGCCTTCACCAAGAAGATCCCCACCGTGTCGCTGCGCAAGCTGTTGTTCAGCCGGCACATCCGCAGCGGCAACGTCGCCGCGCTCTTTGCGGACCTCGCAAAGGAGTACGGCCCGGTGTTCAAGATACACCCGCCGTTCAGAAAACCGATGATGTTCCTCGCCGGGACAGTCACGAACCACTGGGTGCACCGGCATGGGCGCATGTACCTGAGAGCCAAGGACTACTTCTCGGACTTCGAGAAAGTGTACGGGGCGAACGGAGTGATGCCTTCCATGGATGGCGCCGATCACTTCCGGCTCCGTAAGGCTATGTCGCCGGCGTACTCCCGCGGGAGACTGGAAGGACAGTTGAACATCCTGTACCGCCATGCCCGGAGACATATGTCGGGCTGGAAGGTCGGAGACGCGTACCCCGCCACGAGCATGAGCCGGTCGATGATCAACGCGCAACTCTCGCCGCTCTTCGTCAGCGTCGATTCCCAGGACATCTTCGACGACCTGGCGAAGTACAAGGAGCGAGCGCTCCTCACCCACATCATGAAGGCCCTGCCGAAGTTCATGCTTCGCACTCCGGGCATGAGACGCAGGGCGAAGGCCGTGGACACGTTGCTGGAACGGGTCCAGAGCGTCCATACGCCCGCGCAGCGGGCCGGTTCCCCGAGAGACCTTGCGGACGACTGGCTCAGCCTGCACGCAAGCGACCCGCAGTTCGTGCCGGAGACGACCCTGCGGTTCCAGCTCTCGGCAGCGCTGATCGCCAGCGTGTACCTTGGCGACGCGTTCAGTTTCGCGCTCTACGCTATGGCGTCACAGCCCGAGCTCTACCGGGAGATCCAGCGTGAAGCCGACGCCCTCTTCGACAAAGGCGACCCCGACGGCGAGGACTTCACCCTCCAGGCGATCGACGTCACGCACCGCTTCCTCATGGAAGCCGTGCGCATATATCCCATCGTTCCAATGTCCATCCGGAACGTGATGAACACGTGCGTGGTCGAGGGCTATGAGCTCCCGGTGGGGTCACAGGTCTACATAGCGACCACGGCGACGCACTACATGGAGGACATCTTCCCCGACCCCTTCACCTTCGACGTCGACCGGTACCGGCCACCGCGCAACGAGCACCTCAGTCCCGGGTACGCTCCCTACGGGCTGGGCACGCACACCTGCCTCGGCACCCGGTGGATGGAGCTCCAACTGGCCATCAACGTGCTGATGGTCGCCCACTACTTCAACATCGAAGTGTCCCCTGCGAACTACAAGCTCAAGTTCAACCCGATCCCGTCGAATAAGCCGAGCAAGAAGCTGAAGTTCCGCATCGCCGAGCGGCGGCGCGAGATACCCCTGGTCGCCTGACAGCGCCCGGGAGACCGGGAGCGAGAAGGCCTACAGAGGCTTTCGGGCCAGGAAGCAGTACAACGGCGTAAAGAGCCCGGCCCTGCCGCCTGCGACATAGGCCGTTGCGGTGCGGTCCACCAGCCTCATGACGTCAGCGGACCCTCTGGGAAACAGCCTGAACACCTCAGCCAGCCTGGCCATTCCGATGTACGCCTTCCTGCCCAGCGGGATCCTGCGCAGGGGGCTGCTCAGCATCTTACCCCGCGCCTCCATGGGGTGATACCACGGCGTGGCGGGGCCGTCTTCCACGACAGCCCGGTCCATGCCCTCGATGATCTGGAACCCCGCCAACTCGAGGGCCTGGTTCACTTCGCCCATAGTCGCTATATCGTTGAGCGCGATGCCGTGCATCAGCTCCCGCTTGATGGCCCGGTGCCGGCTGTCGTCTGGGTCGAACCGGTCTGTCATGCACATCTCCTGGCCCCAGAAGAGGGCCCCGGGTTTCAGGACGCGGTAGACCTCGGCGAACGCAGCCGCCTTGTCCGGCGCGTGGCACGTCGATTCGATGGCGTAGCCCCGGTCGAACGTGCCGTCCGGGAATACGCCCATGTCCATGAAGCTGCACGCGAGGAGGTTGACCATGTGGTCGAGCCCCGCCTCAGCGGTCAACGATCTCGCCTTCCCCAACTGGACTTCACTGTTATTGATCCCGACGACGCGGACGCCCGCCTCCCGGGCAACACGGCGCATGGGGCCGCCGATCCCGCAACCGACGTCGACAACGGTCATGCCCTCCTGCAACTCCAGCTTGGCGATCATCAGCCGCTGATGCCGCGCCTGGGAGTCTTCCAGGCTCTCCCGAGGCGACAGCGGCGCGAAGTGGAGGGAGTCACTCCAGCCGAACACCATGAGCTCATTGCACAGGTTGTAGTACTCGCTGACGGTCTCGGCGTGGTCGTAGCCGGCGGGGCCCGCGTCCTCCGCCTGCGCCCTGTCCATCCATCCGTCAAAGTGCTCCACGCGGCGGCGGACGTCCGACCCACGGTAGGCGGCCTTCAGCCCGCTGGATAGTTCGCGGAGATTCACAGAGCCTCCTACGACGAGCCCTGTCCCTGCTCGTGACGCCGGTGTATATCATCGATCGCCACGTCCAACTCGGCCCACTGGCGCTCCACCATGGAGCGCAGCCGCATGTTCTGGTACGCGCCCCAGACCACCATGGCCGGCAGCACCAGCAGCACAGAGACGACAAGGGAGTAGACGATCGTGATGGTCGCCGTGATGCCGAACTGCTGGGAAGCAAGCAAAGGCGAGGCTATCAGGACTCCGAACCCCAGGGCCGTCGTCATCGCCGATCCCAAGAGCGCCGAACCCGTGGTTGCGAGCGTCCGTATCGCCGCGCTCTCCGGGTTTCGAGAGCGGGTGAACTCCTCGCGATAGCGATGGATCACGTGGATGGTGTAGTCGACGCCTATCCCTATCGATAGCGCCGTGATGATCGATGTGACGAGTGAGTACGGGATACCCAGCAGTGCCATCGTGCCCAGTACCGAGATCAGGACCAGCACGATCGGTCCGACCGCGATGACCGCCAATGCCGGTTGGCGCGCCGTCAGCCAGAAGAAGACGGCGAGGACAGTGAGGGCTGCCGCGATGGTGGTGCTGATCGCCTCGGTTTGCCGATCCGTGATCGCGTCCGTAACCCCGATCGACACCACGGTCTCCGAAAGCACCGTGAGCGCGGTATCTTCTCCAGCCCAGAGGGCCTCGAGGTCGCCTTGGAGCGTCTTGGTTGCTCCCGGATCGTTCGAGTAGGTCGGGAACTGCAGCAGGATGGTGTCGACGCCGTTCGGGTCATTAACCAGGCCGTGGGCGACCGCGGGGTCCCGCTCCGCGAGCTTGTCCAGGAGTTCCTGCATCAGAGCCGGGTCGAGCTGCACTCCCGAGGAAGCTTCGCTGAAGAGCGCCGCAAGCTCCCGGTCGTAGTTGTCGCCGGGCTGTCCGGTGTCGGTGGTCCAGTCTTCCAGCAGCGACTCGTACGAAGCCAGGAGCGGCCCTGCCGCTGCGCGCGGGCGGCGCTGTTCGTCCAGGAAAGCGGTCCTGAGGTCCTGCAGGTTCAGGAGCGTACGGGTCCCTGTAGCCTCAGCCTTCACCAGTACGCTGGCCATCTCCGTCGAACCGCCGACGGTCGCGTCCAGCGTGTTCATGTCAGCTACGATGGTCCCGCCCCTGGGGAGGATGTCGCGGATGCTGAACTCAGACTTGAGGTCCGTTGCCGCGAACCCCAGCGCGACCGTCACCGCGATCACGGCAAGGATGTACGGCGCTGGCCAACGCGTCACCTTCCTTCCGAGGAACTCCGCCACCCGCGGTATGCCGGGCAGCGCGTTCGAAAGCGGCCGAGGCTGCCGCAACGTACCGCGCGCCTCGCGCCGCCGGTCCAGGATCGTCCGCGCCGCCGGGACAAGCGTCAGCATCACGATCAGACTCATCCCCACACCCATCCCTGCCACAACTCCGAAGTCCCCGATCACGCCGATCGGCGAGAACAGGGTCGCCAACAGACTGACTATCGTCGTGACCGCGGCCAGCACCAGGGGGACCGTGACATTCCGCAGTCCGATCTGCACCGCCCGCACAACCGGCTCACCTTCGAGCCGCTGCTCCCGGTAGTGAGAGATCGCCTGGATCGCATAGTCCACCGTGAGGCTGATGATGATGACAGGCACCATCGCGGTGAGCGAACTGGGAGGGCCTATCACGCCGAGTCCGTTCGGTCCCATCCAGCCTTCGGCGCCGACCAGCCACATGATCGCGACGATGAGTCCCAGCAGAGTCAGCAGCATGTCCGACAGGGTGCGGGTGAAGAGCAGGAGCAGGGCGGCGATGAGCAGCAGCGCCAGACCGATCAGCGGCCCCATCCCCTCCTCAGTCGCCTTCTTGTAGGCATCCTCGATGACCGCCGATGACAAGCTGCTCACGCTCAGGGCGCCTTCGCTCCCGGCAGCCAGCTCGTTGATCCTTCGCTCGACTTCGGCGACCCGTTCGTCGTCCGTTTCGCGCAGGCCGATAGTGGCAACCGCGACGGAGGTACCATCCGTGTCCGTCCCGGTCATCGCAGCGAGCGCCTCGCCGATCCCTGGGACGTTGCGTGCGGAGTCGATCTGCTCCTGGGTGACCGCCTCGAGGCCGTCCACCCGGAGCACCGCGCTGATCAGCGTCGAGGGTGCAACGACCGGGTTAACAGGCGCCAGGAGCCCGGCCACACCCGGGTCCTGAACGATGTCATGCAACAAGCCATCCATCTGGGAAAGACCGTCCGGTGTGAGCGCCTGCCCACGAAAGAGGATCGTGACGACTATGACCTCACCGGAGTCCCGGAACCTGTCGTCTATCTCTCGTGTTGCTTCCGCGATGGGATGGCCGGGAGGAAGGAAGGCGACGCTTGCGCCCTCCGTCGGCGGCAGGCGTTGCGCCGTCCCCATAACCATAACGACGGTAACGATGAGGAGGACGAGGAGCGTGAGCCACGGACGGACTGTTACCAGCCTGCTCAGCCTGCCGAGTGTGTTGCTCATGCCTTGCCTTCCACCTTGATCTCACCGGAGCGGGCGCTTTCGCTTCCGTATCCGACGGCGCCACCCTTCAATGGAGATGGGGCCATCGTACCGGCGCGCTATTGTACAGTCCGCTCGAATGCATGGGGGAGTGATTCGGGGGTGTCTTGCGCGCTGGGATAGAACTGTGCGCAGTAGGCGCGGAACGCCATGATCTCCCCGTCGGAACGGCTGAGGCGAGGGAGAGGCCGGTACTGCTTGCGGCTCCAGATCACCACATCCTGACGAACGTCATGCTCCTGCTGCGACGCGATGAACCGGTTCATGATGGGTCCGCGCAGCCTCACGGGGAGGAACCCCAGACCTCCTATCCGCCGCTTCGGATCGTGTATCTCCCGCACCTGCGAGGCCAGCGACAGGTCGATGAGCGTACCGTCGACGGGCGTCGCCAGCACCCACAGGCGCGCATCCATCCCGATGGTGTGCTCGCGGATCTCCACGAACGAGTAGCCGAGACCGAAGATATGGGTGCAGGCGGAGACGTCCATGTTGAATGGTATGGCCCCGGCTATCCGGTAACTCCGCCTGAAGTCGAAGTCGCTCCGGAGATAGGCTCCTTCCACCGATACTTCCGCGACGCGGTCCACGCTGCCGTACCCGTGAACGTAGCGCAGGTGGCCGAGGTCCACCGAGTTCTCCGTCGTATCCTGAGGATGCCCGGGGAAGCGGAGGGTCCGGACCGAGATGCCGCTCCAGCCGGTCTGGTCTGACAGGTCAGTGGGCAGGTCCCACTGCGGCTCCCGCCCCTCGATACCCCACCACGCGAAGACCAACCCGGCGACCTCCTGTGTCTCGAAGACGTTCAACCGCGCGGCACGGGGTGGAGGAGCATAGGGGGTTGCGACGCACTGGCCTGTGACATCGTATTCGAAGCCGTGGAAGGGGCAGACGAGCCGGCCGTCGCGTATGCGCCCCCCGGCTGCAGGCCCCAGGTAGGAACCGAGGTGTGGACAGTAGGCCCCGGCGACGCAGATGCTCCCGCCATCATCGCACCAGACCACGATGTTCTGCCCCATCCAGGTCTTCTGGATGAGCCCTTCTTTCTGTATGGCCTTGCGGCTTCCGATGAAGTACCAACCCTCGGGGAACGGGGAAGGCAATGGGGCGTTGAGGGGCTCCCTTGGTCGGGTTGTCATCGGTCGACGTTCCCTGTCCGTCATCCTGAGGCAAGAGGCGCCATCCAATTTAGATAGTAAGAGCCGCTTCTGTCTAATCGAGTCTCGACCCGGATCGCCTCAGATGAAGCTCCCATCTCCGTCCTGCCCGTCTTCCACCCTCATCAGCAGGGCCGGGAGGATGGCAAACAGGGCCAGGAACCCCGAGATCATGAACAGGTTCTGAAAGACCGTTACGCCGGCGTCTATCAGGGGGGCCTGGGTCTCCTCGTAGGACGACCCGATCGTCACGTCAGCCGTCAGGCTGTAGAACCGCTCGATTCCCCAGGCGGACAGGGTGGCCAGCCCCAGTGCCATCCCCACCATCCTCGACGCGGTGACCAGTGAGGCCGCGGCCCCCCAATAGTGGCTGGGCGCCGCGCTCAAGGCGCTGACGCCTATGGGCGGGATAACCAGCCCGAACCCCAGGCCCGCCATGACCAGGGGCATGGTCAGCCTGAGCTCCTCTACCTCAGTCTCCCAACCACTCATGAACAGCAGGCCCGTTCCTATGAACGCAAGGCCCGTTATGCACACCGTCCTTACGCCCGTCCAGCGCAGGATGTAGCCGCCCACCACCGCTCCCACAGGAATGGCGGCGGTCAGGCGGACCAGGTGGAGGGCGCTCTCCCACGCCCTCTTTTCCATCACGGTCCCGGCCATCAGGGGCACCGCTACCAGGGAGATGATCAAGGCGACTCCCACGAGGAACTGAGTGATGTTGGAAGACAGGAACGCCCTGGAGGTGTACAGGAAGGATGCCAGCAGAGGCTGGACGGTGCGTCGCTCGAACAGGACCAATACAAGGACCAGGGAGACCCCCAGGGCTATCAGCACGTACGGGAAGAGGGACTCTCCGGAGAAGATCGCTCTCTGGGACAAGCCGATGCTGAGGACGGTGAGGGCTGCTCCGAGCACGAGGGCCCCGAAGTAGTCCATCCTGGCTGCAGGATTGGCGCGGTTCGGCAGGATGGCCAGCAGCGCTATCAGGATGAAGCTCTGCGGTATGTCGAGCCAGAATATCCACCGCCAACCGAGCAACTCTATGATGGCCCCTCCATAGAGAGGGCCAAGAACGGACCCGGCTTCAGCCGATGCAGCCACGAGTCCGATCGCAACTCCCCTTCTCTCCGGCGACACAGCAGCCACGGCCATGGCGAGGCCTATGGGGACCGTGGCGCCGCCTCCGAAGGCTTGCACGACCCTGGCGGACACCACCCACTCGAAGTTCGGCGCAAGCGCCACGAACGCCGAACCGATGGAGAAGACGATCAAGGCTGCCTGAAACATCCTGACACGCCCGTAGACGTCGGACAGGCGCCCCGCCAGTGGCATCGCCACGGTGTAGCTGATCAGATAGCCGGTCACGATCCAGGACGCCCTGTCCAGGTCCGTTAGGGGGATCTCCAGGTCCACCATGACGGCGGGCAGGGCGGCGACGACCACGGTCTGGTCCAGGGCAGTCGAGAATACTCCCAGGCAGATGATCCCAAGCACCACCGTCTCGGAAGAGCGCAGGGAGGTCAGGCGGGGTCCGGCAGCGTTCACGACCCTGAGGTTACTTCTGGGAGTTGGATGTCGACAGGCGCGTCGATGTCCTCGATGACTACCAGACGCGTCGTCTCAGGCGCGTCCTCGTCGTAGAGCTTGCCGGCAATCCTCAGCTGCTTCAGGTTGTGCGAGACCTCGTCGATCCACAGGGTCAAAGTGATGGCATGACCGGAGTCCACATCCGTAATGAGGCCCGACATCTCCTCAGACACGACATCTCCGTATATCCGGATTGCCTGGGCGCCTCCCACGGACTCGCGTCCCGTAATCGCCGGGGCCTCGATCACGAGTAGAATCTCGCTCAAAGTGACACCTATCCCTCCGAAGTTGAAGGGTACGGCGTCCACAGGCAGCGAGGTCCACGGCGCGTCCGCGGAGAACTTCATGTAGGCCTGCTCCCCCACCGCCATCATCTCGATCTCAACGAATCCCAGGCCGGGGTTCACCAACTCCACCAGCATCCTGAAACTGTCGGGAGTCTTTACTTCGCCCTCAACGCTCTTCAGGGTCATCTCAAAGAACTTCGCTCCAGATTCCATCTCGTCCACCATCTGGAACTTCGCGGTGGACAGCGCGGCCAGTTCTTCCGCCGCACCGGAAAGCACATCCTCCACTGACAACTCGGGGGTCGGAGTGGGTTCCGCTTCGCATGCTGCCAGGAGCAGGATTCCCACGGCCAGCACAGCCATCGACAACCTGCGACCCAACGCTGATCGGTTGGTTGGAGCGAGCGCCGTCATCGTGCGGTTCACCGTACCACCCGAAAATGGCGGCGGGCAAGCACTGGCCCAGCGGTGGCTGGGTGGGGCTTCATCGCCTGGCTTTCCTGAACCGCCAGCCATACATGATGCTTCCGTAGTAGTTGAACCGCCTCCTCGCCGCGGAGTCTTCGAAGGGGTAGTCCGCGCCGAGCTGTCTTGCCGTTGCAAGTCCGGAGACGAAGCAGGTCTCCTGGCTGTTCACCAGGGTATGAGCGCCGCAATGCCACGTTCGCCTCTTGCCCTGGATGCACCGGAACAGGTTCACGAGCAGGACAACGTGACGCACATCGTGGACGATATGCTGGAACCACCATTTCTTCACGATCTTCCGCTCATCGATGGGGCTGACCGGGTTGTAGGTCACGAGACACGGCTTGTCGGACCGACCGGCCCATGGCTGCTGGTTGTGCATGATGTAGGTGATCTCGTAGTTGTCCGGTCTCGCGCCGTACTGCTCGATGTGATTGCTCCGCGTTGTCAGTGGCTTCACGTCGTTGTCGGGAAGGACAGAGGAGTCGTAGTGGACGACCGTGTGGTTGTGCAGTTCGCTCTCGTAACGTATCGAAGACAGGATGTAGCGCTCGAGGAGCGTGGGTTTATCGAGGACCATCAGGCTCTGGTTCGCATTGCAGGCGAGGATGACATCGTCGAACTCTTCCCGTGCGCCTTCATGGTCCTCTACCACGACCCCGGACCCCTGCCGGTACACCTTCCGAACGGGCCGGTTGAGGTAGATCCTGTCCCGGAAGTTGGCCGACAGGTTCTCGTAGATGCGCCGCGTACCCTGGTCCCACGTCTGCATGGGAGTTGCGGTCTCTATATCGAAGAAATCGAGATACCTCGTGAAGAGGGCCGCGGGCATGTCGAACACGTTGGTCGCCATCAGGAAGTTGACGAACATGGGCTTCAGGACCTTGTACCTGAAGTCCCCGGAGAACCCTCCCAGGTTGAGCACCGTCCCCATGCTGATGTAGTTGAACGGATTCAGGGCGTTCAGGCACTTCGACTGCGACCGTGTCAGCCAGCCGAAGCGTCGTAGACGCCGCAGCACGCGCTGGAACTTCGCGATCTCGGTCTGCAGTTGCTCCCTGAGGTCTGAATCGAAGTCGTGGGCATAGACCTGGCCCGCGTACTTCACGCTGTAGCTGAACCTCGTATCGACCAGTTCGATGCCGAACCTCTTCATCACCAACAGGATGTGGTGATAGACGGACGGGATGCAGGCGGTAACTGAGATGTCGAAGGGGATCGAGCTGCCGTCGTCCTGCGGCATGTCGACGGTAACCGCGTTGCCGCCGATCCGGTCCTGTGCCTCGAACAGCCGGAAGTCGAAACGGTCCGGGTGGTGATGGAGCGCCCATGCAGCACCCAACCCCGAAACTCCCCCGCCCACGATAGCGATCCGCCGCGGCGCTGTCCTTGTCTCCTTGCTTGCCATCGCCTGTAGTCCTGCCACTGCTCCTATAATGCACCTGTCAGTCTGCAACACAAGAGGATGCAGGGAAAACGATGGCGTCCGACGAGAACACCGATCCGGCTGGCAACCCCCCAGCTCTATCTCAAGGTGGCGAGCCGATAGCGGTCGTGGGGATGGCGTGCCGGTTCCCCGGCGCGACCGGGCTTCCGGCGTTCTGGCGCCAATTGGAGTCGGGTGAGAGCGCGGTCATCGAGGGCGTTCCGGGTTCCGGCGTCGGTCGCGTGGGCTACTTGTTCCCCGACCCTGCGGTCTAGGCCGAGGCGTGCCGGTTCGGGGCGTACATCGACAACATCGACCAGTTCGACGCGGGGTTCTTCCGCATCTCCCCGGTGGAGGCGCAACTGCTGGACCCGCAGCAGCGGCTGATGCTGGAGACGAGCTGGCGCGCCCTCGAGGACGCGGGGATAGACCCGGACACGCTGAAGGGCAGCCGCACTGGCGTCTACGCGGGGATCAGCAACAACGAGTACCGGGGCCTCATCCTGGGCGTCAGCGACACCGCCGACCCGGCTGCCAGCCTCTACACGGTTACCGGCACGTCGTTCAACACGGCCATCGGGCGCGTCGCCTTCGCGCTGGGCCTGCAGGGCCCGGCGATAGCGGTGGACACCGCGTGCTCCTCATCGCTCGTGGCGGTGCACCAGGCGGTGACCGGGCTGCAGCGCGGCGAGGCTGACCTCGCCCTCGCGGGAGGCGTACACGCCATCCTCTCAGGCCGACTGCTCGAGCTGCGCGCGAACGCCGGGATGCTGGCGCCGGACGGACGGTGCAAGACGTTCGACGCAGCGGCGAACGGCTACGTGCGCGGCGAGGGCTGCGGCATCCTCGTGCTGAAGCGTCTGAGCGAGGCCGAGGCGGACGGCGACCGGATATGGGGCGTGATCCGCGGCTCCGCGCTCAACCAGGACGGGGCGAGCCCGGGGTTGACAGTGCCGAGCGAGCCCGCTCAGGAGCAGGTGATCGAGGCGGCGTTGCTGCGCGCCGGGCTGCAACCGCGGGAAGTGGACTACGTGGAAGCGCACGGGACAGGAACGCCGGTGGGTGACCCGATCGAGATGCAGGCCACGGGAACGGTGTACAGCAGGGGACGCGAAGCAGACCGCCCGCTCCTCGTCGGGTCCGTGAAGACGAATATCGGCCACTTGGAGTCGGCGGCGGGCGCCGCCAGCCTCATCAAGGTGATGCTGGCGATGAAGCACCGGGTCATCCCGAAGCACCTGAACTTCAGCACCCCGAACCCGGAGATCGACTGGGAGCGGCTGACCGTGCGGGTCGCGGCGGAGACGATGGAGTGGCCCGTCGTTCCCGACCGGCCGCCGCGGGCGGGCATCAGCGGATTCGGATGGTCCGGAACGAACGCGCACGTCATCGTGGAGGGGTACGGCGAGCCCATGGTCGTTGACCCGGAGAACGGCTTGCCTTTGGGACCTTCGATGTCCATCGCCGTTGCGCTGCCGGAATCGGAAGCGGACAAGCCTGCAGAAGGGGGAGAGGTTGAGGCGCGCGGCACGCGGCTGCTGCCGCTGTCGGGCAAGTCGAGGCAGGCGCTTCGGGAACAGGCGGAACGGTACATCGCGTGGCTCGACGAGCATCCTCGGCAGTTCCCATCCGACAGCGCCGCCGGCGATGAAGCGCTGTCCGACATGGCGTGGACGGCGAGCGTTGGGCGGAGCCACTTCCCGCACCGCGCGGGCGTGGTGTTTCGAGATGTCGCGTCGCTGCGCGAACGACTGCGGGAGGTCGCGGAGGGCGGCGAGACGACCGAAGGGCCGGAGCCGCGAGATGCGTCCAAGGTGGCATTCGTCTACACGGGCCAGGGCAGCCAGTGGGTGGGGATGGGACAGGCGCTCTACGAGAGCGAGCCCGTCTTCCGGGCGGTGCTGGACCGGTGCGAGCGGTGGGTGCAGGAGCATCGCGGAGCATCGCTGCTGGACGTGATGTTCGACCGTCCCGGCGCTGCGGGTGACCTGGACGACCCCGCGTGGACGCAGCCGGCGACCTACGCGCTCCAATGCGGACTGACCGCGCTGTGGTCGAGCCTGGGCGTGCGCCCGGACGTCGTGATGGGCCACAGCCTCGGGGAGATCGCGGCGTCGCAGACAGCGGGCGTGTTCAGCCTCGAGGACGGGCTGCGCTTCGCGGCGACGCGCGGCGAGCTGATGGCGTCGCTGCCGGTGGCGGGGGCGATGGCGGCAGTGTTCGCGCCAGCTCCGCAAGTGGTTGCGGCGCTGGCGGAGTGGAACGCGGCGTCCGACGGGCTGGGGCTGAGCATCGCGGCGGACAACGGAGCGCACCAGGTGGTGAGTGGCGAGGCGGGGGAGGTGGAGCAGATCGTGCAGCGGTTCGAGGCGGAAGGGCTCCGCGTGAACCGCCTGCGGAGCAGCCCCGGCTATCACAGTGTGTTGGTAGAGCCGGCGCTGGACGACCTGGCCGCGGTGATCGGCGGCATCGCCGTCGCGCCGCCGTCCGTACCGCTCGTGAGCAACGTGACCGGTCGACTCATCCAACAGGGCGACGTGCAGGACCCGGCGTACTGGCGGCGGCACGCGCGGCAGCCGGTGGCGTTCCGCGGATGCGTTGAGACGCTGGCTGAGATGGGCGTCGACGCAATCGTGGAACTGGGGCCGCACGCAGTGCTGGGCCCGATGGCCAACCTCGCCTGGCCGGAGTCGAGCGCGGCCCCGTCGGTGCTGTCGAGCCTCCACCGACCGCCGCGGGACCCGAACGAGCCCATCCCGGACTCGACCGGCGGGTTCGTGGGAGGGGTTGCCGCGGCGTACGAGGCTGGCATCCCGTTCTCGTTCGCGGGACTGTTCGCCGGAGAGTCGCGGCGCAGGGTCGCGTTGCCCGGCTATCCGTTCCAGCGCCAGTCGCACTGGGTCGACGAATCGAGGCGGAGACGGCGAGCAGTTGCGGGACACCCGTTACTGGGAGTCCGGCATGAGTCGCCTCGGGGCGAGACGCTCTTCGAGACCGAGATACTCCCGACCGACCCGGCGTGGCTGAACGACCACCGGGTGTTCGGACGGGTGATCGCGCCGGGCGCGCTCTACGGGGCGATGGCGGCGGCGAGTGCGCAGGGGGCGGTGGTCGTGGAGGAGATGCAGCTGCTTACCCCCTTGGTCCTGCCCGAACAGGATTCGGAGGGCGCGAACGGACGCGAAGGCCGTAGCGTCCAGATGGTCCTCGACGCCCCGGAGGGAACGTCCCCGCGCAGGTTCGAGATATTCAGCCGGGGCGACGCGGAGGAAGGGTGGACGCTGCACGCCAGGGGACAGGTTTCACCCGGCCCCGCAAGGCAGTCCCAACGGGTCGATGCGGACGCCCTGAAGGCCGGCATGTCGAAGGAGGACCTGTCGGCGTTCTACCGGTCGCGCGCCGAAGCCAACATCAACCTCGGCCCGTTGTTCCGCACGCTCCAGACGGTATGGAGCGGAGAGGGCGAGGCGGTCGGCGAGATCGTTCTCCCCGAAGCCCTGGACGGAGCGGGCCTGCCCGTGCACCCGGTCCTGCTGGACGGCTGCTTCCAGGTGATGGCGGCAGCGCGCGGCCGGTCGGGGCTCGAAGATGGCGCGACCTACCTGCCGTTCGGTTGGGAGCGGCTCTCGCTGGCGGAGCCGTTGCCTGAGCGCGTGCTCTGTCATGCCCGCATGAGGGAGAGCGCCCGCGACGCCGTCGATGGGGACAGGTCCGCGGAGCCGAGGGAGGTCTTCGCGGGAGACCTTCGGTTCTACACGACGGACGGGGTTGGGCTCGGCGAGTTGAGCGGCTACACGGTGAAGAGGGCGACGCGCGCCGCCCTGCTCTCCGGCACCGAGGGAGTGAATGACCTCCTCTACGAAGTCATCTGGCGCGACAAGCCGCTTCCGCAGGGGATGCCCTCAGCGGACTTTCTCCCGGCTCCGTCCACCATAGCGGCGCGTTCCAGACCGTTCTCCGAGTACCTCGTTGCGGAGGGCGTCGGCGGCGATGATCGTACGGCACTACTGACGGACCTGGAGCGGCTGTCGTGGCGATACGCACTCGCGGCGCTCGAGCAGTTGGGCTGGGAGCGGAAGGTCGGGGAAACGGTCGAGCCTGACCCGCTTCGGGAGCGGTTCGGCGTCTCAGCGGAGCACACGCGCCTGTTCCGTCGGCTGTTCGAACTGCTGGCGCGGGCCGGCATCGTAAAGGCACAGGGCGATGGGTTCGTCGTGCTGGTCGGGCCCGACGACCCGCTGCCGGACCTGGTGCCGAGCGACCCCGAAGCGTTCGCTGACGGGATGGCGTCGCGCTACGCGCACGGGGCGGTCGAAGTCGGGCTGTTCCGACGGTCCGCCGGTGCGCTCGCAGACGTGCTCGTCGGGCGTGCAGACCCGCTGACACTGCTGTTCAGCAGCGGAGAGCCGACCGCAGCCGACCTGTATATGCGGGCGCCGGTGGCGAAGGCGGCGAACCGGATGCTTGGCGACGCCGTCGCGGCGCTGCTGGAAGCGTTCCCCGAGGGACGGCGATTGCGCGTGCTGGAGGTCGGGGCCGGCACAGGGTCGGCGACGGAGCTGGTGTTGCCGGAATTGCCGGCGGGCCGGTTCGACTACGTCTACACGGACATATCGGCGGGGTTCTTCGCGGAGGCGGAGGGACGCTTCGGCGGGAGCGAAGCGTCGATCGAGTACCGGGTGCTGGACATCGAGAAGGACCCGATCGCGCAGGGCTACGACTCGCATGGCTACGACCTGGTGATCGCGTCGAACGTGCTGCACGCGACCCGCTACCTGGAGGAAACGCTCGCGCACTGCCGGGACCTGCTCGCCCCGTCGGGCCAGCTGCTGGCGCTCGAGAACCTCCGTGGACAGGGTTGGCTCGACCTGACGTTCGGACAGCTGGACGGCTGGTGGCGGTTCGCAGACTCTTACCGTCCGCACCACGCGTTGGCCAGCCCCGCGGTGTGGCGGCAGGCGCTCGGCGATGCGGGCTTCGTGGATACAGAGGTGCTGGGGATCGAGGCGTCCGCGTCAGCCGAGCCGGACAGGGGCGTCATCATGGCGCAGGGCCCGACGGAAGTGCTGGAACCGGCAGGCGTGTGGGTGCTCGCGGGCGGCAACAGCGGCGTGGCGGAGGAACTCGCAGCGGGACTGTCGGCACGCAACCAGACGGTGGTGCTGGCGGGCGCGGAGGTGGAGCCTGGGGATCGGGAATCCTGGCGGTCGCTGCTCGAAGGGCTACCCGCGGACGTGCCGCTCAACGGCGTCGTGCATCTCATGGCGCTGGACGGGCACGGGCAGGACGCCACCGCCCATGAGTTCGCACAGGACGTAAGACACGCGGTGGCGAGCGCGCTTGCACTCGCGCAGGGCGTGACCGACGCGGACCTGACCCCCGCGAAGGGGTTCTGGCTGATCACCCGAGGCGGGCAGGTGCTGGAGAAGGAGCGCGGCGGGGAGATCGCCGGTGCAACGCTGTGGGGCTTCGGGAAGGTCGTGGCACGGGAGGCGGCGCACCTCCAGCCGAGGATGATCGACCTGGAACCCCGAGCTCAGGCCCCACTGTCCGATCTCGTCAATGAACTGCTGTACCCGGACGCGGAGACGCATATCGCCTACCGTCTCGGGTACCGTCAGGCAGCCCGGCTCGTCCGGGCCGGCAGCGCAACCGAGCGGCTGACGTTGTCGGAGGACTCTGCCTGGCTGCTCGAGCCGGATGCGGGGGGCGCGCTCGAGGGGCTGCAGATCGGGCCCTTCCCTGCCCGCCCACTCGAACCGCGAGACGTCCGGATCGCGGTCGAGGCAGCGGGGCTCAACTTCTGGGACCTGTTCCGTGCGCTTGGCCTCATCGACGAGGGCCTGCTGGGCGGCGAGTTCTGCGGGCGGGTGCTCGAAGTGGGTTCCGAAGTGACCAGCGTTTCTGTGGGAGAGCGCATCGTCGGGCTGGCGTTCGGAACGTTCGGCTCCGAAGCGATCACGCGTGAGGAGATGGTGTCGCCCGTCCCGGCAGGTTTCTCCGTAACCGAGCTCGCCACGATACCGACGGCGTTCGTTTCAGCGGCGCTCTCGTTCGATCTCTCGGGGTTGAACCCCGGCGACCGGGTGCTCATCCACTCCGGCGCAGGAGGGGTAGGGCTGGCTGCCATCCAGTTGGTGCAGGCTGCGGGCGCGGAAGTGTTCGCGACGGCGAGCGCGCCGAAGCAGGCGTACCTGCGCTCCCTGGGCGTGCAGCACGTCTTCGACAGCCGCTCGACGAAGTTCGGGCAGGAGATACTCGACGCTACGGGCGGAGAGGGCGTTCATGTCGTGGTGAACAGCCTCACGGGAGAGGGCTTCATCGACGCAAGCCTGTCGTGCCTCGCACAGGGGGGGCGGTTCATCGAACTGGGCCGGCTGGACATCCTGACCGAGGAGGAGATGGCTGCGGTACGGCCTGATGTCTCCTACGCGATCTTGATGCTGGACGTGCTCAAGGAGCATGACCCTGCGACGCCCGGGAACGCCCTGCGGCGCGTCATGCAACAGCTGGCGGCGGGAGAGGTGGGGCCACTCGTCCACAGCCGGTGGTCGATGACCGAGGCCGGACCGGGGATGAAGTTCATGCGGGCGGCGCGGCACATCGGGAAGATCGTGTTTACGACGTCGCCCCTGGAGAGCGGACGGCTGCGCGAGGACAGGACGTATCTCGTGACCGGCGGGTTGGGCGGCATCGGGTGCGCGCTGGCAGAGTGGCTCGCAGAGCGGGGCGCGGGCACGATCGTGCTGAACGGGCGCCGCCCCCCGGACCCCGAGGTTGTCGAAGCGATCGACGCGCTGCGGAAACGCGGCGTTACCGTGCAGGTGGAGATCGCGGACGTCACGGACGCCGAGGCAGTCGACCGGATGCTGGAGCGCATCGACGCGACGCTGCCGCCGCTGGCGGGCGTCATCCACAGCGTGGGCGTGCTGTCGGACGCGGCGCTGACGAACCAGACCTGGGAGCGGTTCGAGGAGGTGCTGTGGCCGAAGGTGCTGGGGGCCTGGCACCTGCACCGCGCAACCATCGGACGCGACTTGGACATGTTCGTCTTGTTCTCAAGCGTGGCGGGAGTTCTCGGCAATCCGGGTCAGGCGAACCACGCCGCCGCCAACGCCTTCCTGGACCAGCTTGCCGGGCATCGGCGAGCGCTGGGGCTCCCCGGCCAGACCATCGCTTGGGGCGCCTGGTCGGGGCTCGGCGAGGCGGAGGAGCAACGGGAGCGGATCGCCAGGCAGTTGGAGGCAGCCGGGACCGGCTGGATCACGCCCGAGCAGGGCCTCAAGGCGTTCGACCAGATGCTTCGGCAGGACATGACCGCCGGGATGGTGGCCGCCGTGGACTGGCCGACGTTCGCGAAGAACCACGAGCAGCGCCCACCGCTGTTGGAGGACCTGCTGGTCACGACCGGCGACGGCGCCCCTGAGGCGACAGCCTCGCCGAACGACGTGCTGTCCGGCCTGTGGGATGCGTCGATGGCGGAGCGTGAGCAGATGCTTGCTTCGTTCCTGCAACGGGAGCTGCAGGCGGTGATGCGCCTGCCGGCGCCGCCGGCGGCATCGGTGGAGTTTTCCGAACTGGGGATGGACTCGCTGATGGCGGTGGAGCTGCGCAACCGCCTGAACCGCGCGTTCGCCGGGGAATACGTCGCGCCCAACACGGTGGTCTTCGACTACCCGAGCGTCGCGGAACTCGCCCGTCACCTGGCCGGAGAGCTCGGGGAGCCTTCGGACGCGGCGCTCCCGGAGCGGCGCGCGCCGGAAGCGCAACCGCTATCCGACGTGAAGGACGGCATCGCCATCGTCGGGATGGCATGCCGCTTCCCCGGCGCGGAGGACATCTCCGGCTTCTGGCGCCAGTTGATAGCGGGCGAGAGCGCGATCGCGGACGGCCGAGAGGGTTCCGGCGACTGGTACGGCGCGGTCGGCGACCCGGCGGCGAAAGAGAGCACCTTCCTGCGCGGCGCGTTCGTGAAGGACATCGACCTGTTCGACTCCCGGTTCTTCCGCATCGCGCCGATCGAGGCGCGCATGATGGACCCGCAGCAGCGGATGATGCTGGAGACGAGCTGGCAGGCGCTCGAGGACGCCGGCATAGACCCCGACCGGTTGCGAGGCAGCCGCACGGGAGTTTATGCGGGGGTCGGCGGCAGCGAGTACCGGGACCTCATCCAGACCAGCGGCAGGTTCAACAGCTACCTCGGCACCACCGGTAGTGTGACCGTTGGCCGGGTTGCGTTCGCGCTGGGACTCGAGGGGCCCGCGATGCCGATGGACATGGCGTGCGCATCGTCGCTGGCCGCCGTCCATCAGGCGGTTGCCGGCCTGCAACGCGGCGAGGTGGACCTGGCGCTTGCGGGCGGCGTGAACGCGGTGCTGTCCACCCAGGTCACGAGGTTCATGTCGGACCTCGGCATGCTGTCCGCGGACGGCGAATGCAGGACGTTCGACGCAGCGGCGGACGGCTACGTGCGGGGCGAGGGCTGTGGCATCGTGGTGCTGAAGCGCCTGAGCGATGCGGAGGCCGACGGCGACCGGATATGGGGTGTTATCCGCGGTTCGGCGGTGAACCAGAACGGCGCGAGCATGGGGCTGACCGTCCCCAAGGGACCGGCGCAGGAGCGTGTGATCGAGGAGGCGCTTGCCCGTGCCGGGGTCGAACCCTCGGAGGTGGACTACCTGGAAGCGCACGGGGTTGGGTCGAACCTGGGTGATCCCATCGAGGTACGTGCGGCGGCCGCCGTGTACGGTAAGGGACGAGAAGCAGACCGCCCGTTGCTGATCGGGTCGGTGAAGACGAACATCGGACACCTGGAGTCTGCAGCGGGGATAGCCGCGCTCATCAAGGCCGTGCTCGCGATGGAACACGGCGTGATCCCGAAGCACCTGCACCTCGACAACCCGAACCCCAACCTGGAATGGGACCAACTCCCCGTGCGGGTAACCACGGGCACGACCGACTGGCCGTCCGTCACCGACCGTCCGCCACGTGCGGGGGTGAGCGCATTCGGGATGTCGGGCACGAACTCGCACGTCATCGTGGAGGGCTACGGAGCACCGGAGGGCGCCATGGCCGGGAACGGCTGGCCCGCGGGGCCGTCCATGCCGGTTGCCCTTCCCGTCGCAGGGCCCGCCCTCGATGGAGCCTCAGCCGATCGCAGGGCGCGCCTGTTGCCGCTGTCCGGGAAGACGGGCCGCGCCCTGCGGGAGCTGGCGGAGCGGTATCTGTCGTGGCTCGACGAGCATCCCGAGCAGTTCCCGCCTGACGGCGCCGCCAACGATGCAGCGCTGTCCGATATGGCGTGGACGGCGAGCGTGGGCCGCAGTCACTTCCCGTACCGCGCGGGTGTGGTCTTCCGCGATGCCGCGTCGCTGCGCGAGGGATTGCGTTCGGTTGCGGAACGAGACGGAACGCCCGAAGAGCAGGAGCCGCGAGCCGCGTCCGGGGTGGCGTTCGTCTACACCGGCGAAGGCAGCCAGCAGGTGGGGATGGGAGAGGAGTTGTACGGGCACGAGCCGGTCTTCCGCGCGGCGCTGGACCGATGCGACGCAGCGTTACGGGAGGTCCGTGGCGCCTCGCTGCTTGACGTGATGTTCGGTCGTCCCGGCGCGGCGGGCGATCTCGACGACCCTGCGTGGACGCAGCCAGCGATCTATGCACTGGAGTGCGCGCTGACTGCGCTCTGGTCCAGCGTGGGGGTGCGCCCTGACGCGGTGATGGGGCACGGCCCCGGCGAAATCTCAGCGTCGCAGGCCGCAGGCGTGTTCAGCCTCGAGGATGGATTACGCGCGGCTGCAAGACGTGGCGAACTGATGGCATCAGGCGTGCCGGATGGCCTGGAAAGGGCGCTCGACGGAATCGTGGTTGCTACGCCGTCCATACCCCTGGTGAGCAGCCTTACCGAAGAGCCGGGGATCGATCTCGTAGTCGAGTTGGACCTGAACCACGGTTTCGTAGAGGCGGTTGCCGGAGCATACGAGGCCGGGCTCCCGCTCTCGTTCCCGGGGTTGTTCGCAGGAGAGTCCCGGCGGCGGGTCACTCTGCCCGGCTACCCGTTCCAGCGCCGCCGTCACTGGATCGAACCGCTGGAGCGGCTGATACCGGGCTCGGGCGGGTGCTGAGCGATGCAGATTGACACTCCAAACACCCCTTGCTAGGGTGTCTGAACGCTGGGGCGCAACCCTATACATACAGGAGAGGAGTCACCTATGGCCACCACCGAAGAACGCATCAGGAAGCTGGTCGACGAAAACCTGGAGATCGAAGGGCGGCCGCTGGGCCGGGAACTCGACCTCAACTCGAGCCTGCGGGACGCCGGCGTCCCCTCGGCAGACTTCGTCGCCTTCACCAAGGTGGTGGCGGAAGAATTCAACCTCACCTTCAGCCCCGAAGACTGCGTTAAGTTCCAGAGCCTGGGAGACCTCGTAGCGCACCTGGACTCCCGCGGCTAGTCCCCTGCGGTTCCAGCAGCAGGCAGAGGCTCTCAGGAGAGATGCGGGCATGGCGATGATTGCCCCGACTTCTCCTGAGAGCCTTTCGCCTGTTCCGGGCCTCTGGTGGAGTCCGTTCACGACCAGGGCCGGCGTGCAGGTTATGCACGTCGCCCTGAGCCCCGATCCGGCCCGCGAGGCCGAGGCGTACGGGTGGCTGGACGAGACGGAGCGGGAAGCATGGCGGAAGTATCTGCCCCAGCCGCGCCGTCAGTTCACCCTCTGCCGCGCCGCACTGCGCGCCATCCTCTGCGAGCAGTTCGGCTGCCGCAACGACCACCTTTCGTTCGGCGCAGCCCGTCACGGGAAGCCGTTCGCCATGGCGGGTAGAGCGCGTCTTCCGCTCAACTTCAACGTCAGTCACAGCGGCGGCCACGGCCTGATCGCCCTGTCGGCGGGTGGCCGGTTGGGGGTAGACGTCGAAGAGCGCATCCCGAGACGCTACCTGAACGAACTGATAGAGGCGGTCATGGGGCCGGAAGAGCAGACGGAACTTGCCGCTCTTCGAGAGCCCGCTAAACTGCATCTGTTCTACCGCCTGTGGACGCTCAAGGAGGCGCTGATCAAGGCTCTGGGCACAGGGTTCTCCACCGATCCCTCCGGGTTCCAGGCGCCTCCCGCGATGCGCAGGGGCGGCATGGACGGCGTATTCAGCTTTCCGCACCTGCCGTCTGTCGCCTGGAGGCTGGCGGACATCGGGGACGAGCGGTTCGCTGCCGCCCTCGGCTATGAGTTGGAGAGCCCGTAGATTGGCCGATAACCCGCAACATCCCTGGAATGTCCCGGAGCCTGTCTCGGTCCACGAGATAGAGATGGCCGATCGGACGCGCATCTTCCTGCGGCGGCACGGCAACCCTGACGGCCCCCGGCTGGTGCTGAGCCACGGCAACGGCCTCGCCATCGATCTCTACTATCCCTTCTGGTCGCTGCTGACCGGCGACTTCGACGTCGTGGTCTACGACCTGAGGAACCACGGCTGGAATGCCGTAACGGACCTGAAGGAGCACACCATCCCCACGCTGATCGAGGACCACGACCTCGTCATCGATGCGGTCGACCGCCATCTGGGAGAGAAACCGAAGATAGGGGTGTTTCATTCGTTTTCGTCCCTGGCGCCGCTGTTGTCGCCCACCGAAGGCAGCAGGTTCTCGGCCCTCGTCCTGTTCGATCCTCCGCTGTGCAAGCCTGGCGAGAGCTATGAGGCGTTCGACGCAGCGGTCAAACGCGCGTCGGCGTCAGCCCGGCGCCGCTCGCGCCGGTTCCGCAACCGGGGAGACTTCGCTGAACTTCTGCAGATGTCGCCGATCTTCAGAAGCGTTGTCCCGGGAACACACGATCTGATGGCGAGGACGACACTCCGCGAGGAGACCGATGGGGATGGCTACGTGCTGCGGTGTCCTCCCGAGTACGAGGCCCAGATCATGGACTACGCCAGGCTTTTCGCCGTATCGGTCGACCTCGGGGCGCTTCAGTGCCCGACGAAGGTGATCGGAGCGGACCCAACCCTCCCGTTCTCATACCTCCCGACGATGGACCTCAGCGACATGCTGAGCGTGGACTACGATTTCCTGCCGGAAGCGACACACCTCCTCCAACTGGAGCACCCGGAGGAATGTGTCGCGAAGATGCGGGAGTTCATCGAATCCGTGCCCGGCTGACGCGGCAGGCGGGGACCGATTTGCCGCTCCCGTCGCCTGACCCCTAAGATGCGCATCGCACGGTAGCCGCTGCACGTGCGGGGCGCCGTTGAGGAGCCGCAGCGCAGGACTGGACAGCCCCTGCGGACTCGTTCTGGCGGAGGGACCTATGGACGTCAACACGCGCTGGGTCGATCTCCCATCTGAAGCCGGGAGAATGGCGTTGTTCGTGGCGGAGCCGGACACTGCGGAGCAGCTTCCGGGCCTCGTCTACTTCCACGTGCTGCCCGGCCTGAACGCGCAGCACCGCTCCATGGCGGTCCGCCTTGCAGCTGAAGGCTTCGTGGTGGCGGCGCCCGACCTCTACCACCGCGTGGGGTATCGGACGGAGTTCGACTTTCCCCGGCAACGTGATCAGGCCTACCAGGCCCGCCAGACGATCTCCCAGTTCGGCCTCGCCGCAGACAGCCGCGTGGCGCTCAACTACCTGCGAGAGCACCCCAACGTCGCGGTGGACCGGATCGGGACTATCGGCTTCTGCATGGGCGGGACCGTGGCCTACCTGTGCGCGGCGCTCAACCGCGACGTGCAGGCCACAGCCGCCGTCTACGGCACGGCCCTGGTCCGTAATGAGCCTTCGACGCGTACGCCCATCACCCCCCTGGAGATGTCGGAGGGCATCACGGGGCCGGTGCTCTGGATCTCGGCGAGAGGTGACCCTCTCGTCACGCGGGAAGACGCGGACGCCTTTGCACGCAGGATGACGGAACTGGGGAAGCCGTTCGAATGCCACGTCTACGACGATGAGAGCGTTGGCCACGCCTTCTTCGACGAGGACATACCGGAGTTCTACCACGCCGGAGCGGCGGAGTGGGGATGGCCGTTGATAGTCGAATTCCTGACCCGGCGCCTGCGGGATCAGGGCGGCGACTAGCCATCTCTCGCCGGTCGCAGGACGTGCTGACTCGGCCCACCCGAAGCCGGCCGCCGCCATCGAATGAGCACAGACCCCTGGGAGTGAGGAAGCCCATGCGCCTGCAGAACAGGACGATCATCGTAACCGGGTCCGGACGCAACATCGGCGAGGGCATCGCCCATGCGCTCGCCGATGAGGGCGCGCGCGTCGCCGTCGTCGACGTCATCCGGGAGCGCGCCGAGGCCGTGGCCGGCGCCATCAACGCCACGCACGAGGATGCCGCGCTTCCGGTCGCCTGCGACGTCACCAACAGCGCCGATGTGCAAGCGATGGTGGCCACAGTCGTCGACGCATGGGGCGACATCTACGCTCTCGTCAACAACGTCGGCGTCGTCGACCGGAAGGACATCCTCGAGACCGAGGAGGCCGAGTGGGACCGGGTCATCAACATCTCGCTCAAGAGCGTCTTCCTCGTCTCCAAGTACGTCGCGCAGCGCATGGTCAACCAGGGCAAGGGCGGGCGCATCATCAACATCGGCTCGACATCCGGGCTGTCGGGCCGTTCCAACGCGGTCGCCTACCCTTCCGCGAAGGCCGGCGTCTACAACCTCACCCGCTCGCTGGCGATCCAGCTGGCCCCGCACGGCATCAGGGTAAACACGGTCACGCCCAACCGCATACGCACCGAAGCGGAGCCGGGCGCGCCTCCGCGGAACTGGCAGGTCACCAACCTCGTGGGCAGGCAGGGGACCCCGCAGGACGTCGCGGCCGCCGTCGCCTTCCTCGCCTCCGACGAAGCCGACTTCATCACCGGCTCCGACATCACCGTGGACGGCGGCGTTCGCGCGGGGTAGAGTCGGCATCGGACGCGCGACCGCCCCGTGGGCCAGGCTGTGATTTCGGTAACTGGCGCGCAAGGGGTAGGCTGGAGACAGCCGGAATCCGAAGTTTGCAGCGCTGTCTCACATTGTGAAACACTTGGCCTCAGCACGCCTCCACCAAGAGGTGGACAGTGGTAGCCGCGAGTGTTCTGGAGGGCCAAGTCAAGTGGTGCGAGGGCCTGGTCTCGCCTTCGGTGCATTCCTATCGGGAGTGGCAGGGCCGTTGGTTGACGCCTGAGCTGGAGCAATACTTCAGCGATGCCGAAGCAGCAACGACCCCGGCGCCGCGCGTGTCGTTCGCTCGGCCATCGTAGTGTCGATCCAACGCTTGCCCTTGAAGGAGGAGACATGCCGTATGACAAGTACGGATCAGATGTCATCGTTGACATGCTGAAACTCTACGGGATCAAGTACGTCCCGCTTAACCCGGGAGCCTCCTATAGGGGACTGCACGATTCCATCGTCAACTATGGCAACAATTCCCCGGAGATCATCCAGTGCGTGCATGAGAAGATTGCGCTGGGCGTTGCGCACGGATACGCGCGTCAAACTCGAGGACCTTCAGCGGCCATCGTCCATGACCTCGTCGGGCTCCTGCACGGGACGATGGGCGTCTACTACGCCTACACGGATCAAGTACCCGTCATTCTGTTGGGTGCAACGGGCCCGATGGATGCCACTCGGAGGCGCCCGCACATCGACTGGATTCACACTGCGCAGGATCAGGGCGGCCAGGTCCGCGACTACACCAAGTTCGACGACCAGCCCCACACTGCGGCGGCGGTGCCTGAGTCGTTCGCGAGGGCGTATCGAGTGGTCAGCACTCCGCCGTACGGCCCTGCCTATCTGGTGTACGACTCCAACCTGCAGGAAGACCCTCTGACAACGCCGGTCACATACCCTGATCCGAAACGCGTCCCGGCCCCCACGCCCATGGCACTGAACCCCCAGACCGCGACCGAGATCGCGCAGATGTTGGTCGAGGCCAAGAATCCGGTCGCCATGGCAGATTGGGTCGGTCAGGACCCGGATGCCGTGGACAAACTCGTGGAGTTGGCTGAGCTTCTCGGTATGCCCGTGATCGACAACATGCGTCGCTTCAACTTTCCCACGACGAACCCGCTCGACATGAGTAATGGCAAACGCGACGTGCTGAGCCAGGCAGACGTGTTGTTCGCGATAGGCGTCCTTGATTTTGACCGGTCACTGACAACGCTGAACCGCACTACCCGGGAGATGACAGAGGTCCTGCAGCCCGGTTGCAGGATCATCGACATCAGCTATCGCGACATGGGTATGAAGTCGTGGTCACAGGGCTTCTTGAAGCTGCGGGAGGTCGACCTGTTCGCCAACGCAGACCCATACACAGCGCTGAGCCAGGTAGTAGAAGCAGCCAGGACGCTTGTGGGAACTACCCAACAGTCAGCCATCAGCGACCGAGCAGCCCGCATCGCCGTGATGCACGACACCGTCAACGCCGGCTGGATGGAGCGGTCCAGGGACGGCTGGGACAGCAAGCCGATGTCGCTTGCGCGGCTGTCGTGGGAAGTCTGGCAGCAGATAAAGGGCGAGAAATGGACCATGACCGGCGCAGACCTTGACGGATGGGTCCGCAGAATCTGGGACTTCACGGAGGTCGACCAATACCCCGGCGCGGCGCTGGGTACTGGCACCCAGGTCGGCATTTCGCTTGGTGTTGCGCTCGCCAACAAGGAAAAGGACCGGCTTACCGTTTCGATCCAACCGGACGGCGATCTGATGTTCGACGCAGGCTCGTTGTGGATAGCTGCATATCACAAGATTCCGATGCTCGTGGTGATGTACAACAACCGTGCCTACTACAACGATTGGGAGCACCAGATCGCCATCGCAAAGCACCGCGGGCGGAACGAAGAGATGGCGTTTCTTGGAATGGAGTTCGACCACCCGGCGCCTGACTTCGGCAAGCTCGCCCAAGCCATGGGATGGCACGGCGAGGGCCCGATCGAGGATCCAAACCTGTTGGGTCCTGCGATCCAGCGTGCACTGAAGCACATCAAAGACACGGGCATGCCAGCGTTGGTTGACGCGGTTACTCAACACAGGGGCTGAGCAGCGACACGGACCAGAGCCCGTGATTGCGTGGTGGACCAACCGGTACTGTACTGCGAACTTTCGAGTGCATGGTCTTACTCTAGAGCGACGGCACGTCGTCGTCGTTTCTGCCACCGCTCCGGCAGGCAACAGATCCGTCGGTCCCAGCGCCGCACCCCGAATGGCTGGTTGGCTCAGGGTGTCGAGCGAATCGGGTTGTATGTCGGTTCTCCTTCGAAGAAGGGCGACCGTATCAGGGTCTCCTTGTCCGAAGGGAGCAGATGAGTCTCCGGGTACACTGCATATCCACCGTGCATCAGGGACGATGCTTCTTGGTGGTCGCACATAGCCGGGTCCCACGGGTCGCACCCCGGCGGATGAGGCAGCCCGAATCCATGTGCGAGTTCATGCCCCGCTCCGCCTATCCAGCGTCCAAGTGGGCCGTCGTATGGCCCTTCGCCGCAATAGTAGTACTCCCCGGGGCTCGCCAAACCCTCCAGGTCCGCGCGTCCGAACATCGCGAGACCCGAGCCTCCTCTCCCCAGCTCATGGCCACCTTCCCCCAGCCTATGGTATTCATCGCAATCTTCTTCCACATCCGGGTAGATCAGCCATATGAAGTCTGGGTCTCCCTGTTTGACAGGAGCACAGTGCTGCACGCCAGCCAACACCTTGTTCCATGCGTGGCCAACGGCATAGAAATCCGCGGGGTCACTCATCTGACACCACTCTGGAGTGGCGTCGTACAGCGAGAAGGTCAGCCCCACGAGTTGTCGGCGATACCAGGATTGAAGGTCAACCAAGGCGTGGGAGATGGCCTCGCTGTAGTCGGCCCGGAACTCGCGGTCCGACGGCGTTGCGTACAGGACACGCACCGTGCCCGGTCTGCGCTCCGAGATACGCACGGATACAGGGACCTCAGCCGTTCGCTCCTCATAGACCAGTGCAATCGTCGCATTCCCCGGGCCCACGGCGGCTACAACGCCTTCGGACACTGTGGCCACCCAGGGATCCGAAGATTTCCACTCCACGAGCGAGTTATCGACCCCGTGACTCGATCCGTCCGACCGGGAGGCAGTGACTGACAACTGCGAAGCCCCGCCGATTGAACTGAGAATGGTCGTCCCGTTCACGTCCAGGGAAACGATTGGATAGGTGACCGTAATGGTGACAGACCCGGAAACCTCCGTTCCCAACTCGTTGGTGGCGGTCAGGGTATAGATGGTGGTTGCAGTCGGCCTGACCGCGGCCCTGCCGTCAACGGGCAGCGGTCCGGTTACACCGCTGATCGTGACAGACGTTGCCCCCGTGGTAGTCCAGTTCAGCGTGCTTGAATCTCCATCCTCGATTGTGAGAGGGATGGCCGCGAACGATTCGATGCTGGGGTCGGGTATCGGCGTCGGTCTGCTCGTGGGTGTAGGCACCGGGGTGGACGTGGGAACAGGTGTGGGTGTTGCGGTCTGAGTGGGAGTCGCCGTCGGGGTAGCCGTGGGTGTTGGCGTGGGTGTTACAGTCGGCACCGGCGTAGGCACCGGTGATGGTGTGGCGGTGGCCGCTGGGACAGGCGTCAACGTCGGGGGTGGGGTCTCTGTCGGTGCGGCCATGGCTGTAGGGGCAGTGTCGTCCGAACATCCGACCAAGAAGATGGCTAGGAGCGCAGTGGCTACCACGAGCAGCCCAATTGCGCCATGCATGAGATTACTCCTTCCTCGTGCCTTTCTCATCACGATAACCGACGACCGGTCCCACCATGCCTTCACCGTTGTCTGTTGCGAGTCTGCAGTGCATCTCACTCAGCGAAGAGCACCTGTGGAAATGTCCTACAGGCCCTTCGCTCTCGGGATAGACGTGGCGCAGGTGATTCGCCTCATCAACGCGGTTCCTTCCACACAACTTCAATGCCGCACTCTGTGAGTTCAAAAGGATAGTTAAACGAGAGCTCGAAGAACCTGGATTCATCCGCAGACATTGAGCCCAGGTTCACTGATGTTCCAGGAAGCCCGAAGTACATCCAATTCCCAAACCCAATTTCTGTGAAGCTGTCTACTCCGTAGCCGACTTGCACATCTTCTAGGTTCCGGTTCGCATGGATCTCACCTGTGACCTCGTAGCTGATGCTGCCAAGGGTCCCCTCGCCACTGCATTCAAGATTAGCTACTTCTACAGCCGGGCCCACTGGCGTCGGAGTAGGCGTCGATGTGGGCGTTGCGGTCTGAGTGGGCGTCGCCGTCGGTATGGCCGTGGGAACAGGTGTGGGCGTTGCGGTGGGTGTGGAGCTGGCGCTTGAACTAGGGCTAACAGCGTCCGACACTCGGATCGCCCCGGCGGTAATTGTGCCATTTTCGATACGGCAACCACCCGTATCGACACACGTATAAGTAGCGTGACTATACTCTACAGTCCCTCCATTGCTCATCTGGATGACTACGTTTCCGCCGGCAATTGCCAGTTGGACTCCGTTCTTGAAGTTTCCTGCGTAGGCTCTATCTGATGGGAAGTCGGGAATAGACTCTCCCGACTTGAACACGTTCTGCTGAGGCTCCGATGTAGGAATGGCCGTAGGCCGCGGTCTGGCGGTAGGGCTAACAGCAGCCTCAGGTGTAATCTCCGGTCCGGCTGTAGTAGCATCCGAAGCCGAAGGGCTAGACTCGTAGAAAGTCCAACTCCCGTCGGCGTTGGCGCTGGCTACAATTTCGCTTTGGAAGGCATCGTCCCTTTCGAAACCGCCGGAGACACAAAGACGAAGGCTGTCCATGTTGATGGTGATACCGCCGATCTCTTGCTTTGCCGGGCCTCCCTCACGGCAGATTGCTCCATCATGCTGCACGGACAGAACTACGTTGGCTGGGGGGCTACCGCCGCCGGTGTAGCGACACCCTTCGCCGGGCTCCAACCTCATGCCGTCCCGACAATCCCCCACAACCACAGGTGTGGACTCCGGTGTAAGCGTGGGTGTCAGTGTGGGGGTAGAAGTGGGTGCTGTCGAAACACTCGGTTCGTAGGTTGGCGAGGGCGATACTGTAGGTGTGGACTCGGGGCCGTCGCCGCACGCCGCCAGCGCCAGGACCGACGCCAGCGCGAGGACAGCAGTCAACAGGAGGGGGAGTCTTCGGCTGGTCATTTCAGGGATGCGAGCGTGAGCGGGGTTGCAGTCCATATGCACTATCGCTTGTACCCGCTGGCAGAAGCCCTGTGCTGTTCTGAACATCGTATCGGATGCACCTTCGGCGAACAGTATGTCCTGCCACAGTTGCGGAACCTCCGGGTGAATGCCATGCCCAGCGGGCACATCGTATCCGCTGACCATGCACACAATACCTAGCGGACTGTGCATTGCGGCCTGGGCGCGAGGACGGATTCGCGAACATCACAGGAGTGGAATAGTCCAAAACGCGCATTTACAGACTTTTGGGGACGTTTCGGTCAGGCTTCGGCCGTGAATGGCATCGCAGGCCGAGACGACGCTGCCCTCGGCCTGTCTATTGGGATGAGAATGGCACGAGGAAGGTGCAATCTCATGCGCAAGCCTGCAATTGGTCTGTTAGTGGTATCCACTGCGCTCCTGGTCATCTTCTTGGTCGGCTGCTCCGACGAGACTAACCCGACGCCAATCACATCCTCGGTCACCCCTACGCCTACCATCGTTCCCACAACAACGTTGATTCCTGGGTCTACCCAGTCTCAGCCGCCAACGCCGACTCCGGCACCGCAGCCTACCCCAACGCCGACTGCAGCACCCACGGCAACCCCGACGCTGACTGTCACCGCCGCGACGGTCACCCTGACACCGGACTCGGCGATGCTGACAGCGCTGGGCGCGACCGCGCAGGTAGTGGCAGAGGTGCTTGACCAGAACGGCCAAGCTATGACGGAGGCAGGCTTGAGTTGGTCTTCGACGGACACTTCTGTGGCTAAGGTGAACGCGTCCGGGCTCGCCACGGCGGTTGGCAACGGGACGGCGACCGTCACGGCGTCGGCCGGGTCGGCAGAAGGCGCCACGGTAGTGACAGTGACGCAGGCGGTGACTTCGGTGGTGGCGTCGCCGGAGGCGACGGAACTGACAGCGTGGGGTGCGACCACGCAGCTGACGGCGCAGGGGTTTGATGCCAACGGGCATGTAGTTCAGGAAGCTGGAATCCGGTGGGACTCCTCTGACGCCTTGGTGGCGACGGTGGATGCGGCAGGGGTCGTGACGGGCGATGGGCAACGGGACGGCTACGATCACGGCGTCGGCGGGGCCAGTATCAGGGATCGTGGTGGTGACGGTGACGCAGGCGATAGCCTCGGTAGATGTGTCGCCGTCCATGGCCGAGTTGACCGCATGGGGCGAGACCGTTCATCTGACGGCGGAGGCGTTCGATGCGAACGGGCATGCGGTGATGGGGACTGTATTCTCGTGGGAGTCCGCCAAGGCCCTCGTGGCGGAGGTGAATGCTCTTGGTGTGGTGTCTGGGATTGGGGGAGGAGAGGCGACCATCGCGACGAGCGCGGGCGCTGCGTCAGGGTCCGCAACAGTCACGGTCCCACCCACGTTCACTCTATCCGGGACGGTACGTGACAGCCGGGAAAACGGGCCTTTGCTTGCGGGAGCGGTCATGGGGCTCGAGAACGGCAAACGGGAATCCATGGTCATCGGTCCCGACGGACGCTACCGCTTCTCGAACGTCTGGGGGACGGTCACGGTTAGGGCCATAGCCGGACCAACCCATGCAACCGAGGCCGTCGAGATTACAGTAGACGAAGACCACACGCTGGACTTCGATCTCGAACACACGGGTGTGGCTCCCTACGGGGGAACGGTGTATATCTCCCCGCGGGTCGTCGAGCCATCCGACCCCACTACGTTGCAGAGCATAACGTACGCGGGTCGCGGCGAGCGCAGGGTCCCGGATCGGCGGCATGATTCGTGGATCACGATCAATGCCTATCTGTTCCATGTACGGTACGGCGGGCATGTAGTGGAGTTCCGAGTCAACCCCGAATTCGGCAGCCAAGAGGTTGCACAAGCAGAAGTCGAGACGTACGGCCACGTCCTGGGATAGATGCCTGCGGTACTGCTGTTCGCCATCACGCACGTTGTCATCAACGCTGGCGACAAACCTTGGGGTGGGGGAGGTAAGTCGCACGGAGGTATATTGGTTCATACCGATTGGCTCACTATGGGGAGCGGTGTTGAATACGTTGAAGAAGTAATGCTCCATGAAGCCGGGCATGCCGCGTGGGACAGGTCGCACAGGAATTCCCCCGGCTGGCTCGCGGCGCAAGCGGCCGACAGTGTGTTCATCTCAAGGTATGCCCGGGACTTTCCCGACAGGGAAGACGTTGCCGAGAGCATCCTGCCCTACTTCGCCGTGCGGTATCAATCAGACAGGCTGACGGCCGCCGAACGAGCTACGATTCTGAGAACAATACCGAATCGCCTGAAATACTTTGACGAGCAGGGATTCGACATGTCGCCCTACGAACCATCGGAGGTCCAGGAGCCCCCCGAAGAAATCGTCACCATTCAGGGCAAGGTGATCGGGCCGGACAGCCAGCCCCTGGAAGGATATTGATCTGGGCCCGGAATGATGACGAGTCGGTAAGGAGACGTGTCGAAACCTGGGAAGGTGGCTACTTTGCTTTTACCGCTCCCGATGGTTCCTTCACTCTGCAGATATTCGCCGGAAGATTGGAATGCAAGGTAGGGTGGTACGGCCCCCGGGGAATCATCACCGTAAAGGAAAACGCAACTCTCATTGAGGTAGACGGCGAGAGTGTCGTAGACATCGTCGTTCAGCTTCCGGGCCACCCGGATGCCTTTCCGTGTGTATGATTGGCACTCCGTCTCTTGACGGCCACCAACGCGAACAACGGAGAGTCACATCCTATCGACCTGGTTTCGATGGAATGGTGGGCCGGACTTGACGGTAGACAGAACCGCGCCGTTTAGAGCCATGTCCTCAGCGCTACCGCCAGGAATCCGGCTGTCGTCCGGCATGGGGACAGTGTACCGGACGACAGCCTTTCCGGGCATTATGACGATCTCCTTGACGAAGGTCTCGATGAATGCCCTGCGCTCGGTGAGCTCGCTCTCCTTGAGGAACTCGCTCATGTCCTGGGCATAGGCCGCAATCGTCTCGACATCGTCGCGGGATTCCCTGCGGTCGGAGAGAAGGGCCCTGGCCTCCGACGCCGCGGCCTCCAGGCGGGCCTGCCGATCCCTGTGCTCCCGGATGCGGTCCGAGGCGTCCGCCATCTCGACGTTGTCAGTCGACTCGATGTAGTGCCAGATGCGACCGAGCTTCTGCTTCACGTCCTCTAGGGATGCTCTGAATAACCCGTCAACGTTGAGTTGAGCGGATGGACGGGGTT
>JAPPHT010000027.1 GCA_028874795.1 Chloroflexota bacterium
CCCATGCTATGCTTCCGCAAGCCCCTGTGGGGACTTGTTCAGAGCATCCCTAGGCAGCGCACACACGGCGTTCCGTACAGCGCCCGCTCTCAGAGCGGGCGCTGTGTTGTTCTACACCTTGCCCGCAGCCTTCCACATGCGTACGCCCATCACTGCCGCGACCATGATGACGAGCGTGTCGACGTAGATCCACAGGGAGCCCGTGTTTGAGAGGCCCGACCTGCCCCACGCGAGGTCGTTCAGGTACGCGGACCACTGGAAGCCGTAACCGACGAAGAGGATGGCCGCGGCGTAGAAGTGGACGTTGACGTCCAGGAAGCGCAACACGTCGTCTGCGCTCCGGCCGTCTGCGTCGAACCGCCGCTTGAACCAGTAGGCGGCGGCCAGCGATATGACGACGGCGGGCGCCATCAGCCAGCTCAGGAGTTCCCAGTCCGGCTGCGGGACGTCGAATACCGACTTCACGGTGACGGCGAGGGCCACGAGCATGTTGTACGCGGCAAGCAGTCTGACGAATAGCCGCATGGGTCAACGCTCCCCGGTCCCGCCTGCCCGCCACATGCGCACACCCGCGGCGGCGAGGGCGACCGGCAGTACCATGTTGATCGAGCCCCAGACGAACAGGTCGTAGTCGCCGCCCCTGAGCAGGGAAGGCCAGCTCCGGAAGAAGAGCAACCCCAATCCGAACAGGGCGTAGAAGAGGGCGTTGGCGGCGAGGTGCTCGCTGATGCTGTCGCCGTGGCCGAGCCGCAGCTTCCGGGCGAACGTGCCGGCGAGCGCGATGAGGATGGCCGCGGCCATGAACCAGTGCAGCACTTCCCACGCGGGATACGCCTCGACGGGGTACGGCTGGTCCATGCCCGGGTACTGCCAGGACATCGCGATAAAGTAGACCGCGACCGCAAGGCCCGTCAGCATCAGATACAGGGCAACCGAGCGCATCCACATGATGTGCGCAATCCTCCGTGATCTCTCCGGGGTCCGCCAGGTCTCGCTAAGCCGACCCCGGCCAGCGCCCGTTCCACATCCGCACACCGATCATGCCGGTGACGATGATATAGAGCGTGTCGATGTAGGCCCACATGGAGCCGATGGTCATCTCCTCGCCGTCCGCCATCACCGCCAGTTGCACGTGATCGTTCAGCGTAGCCGACCATTGGAAGGCGAAGGCGATGAGCAGGGCGGCAGCAGCGTAGAACGGCACGTTCACGTCCAGGGAGCGGCGCAGGTCCTGCCCCGCGTCGCCGTCCTTCTCCAGGGCAAGCTTGCAGTTGATCGCTCCAGCCATCGTGATGAGGATAGCCGCGGCCATGAGCCAGTTCATGACCGTCCACGTGGGTTGTTCGATGGCGAAGATGAACTTGACGGCCACGAGCAGGGCCACCAGCATCGTGTAGGCGGAGAGCAGTTTCAGCACTATAGCCATGGTTGTATCTCCTCTGTGCGTCCGGCGCTTCGCACTCGTCCCGAGGGTATTGCGCTACTCGATCCGTTCATGCGGAGGCGCGCCAGAGCCGCCGTCCGGCAGCGATGAGCAGGAGCGGGAGGGCAACGTCGATAAAGTTCCAGATCAACCAGTCGGAGTCGCCGCTGTCGCGCAGCAGATGCGACCAGTTCCAGAAGAAGAGAATGCCCACGCCGAGCATGCCGTAGAAAGTGGCGTTGACGGATATGTGCTCGAGCAGGTTGGCGCCGTCGCCTGCATCATGACGACGCTTGTGGATGAAGGAACTGACGAGGGCAATGAGGATGGCGACCGCCATGAACCAGTCCAGCAGTTCCCAGATGGGATACGGCTCATCCCCACCGGGGTGGTACCACGGCACGACGATGAAATGCACGGCTACGGCCAGCCCCACCAACATGAGATAGAGGGAGAGGAGACGTGTTCCGAGCATCAGGAACCTCCTTGCGCACGGCGGCGCACCGGAGGCACTCCGTGCGGCGCCGGACTGCGTGTACACAGGATAAGCGTCTCCAGCGAGGTGATTCCACAAATTCTGGATGACTTTTCGTCGAGGTGCGCATGCGCACCGTGGCAGCAACTAGTTTGGAGAGGAGGAGCTATTGTCATCGTAACGTAATCCGTATTTGCCAAAAAGTCATCCTATTGTCACCTCGTCAACGTTATAGTCCGTCAGGGAGGGCCTGGGGATCGTCGGGCTGACGGCTGAGGACCGCCGCGGCTCGGATATCCCGGACCTGAGGAGAAGTCGCATGACGAACCCTGACCTAGGCGACCTCATGGGGCGCTACAACGAGTGCCTGGAAGAGATCGAGAGATTGCGGACCCGGATACACAACGGGTGCGGTTCTCATCTGCAGAACCTCCTGGACTGGGTATCGTCGTCCGGGATCACGCTGCGCGACGTTCAGCTCCCTGGCGATGATTGCCCCAGTCTGATCCGGGAGTTAGCCGTTGCGGTCCGGCGGAAGCGAGACCTGGACGACGAGTTGCGGGCCAAGGGGCTCGAACGACTGATCGTCTGGCTGTGAAGCACGCGGCTGTAACGTTGGCAAGCGTAGTCCCGTGCCTCACGTAAGTCCCGCTGGCGCCATCCGCTCCTTTACGCGGTTGACGTACGCGGTGTATCCTGAGACGCCGGAATCGCCGCTCGTGCGGCGTTTCCCACCCTGAAAGGACAGGAAGGAAGGCGATAGCTAAGGAATACCGCGTCAACGAGCGCATCCGGGTGCCCCAGGTGCGGGTCATCGATGAGCGAGGTGAGCAGTTTGGCGTGATGCCGATCACTGACGCTCTGGACCTTGCGCGTGAGCATGACCTAGACCTCGTAGAGGTGGCGCCCAACTCTGACCCGCCGGTCTGCCGGCTCCTGGACTACGGCAAGTTCCGCTACCTGCAGTCCACGAAAGAACGCGAGATGCGCAAGTCCCACAAGAATGTGGGACTACGCGAGGTGCGTTTCCGCCCCCGCATAGGACGGCACGACATCGAGGCGAAGGAACGCCTGGTGGTGAAGCTGCTGGACGAGGGCAACAAGGTGAAGGTGTCAGTGATGCACCGGGGGCGCGAGCTGGACCACCGCGAACTCTCCGTGGGACTGCTGAAGCAGGTGCATGAGGCAGTGAAGGAGAGCGCGAAGCTGGAGCAGCCCCCCAAGCAGGAGGGACGGTTCATCAGCATCGTGCTCGCCCCGGCCAAGACGGCCCCCAGCCGTTCCGGGGCATCAGCGACGAAGGAGACCGAAGAAGATGCCGAAGATGAAAACGCATAAGGGCGCGGCACGGCGCTTCCGCGTGAGCGGATCGGGCAAGATGCTGCGTATGAAGCGCCATTCCAGCCACCTGCGCCGGAAGAAGCCGCGCTCCGTGACCCGCACCTACAGCGACACCGTGACCGCGAGTTCCAGCAGCCGCAAGCGGATCCTGAAGCTCGTACCTTCGCTCAACAGATAGGAGTTCGACGATGGCACGGGTGAAGCGCGGTGTGACCGCGCACCGAAGACACAAGAAGGTGCTCCAGTTCACGAAGGGGCACCGGGGTACGAAGCATGCGCTGTACCGTCGCGCGCACGAGTCCATGCTCCACGCGCTGGCGTATTCCTACGCGCACCGCCGTGAGCGTAAGGGCGATATGCGGCGGCTGTGGGTCGTACGGATAGGGGCTGCCGCGCGCGAACACGGCGTCTCGTACTCGCAGTTCATGCACGGGCTGAAGCTGGCGAACGTAGAGCTGGACAGGAAGGTGCTCGCCGACCTGGCGACAGCAGACCCCGATGCCTTCGGCCAACTCGCGGAGCAGGTCAGGGCGCAGCTGGCTGCTGCGTGACGCCTCGACCCCCTCTAACGTAACGCTCATGAGGACAGGGCGCTCTTGCGGGAGCGCCCTGTCGCTTACGCCGGGTTCGCCTGCCGGGCTCTGTGCTAGGCGCGGGTGATGCCCTGCGCTCCCGCGTGGTCCAGGAGACGGCGCATCGCGCTGGAGTTGAGGGACGGAGACCAGGCGGACGTGAGCCACAGGTTCGAGACCTGTTCGAAGATCTCGGAGAGAGGCACGGCGTCTTCCGGGGCCGCGAGCAGTATGCGCACGACAGTTTCCAGGACAGGATGCTGGGGTGAAAGGTAACCCTCCTGCCCAGCGCAATGCGTCTTGAAGAGCTTGTGCAGCTCTTCGTAGGTCAGCTCCTCCGGAGCGCCTTTCAGTTTCGCCTTCGCGGCCTCGCACAGCCGCGCTCCCAGCACAACGCCCACGGAGCGGCCCTGGTTCGCGATCAGCGCCGGGTCGAAGGTGTAGCTGGGGTTCTCGTCGTTCTTCGGGGAGACGGCATCAGCGGGAGCGTTGGTCGTCATGCGGGAGCCTTTCAGTCGATGTGATGTTCGGTGATGTCGAGCTGTTCAGTCAGGATGCCGGAGTGGTCCAACCAGTCCAGCAGTTGTACGGGCGCGCGTTCCCCTGCCCGGCGGAGCGGCATGTCCTCCGGGCAGATGGCGAGCCCCTGCGCGAGCCCCATGGAGGTGAGCAGATTGGAGCCCTGTCCTCCGGTGAGGCGCGCGTGCAGTCCGTCTTCGCGACGCTCGACCGTCACGCGAGCGTACACGCGACGCTCGTCCGTGTTCAAGAGGTCGTCGTCCATCGTGGCGCGCACCGTGGGCAGGGGAGTTGGTTCGCGCCCCATCATCTTCGCGAGCGCGGGCCTGCCCAGTTCCACGAGCGCCACCAGCGCGCTGACCGGGTTGCCAGGCAGGCCGAGATGCGGGACCTCGCGTCCGTCCGGCGACCGCAGCTGCCCGAACGCGATCGGGCGGGCGGGGCGCATCCTTACGGACCAGAAGTCGATGCTTCCCAGTTCCGCGAGCGTGTCCTTCACCATGTCGAACGCGCCCGCGCTGACTCCGGCGCTCGTGATGAGCAGGTCAGCCTCCAGCCCCTGCCGGATCTTCGCCCGGAGGTCGTCCATGTTGTCGCGCGCGATGCCGAGCAGCACCGGTTCGGCTCCCCAGCGGCGCAGGGCCGCCGCCGTCCCGTAGCTGTTGCTGTCGAACAGCCGTCCCGGGTCGAGCGTTTCACCGGGCGTCTGGACCTCGTCTCCCGTGGCGAGGACGGCGACACGAGGCCTGCGCACGACGGAGACGTCTGCGAAGCCTAACGAGGCGAGCAGCCCGATGGTGGGCGGATCGAGGACGCGGCCCTTCTCCAGGATCAGTGCGCCCTTCGCCGCATCTTCTCCCGCGGGTCGCATGTGGTCGCCGGGCCGTGCGGCGTGGCGTATGGCGATGTACTTGAGCGCGAGGCCGGTGGCGCGCCGTTCCACCTCGTCAGTGAACTCGTACGGGACGATGGCGTCCGCACCCTCGGGCGCTGGCGCGCCGGTCATGATGCGAACGGTCTCGCCCTGATGCACGGTTGCGGAGGGGAGCTGACCGGCCTGCACCTGCCCGACGATCTCCAGCGTCACGGGCGACGCTTCGGACGCTCCGGCGACGTCCGTCGCGCGTACCGCGTAGCCGTCCATGGCGGAGTTGGTCAGGGCGGGGATGTCGAACGGTGAGTGCACGTCTTCGGCGAGGGTCAGTCCGTCCGCGTCGAGGATGGGCACGCGTTCGACCGGCAACTCGTGCACGAGCCGCAGCACGCGTTCGAGCGCATCCTCCACGCTGAGCATGTCTGCGGTGCGCGGGTGAGCGTGGGCGTGCTCCTGGTGCGTGTGAGCGCCGTGCCCATGGCCGTGCCTGTGGTGCTCGTGCGCAGCTGGCGCATCGTGACCGTGCCCGTGGTCGTGGTCCGGATGTGCTCCGTGCCCGCCGTGTCCGTGGGTGTGCTGGTGGTCATGTCCGTGGCTGTGGTCGTGCTCTGCCATAAGCTATGTCCTGAGCGTCGCGCCCGTCTCACGCTCCAGGCGTTCGACGATGGCGGTGACGGCGTCGTTGACTTCTGCCGTTTCGAGCGTCTTGGCCGGCGATCGAAACTCCACCTGGAACGCGAGCGACTTCTTGCCTTGCGGAAGCGGGTCACCCTCAAAGAGGTCGAACAGCGTTGCGCGAACGACGAGCTGGCCTCCCTCGATGATGTCCGATACCTGCCGCGCCGGCGTGGCGGCGTCCAGCACGAGTGCGAGGTCGCGCACCGCGCTCGGGTAGCGTGAGAAAGCGGTGAACGAGGAACGCATCACGGGAACGTGCGGCGCGAGGCGTCGCAGGTCCAATTCCACGAAGGCCGCCCGAGCGACGGAGATGTCGTACTGCGCGATGGTCTGAGGCCGCAATTCGCCCAGGACGCCGGCCTGCTCACCGTTCACGAATACGGCGGCGGCGCGTCCGGGGTGCAGCAACGGGTCGTCCGTCCGTTCGAACGCAGCACTGAGCCCCAGGCGGGCCAGCGCCGCCTCCACGACTCCCTTCGCATCGAAGAACCCGAGCGGCTCCGCGTCTCGCTCCCAGAGCAGGCTGCCTCGCGACCCTGCGAGTACGGCGACAGCCGTCTCGCGCTCGTCCGGCAGGTCGCCTTCGCGAGGGATGAACACGCGCCCGACTTCGAACATCGCAACGCTCCCCTGCTGGCGCATGGCACTCGCTGCGCCGCGCAGCAGGGCGGGACGGAGCGAGGTCCTGAGGTACGCCTGCTCCTGGCTCATGGGGTTCACCGTGGCCAGCGGCGGACTCCCGTCCGGCAGCACGGCGTCCTCTCCGCTTACGAGCGTGTGGGATATCGTCTCCTGCAGTCCGAACGAGACCAACGCGTCCCGCACTTCCTCCCGCAGCTCCCGTTCCGGTTGGCGGATGGACTCCGGCACGCGCCCTCCCAGGGGCTCGCCCTCGACAGCGTCGTAGCCGATGATCCGCGCGACCTCCTCGACAACATCCTCCTCGATGCTCACGTCCGTACGCCAGTACGGCGGGGCGACGGTCATTCCGCCATCAGCGCCCTGCTCAACATCGAAACCGAGCGAGGCGAGCACACGCGAGACCTGTCCGGTGGGGAAGTCAACGCCCAGCACGCGGCGCAGGGTCTCGTGCGAGAACGGGACCCGAGGCGGATCGCTCCTGCCGGGAAAGACGTCATAGACGCCCCGGGCAGCCTCTCCTCCCGCCGTCTCCAGGATGAGGCGGGTCGCACGACGCACCGCCCGAACAGCAAGCTCCGGGTTGAGCCCTTTTTCGAAGCGTAGCGAGGCGTCCGTGCGCAACCGGAGCGCGTTGGACGTGCGCCGCGTGTTGATGGCGTTGAACGTCGCCGACTCCAGCAGGACGTTCTGCGTGGCGTCGGTCATCTCGGAGTTTGCGCCACCCATCACGCCGGCGAGTCCTATCGAGCGCTCAGGGTCGGCGATCATCAGCATGGGGGGACGGAGTTCATGCTCCTGGCCGTCGAGGCTCGTGAAGCGCTCTCCTTGCTCGGCGGGGCGGACGATGACTTTCGCATCGCGCACCTCATCGAGGTCGAACGCATGCAGCGGCTGGCCGTACTCCAGCATCACGTAGTTCGTCACGTCCACGACGTTGTTGATGGAGCGATGGCCCGCGTCCTGCAGGCGCTGCCGCAGCCAGTCCGGCGACGGCCCGATGCGCACGCCGCGTACCAGCGTGCAGGTGTAGCGGGCGCAGAGGGCCGGGTCGGCTATCTCGATACCGACGCTGTCGTCTATCGCGCTGCCGCCCTCATCGTAGGCGGACGAGGGCTCAGTCACCTGCTCGCCGGTGATGGCCGCGGTCTCGTGCGCGATGCCGAGAACGGAGAGGCAGTCGCCCCTGTTCGGGGTGACTTCCACCTCCAGCGCACCCGCCGACGGTAATACGGACGAGAGTGGTTCGCCCACGGGGCTCTCGTCAGGGAGTACGAGGATGCCTTCGTGCTCGTCGCTCAGCCCCAGTTCGCGCTCCGAGCAGACCATGCCTGCCGACTCGACACCGCGTATGACCGCGGCGGTCAGTTCCATCGGCTCGCCGGTCTTGCCGCTCGTGAGCATGGCGCCTACCCGCGCGAAGGCGATCTTCTGTCCGGCCGCGACGTTCGGGGCGCCGCAGACGACGGTGGAGGTCCCTCCGCCCGTGTCCACGTCGGCCAGCCGCAGCCGGTCCGCGTTGGGGTGCGGGCGCACGTCGACGACGTAGCCGACGACGACGTTCGCCCATCCGCCGCCGGGGCCGGGGTCGTAGGTCGTCTCCAGTCCGGCCATGGTGAGGCGGTGGGCCAACTCCGCCGGTGGCATCCGCAATGGGACGTACTCGGCAAGCCAGGAAAGCGGGACTCTCATGGGTGAAGGGCGGGCTCCGGAGGTAGTGCGTCAGGTAAGTATAACGGCAGGGCGGACAAAGGGCAGGGGCTATAATGGAGGTGTGTCATGCGGAAGGCAGGACACACGGGGAGGAGGGCGCCGCATGACTGGTCTGAGTTCGATTGTCCGTGTTTCCGTCTGTGTGTTGGCTCTGGCGTTGCTGGCGGTACTGGTCGGGTGCAGCGGAGAGGAGGCAACGCCCACGGACGAGCCGGCCGCGATTCCCGTGGCCACAGCGACCGACACGCCTGCAGAATCTGTCGCGCAGCCTGCTGAACCCGCCGGCGACGCAAGGCCCACGCCCATGATGCCGGAATTCACTGCGACCGGGAGCACGGGCGGAGGGCTTGGCGACACCGCGCCTGAGTTCACGGGCATTTCCGAGTGGCTCAACAGCGAGCCACTGATGATGGCGGAGCTGCGCGGGGACGTTGTTCTCATCGACTTCTGGACGTACACCTGCGTCAACTGCATCCGCACGATGCCCTACCTGCGCGACTGGAACGAGAAGTACGCGGACCGCGGGCTCACGATGATCGGCGTGCACACGCCGGAGTTCGACTTCGAGAAGATCACGGAGAACGTGGTGGCGGCCAACGATGAGCTGGGAGTCGTCTGGCCCGTGGCCCAGGACAACGATTTCGGCACGTGGCGCTCCTACAACAACCGCTTCTGGCCGGCCAAGTACCTGATAGACGCGGAGGGGGTCGTCCGGTACACGCACTTCGGCGAGGGCGCCTACGACGAGACTGAGCACCACATCCGCGCGCTGCTGGAGGAGGCGGGTAACGACGTGTCGGACATCGCTGCAAGCGCGGACACGGGGCCGACCTTCGATCAAAGGGCGCGGGGCACGTCTGTCGAGACCCAGCAGACGCGGGAGATATACGGAGGGTGGGACCGCAACTCCTTCCAGCCGTACATCGCGCACCTCGAGTACTACGAGGCGGGGCCTCTCGTGACGCAGTTCTACCTAGACCCCGGGGAGCACTTCAATCATGCCCTCTTCCTGCACGGCTCGTGGCACACCGACTTCGAGGCGATTTCCCACGGGCGTGAGACGGAGGACTACGAGGACTACATAGCGCTCCGCTTCTTCGCCCGCACGGTCAACATCGTTCTCGACCTGGAGGAGGGCGTGGAGCCTTTCGAAGTGGAGGTCACCATCGCCGAGAGCCTGCCGCCGGGCGCCGAGCCCGGAGCAGAACTCGCCTACCGCCCACTGACCCCGGACGAAGCGGGAGAGCACATCGTCATCGAGGATGGACGCAGCTACTTCGTGGTGGACGAGCCTGACCTGTACAACGTCGTCTCGTTGCCGGAGTTCGGCGACGCGGAGCTGAAGTTCTCATCGAACTCGGCCCACTTTGCGCTCTTCGCGCTCACGTTCGGCTCCTACGACGAGGTCTTCTAGGCATCAGGATGCGCAACCTGCGCACGTATACCGTCATCGCCGGCACGCTCGCCGCAGCGTGCGTCGCCGTGGCGTGCTCCCAGGAGTCCGCTCCCGGCGCCACGCCAACGCCCACACCGGCCCCGACCTCGACGCCTGCGCCCACCCCCACGCCCACCCCCGCGTTGCCGGGGTTCGAGGCTTCCGGCCAGACCGGGGGCAAGGTGGGGGACACCGCCTCCGAGTTCACGGGCATCACGCAGTGGCTGAACAGCGAGGCGCTGACGATGGAGGAGATGCGAGGGAAGGTGGTCCTGGTGGACTTCTGGACGTATATCTGAATCAACTGCAGACGTACCGTGCCGTACTTGAAGGACTGGAACGAGAAATACGCCGGAGACGGCTTCACGATCGTCGGGGTACACACGCCGGAGTTCGAGTTCGATAAGCTCACCGAGAATGTGATAGTGGGAGCGGCGGAACTGGGCGTCGTCTGGCCCATCGCCCAGGACAACGACCGACGCACGTGGCGCTCCTACAACAACCGCTTCTGGCCCGCGAAGTACCTGGTAGACGCGAGCGGCGTCATCCGCTTCACCCACTTCGGGGAGGGCGCCTACCAGCAGACCGAGCACCACATCCGCGCGCTGATGGCAGAGGCAGGCCACGACGTGCCGGACGTTCCGGTCGGCAGGCAGGAGTCTTAGGATGCAGGGATCGCGTTTCACCGCGACCACTCTTGGCGCATTGCTCGCCTCTCTGATCGTTGCCGCGTGTGCTGCGGAGCCTACCCCAACCCCTACTCCTGCTCCCACGCCCACGCCAGGGATACAGGAGTGGGAGTCGATCCTCGGGACGACGGTGCTGCGGACGGGAACGCAGCGCGTCGCGTTCCTGCTGGCCTCCGGCACCGATCTCGTTCGCGTCCCGGAGGCTACCGTCACCACGACGTCCCTGGACGGCGGCGCCGAAGGCGAGACAGCGACGGCACAGTTCCACGAATGGCCCTTTGGCACGCGCGGCTCGTACGTCACGCAGATGACCTTTCCGCAGGCGGGCGCGTGGCGACTCGACATCGAGGGTGAGGGCGGGGTAGCCACACTGGACGTGTTGGTGGACGAGACCTCCATCGTGAGGGACGTTGGGGAACTCGGCGTGTTCAGCAACACCAAGACGCTGCAGGGCACGGGCGGAGACCTCGGCAGCATCACGTCCCACTACCGGCCCGACCCTGCCCTGTACGAGATAAGTGTTGCGGAGGCGCTCTTCAACCGTAAGCCAACGGTGGTGGTATTCGCTTCGCCGGCGTTCTGCACGACCCCCACGTGCGGCCCACAGGTCGAGACCGTGACCGAGTTGCGGGAGGCGTACCCGGGTGCTGCGGACTACATCCACGTAGAGGTCTACGACAACCCGCACGAGATACAGGGCGACCTCACGAAGGGCGTGCTCTCGCCGGTGCTGGAGGAGTGGGGCATAGACCAGGTCCCGCACTACCAGAACGAGTCGTGGACGTTCATCCTTGGCGCGGACGCGCGCATCGCCGAGCGCTTCGAGGGCTACGCGACCTTCACGGAACTGGAAGAAGCGCTGCGGGAAGTGACGGCTGGCGCCTAGGCCTACTGCCCGAAGCGCCGGGGGTTCCAGTGTTGCTCCAGGATCACAGGCTCTCGAAGGCCTTGGTGAAACGGCCGGCGTGGGAGCGTTCGGCGCGGGCCAGGGTCTCGAACCACTCGGCAAGTTCGTCCAGACCCTCGTCACGCGCCGTGCGAGCGAAGCTGGGGTACATCTCGGCGTAGTCGTAGGTCTCGCCGGCGATGGCGGACCTGAGGTTGTCCTCGGTGCTGCCGATGGGTTCGCCGCTGGCGGGGTCGCCGACATCCTTCAGGAAGTCGAGGTGTCCGAAGGCGTGGCCGGTCTCGGCCTCGGAGATGTCCCGGAAGAGCCCGCCGATCTCCGGGTAGCCCTCGATATCGGCCCTGCGGGCGAAGTAGAGGTAGCGACGGTTGGCTTCGGACTCGCGGGCGAACGCTGCCTTGAGGTTCGCCTCACTCTGTGTACCGTGCAATCCTGCCATTCCAATATCTCCTCAGCTCCGGAGCAGGAGCTTCCGTAGACGAGCGCCATCGGCGCTGTACGGCTGGGACTCCGACTATAGGGATGCTTCAGGCGAGGGTCAATCCCCGTGTGCCTCAACGTGCCACCAGTGGTTTGCGGGCGTTCCGGCGGGGGCATATCCTTCTCTTGCAGGCGCGGCGGAGGGTGCTTCGCCGGCTTGCTTTCCATATCGGGACCGAGGAGTGTTGCCGTGAGCGTGCTGATGGAACGTGACCCTGAGATCGCGGAGGCCATACGGAAAGAGTCTGACCGGCAGCGCCGGAACATCGTGCTCATCGCATCCGAGAACTACGCGAGTCGTGCAGTGCTCGAGGCGCAGGGCTCCCCGCTGACGAACAAGTACGCGGAGGGCTACCCCGGACGCCGCTACTATGGCTCCTGCGAATTCGTGGACATCGCCGAGCAGCTGGCGATCGACCGGGCGAAGGAGCTGTTCGGGGCCGAGCACGCCAACGTGCAACCCCATGCCGGAGCTGCCGCCAACATGGAGGCGTATGCCGCGCTCTGCGACATCGGCGACACGATCATGGGCCTGCAACTGGACCAGGGTGGACACCTGACGCACGGCAGCCCCGTTAACTTCTCAGCCAAGTTGTACAACTTCGCCGCGTATGGCCTCGACCCCGAGACGGAGCAGTTGGACTACGACGTCATCGCGGCACAGGCGCGAGAGGTGCGCCCAAAGGTCATCGTGGCGGGGTATACGGCGTACCCCCGGACGATAGATTTCGCGCGCTTCGCGGAGATCGCGGAGGAGGTAGGCGCCGTACTGATGGTGGACATGGCGCACATAGCCGGGCTGGTTGCGGCTGGCGCGCATCCTTCACCGTTGCCCCACGCGTCGGTCGTAACGAGCACGACGCACAAGTCGCTGCGCGGGCCGCGGGGCGCGTTCATCCTCTGCACGGAGGAGCACAGACGCAACATAGACCGCGCGGTGTTTCCCTACGCGCAGGGCGGACCGCTCATGCACGCGATCGCAGCCAAGGCGGTCTGCTTCGGCGAGGCGCTCCAGCCGGAGTTCGCGGCGTACGGTCAGCAGATCGTTGAGAATGCGCGCGCGATGGCCGCGGCGCTCGAGGGAGAGGGACTGCGAATCGTTTCCGGGGGTACTGACAATCACCTGATGCTCGTGGACCTGCGTCCCCTCGGTTGGACGGGGCAGGAGGCGGAGGAGGCGCTCGGCAAGGTGCGCATCACGGTGAACAAGAACGCCATCCCGAACGACCCACAGCCCCCACGCGTCACGAGCGGCCTGCGGCTCGGCACCCCGGCCGTAACCGCCCGTGGCTTCGGGGTCGAAGAGTGCCAGAAGGTGGCTCAACTCCTCGTGCGGACGCTGAACAGCCGCGACGACGCCGCGGCGCTCAGTGCCATCGCCGACGAGGTGGGCCAGCTGACCGCAGGCTTCCCCGTGCCGGGGCTCGACGACTAGGCACGGTTGTCGTTCCCACGGGCGCGCGTGCTATAATCGCGAGACGCGCGGAAATGGCCGCGCGGTTTTTCGGTTCGGTCAGAGAAGGTCTGCAGAGCAAGAGGGAGTGTGGAGTGCGTCAGTACGAGTTGGTGATGCTGGTCCATCCGGATGCCGACGAAGAGCGGCTTGGCGCGGTCGTCGAGCGCGTGCGCCGCGTGGCGTCCGACCACGGCGGCGACGTCGTGAGCGAGAACAACTGGGGCAGGCGCAAGCTCGCGTACAAGATTGGCCGCTTCACCGAAGCCAACTACCACCTCGCGAACATCGAGATGGAAGGCGCGGGAACGACGGTGCTGGAGAACTCTCTCAAGCTCAACGATGATGTCATCAGGCACCTGCTCATCCGACTGGACGAACAGTAGACAAGGAGCGTCGCGTTGGTAGGGCTCAACAGGATCATGGTGATCGGGAACGTCGGGACGGACCCGGAGATGCGATATACGCCTTCCGGCGCTCCGGTGACCTCCTTCCGCATCGCCGTGAGCCGCGCGTACAACACGCGCGAGGGAGAGCGTCGCCAGGAGACTGAGTGGTTCACCGTCGTTGCGTGGAACGCCCTTGCCGAGCAGGTGAACCAGTATCTCTCCAAGGGACGTAAGGCATACGTGGACGGCCGCCTGCACAGTCATTCGTACCAGGGGAACGACGGCCAGATGCGGTTCCGCAACGAGATCATCGCAGAGCGCGTGTTGTTCCTGGACAGGCCGGGCGCAGGCGACGAAGGCGGGGAGTACAGCGGAGGAGCGTACGCACCCAGCGCGGGTGGAGCGGACTACGCGGGGCACGAAGTGCTCTCGCCGGACGATCTGCCCTTCTGAACCGACACACCCGCGGGCGCAGGGGCCCGCTCGATTCACAGAGGAGAGCACGTAGATGCAGAACATACGGCGACGGCGCCCCGGCGGGCGCCGGTACTTCCCCAGGCGAAAGGTCTGCTACTTCAGCGCCGAGAAGAAGACCCCGGACTACAAGGACGTTCCCGTCCTGCGGCGCTTCATCTCCGAGTGGGGAAAGATCGAGTCCAGCAGACGAACAGGCACGCGCGCACGTCACCAGCGCAAGCTTGCGGTGGCCATCAAGCGCGCGCGCTTCCTTGCCCTCCTGCCCTACACCGGGGGCCACAGCCTGATCGAACTGACGCGCCCCGACCGCGGCCCGCGTCGCACGGGCCCGCGCGACGGCGGCCCCGGACGTCCGGGGGCACGGCCCCCCGCTGAGACCACCGCAGGAACGGACGCTCCCGCGGCAGAGTCCCCGGCCGATGCTGCCGCTGTCGTTTCACCTTCCGGCGAAGGGGAAGCGCCTCCCGACGTCACCGATGCCGACGCACCTGTCGCGGAGGCGGAGGCTCCAGCCACGGATGAAGCGATTGCGGAGCCCGACGGCCCTGCTGAAGCGGCCGCAGGTCCAACAGATCCCGCAGAGTAGTCAGCGCCTTCGATGCGACAACGCCGCCGCGCGGAACGCCAGCAATCGGCACGCTCAGCCTCTCCCCAGATCGCGGGCCGTCGTCTGAACGAACGGCAGCGCCAGCGACTGCTCCTCGTTGCCATCGCTGCGGCGCTGGTGGTGCTTGTCGCGATACTGTCCGTGGGCTGGTATATCAACGAGTACCGCGTCCCGCGGAAGGTGGTGGCTGAGATTGACGGGGTCCAGTATCAGCTCAGGGACGTGTTCCCCTACGCTGTGCTGGACGGCGTGGCGTCCGGTTCGTTCTCACCACAGCAGGGGCTGAACAACCTGCTGGGTGATGGCATCATCGAGCGCAAGAGCTCTGACATAGGCGCCGTGATCGAGCCTGGAGCGGTGGACGCGGACATAGTCAGTCAGTTCGAGCCTCTTCGAGAAGGAGGGGAAGCAGGGCCTCCTACCAGCCTGAGCGAGGAAGGGCGTGAACTGCTCGAACGGTTCCTCGACACGTTCGGCGTGAGCGAGGAAGTCTATCGCGCATGGCTGGCTGGCCAGTTGCGCCGGCAGTCTGCGCTGGAGCATTTCTCCGCGCTGGCTCCCGAAACGACGGAACAGATCCACGTGGAGGCGATCATCACGAGTGCCGTCACGAGCGCACGCGATGCCGTTGCCCGTCTCGAAGAAGGGCAGGAGTTCGCCGAGGTCGCGGGAGAGTTCAACGAGTTCTTCCTCTTCTCCGATGCCGCCACCGCAGGGTGGGTCCCGGAGGGGGTATTGCAGCCCGATGTGAACGGGGTGCTCTTCAGAGAAGGCATCGAGCACGGAGAGGTGCAGGGGCCGCATATCATCAATATCGGAGCTATCGTCTTCCGCATAACGGAAGGGCCTTCCGAGGAGCCCCTGGCCGACGCGATGCGGCTACTGTGGGGGGAGAAGGACTTCCAGGAATGGCTCGATGCCCAGGCCGTGGGGCTGCGGTACTACTTCACTCCAGACGACGCGCAGTGGCTGGTGGACCAATTGGAGGGCAGCTGATGGGCGCTCGCGAGACTGTCGGGGTTGCGCTTCTCGGCGCGGGCACCGTCGGGGCGGGCGTGGCGCAGACGCTCGCGGCCAAGGCCGACGCCCTGTCGCGCTACGCCGGCCGTCGCCTGCAGCTGGCGGGTGTCCTGGTGCGCGACACCGGGAAACCCCGGCCGGCGCTGCCGCCGGGCGTGCTTCTCACGAGCGACCCCGCCGCGCTGCCCGTTGCCGACAACGTGGACATCGTCGTGGAGGTGATGGGGGGAGAGCAGCCGGCACTCGGCTGCATCGAGTCTGCTCTGCGCTCGGGTAAGCACGTGGTGACTGCCAACAAGCAGGTGATGGCGCTGCACGGTCCGGAGTTGCTGGCGCTTGCCGCGGAGCACGGCGTGACGCTGGCGTTCGAGGCGAGCGTCGGCGGCGGCATACCCATCATCGGCCCGTTGGTGCGGGACCTCGCGGGGAACCGCATCACGGGAGTAAACGCGGTCATCAACGGCACTACGAACTACATGCTCACCCGCATGGCGAAGGAGGGCGCTTCGTACGAGGACGCGCTCTTGGAGGCGCAACGCAACGGCTACGCGGAGCCCGACCCTTCCGACGACGTCGACGGCAGGGACGCGGCTTACAAGCTGGCCATACTCAGCACACTGGCGTTCCGATGCACGGTCAGGGAGCCTGACGTGTATCGCGAGGGCATACGCCAGCTGGATGTGGCAGACTTCGTGTACGCGCGGGACCTGGGCTACGTCATCAAGCTGCTGGCTGCAAGCAGGCTGCACGACGGCGCCGTCCAGGCGCGGGTGCACCCTGCGTTCCTGCATGAGCAGCATCCTCTGGCAAAGGTAGACGGGGTCTACAATGCGGTGGAGCTGGAGGGCGACCTCGTTGGCTGGGCGATGTTCCAGGGGCCTGGCGCCGGCGCTTCTCCGACGACATCCGCCATCATCGGGGACGTGCTCGCCATCGTGCGAGCTTCGGCATCCGGTGGCGCGACGCCTCCGTACCCGGACGTTCGTGAGCGCGTTCCCATCCTCCCGGTGGCGGAACTGGAGACGAAGTACTATCTTCGGCTGCGTGCGTACGACAAGCCCGGCGTGATGGCGCAGATAACGGGCGTGCTGGGAGAGATGGGCGTCAGCCTTGCCTCCATCATCCAGAAGGAAGTGCCTGAAGACGCTGGCACGCCCGCTGAGGTTGTGATCATCACCCATAAGGCGCGGGAGTCGGCGGTCCAGGAGGCGGTCCGTCAGCTGGAAGCGTTGTCGGTGGTCTACGGCGCGCTGAAACTCGTGCGCATCGAGGACGGCTCCGCCTGAGGACCCGGTCCACGGAGGAAGCGTGAGCGAAGGAGTGCTGAAGCGATACGCGAGCCGCCTGCCTCTTACGGCGGCGACTCCGGCGCTGACCATCGGCGAGGGGGACACGCCCCTCGTGCGCTCCCGCAACATCGAGAAAGAGTTCGGTGTGGGTGCGCTCTACTTCAAACTGGAAGGCTGCAACCCCACAGGATCGTTCAAGGACAGGGGGATGGTCGTCGCGGTGGCCAAGGCCATGGAGGAGGGGATGACGCGACTGCTCTGCGCGTCCACGGGCAACACGAGCGCGTCGGCGTCCGCGTTCGGGGCCGCGGCGGGGCTGGAGACGGTCGTCCTCGTGCCGGAGGGCAGCGTGGCCCCCGGCAAGATGAGCCAGGCGGTTGCTTACGGCGCGCGCATCGTCACGATCCAGGGCAACTTCGACGATGCGCTTCGCATCGCGCGGGAGTTGGCCGCGTACGAGGAGCGTTTCGCGCTGGTCAACTCCGTGAACCCGAACCGGCTCGAAGGGCAGAAGACCGCTGCGTTCGAGATCGTCGACGATCTCGGCGACGCGCCTGACTACCTGTTCATCCCGGTGGGAAACGCCGGCAACATCACGGCCTACTGGCGGGGGTTCGTCGAGTATCACCAGGCTGGTATGGCAACGCGCCGCCCTCGCATGATGGGGATGGAGGCCGCCGGGGCCGCCCCCATCGTCAACGGCGCACCCGTCCTGAAACCGGAGACGATCGCGTCCGCCATCCGCATCGGCAATCCCGCCAACTGGGTGGGCGCCGTTGCGGCGCGGGACGAGTCCGACGGCACGATAGACGCGGTGACGGACGATGAGATACTGGAAGCGTACGGGCTGCTTCCGAGCATGGAGGGCATCTTCTGCGAACCCGCGTCGGCGGCCGGGGTTGCGGGGCTCATCAAGCAGGCCCGCGCAGGGATCGACTTCTCCGCGGCAACGGTGGTGTGCATCATCACCGGCACAGGGCTGAAAGACACGCCGGTGGCAGAGCGCCTCGCGACACGTCCGCCGGAGACTGCGCCACCGGACGTGCGGGAGGTAGCACGGGTTATCACACGGGGCTGAGGAGGGATCTTTGACGATAGACTCGGCCAGAGTGGAGCGCGCTATCCGCGAACTGCTGTTCGCCATAGGCGAAGACCCGGAGCGTGAAGGGTTGCGCGACACGCCGACCCGCGTCGCCAGGATGTACGAGGAAGTCACGGGAGGCATCGATCAGAACGCCACGGAAGTGCTTTCCGTTCAGTTCGACGAGTCGCACCAGGAGATGGTGTTGATGCGCGACATGCCGTTCTACTCGCTCTGCGAGCACCACCTTCTGCCTTTCTTCGGCACGGCGCACGTCGCCTACATCCCCCACGGGAAGATCGTCGGCATCAGCAAACTCGCGCGCGCGGTGGACATCTTCGCCAAGCGACCGCAGGTGCAGGAGCGGCTGACGTCCCAGATCGCCGACGCCATCATGGAGACGGTCCAGCCGTCGGGCGCGGCGGTCGTGATGCGCGCGGAGCACCTCTGTATGTCCATGCGCGGAGTACGGAAGCCGGGCACCTCCATCGTCACGTCCGCGCTGCGCGGCGTCTTCGTGTCTGACCAGGCTACCCGGGCGGAGGCGCTGAGCCTGCTTCAGGAGGGACTGCATTGACGTGCGCCGAGGCAACGAGGTCGTTCGCACCCGTCCGTGCGGTCTGGCGCGAACTGCTGGAACGTCTGCCCTGGAGCACTATCTTCATGACGCCGGAATGGCAGGAGGCATGGTGGGATGAGTTCGGCCGGGATGACGAGTTGCGGCTCGTCACCGTCGGTTCCGCGGACGCTCCCCTGGGAGTGGCGCCACTGCAACTGAACGGCGGACGCATCACCTTCGTCGGCGGCACCGACCTCTTCGACTACCACGACTTCATCGCACCGGACCCCGCCTTCTACTTCGAGCTGTTCGACTGTCTGGAGAGCGAACCGTGGCGGGAGATGGACCTCTCGTCCGTGCCGGAGTGGTCGCCAACGTTCACCCTGTTGCCGCAGGCGGCCCGCGAGCGCGGTTACAGCGTCTTGGTCGAGGAGGAAGACGTGGTGCCCGGCGTGACGCTCCCGGAGTCGTGGGACGGATATCTCGCGGGCTTGCGGAAGAAGGACCGGCACGAGCTGAGGCGTAAGCTGCGGCGGTTGGAGTCCATGGGACCGGCACGGGTACGGCTCGCCGACTCCGCGACACTGGAGCGCGACCTGGCGCTCTTCCGTGAGGTGATGGCGGAGAGCAGGGAGGAGAAGAGCGAGTTCCTCAGCCCGGAACGCGAGGCGTTCTTCCGGCGCGTGACGGGGCGCATGCACGAGATGGGGCACCTGCGCCTCTTCATTCTGGAGATAGGCGACGACCCCGCCGCGGCCGCCGTTCTATCGTTCGACTATGCGGGCAGGCGGCTCCTGTACAACAGCGGCTACCGCCACGCCTACGACCACCTGGCCGCCGGACTCATGCTCAAGGCGCTGTGCATCAAGGACGCGATAGAGAGCGGGCTTGCCTACTTCGATCTCCTCAGGGGCCCCGAGCACTACAAGTACCACCTCGGCGCGGTAGACGGGCGAATCCATCGCATCGTCGTGACACGCTAGCCGGTGCACGATGAGCGCGTTGCGCGTCGCTTACGTCTCGGCCCATGGCTGCCCGTTCGCCATTCCGGGAGCAGGCTCTGCAGGTGGGATGAGTGTCTTCCTGCGCAGCATGCCGAGGGCGATCGCCCCGGCCGGTGTGCACGTGGATGTCTACGCCGCTTCCCACGGCCAGTGCATCGCTCCTGCCGATGACCAACCGCCGTTGCGCCTCATTCATGTCGAGGGGGAGCGCTTCGCAGATGGCCTGCTCGCCGCTGTGGAGGCAGCCGGCACAGACTACGCACTCGTCCACAGCCACTACTGGACGTCGGCAGAGCCGGGACTTCGGCTCGCGGAGGGCCTGGGCGTTCCGCACGTCTTCACCGGCCACACGATCGCGGCCATCAAGGAACACGCCGGAGGTGCGCCGGAGCCGGATGCCCGGAAGAACGCGGAGGCCGACGCGGTACGCCACTCTCAAGCCGTCGTTACGTTCACCGAGGACGAATCGACCTTGCTCCGCCAACTGCTGCGGCTGGCGCCGGACCGTCTGCACGCCGTTCCGATGGGCGTTGACCTGGCGTTGTTCAAGCCGCAGTCGCGCGCCCTTGCGCGTGCGGCCCTCAAGATTGAGCGAGACGACCGCGTCGTGCTCTCAGCGGGGCGTATCGAGCCCTACAAGGGCACGGACGTGCTTCTGCAGGCACTGTCGCGCCTGCCCGATACGCGGGGTGTCCGGCTGCTCGTCGTAGGCGGGACGGAGGACGAAGCAGGGGTTGAGTGGCTGCAGCGCATGGCGCGGTCGTGCGGAGCGAGCGGACTGCTGGACTGGCGTCCCGCGGTCCCGCAGCATGAGTTGGCCGCCTATTACGCCGCCGCCGACGTGTGCGCTGTGCCGTCGTTGCACGAGACGTTCGGCTTGGCGGCGTTGGAGGCGATGGCCTGTAGCACGCCGGTCGTCGCCTCTGACGCGGGTGGGCTGCGCGAGCTGGTGCGTCATGGGGAAACAGGCCTTCTGTGCCCACCCGGCGACGTTGCCGCCCTGACGGCGGCGCTCGATGCCGTGCTGAGCGACCCGCAGTGTGCCGAGCGCATGGGTGAGGCTGGAGCGTTGCGGGCCCGGCTCTTCACGTGGGACGCGTCCGCCGCCCGCCTTGCGGCGGTCTACCGGGCAGTGGCGTCCGCAGGTGCGTAGCAGAGAACATGGAAGCGGCCAACCAGCACTACCTACCGGGTAGCACCGTCACCGCCATCGGAGACGAAGGGTAGTCCGCGCATGGCTGCACAGGTCGTTCTCATCGCCGTGCTCGCCGTGGTTGCTGCTGCGGCTGCCGTCCCGTACGTCTGGCTGGAGCGTAACCGCTGGCGGCCGAGGCGGGACGCTGGTGCGCTCGTGCTCGGTGGCGCGGTGCTTGGCGGAGGGCAGGGGGCCATCGCCTTCGGCTTGTTCGCCACCGCTGCAGGCGACCTGGACCCGCAGTGGTTCCTCGTACTGCCGCTCTTCATCGTGGCGGCTGCTCTCCTCGCGCTATGGGCCGTATTCCGCCTGCACGGGTGGGTACGGCGGGGACTGCTGCTGGTTGCGGCGGCACTGTCCGCGGCAGGGTCCGTTGCCGGAGGACTGTTCGTGCTGGCGGGAGTCGCCGCTATCCTGGCGGCGGTCTGCTATCTGCTCGCCATGGCCGATCGACCGCGTGAGTTCCTGCGAAGGCTCGACCCGCGAGATTAACGTCCGCCGCGTGACGCATGCGCGGGGGACGTATAGAGTCGGTGTTGGTCGAGCGGCTATTACTCCCGGGCCGGTGGCGGACGTGAACAGGCGGTGCTCATGAACCTGGAATCCATCTTCCCCGATGGCTTGTACGTGGTCCACGCGTTGGACCTGCTGGGGCCCGTGGCGGTCTACGTCCTCGGCATAAGTGTCTACGCTGTCTTCATCTTCAGGTTCTACCGGTTCGTCGCCTCCAGGGACATGTTCGGGTTGGACCTGTCCAGGTACGAAGCGTCCCGCCATCGGTCGATACGGCGCATCCTGGGCGTGGTCATGTACGTGACCAAGTACCTCATCGTGTTCCCGTTGTTCGCATTCTTCTGGTTCGCCGTGCTGACCCTCATCCTGACGTTCCTGGCGAAGGACCGCGTTTTCGAGGACACCCTGCTCATCGCGCTTGCGACGGTGAGCACGATCCGCGTGACGGCCTACTACGACGAGGACCTCTCGCGCGACCTCGCGAAGATCCTGCCGTTCGCGGTGCTGGCCATCTTCCTGATCGACGCGTCGTTCTTCGAGATCGGCGAGTCGCTGTCGATCCTGGAGCGGGCCAACGAGCACCGGGAGACCATCCTCTACTACTTGCTGTTCCTGGTGCTGCTGGAGTTCGCGCTTCGGTTCTTGCGGGCGGTCCTCAGGCGTGTATTCCGGCGGAGGAAGCCCGCCCCGGCAGCGTCCGAGGCTCCCCGTTCGGAGCCAACGCCCGGGCCTGCTCCGGGTGACGGGCCAACGTCGGCGGCAGACGGCGATGGTGTGGGCACGGCCTGAAACCTTGTGAACTGGGATTCCATCGAGCAACCCCATCCTTGTGAAGCGCATGCGCAGTGTTCGCTGTCCTATACTTTGGCGGGAGAGGAAGAGATGAGCGGCATACGTTTACTGCGTTTGAAGTTCCAGTACCCCAGGACGGAGAGTCCCGCAGTCGACATCGCGGACTTCTCCGTAGACGCGGGTGAATTCGTCGCCGTCATGGGCGAGTCCGGGTCAGGAAAGACCACTTTGCTGCGCCTGATCGCCGGCCTCGAGCGGCAGGACCAGGGGGACATCTACATCGGCGGCGAGTACATGAACGACGTCCCGGTCGGGCGCAGACCCGTTCAGCTCATATTCCAGAGTCTGGCCCTCTGGCCGCACCTGCGGGTGGTGGAAGATCGCGGCTATTCCAACCTCACCCTGCCGCTGAAAGTGCGACGCTGGACGGACGACCAGATCCGAGCGCGGGTGGGAGACGTCACCCGGCGCGTCGGTCTCAGGGAGTACCTGTTCCCACGCAAGCCTGACGAGTTGTCGGGCGGTGAGCGCCAGCGCGTGGCGCTCGCGCGGGCGATGGTCACTGACGCCAGGACGTACCTCATGGACGAACCCCTGAGCAGCCTGGACCCGATCAGCAGGCCCAAGATGCGCACGGAGATCAGGCGGCTTCACGACGAGCTTGGCGCTACGACCCTGTACGTGACGCACAGCGTCTCCGATGCCCGCGCCATGGCAGACCGCATCGCCATCATACGGGACGGGCACATCCTCCGGACCGGGACGTACCCGGAGCTCATCGAGGCCCCCGGAGACGAGTACGTCAGGCTGCTGCTCTCGTCGTCCTAGACCGCCCGTCCGCTACTGGCCCCGCGCGCTGAGGAGCAGCATCTCCAGTATCTCGTGGGCGGTGATGGAGCCTTTGAATGCGCCGGTCTCGGCGTCGACGACGGGGAGGGCGGAGAGGGAGTTCTCGGTCATGTGCTGCAGCGCGTCCTCCACGTAGTCGTCGGTGGAAGCGGTCGGCGTCTGCTGCCGCAGCATCTGGTTGAGCGGCGTGTGTTCCCACTCGGCTCGGGGCAGGTAACGCAGCATGCTCACGGACACGATGCCAGCCAGCGTACCGTGCTCCACGACCACGTAGTCGTGCTGGTCCTGCAACAGCCAGTCTTCCGCGAAGGTCTTGACCGTCTGTGAAGCCTCCGGGTGGAGGCGGTAGGGGTCCAGCAGGTCGCGCACCCTGACCTCGTCCAGCACGAATCGCTCGAACGACGGCGGGATCTTGTCCAACGAGATCTCGCGTGTGCCGCGGGCCATCCGCCGCAGCGCGTAACCGATCCCCATAGGCGTGAGCATGATGTAAGCCAGCATCACCAGCACCAGCAGGGAGAAGATGTCCTTGCCGATGGCGCCGCTCTGCAGCATCACCAGGAGGAGCGCGATCTCCGCGACCCCCTTCGCCGTGAGGCCCACTGCCGTGGCGAAGGGCGCGTCGACCCGTGTGACGTAGGCGCTGAGGAATGAGGCGCCGATCTTGCCTGCCAGGGGAACGAGGGCAAGCGCCAGGATCGTCTCCAGGGGCAGCTTTATGAATTCCAGGCTGAGATACAGGCCCGCGGAAGCGAAGAACAGCGGCACGAAGAAGCCCTCGGCAGCCCCGCGCATGCCGGGCATGATGTCGCGTCGCATCTGGTACGGCAGGAAGGAGAGGGCGGCGCCGAAGAGGAGCGCGCCCAGGGAGCCGTGCAGCCCCACCTGTTCGGCGGCGACGACAACGAGGAAGAGGCCCCCGAGAAGTATGCCGAGGGCGAACTGGGGCACGCGCAGGATGCGGTGCAGCAGACCGAGGGCCCGTGGCAACAGCTTGCTGGCCACGAACCATGTGACGATGGCGAACCCGACGATCTGTGCGATGACGATGCCTACGCCCGCCGCGTCGAGGACGCCGTGCTCGTCCGCCGAGAAGTGCCCGCTGATGGCGAAGCCCACGATGAAGAGAGCGATCAGCTCAACGATGATGACCGCGGTGAATATCTGCACGCCGACGGGCTCGCGCAACCGGCCCTCGTCGATGAGCACCTTCGCGACGACGCCCAGGCTGGAGAGGGAGAGCACGCCCGCGAGCCCCAGGGCCTCGGTGAAGGTGAGGCCCAGCCCGAGGTCGAAGATGTAGTCGGTCGTGACCGCGAGGGAGACGAGCATGGAGAGGGTGACGGCAAGTACGGCGGTGAAGAAGATGCGGCCACGGATGGCGGCGAGGAAGCCGGCGATGTCCAACTCCTCCAGTCCGATGAGGAAGAAGAACATGAAGATGCCGATGCTGAGGATGAGGTCGATCTCCCTGCCGGTGTGGACGAGGCCGGTCATGGGGCCGAGGACCACCCCGGCGATGGCGTAGGCGAAGATGGCGTTCAGGCCGAGGCGCTTGAAGACGCCTTCCAGCAGCTTGGCGACGACGATGAGCACGCCAACGGCAAAAAGGGCTTCGTGGATCTCCATCAGTCGCCTCCCGTCATCCCTTGCGGTCAACGAGGCCGGTCGAGTGTGGGGTGCGCCGTCGAGACCGGTCCTCTCTCGCTCGGGGGGCGGGCTGACACTAGCACCGGCAGGCAAAGCGGGCAAGGTGGACGGCGACCCATTGAGGAAGTACCTTCACCTCCAGACCGTTCCCCGGGAAGGTGAGAGGTGACCGGCACCGACCCATGGCGCTCCCTCGGCACGCCGGGCGGACACGTCGAGATAGTCGAGTACAACCCTGACTGGCCTCTCGCCTTCGAGCGGGAGGCGGCGTCCATCCTGGCGGCCTGCGGGCCCCTGGTCGACGAGGTGCACCACGTCGGCAGCACCGCCGTGCCGGGACTGGCCGCGAAGCCCGTCCTGGACATCATGCCGGTCGCCGCGGGCCCGGCGGAAGCCCATGCAGCCGTCGCCCGCATGGCGATGCTCGGCTACCGTTGCCTCGGCGAGAACGGCATCTCCGGACGCCTCTACTTCGAGAAGGACGTCAATGGCCGCACCGTCGCGCACATCCACATGTTTCCGGCGGGCCATCCCGCCATCCGGACGCACCTTGCCTTCCGCGACTATCTCAGGACGCACCCCGAAGCCGCCCGCGATTACGAGCGCCTGAAACGCGACCTCGCCGCGAGGCACCGGAACTACCGCGAGGCCTATACCGACGCCAAGGCCGCCTTCATCGAGAGCATCATCGCCGCCGCGGTGCGCCAGCGTGCTCTGGGCAGCTGACCTGTGCGAGTGAGTTGGACTGCATAGAATGTTCTTGGGAGAGTGAAATGGACAGGCTTCGGCCCTCGATGTCGGTCGAGGAGTTTAATGATGGCTATTACTATGCCGCAGACCTCAAGGTATTTGCGCGCCAACTCGGCATAGCAGTTGGCCGCCGGCACAAGCTCGAGGTAGAAGCATCCATCCGGGAGTTCCTTCGAACGGGGAGTGTCCCGCTTGCCAGACCGGAGATTGGCCAACGGCGCGGCAAACAGCGGGACGAGCTTGCGGCAGGAACGATCGTCCGGAACTATGTGGATGACCGAAGCACGAAAGCCTTCCTGCTGGACCTCGTCCACGCGCGTGCCCCGTCGGTGAAGGACAAGTCAGGCCAGTGGTACTGGCTCAATAACTGGCGTCGTACGCAGCTCCAGTCGGGCACGAACATCACGTACGCCGACCTCGCCGACCGACTACTGGAGCTCATGTGCACGGAGGGCCGTCTGCCGCGGATCCCCGCCGCTCGGTTCAACAATTTCATCACGGACTTCAGAACAGACCCTGTGAACAAGAGAAAGAGCCGCACCGAGGCCGTAGCGGCTTGGGAGCACATCAAGTCAGTTCCCGGACCGAAGACTTATGAGGCCTACGCGGCTCTCAAACCCGGCCAGGCGTGATAATCGGCATCACTGTGGGCGATCGTTCTCAAACGTGACAGCCGCCCGTTGGCAAGCTCCGAAGGTCAGGTCACCGCCACCGCCCCTACGTGAACCGCACGCTCACGAGGCCGAGCGTTGCGAACTCGGCGTGGACCGTGTCGCCGGCGCTGACGTCCATCGCCGAGGTGATGGTGCCCGTCATGACGAACTCTCCCGGACGCAGCCCCTGCCCGAGCTCCGCCAGCTTGTTCGCACACCAGGCCACCGAGCGGGCCGGGTTCCCCAGCACCGCAGACGCCCTCGCACGCTCGAACTCCTCGCCGTTGCGGTAGAGGACGACCTCCTCCGTCGACAGGTTGAACGCGCCGGGAGGCAGCCGTGTGCTCCCGATGACGACCCGCGCCGCCACGCCGTTGTCCGCGATCATGTCCTGTTCCCGGATGCGCCACCCCTCGATGCGGCTGTCGACGATCTCCAGCGCCGGAAAGACGTACTCGGTCGCGGCCAGCACGTCCCCCATCGTCACGTCCGGTCCGCGCAGCGGTGACTTCAGCCGGAACGCCAGCTCCGGCTCTGCCTTCGGGTGGATGAGCTCCGACGTCTTAATGCGGCCGCCGTCCCGCACCGTCGTGTCGTCGAACACCGTGCCCAGGACCGGGGAATCGATGCCGAACACGGCCTGCATCGCCTCGTTCGTCAGGCCGACCTTCCGTCCGACGATGCGATGCCCGTGCTCCAGCTCGTGCACGACGATATCGGCCGCGATGGCGTACGCCTCCTCGGACGTGAGACCCGGGGCCTGCTCGGTAAGCGGCGGAACGGGCGTCGCGTTGTGCTCGGCGTCGCTCAGCGCGTGGGCGAGAGCGTGCAACTGGTCGTGCGGAACCGGCATGGGAGACCTCCGAACGGGAGAGCGATGGGTCTGCGCCAAGATTACCAGCGGCGGTAAGATGTCCGCCATGACGGAGAGAGAGCCTCGCGTCGCCGCGGTGCTGCTGGCGGCCGGAGAGTCGACGCGGATGCAGGAGATGAAGGCGCTGCTGCCCTGGACGAGCGGCAGGCCGCTGCTTGCGCACCAGGCGCACGCGCTCGCAAGGGCGGGCTACGAGCCCATCGTCGCCGTACTCGGACACCTCGCCGACCGCCTGCGGCAGGTGCTCACCGGCCCGGAGCCCCTCCAGATCGTCGAGAACCCGCGCTACCGGGAGGGGCGCACGACCTCCATCACAGCCGGGCTGCGCGCACTGCCGGACGACATAGCAGGGGTGCTCATCATTTCGGTCGATCAGCCGCGCTCGGGAGCGCTGCTCTCACGGCTGCTGGAGGCATGGCTCGCGTCCCGACCCGCCATCGCCGTGCCGTCGCTCGACGGCAATGCAGGCCATCCACCGCTGTTCGATGCTGCACTACTGCCGGAGCTGCGGGCCATCACGGAGGAGCGTCAGGGATTGCGCGAAGTCGTGTCGCGTCACCGTGGCGAGCGCATGCTCGTCTCGGTGGACGATCCGCTGACGCTCACGAACCTCAACACGCGGGAGCAGTACGAGGCGGCGTTGCGGCTCGCGCAGGCGTAGCCGCTCAGGCTACGGCCGCCGCGTAGACCAGCAGGGCAGATCCCGCGAACGACACCAGCACGCCGAGCACGACGCCCGGAGTGATGTGCTCCAGCCTCCGGTTGATGACGTACGAGAGGATGAGCGTGAATATGCTCACGGTGCGCATGAGCGGGTTGACGACGCTCACGCCGGCGAGTGAGAGCGCGAAGAAACGCAGCAGTTGCGCTGTGAAGACGCTCAGGCCCGCACCGCCGAATATCCTCAGGTAGCGGACGCTGATGGTGCCGACCAGGTGGCGCTGAGCGGGCAGCGCGAGCGACACGATGAGCACCGCCGCCGCGCCGACGTACGCGATGAACGTGCCGACGGCGGCCGCGTCCGTTGCGCCCTCCATCGCGGCGCGTATCAGGATGGGGCTGGTGCCGTAAGCCACCGACGAGAGCAGAGAGAAGACGTAGCCCTCGACCATGTGCAGTTCGACCGCGGGAGCGGCACTTACCTGCCTTGTCCCGCCTCCGCCCGGGACTGAGGGACGATCCCGGGCCACGCTGGCGGGGCGTTTCGGCCGTTCTATCATCAGCGCTGGGCTGCCAAGGATGAGCGCGATGCCCACGTACATCGGGAGCGTCGGACGCTCGCCGAGGAGAAGCATCGCCATGACGATGCTGTACGGCACGGCGATGGTCTGGATCGTCACGGTGCGGGGCGCGCCGATGGCCCCGATCGCCCGGTAGTAGCAGTAGCGTCCGATGACGAAGTGGACGACTCCGGCGCCGGCGAGCAGGAGGTAGCCGTCCAGGGCGAACTGGCCGAATCTGAACAGCTGGCCGGTTGCCAGTACGGCCACGAGGCCAAGCGGCACCCCGAGCAGCACGCTGATGAACGCGCCCTGCGCTGCCGTAGCTCCCGCACCCGTGATGCCCCTCCGTACGAGGATGGAGTTGACAGCGAACGAGAACGACGAAGCGAGCGCGATCAGCGCGCCGAGTATCACGCTGCCACTCCTTCCTTCGGCATGCCGGAGCCGGCGCTCAGGGCGTAAGCACCTCCGTGCGGTCGGTCATGGGATGGCGGCATGAGAGGCCCCGTCATTCCTGCCCTTCCCGTACTCAGCTTGTGCTCGCTGCGTAGATCAGCAGCGCGGAAGCGGAGACGGAGACCAGCACACCAAGACCCACACGCCAAGTGAGCGTCTCGAACGAGCGGTTCACGAGGTACGTGAGCACGATCGTGAAGACGCCGACCATGCGCTGCAGCGGCGCCACGACGATGACGTCAGCCATCGAAAGAGCGAAGAAGCGGAGCAGCTGGGCGAAGAATACCGAGAACGCCGCGCCGCCGAACAACCGCATGTAGTACACGTTGATGGACCTCATCAGTTGGCGCCGTCCGGGCAACGCCATAGTCGCGAGGAGCACAGCCGCAGCTCCTACGTAGGCGACGAACGTGCCTATCGCTGCCGTTCGCGTTGCATCTGCCAGCGCAGCGCGGATGAAGAGCGGGCTCGTCCCGTACGCAACACCTGCCAACGCTGCGAAGATGTACCCCTCGAGCTGCCGCAGTTCGAGTGCTTGCGCTGGCGGCGTGGATGTGCCCCTGCCCGGACGTGCCGGGGCCGGGGCGGGCGCAGGCGTACGGGGACGCCGCTCGATCATGATTGTGGGGGCGACCAGCACCAGGCCGATCGCCACCAACATCAGAGGCGTCACGGCCTCATCGAGCAGGATGACGGCCATGAGGATGCTGTACGGAGTCGCGAAGCTCTGAAGGGGGCTGGAGCGGGACGCTCCGATAGCCCCGATCGCGCGGTAGTTGCAGTACCGGCCGATGACGAAGTGGACGACGCCCGCTCCGAAGAGCAGCAGGTAGCCCATCGGCGACACTTCGCCGAAGCGCAGGACCTGTCCGGTCGCCAGCACGGCGACGAAACCGAAGGGCACTCCCAGGACCACGGTGATCAGCGCACCCTGGGCCGCCGTCGCGCCTGCTCCCGCGATGCCTCTGCGGACGAGGATGGAGTTGACGGCGAACGAGAACGCAGAAGTGAGTGAGAGCAGTGCGCCGAATATCACGCCACAGCTCCCTCGTTCAGCAGAGCGGCCGCCTCCTCCTCCGTCATGCCGAGGTCGGCGGTCAGCACCTCGATCGTCTGCTCCCCGAGCTGAGGCGGGACGCGGCGGGGACCGCTGGGCGTTCGCGAGAGCTTGATGGGATTGCCGGTGAACCGCACCGGTCCCAGCGCAGGGTGGTCCAGATCCACGAACATCTCCCGGTGGTTCACCTGGGGGTCCCCCGCCACCTGGGCGATGTCCTGCACCGGCCCCGCCGGGACGCCCATCTCGTTCAGTACCTCCACCCATTCGGCGGTCGTCTTCTGCAGCATCGCCTCTTCGATCACCGGTATCAGCTCTTCGTAGTGCTGCGTGCGCGACCACCCGGTGAGGTATCGAGCGTCGTCCATCAGTTCGACGTGGTCGATTGCCGCGCAGAAGAGTGGCCACTGGTCGGTCCCGCCTCCCATGATGGCGACCACGACGTAGCCGTCTGCGGTCTGGAACGCCTGGAACGGCGTGGAGCTCGGGTGGCGCGTGCCGATGCGCTGCGGCACCTGGCCGAGCGTGAAATAGCGCATGAACGCGTTCTCCATGATGGAGACCTGGCAGTCCAGCATGCCGATGTCGATGTACTGCCCCTCGCCGGAGCGCTCGCGCTCGAGCAGTGCGCTCTGGATCGCGATGGTCGCGAAGAGCGCCGCCGTGATGTCGCCTATGCTCGCGCCCGGGCGCACGGGGCCGCGTCCGGGCTCGCCCGTGATGCTCAGCATGCCGCCCATGCCTTGCACGATGACATCGAGCGCAGCGCGTTGGGCGTACGGCCCCGTCTGACCGAAGCCGGAAACCGAGCACATGACGATGCGCGGGTTGCGGGTCCGCACCGCCTCGTAGTCCAGCCCCAGCCGCTGCATCGAGCCGGGACGGAAGTTCTCGATGAGCACGTCGGCGGTCTCGGCGAGCCGCAGCAGCACCTCACGCCCCTTCGGGTTGGCGAGATCGATGGCGATGCTTCGCTTCCCCCGGTTGATGCTCATGAAGTAGGTGCTGAACGCCTGCTCATCGGTCTCCGCGCCCTCCGGCGAGAGGAACGGCCCGTTGCCGCGCGCTGGGTCGCCAGTCTCGGGCTGCTCGACCTTGATGACGTCCGCGCCGAGGTCGGCCATGAGCATCGTTGAGAACGGGCCTGCCAGGATGCGGGTGAGGTCTATCACGCGTATGCCGTCGAGCGGGCCAGGCATGGGACAACTCCTCGCGGGGAAGATCGGGGCCCGCCGATTCTACCGGACGGGGGCGTGGGCGTGTGAGCGACGGGTGGGCGTGCTCAGGGTCCGCGATAGTGACATCTGCCCCTTCTGTGGTTGATGCGCGTCCTTGTAGGGTGACACGGAGTTGGCATCGCAGGAGGTGAGATATCCATGTGGCGTTCCGGATTGCTTGCGTTGGCCGTAGTCATTGTTGCAGGCGCAACCCCGTTCCTGTTGGAGCGAGGAACGTCGGGCATGCGCACGATCGGAGAGATGGCGGAGGTCATACAGACGGCGTTCGCTGCTGCAGCCATCGTGGTTGGTGGCTATTGGGCCTACTTCAAACTGAGAGCATTCCGCGATTTTGAGCCTCACATCACCATAACGCAGGCAGTGTCCCACAGGGCCATCAGCGACAGTTACACACATATTGCGGTTACGGCGACATTGCATAACAGTTCCAAAGTTGGGATTGAGCTATACGAAGGGACGTACTACTTGCAGGTAGTAGCCCCTTTTGAAGACGAACAGATCGAGCATTGGTATGGCCAAGTCTTCTCAGACAAAGAAGAAACCAATATCCAATGGCCCGTCTACGACACCATTCAGCACCGTTGGAAGAAAGGGGAGTTTGTCATAGAACCGGGAGAATCAAACCAAGTGACATACGAGTTCATTGTCTTGAGAGAGGTTGAATCGGTAATGGCGTACGCCTACTTCCGGAACCCGAAGGGCTCAGAATCCCCGCGAACCGCACAAGGTTGGAGCGCTACCACCGTCCATGATATGGTGAATACAGGCCAGCCATGAAGCAAGGAGGTCTCCAAGTGCCATCGTCGGAAACTTCTCGCAAGGGGGTACTGATTGAGGGGACGGGCCCGAAGAAAGTGCCGGACAAGCCTGAGGTGAACTCCCGCAAGCCGCCACGCATTGAAGACCTCTTACCGAAGAAGAAGGCGTAACGCCTTCCTCCTTGGTCTCCCCCTAGCGCAGTGCGTCCGCGAGGTACTCCGCCCAGTGGCGTGGCTTCTTGGACGTGAAGTGCCCGATCTGCTGGCGGCACGAGATGCCGGAGACGGCAACCGGCCAGCCCCGCTTCTCCTCGGCCTCGATCGCAGGGAAGAGCTTGAGCGAGCCCATAGCCTTCGACGTCTCGTAGTGCTCCTTCTCGAAGCCGAACGTTCCCGCCATGCCGCAGCACGCGGAGTCGATCAGCTCCGGCTCGTAGCCGGCGAGGCGGAGCGCTTCGAGCGTCGGGCCGGCGCCCACGAGCGCCTTCTGGTGACAGTGGCCGTGCACCTGCATCTGGGGCTTGCTACCCTCCGCGAACGCGGCGCGCACCGCGTCCGGCTCCTCGGCCGCGAGCTTGACCAGCAGTTCGTCCAGCATGAACGCCTGGCTCGCCACGGACCTCGCGGCGCCGCTGCGCAGTAGCTCCGGGTATTCGTCGCGGAGCGTCAGCAGGCACGACGGCTCCGTGCCGACGATGAGCGTGCCGCGCTGCGCGTGCGGAGCGAGCACGTCCACGTTCTTCTGCGCCCAGCCCTTCGCCTTCTTCAGCTGTCCCTTGGAGATGAGCGGCCTGCCGCAGCAGCCGCGCCGGGTCTCGATGCTCACGTTATAGCCGAGCGCTTCCAGCACGCGGACGGCGGAGCGTCCCACCTCCGGCGTCATGTACTCGGTGAACGTGTCGTGGAAGTAGATGACGTCGCCTCGCGTGCCCTTCTGCGCCTGCGTTTCGCGGCGCGCGAACCACGACGAGAAGCGGCGCAGCGCGAACTTCGGCAGCGGGCGCTGGCGGGCGATGCCGAAGACGCGCTCGGCGAACAGCTTCGACGGCGGCAGGCTGCCCAGCAGGTTCGTGACCGGCGCGATGGCCTGGCCGATGCGGCTGAGCCGCGCGACCTCGCCGAACGCTCGGGCGCGCAGCGGCAGGCCGTGCTTCTCGTAGTACTTGCTCAGCACCTCGGACTTCAGCTTGGCCATGTCCACGTTGGAGGGGCACTCGGCCTTGCACGCCTTGCACTCGACGCAGAGGTCCATCGTGTCGTACAGCCGCTTGCCGGTCAGTTCGTCGGCGGGAAGCTTGCCGCTGATGATCATGCGGAGCATGGTGGCGCGGGCGCGGGTGGAGTGCTCTTCCTCGCGTGTCGCCATGAAGGAGGGGCACATGCCGCCGTCCAGCTTGCGGCACGCTCCCTGGCTGTTGCACATCTCCACGTGCGCCCCGAAGCCGCCGTCCTCGCTGAAGTCGAGGTACGTGGGGACGTCGATCGCCGTGTAGTCGGGGCCGATGCGGAGGTTCTCGCGCAGTCCGGGCGTCTCGATGATCTTGCCCGGGTTCATGGTCCCGTCCGGGTCGAACGTCTGCTTCAGTTCCTTGAACGCCTGGTACAGCTCGGAGCCGAACATCTTCTCCGTGAAGACCCCGCGCACGATGCCGTCCCCGTGCTCGCCGGTGAGGCTGCCACCGAACTCCAGGACAAGGTCCGCGATCTCCTCCGCGATGGAGGCCATCTTCTCGACGCCCTCGTGCTGCTTGAGGTTGACGACGGGCCGTATGTGCAGGCAACCGGTCGACGCGTGGCCGTAGTAAGCGGCCTCGGTGTCGTGCTTCGCGATGATCTCCTCGAACCGGCGGACGTACTGCGGCAACTGCTCTGGCGAGACGGCCGTGTCCTCCACGTACGGCAGCGGCTTGGCGTCGCCCTTGAGCGCCATCGCCAGCCCCAGCCCGGCCTCGCGGAGGGCGTACCACCGCTGCTGCTCGATGGGGTCGTTCGTGATCATCGTGGCGTAGCCGAGGCGGCGATGCTCCATGTCGGCCTTCATCGCTTCGAGCCTCGACTGCACCTCTCGCGGCGAGTCGCCGTAGAACTCGACGAACAAGAGCTCGCGCGGTTCGCCGATGAAATAGTCGAGCAGGCTGCGGTAGCCGGGGTTCACCTTGCAGTTGTCGATGATCATGTGCCCGACGAGCTCAACGGCAGACGGGCTGTGCTCCAGGAGTGGTACGGAAGCCTCCATGCACTCGATGAGGTCGGTGAAGTGTACGACGCCGAGTCCCTTGTAGCGTGGGAGGGGTACGAGGTTCACCCGTGCCTCCGTGACGGCAACGAGCGTTCCCTCCGAGCCGACGACGGCACGCGTGAGGTTCATGGGGCCGTCGCCGGTGAAGTCGTCGAGGTTGTAGCCCATGACGCGGCGGAGGATGCGGGGGAAGCGCTGAGCTATCTCGTCGGCGTGTTCCCACGCGAGGCGGCGCGTCTCGCGGTAGATAGCGCCCTCCAGGTCGTTGCGCGAGAACTTGTCCTCCAGCGCCTCGCCGGCGAGGGGCGAGAAGTGGGCGCGGCTGCCGTCCGAGAGGATGGCGTCGACCTCGAGGATGTGGTCGAGCGTCTTGCCGTAGATGACGGAGTGGGGGCCGCAGGAGTTGTTGCCGATGCCGCCGCCGACCGTGGCGCGCGCGCTGGTGACGGGGTCCGGGCCGTACATGAGGCCGTATTGGCGCACTGCGGCGGAGAGGTGGTTGTTGACAATGCCGGGCTGGACGCGCGCCCAACGCTCCTCCGGGGAGACCTCCAGCACGTTGCGCATGTACTTGGAGAAGTCCATGACGATGGTGTGGTTCGTCGTCTGTCCTGCCAGCGCCGTGCCGCCGCCGCGTGGCGTGACGGGCACGCCGTGCTCGCGCGCGATGCGGATCGTGGCCTCGACGTCGTCCGCCGTGCGGGGCACTACCACACCGACGGGCGTCATCTGGAAGATGGAGGCGTCGGTGGAGTACATGAGGCGGTTGTAGTGGTCCATCCGCACTTCACCGGCGATCTGGCCACGCAGCCTGTCGGCGATGGCGTTGACCTCTGAGGCGGACATGGACGCGCCCTTCCGGGCGGTTTCGTACAGCAGTGGCATCGAGTCGTTCTCCCTGCGAGCGGGGTGCTCCCCGCGGACTTCGACGAGCGTCCCCCAATCTTACGCCAGCGCGCCGCGCCACGTGGTCTCGTGGGGTGATGAACTCGCTGAAGGAGGCGTTCTCGGGCGGTTGACACTCTCCTCTCGTGCTCTTACGTTGAGTAGGCTCTGAGTTCTGACGAAGAGTAGGAAAGGCGGGCATGCAGGAAGCAACGGGGCATAAGGCGCCGGTCACGTCGCTCGGGCCGCTGGAGAGGCGACTGATGGATGTCGCGTGGTCGGCCGGGCGCCCGCTCTCCGTCCAGGACGTCGTGGACCGGCTCGGGGACGCGAACTACAAGACCGTCATGACGGTGTTGAACCGCCTGGTTGAGAAGGAGATGCTGACGCGAGAACTCGATGGGCGCGCCTATCGCTATCTCCCCACGCAGGAGCGGGATGCCTTCCTGCGCGCCGCGGCGGACGGGCTTGTGCGCGGATACGTCGAAGCGTTCGGCAGCGAGGCGGCGAGCCATCTTGCGGATGCCGCTGGTGGCGCTTCTGCCTCCGGTCCTGCGCAGGCGCCTCAACGGCCGCTCCCGGTCTCGTATCGGCTGTACCATCCTCCTGTATCCCGCCGCGCGCCGCTCATCGTGGCTGCCGCGGGGGCGCTGGCCACCGCGCTCGTCATTCTTGCGAGACGGCGTAAGAGATAGTGTCCTACACGCCGTTGGACTGGGATGGATTCGTCGAGGCGACTGCCGGACTCGGAGTACCGCTCGCTCCTGAGCGGTTGGAGCAGGTTCGACGGATGGTGGAGCTGCTTCACTCCTGCAACACATCAGCGTCGCTGATGTCGGAAGCAGCGCTCTCCGATGTGCTCCGGGGCCACGTGCTCGACTCGCTCACGCTGCTGCCGCTCATCCGCCGCGCCGGGCTGCACGAGGGGCGGATGGTCGACGTCGGGACGGGAGGTGGGTTCCCGGGCCTCGTTCTGGCGATAGCCGAGCCCTCGCTGCGGGTGCTGCTTGTGGACGCCACGCGCAAGAAGACGGCATACCTGGAGCGCGTTCGTGAGGAGCTGGGCCTGGAAGTCGGAGTGTTGCAGGCCCGGGCTGAAGACGCCGCGCGCGAGCCCGCGCTGCGTGAGTCGTTCGATGTCGCTGTCTGCCGTGCGCTCGGTCCGTGGCCGCTCGTGCTCGAACTGGCCCTGCCCTTCTGCAGGACGGGAGGCGCACTGTTCAGCCAGCGGGGATCTGATGCCCCGTCAGAGGCTGCCGCGCACGCCGGGGCAACCGCCCTGCTTGGCGGGCGCGTCGTGGAGGTGGAGCAGGTGGGAGTCCAAGCCGGCCTGGAAAACCACCACGTCACCGTAGTGGAGAAAGTAGAATCCACTCCCGTGCGATATCCGAGGAAAGCGGGGATACCGGCCAAACGTCCACTGATTTAGGCTTAACTACGTGGCAAACGTCCTGACAGCCCTCAGATCCAACCAGTCGCTGAAACGCAGGCTCCTGTCGCCGAAGACCGGTATCCCGCTGGTTGCGCTCATCCTTGTGATTGCGCTGCTCACGAACAAGCTGGACATCGGATTCAGCGACACGTGGGAGCACATCACCACGTTGAACCTGTGGTGGTACGCTGCGGCGTTCGTCGCGCACTACAGCACGTTCATCTTCCGGGGCGCGCGTTGGCGTGTGCTGATCGCGAATGCCCACCGCCACGGCGGCGGGCCGCCGCCCTCGGTGGCGTACGCCGGCCGGATCATCCTGATGGGCTGGTTCGTGAACTCGGTGACGTGGTTCAGGATGGGCGACGCCTACCGTGCCTACGCATACTCGAGCGACACGAACACGAGTTTCTCCCGAAGCATGGGCACCGTTATGGCCGACCGGTTCGTGGACCTTGTGGTCGTCGCGTTGCTCATCACGATAGGCGTCGGAGCGCTGTTCATCGGTGGGCAGATCGTGCCGCCGGTCTTCCTGGTGGGAGTTGCGGTGGGAGCGATTCTGGTTGTTGGCGCAGGACTCGCGGCGATGGTCCTCGCGCGGCGGTGGGTGGCCCCCCGCCTGCCGGAACGGCTTCGCGAGATGTACCACCGCTTCCATAGCGGCACGATGGACAGCTTCGGACGCATGCATGTCGTATTCGCTCTCGGTGTGGCGGGGTGGTTGTCGGAGGCCGGGAGGCTGTTCTGCGTGGTGATGGCGGTCGGGACGCCGGTGGCGCTGGGGCTTGTGCTCTTCGTGCCCATGGCGAACGGCCTGCTCACCGCGGTCCCGCTGACACCCGGGGGACTGGGGCTGGTGGAGACCGGCGTAACGGGCTTGCTGGGGTTGGAACTCGCGGTTGAGGCGGCGCTGGCCGTCGCGCTCGTGGACAGGAGCATCAGCTACTTGAGCATCGTGGCAACGGGAGGCGCCGTGTTCGTTGCCCGTCAGGTACGGGCAGCGCGCCGGGCGTACGTGTCCGGAGAAGGAGAAGCAGGATGATCGATGGGCGGTTCAGAGCAAGGCTGCGGGCAGGGGATCCCCTCGTGGGGGTATTTGTCAGCATCGAGTCCCCCACGACGGTGGAACTCCTCGCAGTCGCGGGCGTGGACTATGTGATGATCGACGGCGAGCACAACCCCATAGCGGCTGGCGACGCCGTGGATATGGTGCGGGCCGCGGAAGCCAGGGGTGTCGCAGCGATGGCGCGTGTGGGCGAGAACACCCAGCAGGTGATGTCGAAGTACCTGGACGCAGGCGTGCTCGGCGTGATGATCCCGATGGTCAACAACGCGGCGGACGCACGATACGTTGTGAACTCGGTGAAGTACCCCCCGGTGGGCAGGCGCGGGCTGGCGGGCGTGCGAGCCAACGACTTCGCGACCACCCCCGGCTACACCGACATGGCGAACGAGGCGACCGTCGTGATGGTGCAGATCGAGACCCGCGACGGCATCGACAACGCCGACGAGATCATCAACACCGACGGCGTGGACTCAGTCTTCCTTGGCCCCTCCGACCTGTCGGTCGCCCTGGGCGTTCCAGGCGAGGCGAAGCATCCGTTCGTGCTGGAGATGATCGAACAGCTCACGGAGAAGATAGTTGCGGCGGGCAAGACGGCCGGCACGATCGCTCGTACGCCGGAGGACTACGCCTACTGGCGCGACCGGGGCGTGCAGCTCTTCCTGACCGGCGCGAACGTGCTGCTGCTGAACGCGGCGAGGGCGTACGTGGACGGAGCGCGCTCCGCCGAGGAGGGCCGGTGATGGCTGAGCGCGAGACCGTTGGCGTCGTCGGGACGGGCATCATGGGCGCGCCGATGGCCCGGAACCTCGCAAAGGCGGGCTTCGAAGTCATCGCGTACAACCGCACTGCGTCGCGGGTAGAGGCGTTGCGCGCGGATGGCGTCGCGGTCGCTGCATCCCTCGCTGAGGTCGGTCAGACGGCGTCGGTCGTCATCACGATGGTGCCGGACACGCCGGACGTGCTGGCCGTGGTGGAGGGCGAGGGCGGTCTCGCCGGTACGATGAGTGAAGGCTCCGTGCTCATCGACATGAGCACCATATCGCCTGCTGAGACGCGGGCGCTTGCAGAACGGCTCGCCGAGCGCGGCATCGCGATGCTGGACGCGCCGGTCAGCGGCGGCTCCTGGGGCGCGCAGCAGGGCACGCTCACCATCATGGTCGGCGGCGAGCCGGACACGTTTGAGCGGTGCCTGCCGGTGTTCGAGGCGATGGGGAAGAGCATCACCCTGATGGGGTCGTCCGGCATGGGGCAGACCACGAAGCTGGTGAACCAGATCCTCGTCGCCGGGACGTGTGCGGCGGTGGCCGAGGCGCTCGTGTTCGCGGCGTCGCAGGGCGCTGACCTGCTCAAGACGGTTGAGGCGGTGTCGGGCGGCGCGGCGGGATCGTGGCAGTTGTCCAATCTCGGGCCACGGATGGCGCAGCGGGACTTCGCGCCCGGTTTCATGGTGAAGCTGCAGCAGAAGGACCTCCGGCTCATCCTGGAGGCAGCCCAGGACCGGCACGTACCCCTCGCGGTCACCGGGCTTGCACGGCAGTATCTCACCGCTGTGGAGGCGATGGGCGGCAGCGACGAGGGCACGCAGGCCATCGTGAAGGCGGTGGAGGCGCTGGCGGGCATCGAGGCGCGGCAGGACGTGGGGTGACCGTGTTTCCGGACCCCGAGACTCGATGAGCACCCGCGCCCGTCAAGCGTGGGACATGCTCCACTATCCGGTCGTCATGCTGGTGTTCGCGGTCAACGGCGCGCTCGCGGCGTCCCTTGGGCACGTCCTGCTGAACAGCGTTATCGGGATGGAGGGCTCGCTCTGGTCCGGGCCGTGGGGGTATCGTGCTGTCTACGTGGCCCTCATCACGCCGTCGTACTCCCTGCTGCTGCTCGTCACCGGCACACTGTTCGGCAAGGGCGCATACTTCAGGATGCGGGTTCGGCGCATCTGGGGGCGCGTCCTCCCGGTGCCCTGGCTCCGGGGGTGAGTGAGCAGGCGCCGTCGCACAGCAACGCAAGAGGCCTTTGCAAGGGTGAGCGGAAGTGCGATTGGGAGGGTCAGGACGTCTGGCTCCCTCTCCTGGGGGAGAGGGTTTGGGTGAGGGCCCTCGGTGGGGTGGACGGGTTGTGCAAGGGTGGCCCCCCGGGGCGGGGCTCGTGCCTCCGCGGGAACGACGGGAAGGGCGCCCACGCGGGGCGCCCCTGTTCCTATACCACGCTGAAGGCTTCTGCTACGACTGCGGGAACATCTCAACCGGCGTCTGGCGCGGACCGAGGCTCTCGTAGTAGTAGTTGGTCTCCGGCTCGTAGCGGCCCTGGTTGAACCCGCCCGACTTCTCGCTGCGGATGATGACGGCTACCGTGCGCTCGCCGACCGTGATCTCCGTGTGAACTTCGTACGGTTTCACCAGATCGATCTCGCCTGGGCCGACCAACTGGTTTGAGCTCAGTCTGATCTCCGCGTAGTCCGGGCGTGAGCGGTCGTCGAGCCGGTCGTAGCGCTCGATGCGCTCGTGGCCGTCGAGCACGCCGTAGAGCGTGTAGATGTGGGCGTGGTCGTGGATGCGGGCGCGGGCGCCCTGACGGGCCTGGCCCTTGGTCAGCCCGTTGACCGCGAAACCGTAGTCGGGGTCTTCGTAGAAGATGAGGTTCTCGGCGCGGCCGTCGGCGGGGACGCAGTCCGGCCACGACTTCGACGCCTCGACCACCGTGGGGTCGGCGAGCAGTTCGGCGAGGATGGGCGCGAGCGCCGTCCAGCGCTTCTCGAGGTCGGGCTCCGAGGCGAAGAGTTCGCGAGTCTTCGAAACGAACCGGTCCAATGCGTTCTGGGTCCTCGTTTCTACTACCATGGCGTCCCTCCTTTTCGTTCGGACGCACTATACGCCTGTCGCGGGCGCCATGCATCGTCCGGAGGCTTCCCGCAGCCGGGGCAGGCTGGCGGTTGCTGTGTCATGTCGCCTCGAAGTCCAGGGCGGAGAGGTTGAGGGTCGAGGAGCGCTTGGAAAGGTGGAGCATCTCGATGCCCACGACCTCGTTCGACGCGCTGTAATCGAGCACGACCCCCGGCGAGACTTCCTGAGAGTCAACGATGGGCGAGTCGTCGAGGCGGAAGTAGAGGGCGTCAGCTTGTTTGTCAACCTGCATCTTCATAGAACACCTGTCATGCCACGGTCAAAGAATACGCTGACTACACGTCAAGGGGCAACGCGCGTGTTCACGACCACACGCAGCACCAGGCCGCCTCGTTCTGGTATACGACGGTAGAACCGCTCTGCTTCAGGGTCACTTGGATCCGGTATCCGCCGTTCCGGTTCAACCACGGTTCGCTCGACCCATACACCAGCGATTTCTCGTTCCTCCATGACGTCGAGTGCGTGCCGAGTGAATTCGAGGGGCGTCAGCGAGGCCGATGTGCCGTTGGTGGCCACAGTTGGGCTTGTCGAGGCTACGCCGGCGCCGCTGCGCGCGCCTTGCCCTGTAGCGACCACGGCGTCGTGCGCGTGATGCGGACGTCCAGCACGTCGCCTGGCGTCACGCCATCGTCCTCGGCGTGTTCGAAGAAGACGAGCTTGTCCGTGCGGGTGCGGCCCTGCCAGCGGCCCTTGTTGTGGCCGTCCACCAGCACCTCCTGGGTCGTGCCGAAGTAGGCGGTGTTGATCTCGGAGAGGATGGCCTCCTGCGCGGCCTCGACGGCCTTCATGCGGCGGTGCTTCTCCTCCTGCGGCACGTCGTCGGTCATCTTCCGCTCGGCGAACGTGTTGGGGCGGGTGGAGTACATCGCGGAGTGGACCTTGTCGAAGCGCAGGTCCCGCACCATGTCGAGCGTGTCCTCGAACTGCGCCTCGGTCTCGCCGGGGAAGCCGACGATGAGGTCCGTGACCATCGCGACGCCGGGGACCGTCTTGCGGATGCGGGCGACGAGTTCGCGGTACTGCGCGTTGGTGTAGCCGCGGCGCATGTTTGCGAGCACCTCGTCGTTCCCGGCCTGGAACGGCAGGTTGATGTTCTCCATGACGCGCGGCAGGTCAGCGACCGCCTCGATGATGCGCTCGCTCATGTCGTTCGGGTGGGAGGTGAGGAAGCGGATCCGTGCGAGCTCCGGCGCTTGCTCGTGGACGGCCTCGAGCAGATCGGCGAGGTCGGGCGCGCCGGGAAGGTCATGACCGTACGAGTCGACGTTCTGGCCGAGCAGCGTGACCTCGCGGACGCCGCGTGCGACGAGCATCCGGCACTCCTCGACGAGTTCGGCGATGGGTCGTGAGACCTCGCGCCCGCGCCGGTAGGGGATGATGCAGAACGTGCAGAACTTGTCGCAGCCGTGGATGATGGGCACGTGCGTCGTCACCGACGGATGGCCCGGCACGAAGGGCCCGGCGCAGCCGTCCGGGTCGACGCCGAACCTGTCACCGACCAGCTCGATGAGGGGCTCGAACTGCTGCGGCTGCATGAAGACGTCGACGTAGGGGTAGCGCTTGCGCAGGTCGTCCTGCTTCGGGCCGACCATGCAGCCCATGAGCGCGAGCGTCTTCTCCGGGAAGCGCTGCTTCCACGGCTTGAGCGACGTGAGCATGCCGGTGACGCGGTCCTCCGCCTGCTGGCGCACGACGCAGCTGTTGAGCACGATCACGTCGGCCTGCTTCGGGGTGTCGGCGGACTCGAGGCCGAGCTGCTCCAGGCCCGCCCCCATCCGCTCGGAGTCGGCCTTGTTCATCTGACAGCCAACGGTCCAGATGTAGTAACTCGGCATGGCGCTCGTTCCTATACCTGCCAGATCGACGGCATCAGCAGCACGGCGGGCACGAGCCGCTCGTTATCCGCATCCGGTTCGAGGCCAAGACATGCCAGCGTTGTATGACCCAGCACCGGCGCCGTACCAGCGTCGTCGAACACGACAACAGCCGGCGCTGTACGTTCCTCGCAGCGCACGTGCACCTGCCCGATGTCGCGGTAAGTCACGTCGCCGGCTGGGGTGCGGAACCCCCTTTGACGTTCTTGAGGCATCACGCCGATGCTGCGCAGGGTGTTTGCAGGCACCGAGGCGTAAGCGGTGCCCGTATCCACGAGCGCGTCGACGTTCAACTGCCCCTGCGGGCCTTCGAAAGTTACTTGTACGGTGAATGTCCCCATGACGCTCGTGCTACTGGTGTCAGTAGTGGCGGAGGGAGCGGGATTCGAACCCGCGAGGGAGCTCATCACCCCCAACCCGCTTAGCAGGCGGGCGCACTAGGCCACTATGCGATCCCTCCACGCCACTCGTCAGGATACCAAATCCACCCTTCTCCGGTCATGCGCCGCGCGCCGCTGCACGCGCTAGAATGCTCGCGGAGGTTCCCGTATGCCCGACCTGACGACCGACGAGGTGCGCTCGCTGCTGCGGGCGCTCGACATGACCCCGCTCGACGACGTCGACCTCGATGAGATAACGAACCGCGTGAACGCCATCAACGAGGCCGCCGCCGCGCTCGAAGACCCCGAGGCCGACGCGATAGAACCCGTTCCCGTCTTCTGGCTCACCGCCGAGGGCACGGACGCAGAGGAGGCCGGCGGTGGCCGATGACCTCACGCTCCGCTCCGCGACGGAACTCTCTGCGCTCATCACCGGCGGCGAGGTCTCGCCCGTCGAACTGACCGAGGCGTTCATCGCGCGGGCGAAGCGCTTCGAGCGGCTGAACGCCTACATCACGCTCGATGAGGAGGGCGCATTGCGCGCCGCGCGGGCGGCGGAGGCCGAACTCTCACGCGGCATGGCGCGCGGCCCACTGCACGGGCTGCCCGTCGCGGTCAAGGACCAGTTCGACGCCAAAGGAGTGCGGACGACGCTTGGCGGCAACATCGTGGACTACGTCGCGGACGAGGACGCCACGGCGGTCGGACGGCTCCGCGAGGACGGTGCGGTGCTGCTGGGCAAGCTGAACCTGAGCGAGTACGCGCTCGGCGGCAACGTGCAGCACCCGTTCGGCGTTCCGCGCAACCCGTGGGACGAGACGCGGCAGGCGGGGCAGTCGAGCAGCGGCTCAGGCGTCGCGGTCGCGGCGTCGCTCTGCGCGGCTGCGCTCGGCGGCGACACGGCGGGCTCGATACGCGGCCCGGCGGGCTGGTGCGGCATCGTGGGGCTTCGTCCCACGTGGGGTGCGGTCAGCCGTCACGGCGCGTTCCCCATGGCGTGGTTCATGGACACGATAGGCCCCATGACCAAGACCGTCGCCGACGCCGCGATGCTCCATCAGTCGATCGCGGGCCACGACCCGCAGGACCGCTACTCGTCGACGCGGCCCGTCACACCGTTCGAGCCGGACGACGACCTGCGCGGCCTGCGCATCGGCGTCGTGCGCGAGAGCATCGACAACGGCATGGCGAGCGTCGAGGCAGCCGCAGCCCTGGAAGCCGGGATGCGTGTACTGGAGGAGGCGGGTGCGCGTGTCGGCGACGCCTCGCTGCCGCTCTTCGAGCGCGGCGGGCTCATCGCCAACACGCTGTCGGACGTGGAAGCGGCGCACACGCACCGGAAGTGGTTGCGAACGCAGGCGGAGAAGTACGACTTCGCGACGCGCCGCAGGCTGATGGCCGCGAGCCTCGTACCGGGCGCGGTGTACACGAAGCTGCTGCGCTTCCGCACGCTGATGCGCCGCCACGTCATGCGCGAGCTTGGCAGGTACGACGTCATCGTGACGCCCGCCCAGCCCGGGGGCGCGCCGCCCATCCCCACGGAGACGGGTCTGACGTCCAAGGAGGCGGTCATCGCGCAGTTCTTCGGCATCCGTTCGCATCGGAGCCCGTTCAATCTCTCCGGCGTCCCGGCCATGGCGGTGCCCTGCGGGTTCACGGAAGGCGGCCTGCCGCTGAGCATCCAGATTGCGGGGCGTCCGTTCCAGGAGAATACGCTCTTCCGCATCGGCCACGCCTATCAGCAGCGAACCTCCTGGCACGAGGCGCGCCCGCCGTTGGAGTAGGGCGTCACTACCCAGCACCCCAACGCGCTGGCCGCGCGTTGCGCGCTCGTGGTATCCTTGCGCGCAACGGCTGCGACGGAGACGAGTAGACGGGCCCACGGCGGTCGAGCGAGCCGGTGACGGTGTGAGACCGGTGCGCCGCCCCAGTCGAAGATCCCTCCCGAGCCGTCAGCCGAACGCTCGCACAGCGAGCTGGTAGACCTGACCGGGTTCGCCGCCCGTTACCGAAGGCGGGAGCGTGATGGCGCTCCGCTGAGGGCTCCTGCCCGTCTCTTCCGTCATTCTCGCGAATGCGGGGATCCGGTTGGACAGGTGGGGGAACAAGGGTGGTACCGCGGGTGATGCCCGTCCCTGTCAGGGGCGGGTTTTTTTGTTGGACGTCGGAGAGGGGAGAGCGCTGAAGGAGAATCTCATGGCGAGCGTAACGCTGTACGACACGACACTGCGCGACGGTTCGCAGATGGAGGGGGTGAGCCTCTCCGTGCACGACAAGCTGCGCATCGCCGAGCGCCTGGACCAGCTCGGCGTCCACTTCATCGAGGGCGGCTGGCCGGGCTCGAACCCCAAGGACGAGGAGTTCTTCCAGGAGGCGAGGAGCCTCAACCTGGCGCACGCCAAGCTCACCGCTTTCGGCAGCACCCGCCGGGCCAACTCCGCCGTCGAGGACGACGCGAACATCCAGGCGCTGCTCGACTGTGGCGCGGACGTGGTCACACTCGTCGGCAAGGCGTCGGAGATGCAGGTCTCCGAGGTTCTCGAAACGCCGCTCGAAGAGAACTTGGCGATGATCCACGACTCGATCTCCTACCTGAAGGCCCAGGGGAAGCGGGTCTTCTTCGATGCTGAGCACTTCTTCGATGGCTACGCGGCGAACCCGGAGTATTCGGTGCAGTGCATCCGCGCGGCGGCGGAGGCTGGCGCGGAGTACGTGGTGCTCTGCGACACGAACGGCGGCACGCTGCCTGTGGACGTCTTCGCGACCGTGAGCGCGGTGGCGAAGGCGGTGGACTGCGGCATAGGCATCCACTGCCACAACGACGCCGACGTGGCGGTCGCCAACACCATCGCGGCGGTGCAGGCCGGCGCGACGCAGGTGCAGGGCACCATCAACGGCTACGGCGAGCGGTGCGGCAACGCCAACCTCCTCTCCGTGATCCCCAACCTCCAGTTGAAGCTGGGCATGGACGTGATCAGCGAGGAGCAGTTGAGCTACCTCACGGAGGTACACCGGTTCACGGCGGAGTTGGCCAACATGCCGCGCAGCCGTTACCAGCCGTACGTGGGAGAGAGTGCATTTGCGCACAAGGGCGGGCTGCACGTCTCCGCCGTCACGAAGGTTGAGGACAGCTACCAGCACATCAAGCCGGAGCTGGTGGGCAACACGAAACACGTCGTCGTCTCGGAGCTATCCGGGCGCAGCAACATCGCAGTCAAACTGCAGGAGGCGGGGCTGACCGCCGACGTCTCGGGTAAGCGATTGAGCGCGCTGCTGCAGATCGTGAAGGATCGCGAGAACCAGGGTTTCCAGTACGAGGGCGCGGAAGGGTCGTTCCGCCTGCTCGTGGAGCGCACCGAGCCCGGCTATCAGCCGCCATTCGAACTCGTCGACTTCATGGTCGTCATGGAGAAGCGTCGCAGGCCGGGAAACTGGAGCGGCGACGACGCCCTCTGTGAGGCGATGGTGAAGCTCTCCGTGAACGGCGAACCGCGGCACACCGTCGCGGAGGGGAACGGCCCCGTGAACGCGCTCGATGAGGCGATACGCAAGGCGCTTCTCGACTTCTATCCGCAACTCCACGACGTGGAACTGACCGACTACAAGGTGCGCGTCGTCTCGCAGGGACCGGGCGGCACCGGCGCTGTTGTGCGTGTGCTGGTGGAGTCGACGGACGGCGAGGAGACGTGGGCAACGGTCGGGGCGTCGACCAATATCATCGAGGCGTCGTGGCAGGCGCTCTCGGACAGCCTCGAATACGCGCTCCTGCAGCGGTAGCCTCTGGTCGCCGCCCTGCGCGGCCGGTGAGGGGAAGGGTGATGGCCACAGACGTCTTCCACATGGATGCGAACGGCGTTCGCATCTCCGCTCATCGCTCGGTGTTCGGTGAGCACACCTACGCCACGCGCAACATCCAGAGCGTCGACCGGGTCGAGGACAAGGGCGTCCGCTGGCCCGGGATGGGAACGCTGTTCATCGGGTTGGTCATCGTGGCCGTTGGGTTCGTGCTTCAGCACACGATCACGCTCATGATTGGCGCCGTAGCGGTGCTGTCGGGCTCGCTGAACCTTTCACGCAAGCGTCCCCGGTACGGCATACGCATCACGACGCAGCGCGGACCGGTCTACGTGCTCGCGTCCAGGGACAAGCGGTACGTGGAGCTCGTTGCGGACGCGCTGCTGCGGGCCGTCTCCGTTGCCCATCGGGGGAGGACGACCGAAAGGGAAGAGTTGGAGACCGGTGAGGCCCGCGGTCCCGAACGCGCCCCCGCGGCGGAAGCCCCCGCTCAGCGGAGAGGCGGTCGTCCTACACGGCGTAGGAGAAGGCGTTAGAGGCAGGAACCTCGAAATCGTTTGGCCCCTCTCCTGAGGGAGAGGGCAACGCGCTTCAGCGCGTGGGTGAGGGCCCTCGGGGAGACGGACCGGTAGATGCAGACCCCCTCGTCATCTGCAGCCGTCACGCGATCTTGCCCGCCGTTCGGCCTCTACACTCTCGTTCGTGCCCATTGCCACGGCTCCCCGCAGATGCGATGGTTCATGCTTGGCATTTGGCTCTGACACAGGAGGAACGGGTGACGAACATCATAGAGGCGCGGGGCGTCGTGAAGACGTACCGGGCGGGCGAGATACAGGTCCACGCTCTGCAGGGGATAGACCTCTCCATAGGCAAGGGACAGATGGTCGCGGTGATGGGGCCTTCCGGCTCCGGCAAGACCACACTGCTCAACACCTTCTCCGGCATAGACGACGTTACGAGTGGCGAGGTCGTCATCGACGGGGCATCCGTGCACGAGATGTCGGACAGGGAGCGTACGCGGTTCCGCGCGATGAGCATGGGGTTCGTGTTCCAGGCCTACAACCTCCTGCCGGTGCTCACCGGCGCGGAGAACGTGGAGCTGCCGCTGCTGCTCGCGGGCCACGGCCAGGCCAAGGCACGCGCCCGAGCGATGGAAGTGCTGGAGATGGTGGAGCTCGCGGACCAGGCCAACAAGCGCCCCGCGGAGATGTCTGGCGGCCAGCAGCAGCGCGTGACCATAGCGCGAGCGCTCGTGAACGACCCCGCCATCGTCTGGGCGGATGAGCCGACCGGCGCGCTGGACAGCGAGACCGGCACCCACATCATGGATCTGCTCTGCCGCCTCAACCAGGAGCGCGAGCAGACATTCGTGCTCGTCACTCACGACTCCGTGGTCGGTTCCCGCGCGGGGCGCATGGTGCGGATGCGGGACGGCCACATCGAGAGCGACGAGATGATCTCCGCTGACGGGAAGGGCAACTGACCGTGGAGACGCTCTTCGGCATACCCATCGGCACGCTGACCGCCGTCCTCACGGTCGTGTTCCTCGTCGCCGCTGTCGTGACAGCCTACTTCGTGCTGCGCAACCCCGTCGTACTGAAGATGGCGGTTCGCAACATCCCGCGGCGGCGATCGCAGACAGTGCTCATAGTCATCGGCCTCATGCTGGCAACGGTCCTCTTCTCGGCGTCGTTCGCCACCGGCGACACACTCTCGCACTCGGTGCGCGTGCTGGTGGTCAAGCAGCTGGGTCATCTCGACGAGACCGTCTTCTCTGAAGAGCGGGATGCGTCCGGCATACGGGCGTTCATGCCCGAGGAGACTGCCGACGCCGTCCGTTCGGCGCTCGTTGATGCCCCTGTCGACGGCGTGATGCCGGCGATCAGCCGGTCGGCGCCTGCCATATCGCTCGCGTCGGAGCGCAACGTACCCAGGCTGCAGGTGCAGGGGCTTGACCCCGCGCACACGGATGGCTTCGGGCGCTACCTCGATGCGGATGGCAGCGAACTCGACCTGGGGGCGCTCGGAAGGAACGAGTTGTACCTGAGCGCCGACGTCGCCGAGGACCTGCGCGCCGAGCCGGGGGACCGACTCGCCCTCTTCTTCGAGGAGATACCGGTGACGGTGAGCGTCGCGGGCGTCTTCGACGAGGGCGGCGCCACCAGCTCATCCTCCCCGTTGTCCGTGATGCGTCTGAGCGACATGCAGGCGCTGCTGGGCGAGCAGGGGAACATCAACTTCGTCTTCATCTCGAATGAGGGCGATGCCATCTCAGGCGCGCGGCATACGGAAGCGGTGTTGGACGCCTTCGAGGACCTCCGCGAAGAACGCGGGCTCGACTACGACGACGTCAAGCGGGACGGCCTGGAAGAAGCGGATACGGTCGGCGACCAGTTCGCGAGCATCTTCCTGCTGTTCGGGACGTTCTCCATCATGGCGGGCATCCTGCTCATCGCGCTCATCTTCGTGATGCTGGCGGCGGAGCGGAAGCGCGAGCTGGGCATCTCGCGGGCAGTGGGTGCACAGCGCGGGGACATCGTGCGGCTGTTCACGTTCGAAGGAGCGGTCTACTCGCTCGCTGCTGCTGCGGTCGGCAGTGCATTGGGCGTCGTGGTCGGTCTGGTCATGGTGCGCATCATATCTGCCGCGTTGGGGGCGATAGACGAGTTCGACGGCTTCGAGATCGTGTTCGCGTTCCGTTGGCAGAGCCTGCTGCTCGCCTACACGCTGGGGATGGTGGTGACCTACCTTGTGGTCGTCGTCTCAGCGGCACGGGTGAGCGCCCTGAACATCGTGCGCGCCGTGCGCGACATCCCGGAACCGCCCGGCGAGGGGCGCCGGCTCCGTGATTCGTGGGTTGCGGTGGGCGGCGCGTACCTGGACGGCCTGCGAGCGATACCGCGCCTGCGCCCGCTCCGCGTGCTGCGGCGGTTGTTGCTCAGTGGCCCGTGCGCCATCGTGAAACTGGCGTGGGCGCTGTTCATCGCCGGTTATCTCATGGTCGTGGTCGGTGTGCTGCTGACACTGAACGGCATATCGACCGAGCAGCTGGGACTCTTCTCCATCGGCCTGTCGCTCGTGGTGGTTGGCGTTCCCCTGGCGCTTAACCATGCCGTGCGGCTGCCGGACCGGATCGCGTACACGGCCGCCGGCGCGCTCCTTGTCCTGCTCTGGCTCCTTCCGATCGACTGGGAGGACTACGGATTGCCCCGGTTCAACGCAGGGCTGGAGGTATTCATCCTCTCCGGCGTGACCATCGTGGTAGGGGCGGTCTGGGTGGTCATGTACAACTCGGGATACCTCGTGAGCGCGATAACCGTCCTGGGAGGGAGAGGGCGCACGCTTGCGCCCATCATCCGGACCGCCCTGGCATACCCGATGGCCAGCCGCTTCCGCACGGGGATGACCCTGGCGATGTTCTCGCTCGTCATCTTCACGCTCTCGATCATCGGCTTCATCGATGCTGCGTTCAACAGTGCATTCGACGACACCCGGAAGTTCTCGGGCGGCTTCGATGTCACTGTCAACGCCAGCTTCACCAACCCTGTCGGCGACCTCGGTGCGCGCATCGACGAGTCCCCGGCACTGGACGCTGCCGGGTTCGCGGCCATCGGCGCAACGAGCGGCCTTCCCGTGCGCATCAGGCAGCAGGACACCGAGCAGGAGTTGGAGGACTGGTTCGTCACGAGCGTGGACCCCGCCTACGCGGAGGCCGTCGGCTACGGGTTCCTCATGCGGGACGAGCGGTACGCCGACGACCGCGCCGTCTGGCGCGCGCTGGCTGCGGGGGAGGAGGTCGCGGTCGTCAGCGCCGCCATAGTCCCCGCTGCTGCCGACTTCCAGCAGGGCGGCCCGGACTTCTCCTTCCAGTTGGAGGGATTCCAGCGCGAGGACGACGTGCTGCCCGAGGTGTACGTGGAGGTGTACGACTCCTCAGAGGAGCGGATGGTGCGCCTGCGCGTCATAGGCGTGCTGGAAGAGTCGGCTTTCTTCGTCAACACGGTTACCACCGGGCACGACGTGCTGCAGCGGCTTGCGCCGGTGGACCTGCCGTACGTGGGTTACGAGATTGTCTTGAACGACCCGTCGCGTGCGGAGGAGGTCGCGGCGGCGCTGGAGGAGGCGTTCGAGGAGCACGGCTTGCAGGCGTCCTCGCTCGAGAAGATCGTGCGGGACCTCACTGCGCTGAACCGCACGTTCAACCGCCTCATCCAGGGCTTCATGGGCCTTGGTTTGGTGGTAGGTATCGCGGCGCTGGGCGTCATCGCGGCGCGCTCCGTCGTGGAGCGGCGCGTGCAGATCGGCATATTGCGCGCTATCGGCTTCCGCAGCGGCATGGTGCAGCTCTCGTTCCTGCTCGAGTCCTCGTTCATCGCGCTGCTGGGTATCGTCGTGGGATTCGGCCTCGGTTTCGGATTGTCCGTCGACATCGTCAGCGAGATAGGCGAGAGCTTCGAGGGCGTCGAGTACGCGACTCCCTGGGAGACGGTCATCCTCGTGGCGGTCCTTGCGTACGGAGCGTCGCTGCTCACGACGTACCTGCCCGCGCGGCAGGCGTCGCGCATCTACCCCGCGGAAGCCCTCCGCTACGACGAATAGTCGACATCTGGCCAAGTCTTGATTGGTCGCGCTGAAAGCGAAAAACATCGTGAAGAGAACAGATTAGGGAACCGACAACAGGGACAGGCTACTGTTTCGTTATCGCGCCATCCAAGAATCAACACTTCATCGACTCGAATATTTCGGTCACAACCAGGACACGTAACATCAAATGAACTGGTTGAAATATCTTCTGCTTTTGCAGGCACAGCCCTCTTCAATACTTCGGACACTATGCTTCCAATCGTAGCAGCCATTTCCGTAACTTTGTAGCCATCAGAATATATTGAAACAGGTCCATCCTCGGATACTGCACAGACAAGAGTCTCAGGGTGTTCGAATGAAAATCTCTTGGCTGAAGTGTGCCGTGTACCTTTGTCAGGGGACACCCTCTCAGCAGTGCTATCTAGGTATGAGAGGTGAGCCCCAAGGTGCTCGATCAATCCTCCTGGGCCAACAATTACAGCCCCGTCGTGATACTGTACAACGTGTTCAATTATGGAGTAACTTGATTCGTCACTTATGTTGAGATTAAGACTCGTTAGATCTAGTCCAACCTTCGACAACCCAATCATCGTTTGTTCCGCTGGTCCAAATAGTCGCCAAACTAGCGTTGTACCGACTTTCTTGCTGCTCAGGAAGTAATAGGCGAGCTTCAGGAGCGAATAGAGTGATGTGTGATGCGAGTAAGGGATTGATCCGAAACACTGCCCAATAAGGGTTACATGTTCGACGAGAGGGCTCTTGCGCTCCCAAGTGCGATTCTCGACCAGCCATACTTCGCCGTTCTGAGCGATTCTTGTCGCCCCAGAGCCTTCTCTTTGAACGACGATCCCCTTCATCGAAAGTGACAGAGCCAATAGCCTTACCTCATCGGCGATGGCTGCTTTGAACACAGCAAGCTTGGGTCGTTCACTTCCTGAATAAACTACAAATGTTCTCCTGCCATCAGCGAGATGTCGTAACTCGTCTAATGGTAAGTGTGGCATAGGCACTATCTCTACGCCATCCTCCCTAGTGAGTTCATTCTTGCAGAATAGAATTCCAAGAGGAGTGATATTGCCTTCATGGCGTCTAGTGTACAGACAGGTCGCAATCTCAGCGACCATGGAATCGTAAGGGATTCCTGGAATTCGTAACAGTCTGAAGCTGTTGAGGGCCATCTCTTTCTTGACTACGTCAATTATTGAGGGCAAGGTGCCTCCTTATGCCACAAGTTATCGCCTAGACTTATTCTGTACCGTTTATAGACACATTGTAACTCCCTCCCTATAGGTTCGTCTCCTCCCAGTGGGTTTCACACATGACTGCTGCCTGAAGTACAGGGTCCGCCGCTGATGCAGAATCAACCGCCCGTTGAGCGGCACTGAGAAGGTGCTATAGGCTCCAGGCCATGAGGGAATCGCACAAGCAGGCTTGGATAGCCGTCGCCATCATCGTTGGCATCCTAGGCCTGCTTTGGGTTCTCGATGATCGTGAGGATCGAGGGTGGGAGCGCGGGTATTTCCAAGGGATCTCAGAGGGATTCGAATATGGGTATGGGTTCGGGTCCTACTCGGAGTGCGTGAGAAAGGCCGCCTATCCCGGAGCGCGGTTCACAAGAGATGACTGTAGGCTCTTTGAGGAGCACTGGGAGCACTTCGACGAGGTGCTGCGGCGGAGTGATGCTGGCATTCCCAGCCCATGGGAAGGAGGGCCGCCATACCGGCACCCCCATCCCTTAGCCAGACGGTAGCCCTGTCTGCCGCCCAATCATCTGCTGGGCTCAAATTCGGCCGCTCCTGTGGCGGCGTCAGTGGCCCTGCTCCTCCTTGGTTGCATCGAGAAACGGGCACCTGATGCAAAGTCGTACGCCTCCGGGATTCTTCGTCGAAGCCTCTACCGGACTGCCGAACCGTTCACCTTGTCAGATGGGCTCATCGCGCCCAGGTCCCCCATTCTGATTGCATTGTGATACCGCCATTGACCCACTTCGATAACGCTGTGATTGCGCTGTCCCACCATTTCGGTAGCGTCGTGCCAGCCCCCGCCATGCCGGGCGCCGCCCGCGCTTTAGCGCGCAACCTCGCAGCCTTGCCTGCCAGCTGTCATGCTGAGCGGAGCTGAAGGCGCAGCCTGAAGCGCAGTCGAAGCATCTCTCAGTGTCCTGTCCCTTCCCCCTCAACCCCGGCCAGTCAATATTGTGACACGCGCCCGTTGCACAGGCAACCGTCTCTCCCTTACGCTGGTTTCAGGCAGGTACGTCACGCAGGTTGGCGGGAAAGGAATGCTATCAAATGGTATCGATCGGCACGTTTGGAAACAGTCGGAGCCTCACTCCGAGGCAGGCCGGGGCTCTCCCCCACATCGTCGCCGCTCCTTCCCTCAGGAAGGGTGCGCGCGCCGCTGGCCTCAGCTACACCACCGTCGCACGCTGGATGCAGGACCCGCGCTTCCGCGCCGAGGTCGAACGTGCGAGGCAGGCCCTCTCCTCCGTCGTCCACGCCAGGCTCCAGGAACTCCTCCTCCTCGGCGCCGCCAATCTCGAGGAGTTCCTCAACTCCGACGACACGCCGACCCGCCTCCGCGCTACCCGCATCGCCTTCGACATCGCGCTCAAGGCCGAACTCAACAACGACCTCCGCAAGCGCCTCGACAACCTCAACAAGGCCTTCAAACTGATCAAGGAGACCCGATGAACGCCAACCTCAAAGCCCTCGAATCGCTGCTCCAGTGCCCCATCAACCAGATGGCCTTGGAGCCCATCGTCAACGACTACGTCGAATCGTGGAAGCGCTGCATGGAGCACGGCGAACCTCTCACCGACCCCGACGAACTCATCGCCGTCGTCGAGTCCGAAGGGATCCCAGTACTGGTCTCAGGCCCCCTCTGGAGCTACCTCGACCAGTGCGCCGAGGACTACCGCGTGCCCGACCCGCGCCGCGTCATCACCACAATCGTCCACGGATACGCCGAGGTCAACTTCATGACCGGCCCGTGCCCCTGTCCCCTCCGCCGACCCCTCGGATCCGGCCTGCTGACCCGTTGGAAATGAGCGCCGCTATGCACCCCGCCTTTGCTGGAGCGCCCCTACCGCGCTGCCGCGCCGTTGACCTTGGCGACAAGCCGGTCGAGGTGGAACGGCTCCATCGTCATCGGACCGCCGGCGCGGCCGTTCCGCCACGCCACGATCTCCGACACGATGCTGAGCGCGATCTCCTCCGGCGTCCGTCCGCCGAGATCCAGGCCCACCGGCGCGTGTATCTCCCGCAGCCGCTCCTCCGGAACGCCCTTCCGCAGCAGCGACTCGTAGATCATGATCGTCTTGCGCTTGCTGCCCAGCAGCCCCACGTAGCCCGCGTTCGTGCGCGCCGCCGCCTCGGTCGCCAGGTCGTCGAAGTGGTGCCCGCGCGAGCCGATGACGATGGCCGTGTTCGGCGTTACGGGGAATGCGTCCACGCCCCGGTCGTACGGCGCGACGTTCGTCGCCTCCGCCATCGGGAAGCGCTCATTGTTCGCGAACTCGCGGCGGTCGTCGGTCACCATCACGCGGAGGCCCATCATGTGCCCGATGCGCGCGACCTGCAGGTTGACGTGGCCCCCGCCGATGAGCACGAGCAGCGCCGGCGCTGTGTAGCCCTCCACGAACAATTCGTCGCCTTGGTCGGTGTGGATGCGGGCGGTGCGCCCCATCGGCATCACGTCCTTGGCGGTCTCGATCGCCTCGGCGTCCAGCGCGGCGTCGCCGAGCGTCCCCTCGGACGTGCCGTCCTCGCGGACGACGATGCGCGCTCCTTGTGCGAGGCGGTCGCTCTTGACGAGCGTCGCGACGGAGAGGCTGGGGCCTCCGGCGTAGGCGTCGGCGATCTCGGCGGAAAGCGCCCGTCCGTCCGCGTCGCCGGTGAGCGGCTCGATGTAGAAGTACATCGTCCCGCCGCAGACCAGGCCGTCGCGTGCGGCGATGTCCTCGTTCAGGTAGTAGCGCTTGTACTGCGGGCCGGTGTTCTCGCGGAGCGCTTCCTTGGCGGCGAACCAGATGTCGCCCTCGACGCAGCCCCCGCCGAGCGTGCCGACGGTCGAGCCGTCGCCGCGCACGAGGAGCGCCGCGCCCGGCTTCTGCGGCGTCGACCCCTGCGTGTGCACGACGGTCGCGATGACGAAGTCCTGCCCGTCATGCGTCAGCGCTGTTGCTTCGTCGTAGACGGCCTTCATGCGCTCACCCTCCCCGCGTCTTCACCCCGTCGTTTCCGCGCCTCTCTCGTCATTCCCGCGAAGGCGGGAATCCAGGTGACCGCCAGGTCACACGTGCGCTCTGGCACACACGGCCCCGCGACGGGGAGCGGGGCTGCGCCTTGCAACGATTGTAGCACCGCCCTGCAACTTCCCATTCTGGTTCCCTCTCCTGAGGGAGAGGGCTAGGGTGAGGGCCCTGCGGGGTGGGGTGTGGTGTTCCGTTCGGGCCTGCTTGGTGTTCCGCTCATGGTGAGCCTGTCGAACCACGCTTCGGCCCGTGCTACAATGCGCGCGTCATGCAGCGCGCCGCAGTCACGACAACCACGACGACCCGCACTACGAGGGCCGCGGCTGCGCGGGTCCGCGAGACGGCAGCCGTGGCCGCATAAACCTGGGCGCGTACGTAGATTCCAACCATGCAGAAGGGGCGCGCCGAGCGCCCCTTTCTCGTAACAGAACACCAGCGAGGCAGACCCGATGCCCGTCAAACAGAAGAGCCCCGAGCAGCAGCAACTCGACGACCTGCGCTTCCGCATCCGCCACTCCGCCGCTCACATCATGGCCGAGGCCGTGCTCGACCTCTTCCCCGAGGCGAAGTTCGCGGTCGGTCCGCCCACCGCGGACGGCTTCTACTACGACTTCTCGGTCGAGCGCCCCTTCTCGCCCGACGACCTCGAGCGCATCGAGGCGCGCATGCGCGAGACCGTCGCGGCGAACGCATCGTTCAACATGACCGAACTGACCCGCGACAGTGCGAGCGGCCGATTCGCTGACCAGCCGTTCAAGCTGGAGATCATCTCCGAGATACCGGAAGGCGAGGCGATCACGACCTATGAGCACGGCAGCTTCGTGGACCTCTGCCGCGGCCCGCACGTCGGCTCCACCGGCGAGGTCGCCGCGTTCAAGCTCGTGACCGTGGCTGGCGCGTATTGGCGGGGCGACGAGCACAACGAGATGCTGCAGCGCATCTACGGCACCGCGTGGGAGTCCGAGGAGGCGCTGGAGGCGCACCTGGAACGCCTGGAGGAGGCCGGACGCCGCGACCACCGCAGGCTGGGGCAGGAGTTGGGACTCTTCTTCTTCGATCCAGTCGCCCCCGCGAGCCCGTTCTTCCTGCCGCGCGGCGCCGCGCTCAACAATGCCCTGACCACCTACGTGCGCGGCCTCTACGAGCGCTACGGTTACCAGGAGGTCATCACCCCGCAGGTGTTCGACTCCTCGCTCTGGAAGCGCTCCGGCCACTACGACAACTACCGCGAGAACATGTACTTCATCCACGCTGACGAGCAGGAGTTCGCCGTCAAGCCGATGAACTGCCCCGCCGCGGCCATCCTCTACGCTTCCCACCTCCACTCGTATCGCGACCTGCCCATACGCTACGCCGACTTCGGACGCCTGCACCGCTTCGAGCGCTCCGGCGTGACGCACGGCCTCACCCGCGTGCGCACCTTCTCCCAGGACGACGCCCACATCTTCTGCGCGCCGGAGCAGGTGGAGAGCGAGGTGCTCTCGTTCATCAACATGGTCAGCGAGACGTTCGACGTCTTCGGCTTCGACGACGTCCGCGTCGTGCTCTCGCTCCGTCCCGAGAAGCGCATCGGCACCGACGAGCTGTGGGACGCGGCCGAAGGCGCGCTGGCGTCGGCGCTGGACGCCTGCGGCATGGAGTATGAGCCCGCCGAGAACGAGGGCGCGTTCTACGGTCCGAAGATCGACTTCTTCGTCGCCGATGCCATCGGCCGCGAGTGGCAGTTGAGCACCGTTCAGTTGGACTACAACCTGCCGGAACGCTTCGACCTCGAGTACGTCGACTCGGAGGGCGCGCGCCGGCGTCCGGTCGTCATCCACCGTGCGATGCTCGGCAGCATCGAGCGCTTCCTCGGCGTTGTCATCGAGCACTTCGGCGGCGCGTTCCCCGCCTGGCTCGCGCCCGTGCAGGCCGAGGTCATCCCCATCGCCGATCGCCACGTCGACTACGCGGAGTCGGTGCGCTCCCGGCTGGAAGCCGCGGGCGTCCGGGCCCACGTCGACGCCCGCGGTGAGCGCATGAACGCCAAGATACGCGACGCGCAACTGATGAAGACGCCCTACATGCTCGTGGTGGGCGACAAGGAGGCTGAGGCCGGTGGCGCGGCGGTGCGCCTCCGCTCCGGCGAGGACCTTGGCCTGCTCCCCGTGGCCGACGTCGCCTCCCGCATCGCCGGCGAGGCCGCCCGCCGGGCGTAAGCCGCTTGCCGCGCCGCCCTGTGGTTGTGGAAGGCCTATACAGGATGTATCGTTTTGCGATACTGTACGAAAAGCATCACATGCCAAAGGACTCGACGTGCCGACGGTAGCGGTAGAAGGCCGGTTCCGCTTCGTCGTCAACACGCGGGAGAACGGATTCGAGCCTCCTCATGTGCACGTGTGGGTCGGTAACGAGGACGTATGCCGCATAGAGCTGAACGGAGGGACCTATATGGACACTCCGCCCCCTGGCAACTTCCGCGACATCATGCAGGCTTACGCCAGGTATGCCGAGGAGATAAGGAGTACGTGGGATGCCATCCATGGCAGGTAGTTCCAGGGGTGCCGTTCTGGTCAAGAATGCCGACCGTATGATGACGCTCGCGAGCCCGCTGGACGAGGGAATCGAGTTGCACTTCGCGGACGGTCGCAAGGGGCTTATACCGTTCGCCGATGTCCCCGAGCTTAGAGAACGTGCGGATCTGTCCAGCTTGGAACTGCCGAATCCGTACGAGATGGTCCTCGAAACGGTGAGCGGTGAGCGGTTCGAGATTCCGTGGGACTTCGCCCGCCACTACTGCGACGAGTCCTACCGCCCCACCGTGGAGGCGATAGCCATGCGTGGTCGCCAGACGCTCGGCGAACGAGTCCGCCGGTTCAGGGAATCGGCTGGCTTGACCCAGGAGGCGCTCGCCAGTGCCGCGAACATGGGACGGGTCACGCTGGTCCGTATCGAGCGAGGCGAACAAAGCCCTCGCTACAAGACGTTGACTACGCTGGCGCAGGCTCTCGGCAGAGGCGTCTCGGAACTGCTCGTTGACCCTGTCTAGTCTCTGATTTGACGGCTGACGCTCGCGGGCGTACCTTCCCGCTGCGCGCAGGCTGGCGCGTTCGCCTGCGCGGAATTCGTCAGAGGAGGACACCATGACGACGAACTATGATCCGGCAACCGCCCCGGTCTTCGAACGCATCGACACGTACGAGGAGTGGCAGCAGAGCGAGGGCGCGAAGCTCCACGGAGGGCTCTACATCAAGGACCTCTACACCCTGGAGCTCGACTACTGGCCCCGCAAGGGCTGCTACGGAGCGGTCGTCTACCTGGACGGCGACGAGGAGACCGACGAACACGTGGTCGAGATCCCGCCGGCGGGCAAGACGAACCCCGAGCACCACATGTTCAACGAGGTCATCTACGTCCTCAGCGGGCGTGGCGCGACGTCCGTCTGGTACGACGAGTCCCGCAAGCAGACGTTCGAGTGGAATGAGGGCGCCTACTTCTCCATTCCCATGAACGCCTCCTACCAGCACTTCAACGGCAGCGGCTCGGAGCCGACGCGCATGGTCTCCGTCACCAACCTGCCCGGCATGATCCGCAAGTTCATCACGCCGGACTTCATCTGGAACAACCCCTACGTCTTCCCGGACCGGCTCACCGCCGAGGAGGGCTGGGCCTCCGGCTCCGGCATGATGTACAAGGGCAGGGTGTGGGAGACCAACTTCCTGCCGGACGCGGCGAACATGGCCATGCCGGACTGGTCCGAGCGCGGCGCGGGCGGCACCAACATCATGCTGTCGCTCTCGGACAACACCGTCTCCTCCCACATCTCCGAGTTCCCGGTGGGCACCTACAAGAAGGCGCACCGTCACGGCCCGGGCGCGCACCTGCTCATCACCGGCGGCGTCGGATTTGCGCTCGTCTGGAAGGAAGAGGACATGTCCGACCTCGTGAAGGCGGACTGGCAGCGCGGCAGCCTCTACCTCCCGACCCAGGACTCCTACAACGAGTACTTCCACCAGCACTTCAACGTCGGCACCACGCCGGCGCGCTACATCAACATGAGCCCCTCCAACTCCCGCAAGTACACCTACCAGCGCGGCATCAACGACCCCTCCCGCCGGGGCGAGATCCGCGCCATGGTGAGCATCAAGGAGGGCGGCATCCAGCTCGAGTACGAGGACGAAGACCCCCGCGTCCACGAGATCTTCGAGGCTGAACTGGCCAAGTACGGCCAGGAATGCCGCATGAAGAACCTCGTCGCGACCTGCACCGGCGTCCCCGGTCCCGAGAACAAGAAGGGCGCGCTCCAGGACTACGACTAGCCGCCTTGTTGCACCCTCTCCCTCGATGGGAGTGGGTGCCGCCGCCCTGTGGCGGCGGATGAGGGTGAATCACGGGCATCCCTTGTGGGTGCCCTTCACCTTATGTCTGCGAGGCTGCCTGGCTCCCTCTCCTGAGGGAGAGGGCTGGGGTGAGGGCCCTCTTGGGTGAGGTGGGGTGGCGTCACGTGCAGGACGTCCCTTGCGGATGGCTGGCACCCCCAGTGGGTGCCCTTCGCCTTATGTCGGCGAGGCTGCCTGGCTCCCTCTCCTGAGGGAGAGGGTTGGGGTGAGGGCCCTCTTGGGAGGAGTGGGGTGGCGTCAGGTATAGGATGTCCTAGGCGGGTGGTCGGCTTCCCAGTGGGTGCCCTTCGCCTTATGTCTGCGAGCTGCCTGGCTCCCTCTCCTGAGGGAGAGGGTTGGGGTGAGGGCCCTCTTGGGTGGAGTGGGGTGGCATTCAGGTGTAGGACGTCCCTTGCGGACGGCTGGCACCCCCAGTGGTGCCCTTCGCCTTATGCCGGCGAGGCTGCCTGGCTCCCTCTCCTGAGGGAGAGGGTTGGGGTGAGGGCCCTCTTGGGTGGAGTGGGGTGGCGTCACGTGCAGGACGTCCCTGGCGGATGGTCGGCTTCCCAAAGCCCGTCCCCTTGTGGCCTCCCCGTCGCCCGAGTGCGACGCTAGAATCGGCTCTGCCGTGGGAGGCGGCGGCATGACCTCAGCAGAGCAGCACGGGCCCGTTGCGGTCGTCGGCACAACGTCATGGGGCGGAACGCTCGCCCTCATCCTCGCGCGGCGCGGCATCGACGTGCGGCTCCTCGCGCGCACGGACGACGAAGCCCGGCGGCTCGCGTCCGACGGCGAGCTCACCAGGCGCCTGCCCGGTCATCCCTTCCCGCCCTCGCTGCGCGTCACCGCGGACTGGACCGCAGGCATGGACGGCGCGTCGCTCATGCTCTTCGCGGTGCCGAGCAGCACGCTGCGCGACAACGCGCGCCGTGCCGCGCCGCACGTTCCGCCTGACGCCATCGTCGTCTCGGCGTGCAAGGGGCTGGAGCAGGGCACCTTCAAGCGGATGAGCGTTGTGCTGGCCGAGGAGTTGGCCGTCGCGGACCTCTGCGCGCTCTCCGGCCCGAACCTTGCGCGCGAGGTCGTGCGCGGCCTGCCGTCCGCGACCGTCGTCGCGTCCGCGTCCGCCGAGGCGGCTGAGCAGGTACAGCGGACGCTCAACTCCCCGACATTCCGCGTGTACACGAACGCCGACGTCATCGGGACGGAGTTGGGAGGTGCGCTGAAGAACGTGATGGCGATCGGCGCGGCCATCTGCGACGGCATGGCGTTGGGCGACAACGCGAAGGCCGCATTCGTCACGCGCGGGCTGGCCGAGATGGTGAGGCTGGGCGTCGCGGCGGGCGCGCAGGCCACGACGTTTGCGGGCATCGCCGGGTTCGGCGACCTCATCGCAACCTGCTACAGCAGCCTCAGCCGCAACTACCGTGTCGGCCTTGCGCTTGCCGAGGGCCGCACGCTCGAAGAGGCTATCGAGTCGCTGGGAGGGCAGGTCGCCGAGGGCGTCGGTACGACCTCCGCGGCGCTGGAGATGGCGCACTCACTGGGCGTCGACGCCCCCATCGCCGCCGCGACCGCCCGCGTGCTGTTCGAGGGCGCATCGCCGCAGGACGCGCTCCTCGAGCTGATGGCCCGCGCGCCTCGGCAGGAGTGAGGGTAGTCCGGCCAGCCTGTCGGTTACAGGCCCGGCGCCACCACGACGTTCCTGCCGCCGACGCACCCGGCACGCATCTCCCGGAGTTCTGCTGTGTCCAGGGAGTTCACGAAACCCTTTGCCTGGTCGGCGTCCGGGAACTCGATCAGCACCAACCGGCGGGGCGCCCAGTCCCCTCCCATTGCATCAGCTTCACCGGTATTGGCGAGGTGCCTGCCGCTGTGGGAAGCCACGAGCGAGGCCACCTGCTGACGATATTGGGCGTACAGCGCCTCGTCCGTCACTTCCACGTCCAGGATCACGTATGCGGCCATCTCCACCCTCCTCAGGTCTTTTCCTTGCACGCGGGGAACGGTGTCCGGCGCGGAAGCAGGCTATGGGCCCCTCTTATCCACGGTCAATCGTCACTCTGAGCCACTGTGAACGCCCCGTCTCGTGTGGTCAGTCGCCTAAGGATGCTCTGAACAAGTCCCCACAGGGGCTTGCGGAAGCATAGCATGGGGGG
>JAPPHT010000014.1 GCA_028874795.1 Chloroflexota bacterium
TTTTTGGCGGGGTTTTTTTGTTTTTTTTTTTTTTTTTTTCCGCCCCCCCCCCCCCCCCAAAACCCCCCCCCGGGGGCGGGGGCGGGCCCCGCCCCCCCGGGGGGCGGCGCCCCCCAACCCCCCCCCCCCCCCGGCCGCGGGGGCGCCCGCGGCCCGCCCCCCCGGCCACGGGAGTCCGACGCAACGTCTGCTCCGCCGCCCCATCGGGTGACGCAACGGCTCGGGGAGTTGTCGGAGGCATCTGTCAGCAGCTGAGTGATCGGCAACGCAGTCCTGGAGGTGCTAGAAGATGGTCCAGCAGCAGGTGCAGGTCCTGGACCTGATGGCCGCAGGCGGCAGACGGCTCGTGGACCGGGTGGCCATCATCACCGGCGCGGGCCAGGGCCACGGGCGCGCCACGGCCAAGCGTATGGCCCAGGAGGGCGCCCACGTCATGGTGGTGGACCGGCACGAGCCGGGCGCCGCGCGCACCGTCGGGGAACTCCGGGAATTCGGGGCGCAGGCGGAGCCGTACGTCGCCGACATCAGCGACCCCGGGAACTTTGAGCAGGTCGCCGCCGCCACGAAGGAACGCTTCGGCAAGATCGACATCCTGGTGAACGTCGCCGGGGGGTCGATGTACGGCCCGAAGTACGGGTGGAACTACACGCCCGACGAGCTCCGGGCCAACGTGGAGAACAACCTGTTCACCTGTATGTGGGGATGTTGGGCGGTGCTGCCGTACATGGTGGAGCAGGGGTCCGGAGCGATAGTGAACTTCGGTTCTCACGCCGTGCGGAACGGGATGCGCCTCGGCTACGCTGCCGCGAAGGGCGGCGTCTACGCGGTGACGACCAGCCTGGCTATGGAGACCGCGCAGATGGGCGTGCGCGTCAATGCGGTCGTCCCTCATTTCAACGACGGGGCCGGCCCCGGCGACAAGCTGGTGACACGGATGCCGGGCCAACTGGTGGCCGATCGTTCAGAAGGGGAGCGCGCGGCGAACCTGGCCGAGCTGCAGGCCCGCCACGGCCCGACCATACCGATGGGCCGGGGAGGCGCTCCGAAGGACGTTGCGGCGGCGGTAACGTTCCTGGCCTCGGACGACGCCGCATTCGTAACGGGGCACATCCTGTGCGTGGGGGGAGGAGCGTTCTGCATCCTGTAGGATGCGGATGCGGGCACTCACAAGTCGCTGTATGAGGGGGTTCTGATGGGTCTGCTGAAGAAGCTGAACAACGTTCGCGGAGGGTACCCGGAGGGGTGGAGGCGTCTCGCCCTGGGGACGGACGGCAACGCCACGCCGCCGTTCCACCAACCCACGGACCCGAACGACCGGCGGAGCCTGATCCCTGCCCTCGGCCTGCGAGAGTACTGGTACCCCGCTTTGCCGGACAAGGACGTTCCGTGGAAGAAGCCCGTGGGCCTCAAGCTTCTGGGCGAGCGTTACGTGTTCTTCAGGGACACAAAGGGCGAGGTCCAGGCGTTGTGGGACTACTGCCCTCACCGCGGGGTCTACCTGTCGTGGGGCGACTGCTTCTGGAAGGGTTACGTCAGCTGCCCGTACCACGGCGCGACGTTTGACGGCGACGGCGAATGCGTGGAGTTCATCACCGAGGGACCCGACTCCAAGATGGTGGGCCGCCTGAAGGCCAGGAAGTACCCCACGCGGACCCTGCATGGCGTCGTGTTCGTATGGATGGGCGAGGGCGAGCCTGCTCCGATCGAGGAGGACGTGCCTCCGGAGTTCTTCAGGGATGACTCCGAACTCGTGTTCATGACCACGTGGCGGTACTGGGACTGCAACTGGATGATCGCCCTGGAGAACACGAGCGATGCCCACAACGCCACGTACGTGCATCGCAACGCGATACGCCACATGTTCGGGCCGCATGCCAAGACGGCGGCGAGGCCTCGTACGCCGCTCGGCTACCCTTCGAAGATCGTCAACGGCAGGGCTGCCGTCGGTACGACGCAGAAGGGGCGGGAGGACGTAGCGAAGTACTACTACAAAGACGGCAAGATGCCCTACCAGCTCTACTACCCGCGGGTAAACGGGAAGTGGCCCCTCACGAAGTGGCGGCTGTCGTGGGCATGGTTCTTCGAGTGGATCGAGCGCTTCTACTCGAAGCGAGAGCTCCTCGAAGGGTCAGAGGAATGGCGCGGGGGCATGCACCTTCCCGGGATGCAGCGAATCAACCACCTCTACACCCGCTGGTGCATCCCCGTGGAAGAGAACCTCACCCGCGTACTCTACGTGAGGACGCGACGCATCAAGACCAAGGTCGGACGCTTCTACGAGCGGGTGTCCTTCCGCGCCATCGTCGAGTGGCTCAACCACTACAACTTCTCCGACCAGGACTACGATGCCATGCGCTCGTCCCGGTGGCAGTACCCCGAGTACCTGTCGGCAACGGACTCGCACGTCGTCGCGCAGCGCCGGCTCATCACTGAGCACGCTCGCGGACTGAAGCGGCACGTCGAGGTTCGAGACGCAACGACCGCCGAGCGGCTGGTCGTCGAAGCCCACGAATTGCTGGGCATCAAGCGCGACGACGATGCGGGTTTCGTTCACGTTCCCGATGAGACCCATGACGAACAGTCGAGTGTGAAGGACTGACGAACCGGAGGCTGGTAGCAAGCCGAACCAGACTGGAAGCTTCCACAGCGGGGTGAGGATGCCATGGGAGAGATACTGGGCGTCGGGTGCAGTCACGGACCAGGTCTGACGGGGCCGCTGCAGCGGCTGACGGACATCTACCTGCGCCACAACCTCGCCAGCGACGAGACCCCGGAGCACATGAAGGACCCGAAGAACTGGCCACTCCAGATGCGTGAGGAGTGGGGCGACGACGAGGGGATGGCCACGGCACAGCGCTACAGGGACACGCTGGTGAAGGGCTATCGCGCCGCCCGGCAAGCCATCGACGAGTTCCAGCCAGACTTCGTGCTGATCTTCGGCGACGACCAGTACGAAGCGTTCCGGGAAGACATCCTTCCGCCGTTCTGCGTCTTCGCGGTCGAAGAGACGCAGTCGACACGCCACGGAGACCCGTTCACGATCAAGGGGGACCGGGATGCCGGGATCCATCTGGCGAGTGAGCTCATCAAGGCCGGCTTCGACGTAGGCACCTCGTGGAAGCTGCCGCACGTCGAAGAGTACGGACATGCATTCACGACAACGGTCCATTACCTGGACATGGATGGCGAGGGTTTCAACTACCCCGTTATCCCGCTCTCGGTGAACTGCTACGGCAACCACCTGCGCATCCCCGGACCGGGACAGAAGCGGGCAGTGGGACGCCTGCAGGAGGACATGCCGGTCACGCCGCCTCCTTCACCGCCGCCGTGGCGTTGCTACGATCTGGGCCGCGAGGTGGCGCGCATCATTACAGAGAGCCCGTGGCGGGCCGTCATCGTCGGCTCGTCGAGTTGGTCGCACGCGTCACTGACGAAGAAGAACTACTTCCTCTGGCCCGACGTGGACGCCGACCGCAGGCGGTACGCCGAGCTCGAGTCGGGCGAGCAGGCGAACTGGCGCGACCTCACCACCGAAGATCTGGTGGACTCAGGACAGCACGAGCTGCTCAACTGGGTCTGCCTCGCGGGCGCCATGCACGGGCGCAAGGCCGAGATACTCTCCTTCGCAGAGGCGTACATCTTCAACTCTTCCAAGTGCGTCGCGTTGTTTCCGGTGTCCAACTGACGGATTGCAGAGCGGGCTCGAGGAGGCTGATGCCGTGCTGCCGGGTAGCAGGGAAGGACAGATGACGTGGCGCTGAGCACGACCGCGATACGCTCGAGGTTCGTTGGCCGGTTCCGGCCGGGCACCGGCGAGTTCGTGATGGTCATCATCCTGCTCACGCTCGGCTTCTACCTCATCTGGCCGATCGTCCTCGTGCTCTCCCACAGCTTCAACGTCGCGCAGGAGATCTTCACCTCGCGAGAGTGGGGCCTGGACAACTGGAGGGCGGCGTTCTCGCATCCCAGGCTGTTCGTCGCGCTCGGCAACTCCTTCCTGATCTGGGGCCTCACCGCCGTGATCAGCTTCCCGGTTGCCATCGCCATCGCCTGGGCGCTGGCGCGGGTGAAGATGCCGTTCGCCTACCCGATGGAGTACCTGTTCTGGGTCGCCTATATGACCCCGGGGACCGCCATTGCCTGGATCCTCCTGCTCGACCCCGGGGGCGGGTTCATCAACGTGGCGCTCCGGTACCTGCCCTTCGTGGAGTTCTTCCTCGACGACCGGGGACGAGGGCCATTCAACATCTTCAGTGTTCCGGGCATCGTCTGGGTACACCTGATGGGCAACGGCATCGCCCTGAAGGTCATGCTGTTGACCCCTGCATTCAGGAACATGGACATGGCGTTGGAAGACGCTGCCCGCGTCCACGGCTCATCCAACATCCGCACGATGCTCCGCGTGACCATCCCCATCATGATCTCGCCCATCGTGCTCGTCCTTGCGCTGCAACTGCTCAGGATCTTCCAGTCCTTCGAGACCGAGTACCTGATAGGGCGCCCCATCAACTTCTACGTCTACTCCACCCTCATCTACGAGAAAGCCATCAAGTCCGATCCACCGGTGTACGGCGAAGCCACAGTGCTCGCCAGCCTGACGCTCCTCGTCATCATGCTCATCGTTCCGATGCAGCGTTGGATCGTCAGCCGACGCCAGTACACGACGATCTCCAGCAGCTTCAAGCCCGGCCTGATCGACCTGGGCAAGTGGGGCTGGGTGATCTTCGGCGCCATCGCCATGCTGCACCTGTTCCTGACGCTGATACAGGTGGTGGCCCTGACCGTTGGCAGCTTCATGAGCCGCTCGGGATTCTTCAACGCGAACCCTCCATTCACCCTCAAGCACTGGCAATACGTGTTCGACCAGGGCGTCTTCGTCAACGCGATGTCCACGACCTTCACGCTCGCCATCACGGCGGCGATCATCAGCCCGATCCTCTTCTCCATGCTGGCATACATCATCATCAGGACGCGCTGGAGAGGACGCGGGACGCTGGACAGCATCGTCTGGGTCTCGGCGACGATCCCGGGCATGCTTTCCGGACTTGGTCTGCTGATGCTCTTTCTGGGCACTCCGGGGCTCAAGGTGGTCTACGGGACCATCTTCGCGCTCCTGCTCGTGGTGATCGTGCAGGGCAACACGCTGGGAGTGAACATCAGCAAGGGCGCGATACTCCAGATCGGAAACGACATGGAGGACGCCGCGCGGGTGGCCGGCGTCGGCTGGCTGGGGGCCTATTGGCGGATCTGGCTGCCCTTGCTGGCGCCGACGCTCATCCTTCTGGGCACCTTGAACTTCGTGGCCGCCGCGAGCGCCACCTCCAGCATCATCCTGCTGGCTTCACGTGAGACGCAGACGCTTTCCATCCTTGCGCTGGAGTGGGCCACACCTGAGTGGGGCAAGCGGGAGGCGGCCAGCATCTGCCTGCTGTTCATTACGGCCATGACGCTGGGTGTGGCAATGCTCGCCAGGAGACTGGGCCTCGATCTGGGTGTGAGGCATCGGTAGGCGTGGCTCTTGTAGAGATCGCCGCCGGGTGGGAGACCGCCGCTGAACGGCTGGCTGGAGAGGCCTGTCCTGATCGGCGCGGACAGGCGGGGTTGGGGTGACTTCGAGTTGGACGTCGCGCTCGGCGGATGAAATCTCCGCATAATAGCCGCACGGCCACGCCGGTGAACGGAGATTCTGGCCACGCTCCGGGGTGCGATGTACACTCGCGCCGTACCCGATATACGAACGGCGGAGGGGGCTGTGACTGAACAAGCGATAGGCCGATTCAGGTGGGCCCGCGAGGCCACTCCCTACGAGATATTCATGTCGGAGCAGGGAGTGCCGGTCGTACGCGGCGTGGGCGTGTACGACGTGAGAAACATCACACTGGCTCCGTGGAAGCGTATGGGAGGACAGGGCGCGTTCGTAGAGTTGGCCGGCGCGTCCGGACTGAGGGGCATCTACGTGCTGGAGATACCCGCTTCCGGCGCCACACCCCCCGAACGCCATATCTACGAGGAGGTCTTCTACGTCGTCGAAGGCCGGGGAAGCACGGAGGTCTGGGTCGACGACGAGAACGACAAGCAGGTGTTCGAGTGGAGGACCGGAGCGCTCTTCACTGCCCCGCTCAACACGCACCACCGTATCGTCAATGCGGCGTCCGAGCCCGCGCTGATCATCGCGGTAACGAACGCGCCGCCGCTGATGACGCTCTTTCGGAACGAGGACTTCATCTTCAATACCCCCTTCCACTTCAGGGACCGTTTCGACAGGGACCCGGACTTCTTCAGGACGGTGGAGGAGATAGCAACCCGCCCCGACAACGGCAGATACCACTACATGGGGAACGTCATCCCGGATACGGTGAACTCGGAGATCCCGCTGGATGGACAGCGCGGATCGGGACACCGCCACTACACGTGGAACATGGCGGGGAACAGCAGTTCCGGGCACATCGCCGAGTACCCGAGCGGCAGGTACTCCAAGTGTCACGCACACACATCCGGGCCGGTGCTCCTCTGCCTCAGGGGGGAGGGGTACACGATCACCTGGCCGCGCCTGGCGGGCACGCGCCCGTGGGAGGAGGGGAATGGCCATCTCGTGCAGCGGCAGGACTACGTGCCGGGCGGCCTGGTGAGCGCGGCTCCCGGCGACGCGAACTGGTTCCACGGCCACTACGGCGTCGCCCAGGACCCGCTGCGCGTGTTGGCGTTCCTGGGCACCGGCCTTCCCCGGGGGGCGCACCAGAGCGCTCCCGGCGAGGAGTTCATCGGCCAGAACGAGGACGTGAGCCGGGGCGGAGGCACGATCGACTACCGGGACGAGGACCCGTACATCCGCAAGATGTACGAAGACGAGCTCGCTAAACACGGAGTGCGGTTCGACATGCCGGAAGAGCTCTACCGTTGAAGTCGCGCTCCAGGTGGAGCAAGATACTGGCGAAGCGTTTGTAACGGAGACCTGCGCAACAGGGAAACGTGTTCGGTTGAGGAGGCTGGGTCATGGCGACGATCGAGCGCACCAGGGAGAGTATCTCTTCGCGGAGTAACGGTCGGCAAACACACCTGAGGCCAAGTGACATCAGGGCGCTGATCCCACCGTTGGGACTCACTGACTACTGGTACCCTGCCCTCGAGGCGAAGAAGGTCAGGAACAAGCCCGTCGGCCTGAAACTTCTCGGCGAAGAGCTCGTCTTCTTCCGCGGCGGGGACGGCGAGGTTAAGGCCCTGTGGAACGTTTGCCCCCACCGAGGCGGGTCGCTGATGCACGGCGATTGCCACTACGCCGGGACCATCTCATGTCCCTACCACGGGTGGACGTATGACGGGGAGGGCAACGTGCTCGCGGTACTTCCCGAGGGGCCTGAATCGCAGGTCCCTGGGAAGGTCAAGGCTCGCGCGTACCCAACACAGACGCTGAAGGGCATGGTGTTCGTGTGGATGGGCCTCGGAGAACCCGAGCCGATCGAAGAAGACGTGCCCCCGGAGTTCTTCGACGACACATCCCAGATCCTCTACCGGACCGAGTACTGGCCGGTCAACTGGAACGTCGCACTGGAGAACGGCGGCGATGCGCATGTGCCCTACGTGCACCGCGACTCGTTGAAGCAGCTCATCCATCCCATGGCCGGAAGCGGACCGGTCCCCCAACGGAACAGGGTGGTGCCTGGCAAGGCGGTCATATTCGACCGCATGGCCAGGCAGGGGGGCAGGCTCACGGGGAGGGGCGATTGGCCCCAACGCTACTTCCCTGCGCTGGGCGGCAAGTGGCCGAAGAGCCGGTGGCGCACCCGCTGGTCCTGGGTGTTCATCCCCGCGCGCAAGCGGGTCTCCCGGCGCCCTCCGTGGGACTGTCCCGAGGAGGAGTGGAAATCCGGTCATCACCTGCCGGCCATGTTCCGAAACGACCACCGCACCGACATGTATACGAGGAACTCGGTGCCGGTCACGGAGGAGTTGTCGCGCCAGGTCTACTTCAAGGCCACCCGCCCGAACAGTTGGATCGGACGGGTCTACGAGCGGGTCCATTTCACCTTGATAGGGCGTTGGATGCAGGTGACCAATTTCTCCCGCCAGGACTTCACCGCGATCGCCCCGCAACGGTACGACACCGCTGAGCATCTCTCAGCGACGGACACGCACCAGGTGTTGTGGAGGCGCCTCGTGCTCCAGGCCCGCGGCATGATGGGCCAGGAAGAAGCCTACGGCGTGGACATCTCGCCGCCGGAGCAGTTCAACTTCGAGCGGCAGATGGAGTCCGACCTGGAGCTGCAGAAGCCGGCGGAGCTGTTCAAGGCGGAAGCATAGCGACCGGAGGCTTGAACAGCAGCCAGGGGCGCCAGCCGTTTGACACGGGTCGTAAGCGCGCCTAGAGTGCGGACAGAGTATCGAGAGGAGGCGCAGCGCCATGCCCATAGAGGTCATCGACACCAAAGCGTTCGGGCACGAGACGAAGAAGCGCACGGTGGTGCTGGACACGAACCGGTTCCACGCGTGGGTTCACTACTACACGCCCGGGCAGATGGACGAGATGCACTGCCACAACCAGGACCAGACGTTCCAGGTCATTGAGGGCGAGTTGACGATGAACTTCCCGGACGGGGGCAGCGCAGTGCTTACTCCGGGCATGATGTGCACCATCACCGGAGGCTCCTTCTACCAGCTGCTCAACTCCGGCGACGAGCCGCTCATCATGATCGGCACGCGTTCCGGCGCGACGAAGGACACGCTCAAGGTGGAGCACGGCACCGGCCGGATCATCACCGAGACCGTCTTCACAACGGTGAAGCGGTAGGGCTGCCTCACTCCTCGTAACGGCGGAACACCAGGCAGGCGTTCTGGCCGCCGAAGCCGAAGCTGTTGGAGAGCACGGTGCGCACGTCCGCTGGGCGTGCCTCGTTCGGTACGTAGTCCAGGTCGCAGGCCGGGTCTGGCGTCGTGTAGTTGATGGTGGGGTGGATGAGGCCGTGCAGTATGGTCTGTATGCAGGCGATAGCCTCCATGCCGCCTGCGCCGCCGAGCGCGTGTCCGATCATGGACTTCGTTGAACTGATGGGTATCTTGTAGGCTGCGTCGCCGAACGCGCGCTTGATGGCGAGCGTCTCCGATGCGTCGTTGAGCGGGGTAGAGGTCCCGTGGGCGTTGATGTAGTCCACTTCATGCGGGCCGACGCCCGCGTCTTCCAGGGCCCACCGGATGGCCCGCGCAGCGCCGGCCCCGTCATCGTCCGGCTGGAACTGGTGCCCGGCGTCCGATGATGCCCCATATCCCAGGACCTCGGCGAGGATCGGCGCGTCGCGCCTGATCGCGTGTTCCAGCGATTCGATGACGAGGACGCCCGCGCCCTCCGCTGGAACGAATCCGTCGCGGTCGGCGTCGAAAGGGCGGCTCGCGGCGGCAGGGTCGTTGTTGCGCGTGCTGAGGGCGCGCATGACGCAGAACCCCGCGAGACCGAGCTGGCTGATCCCGGCCTCCGTTCCTCCGGTGACCATCACGTCCGCCGCACCCCTGCGGATGACCTCGGCGGCGTCGCCGATGGACTGGGTGGACGCGGCGCACGCTGTAACGATGGTGCTGCTGGGACCGCGCGCTCCGACGTAACGGCTGACGTTCGCGGCGGCCATGTTGGGGAGGATCATGGGAAAGAAGAACGGCGACATGCGCATACCGCCGCGCTCCACGAGGATGCGCATGCTCTCGTCTATGGTGGGGAAGCCGCCGTTGCCGTTGCCGAGGTAGACGCCCATCCGGTCCCTGTCCACGTTCGCGGCGGAGAGGCCCGCGTTGCTTATGGCCTCTTCGGTAGCGGGAATGGCGAGTTGTGAGAAGCGCGCGAGCCTGCGGGCTTCCCTCTTCTCCATGTACCGCTCCGGGTCGAATCCCGATACCTCCCCCGATATCTGGCACGGATAGTCCGTCGGGTCGGCGAGCGTCATGGGGCCGACCCCGGAGCGTCCGGCCGCAAGGCCTTCCCAGAACTCAGCGACGCTCTCGCCGAGCGGCGTCACCGCGCCGATGCCGGTGACGACGACACGCCTGCGTCCGTTCACGGTGTCGTTTGCCATACGCTCACACCCTCCCGAGGGCAGACGCTTGCGGGTCGAACTCGGGATAGTGCTCTCCGTCGATGCCGAGCGAATGCTGGATCGCTTCCGCCACTGCGAAGAGCGAGCCGGTGATGAGAACGAGGTCGTCGGCGCCCGCTGCTTTCATGGCGCGTTCGATGCCTTCAGCGACACTGCCCGCGCTACGGGAACTCGTGCCCAGCCTGGCGAATGCCGAGGCGAGCATGTCCTGGTGCGCGGCCCGGGGGTGACGTGACGCGACCGTCCAGACCTCGTCAGCGAAGGCGGCTGCCTCCTGCACGAGCAGATCGATCTGCTTGTCACCGGACGCGCCGAACACGAGGTGAACGCGCACGCCAGGCAGGTACTCGCCCACGGTCTCACGCAGCCTCGCCATCGAATACGGGTTATGTGCGCCATCTACGACCAGGTACGGAGCGGAGGAGAGCAACTGGAACCGCCCGTCCCAGCGCACGGTGGCAAGGCCGGACTCGATGGCATCGCGGGTGAGCGACAGCGGCGCCTGCTCCAGAGCGGCGACAGCTACCGCCGTGTTCTCGGCCTGGTGGGCGCCGAGCAACGGCAGGCGTATGCGGTAGCGGTCACGGGCGGTGGCTATGCTCACCGTCTGCCCGGAGAGGTCGTGTTCCTCCTGCACGTAGGTCAGGTCGCTGCCCACGGTCGTTAGCGGTGCGTTCATCGCCAGAGCCCGCTCTCTTATGACGGCCATGGCGGACGGGTCCTGGGGGGCCGAAACGACGGGGTGTGTTCCCTTGACGATGCCCGCCTTCTCCCCGGCGATCTCGGCGACCGTAGAGCCGAGGATCGCGGTGTGGTCGAGGCTGATGGAGGTGATGACTGCAACGCTTGATGTGGCGACGTTGGTCGCGTCCAGTCGTCCACCGAGACCGACCTCCAGGACCACCGCGTCCGTTCTTTCTTCGCGAAACACGTCCAGCGCCATCGCGGTGAGGGCCTCGAATGTCGACGGCGCGCCGATGGGCTCGTTTGCCATATTCTCGACGACGGGCCATATGCGCGAGACAGCCGCGGCGAAGGAGTCCTCGCCGAGGGGCTCGCCGTTCAGCCGGATGCGCTCGCGGAAGGAGTGCAGGTGCGGCGACGTATACAGTCCGGTGCGGAGGCCATGCTCCCGGAGGACGCTGGCGGTCATCGCCGCCACGCTACCTTTGCCCTTGGTCCCCGCAACGTGGATGACGGGCGCTCCGCCGTCCAGCAGCCCCAGACGACCGGCCAGCTCCCGCATGCGCTCGAGATCGTACTTGTACGCGGGGGTGACCGTTCCCCTCATGCGCTCGAGGTCGACGAGGCTGAGGAGTCGGTGGAGGGCGGCTTCGTAGGGGGTGTCCGAGGCGTGTTCGGGGTAGTGCGCAGGCATGGGAATCGTGCTGCGAGCGTAGCAGCGGCGCGGGAGTGCAGTCAACGGAAGGGTGAGGGGTGGAGGCGGTCGGCGCGGTCCGGTAAGCGGATAGTACACAGGATGCTGTATGCAAGCGGTGGGACGATGGAAAATCCTGCATATTTCAAGCTTGGGCATGACGACGCGCCGTCCTTATAATGGCCGGACTTGTCCCGGAGTGTGCAGCGGTGTCATTCACTCATCTTCACGTTCACTCGGAGTACAGCCTGCTCGACGGCCTCAGCCGGATACCGGCGATGGTGGGCCGCGCCAGGGAGCTGGGGATGACCGCCCTTGGCCTGACTGACCACGGCTCGATGTACGGCGTGGTGGACTTCTACGCGGCGTGCAAGGAGGCGGGCATCAAGCCGGTGATCGGGTGCGAGCTGTACGTCGCCACCGGTAAGCGAACGGAGCGCACCACGGGCGCCAAGGCCCAGAACCATCACCTGACGGTCCTGGCGAAGGACAACGAGGGCTACCGGAACCTCATGAAGCTCTCTTCCCGGGCCCACCTCGAGGGGTTCTACTACAAGCCTCGCGTGGACCATGAGTTGCTCGAAGAGCACGCGGACGGCCTCATCGTCTTCTCCGGCTGCCCCAGTTCCGAGATATCCGTCGCGCTGATCGACGGGAACTACGAGGCCGCGAAGGAGTTGGCCAAATGGCACGTGGCCACGTTCCCGCACTTCTACCTCGAGATGCAGCGCCACGAGAACCTCGATTTCCTCGAGCCGCTGAACGCAGGCCTGCTGCGCCTCGGTGAGGAGCTGGACATCCCCATCGTCGCCACGAACGACCTCCACTACGTGGCCGAGGGCGACGCCGGGATCCACGACGTGCTGCTCTGCATCGGCACGAGCTCAAACATCAAGGACGAGAACCGCTTCCAGTTCTCCGACTCGTCGTACTACTTGAAGAGTCATGAGGAGATGGCGGAGTTGTTCTCCGACCTCCCGGAGGCGGTGGCGAACACGCAGGCCATAGCCGACATGACGAACGTGGAGCTCGACTTTTCGACGCTGCGCCTGCCGCGCTATCGGACGCCGGACAACGAGGATGCCGACGCCTACCTGCGCAGGCTGTGCTGGCAGGGGTTCGGCGAGCGCTACCCGAACGGAGCGCCGGACGTCGCGAAGCAGCGGCTCGAATACGAACTGGACGTCATCACGGAGACGCAGTACCCGAACTACTTCCTGGTGGTGTGGGACATCGCGGACTTCGCTCGTCGGGAGGGCATCGTCTTCGGCGTTCGTGGCAGCGCCGCATCCTCGCTCGCGCTCTACTGCCTGGGCGTCACCGAACTCGACCCGCTGGACTTCGGGCTCGTGTTCGAGCGCTTCCTCAACATCGAGCGCAAAGAGATGCCGGACATCGACATGGACTTCCAGGACGACCGGCGCGAGGAGGCGATCCAGTACGTCACCGACAAGTACGGTCGCGACCACGTTGCGCAGATCATCACGTTCGGGACGCTTGGCGCCAAGGCCGCGATCCGGGACTCAGGCCGGGTGCTGGGCATGACGTACGCGGACGTGGACAGGGTTGCCCGGCTCGTCCCGCAGCGGCTGGGGATGACGATAGACCTCGCTTTCGAGCAGTCTCTTGAGATGAAGGAGGCGTACGAGCAGGACCAGGAGCTGCGGAAGCTCATCGACACGGCACGCAGTCTGGAGGGTGTGACGCGCAATGTGAGCACGCATGCCGCAGGGGTCGTCATCTCCGAGGAACCGCTCACCGACCACGTTCCGCTGCAACGCCCGACAAGGGGCGGAGAGAGCAGCGTTGCGATGACGCAGTACGCGATGGAGCCCGTCGCCAAGCTCGGGCTTCTGAAGATGGACTTCCTGGGCCTCATCAACTACTCCATCCTCAGCAACACGATCGAGATGGTGCGTGAGCGCAAGGGGTTGGACGTGCGGCTGCAGGAGATAGCCTTCGACGACCCCAGGACCTACGAACTGCTCGGAAGCGGTGAGACGACCGCCCTGTTCCAGCTGGAGAGCCCCGGGATGAGGCGCTACATCAAGGAGTTGCGCCCCGGCACGCTGGGTGAACTCGCGGCGATGATCGCGCTCTACCGGCCCGGCCCCATGGAACACATAGGGCGCTATATCGACTCGAAGCACGGGCGTGCGCCGGCGAGCTACCCTCACCCCGATCTTCAGGACATACTGAACGAAACGTACGGCGTGATCGTCTACCAGGACCAGGTGCTGCACATCATGCGGCAGTTCGCGGGTTACTCCCTCGGCGAGGCGGACGTCGTGCGGAAGGCGATGGGTAAGAAGATAGCCTCGCTGATGCAACAGGAGCGCGAGAGCTTCGTTGCCGGAGCACGGGAGAAGGGGTACGACGAACCGGTCGCAGCTGCGGTCTTCGATCTGATCGAGCCGTTCGCCGGATATGCGTTCAACAAGGCCCACAGCGTGAGCTACGCGGTGGTCGCCTACTGGACGGCGTACTTCAAGGCGAACCATCCGGTGGAATTCATGACGTGCGTGTTGAACGCCTACCAGGGGAACGACCGGATGGGGCCTGCCGTGGCGGAGTGCATGCGCCTGGGGATACCAGTGCTGCCCCCGGACGTGAACCGGAGCGGCGTGGACTTCGGCGTGGACCGGGCGGAAGATGGGCGGGAAGCCGTCCGGTTCGGGCTCGCGTCCATCAAGAACATCGGCGCGTCCGCGGTCGCGGAGTTGGTTGCGGAACGCGAGGAGAACGGGCCATTCCAGTCACTGGAAGACTTCTGCAGGCGCGCAGGCTCCGAAGCCGCCAACCGGCGCGTGATCGAGAGCCTCACCCGGGTTGGGGCACTCGACGCTTACGGTCCTCGTGGCCAACTCGCCGCGAGCGCCGACCACATCGTGCACCTGATGCAGCGCGAGGCCCGGCTGCGGGACAGCGGTCAGTCAACGATGTTCGACTTGTTCGGAGCGTCCGCACCCACACCGCTGGGTGAGATCGAGCTACTGCCCGCGCCGGAGCCGACGGTAAGGGAGTTGGTCGCCTGGGAACGGGAACTGATGGGCGTTGCGCTGGGGCGACGGGTGCTGGACCCGGTGAGCGCGCCCGCGGGCGCAATGCTCTCCCGCGAGGAACTGGAAGGGTGCCCCGACGGCGAAAAAGTGTTGCTCGCCGGAGAGGTAGCATCGGTCCGTCTTACCACGGACAAGCAGGGCAGGCAGATCTGCTTCGTGGGTCTTGAGATCTTCGACGGCTCCGTTCTGGACGTGGCAGTGTGGAGCCGCGTGTTCGAGAAGACTGCCGAGTTGTGGGAGGAAGGCAACCTCGTGCAGGTCCGGGGCGTGGTGCGGCGGCGCGGCGACGAGACATCGGTGCATTGCGACGAAGCGGTGGAGTTCGAAGTCGCGGAGCCGACCACAGACCCAACGCCTGCTTCGGTGGCTGCTCCCGCCACGCCGAGAGTGGAAGAGTGGAAGCCGCCTGAGGAGCAGGAGAGTGCTCCGCCACAGCCTGCGGCCAACGGAGTACCGTCGCCGCCGCTGAACGGGACCGCTCCTCACGTCGAAGCGCCCCTTGCATCCCAGGTGTACGAAGCGGCAGGGCGCAAGGTGCTCGTCAAGATGAAGGAGACGGACCAGCCTTCCGAGGACAACCGTCTACTCAAGTTGGTGCTCCAGACGCTTATGGACTACCCCGGGACCGATGAAGTTGACCTGGTCATCGAGAGTGGAGGGAAGTTCTGGCGCATCAGCATGCCGATCATCCGTACACAGTTCTCGGACGAGCTTGCGGCGCACTTCAACGGGATGAGGGATGCTGGCTTGACCGTTGAATTGGAGAGCACGGCGGCGTGATCAGGCGGACGCCGCTTCCAGGTTGAGCAGGCGCTGTTTCATGGGGAGGCCCGGGCCACCGAACCCGTGCAGTCCTCCATCCTTCCCGATGACGCGGTGGCAGGGTATGACGATGGGGATGCGGTTCCTGGCCATCGCCTGACCGGCCGCGCGGACCGCCTTGATGTTCCCGGCGGAGGCTGCAAGCCACTCGTAGGTGCGCGTTTCCCCGCGAGGGATAGAGCGGCACGCGTCCCACGCGCGGCGGAAGAACGGGGCCACGTCCTCCATGTCCAGGCGTATGTCCCACGCGGGGGCGCTGCCCTTCAGATATTCCTCGAGTTGCGCACGATAGGACTCGAACGCGTCCGGAGCGTATTCGGGCAGCGGGGCGCGCATGCTGCGCTCCAGATCGTCCAGAGCGCGCTCGGGAGAGGGTTCCGGCAGGGTTGCGTAGCGTATGCCCTTCCGCGAGCCGGCTACGGCGACCCACCCCCAACCGGTTTCGAAGATGTCGTAGTAGAGTTCCATCCGGCGCGGCCTCCCTGCTGAGTCTGAAGGCATTGTAAGGTATGGTAGGGTCATGCAGCAGGCATTGCGACCGGTGGGTCCCCGGTCATGGTGATTGAGCACCGGGGCTAAACATTGGTACAGTTATGTACTGAACCGCGAAAGGCTAGCCAAAAACTGAGAGCGGGGGAGAAGACATGGAGCTCAAAAGCACACGGGAAGGCACGAATCTCATCGTGGACGTTGAGGGCCGCGTAGATGGCACCAACGCGATGGACTTCCAATCGGCGCTCGAAGACGCGATCCAGCAGAGCGACCAGGGCGTGATCATGGACATGGGCCAGCTGCAGTACATCAGCAGCGCCGGGCTCCGCGTGATCCTGCTGGTCGCCAAGTCACTTCAGAAACAGAACGCGAAGCTGCTGGGCTGCGCGCTCTCCGAGTCGGTCCGGGAGATATTCGCGATCAGCGGGTTCGACAAGATTGTTCCGGTGCACGAGAGCCGCGCAGACGCGCTGAAGGCGCTCGAAGACTAACCGAGCGTCGTTACCGGCCTGCTGAATCACGGCTGCTGAGTCTCAGGGGCACCGCATGGCTCTTTCGCCTTGCCCCTGCGGAAGGGACACGAGGAGGCGATGACAGAGTCAGAAGCGGAATCGTACAGGATACTCGTGGTCGACGATGAGCCGGACGTGGAGCCGTTGATGCTGCAGCGCATGCGGCGCCATATCCGATCGGGTCGGTACTCTTTCGTCTTCGCCCAGAACGGGGTCGAGGCGCTGGAGGTGCTGAACAGCGATCCGGACATCGACATGGTGGTCTCGGACATCAACATGCCCCGCATGGACGGGCTTACGCTGTTGTCCCAGATAGCAGAGCTGAACCCTGATCTCCGCGCAGTGATCGTCTCTGCCTACGGAGACATGAAGAACATCCGTACTGCGATGAACCGGGGCGCGTTCGACTTCGTCACCAAACCGCTCGACTTCGACGACCTGCAGGTGACGATAGAGCGCACACTGGAGAACATGAAGGCGTGGAAGGAGGCGCTCTCCTCCAGGGACAAGCTGGTGTCCCTGCAACGCGAGTTGGACGTGGCCAGCCAGATGCAGCAGTCGATCCTGCCGACGCAGTTCCCGCGGGGGGACGACTTTGAGGTGTTCGGGAGCATGGAACCCGCGCGCAATGTCGGCGGCGACTTCTTCGACGTTGTGCTGCTGGATGACGGGGAGATCGGCCTGGCCATAGCGGACGTGTCGGGCAAGGGCGTGCCGGCGGCCCTGTTCATGATGTCCAGCCGTACCCTGCTGAAAGGCTCCGCGATTGGCCTGACCGAACCCGGGAAGGTGCTCCGCGAAGTGAACAATCTGCTCGCCGAGGACAACGAGTCCGCCATGTTCGTTACGGTGTTGTACGCGGTGTACAACCCTGCCACCGGACATCTCGCCTATGCCAATGGGGGCCACAACCTGCCGGTGATCTTCCACGGCGATGGGAGCTCCTCGGTGCTCCCCTACACGGACGGGCTCGCGTTGGCCGTTCTGTCCGGAGTGGAGTTCGTGGAAGGTGAGATCACCCTCGCACCGGGCGATACGCTGGTCCTCTACACGGACGGTGTGACGGAAGCGATGGACTCCGAGAATGTAGAGTTCGGCATGGACCGGCTGCAGACGGTTTTCGCGGGAGGTGCACCACAAAGCGCCGAGGCCGCGAATGAAGCGGTGTTCGCGGCGGTTCGGGAGTTCGTGGCGGGAGCGCCTCAGTCGGACGACATCACATGTCTGACGCTCAGGCGGGGGGGAGCACAGGGATGAGCAACGGGCTGGCCCTCACACTGGAGACGCGCCCCGAAGAGTTGGAGCGGCTGACCGCCGCGATCGAGACGCTGGCCGAGCAGGACAACTGGCCGGCTGCACTCACGTTCAAGGTGAACCTCGTCCTGGAGGAGTTGGTGCTTAACGTCATCAACTACGCCTACGATGAGAGCGGCCATCAATTGGACGTGAAACTGACGTGTAACGAGGAAGACCTCGTTATCGAGATAACGGACGAAGGCAAGCCGTTCGACCCGTTGCACGATGCTCCAGATCCGGATATGGACTCGCCCATGGAGGAGCGACGCATAGGCGGGCTGGGCGTTTACCTCGTGCGCACGATGACGTCTGACATGCAATACCGGCGGGAGGACGGCAAGAACCACATGACCGTGGCGATGTCGAGGGATGAATGAGCGGCATGCTGCGCGTGCCCGCGACCTGCCTTTCCGCACGTGTGCCTGGATGCCTTGCAGCGCTCCTGATCGCACTGGGACTGCTCGGCTGCTCGGGCGATGCAACAGCGCCGCCGACCGCCACCCCACACCACGCGAGGCCAGCAGCGAGTCCCACGCCGACGGTGGTAGACGACAGCATGGCTGGCGTCTACGACGATCGCGTTCTGTTCGGGCAGTCCGCTGCGTTCAGCGGCCCCGCGGAGGACCTCGGGACCAACATGAAACTTGGCATCCAGGCTGCGTTCCACGAAGCCAACGAGGCCGGAGGCGTACACGGCCGTTCGCTTGAGTTGATCTCGCTGGATGACTCCTACGAGCCGGAACAGGCCGTCACCAATACGCTGCAACTGATAGAGGAAGAGCGGGTGTTCATGCTCATCGGTGCGGTTGGGACCCCCACTTCCCGCTCGGCCACGCCGGTATCAGTCGCGGCTGGCGTGCCTTACCTTGCGCCGTTCACGGGAGCGGAGTTCCTGCGTACGCTGGGACCGCAGAACGTGATTAACGTCCGCGCCTCGTACAACCAAGAGACGGAAGAGATGGTCGCCCGCCTCACCGAGGACCTCGGCATCAGGCGCATCGCGGTCATGTACCAGGACGACTCCTTTGGCAGGGCAGGCTACGTCGGAGCGGTGGACGCGCTCCGTCGCAGAGGGATGTCTCCCGTGGGCATCGGTCTGTACACGCGCAACACAACCGCAGTGAAGACTGCCGTCCTGGACATAGAGCGTTCGCTGCCCGAGGCGGTCATCATCGTAGGGGCCTACGAACCGGTGGCGACCTTCATCAGGTGGTCGCGACACATCGGCATGGATATTGAGTTCATCAACATCTCCTTCGTGGGCAGCAACGCCCTGGCGGAGGAATTAGGTGCGGATGGAGCCGGAGTGTTCGTGACGCAGGTGGTGCCCTTCCCGAACGACCTTTCCCAGCCGATCGTCACGTCGTACCGGAGTGCTCTCTCTTCCTTCGATCGGAGCTTGGAGCCGGGCTTCGTGTCGCTGGAGGGATACCTCGCCGGACGCCTTGCGATAGCGGGGTTGGAGGGTTGTGGACGAAACCTCTCCCGCCAGTGCTTCCTGGACAGCCTGACCAGTGCCGACAAGATAGACCTCGACGGCTTCACACTCAACTACGGAGAGGACGACAATCAGGGCTCCGATACGGTCTTCCTGACTGTGCTCGGACCCGATGGGCAGTATTATCCGATCCAGGCATTGGGGGACTATCAACTGTTGCAGGAATCCTGGGCAGTGCAGGACGTTGAGCCATGATTCAACCACTCAGGTTCTTCAGAGTTCCCTCCCGCATCTCCACCCAGCTGCAGCTGGTTATCGCGGGCGCGGTTGCACTCACGCTGGCTGCGAGTCTCGTGGGCTGGTTCTCGTTCAGTCGTGTGAGCGAGGCGCAAAGCCTCGTGAACGACGCGAGCCTGCCGGAGATCACCACGGCCTTCCACGTGGCGGAGGCCGCCAGCGCGCTCGTGACGGCGGCGCCGCGGTTGACCTCTGCCCAGTCCGAGACCTTCCCGGACGTGGTTGCCGAGATCAACGAGGCGCGCCGGGCATTCGATGCGGAGTTGGCCGCACTTGAAAGGCGCGGCAGCGAGGAGGAACGCCTGAACCGCATCCGCGAACAGGCGGACAAGCTGGTTGCCAACATAGACAGGATCAAAGTAGAGATGCAGGACGTCTTCACTCTGGAAGACGAGAGCAACAGGCTGCGGGAACGTCTGACGGCGCTGCAGAGTGAGCTGGACGGGATCCTGATCCCGGCCCTGGACGATCAGCTCTTCTACCTGATGACGGGTTACACCAGCATCGACGCGCCTGCCACTTCGCTGGAGGAGTCTTTCTCCGGAGACCAGATCATCGAGTACCGGCGCCTGGCGGAACTGCAGGGAGCCCTCAGCATCGCGGCCCAGGTGCTGGCAAGCACCTTCACCGTTTCCGAGCCGGCACTGGTTGAGCCGCTGAGAGAGCGCTTTGAGGCGGCCTTCGCTGCATTCAGAGGGCCCGAGAGCACGTTCCTTGCGCAGGAGGTGAGCCCGGAACTGCTGGCCGTGCTCGAACCGGTTGAAACCCGCCTCCACGATCTGGGACTGGGGAACGATGAGGAGGAAGGCGGGTTCGCCCTCGTCGAGAGAGGCCTGATACTCGCTGAACAGCAGCGTGAGTTGCTGGCGGAGAACCGCACCGTTGCCATCGAACTGGTGGGTGAGGTGGACGGCCTGGTGAATACGGCCAACCAGCACGCACAGGAGGCGACGCTCTCGTCAGACCAGTCGATCCGGACCGGCCGCACCTTGCTGATAGCTATCGGCATCATCAGCGTTACGGGCGCCCTGCTCATCGACTGGCTCTTCGTGTGGCGGATGCTGCTGCGCCGCCTCGAGTTCCTTTCCAACCGGATGCGGCGGATGGCCGGAGGGGAACTGGAGGAAGAGGTAGTCGTCAGCGGTCGGGACGAGGTAGCGGACATGGCCGCGGCGCTGGAGGTTTTTCGCCGGAACGCGCTGGAGGTGCAGCGGCTGAACCTCGTAGAGCACCTGGCTGAGGAGTTGCGGGAGAAGAACGACGAACTGGAGAGCGCTCTGTCCGACCTGGACAAGGCGCAGGACCAGATCGTCATGCGAGAGAAGCTGGCAGCGCTCGGTGAGCTGACCGCCGGAGTGGCGCACGAGATCAGGAACCCGCTGAACTTCGTAAAGAACTTCTCCGAAGCGTCGGCCGAACTGCTCGTGGAGTTGAAGGAGGCGGTGGACGACACGGGCGACGCGTTGACGGACGATCAGAAGCAGTACATCGAAGAGATATCCGCCGACCTGACCGGCAACCTGGAGCGGATCCAGTCGCACGGCGAACGAGCGAACCGCATCGTGCAGGACATGTTGATGATGGGCAGAGGCGGAGGCGAGGCGCGTCCTATCGGGATCAACGACCTCGTCAACGAGCATGCCTCGCTGGCCTACCACAGCGCCCGGGCGCTGGACCCGGACTTCCAGCTCACGATCCGGCAGGAGTTCGATGCGGATGCCGGCGAGGTGGAGGCCATCCCCGGCGACCTTGGCCGCGTCTTCCTGAACATGGTGAGCAACGCTTGCTACGCCGTGGACGAGAAGCGGAAGCAGAGGGAGGCGGAAGGAGACCGGGAATACTTGCCCGAGGTGCTGCTCTCCACAAAGCGCACCAGCGAGTCGGTGGAGGTGCGCATAAGGGACAACGGGAGCGGCATACCCCAGGAGGCCATCGACAAGATATTCAACCCGTTCTTCACCACCAAGCCCACTGACAAGGGCACGGGACTCGGACTGGCGATCTCCAACGACATCGTCCGCCAGCACGGAGGAACGATCTCCGTCACCTCGGAAGCGGGCGAGTTCACCGAGATGCTGGTTACCCTGCCGTTCAGGTACCCGGTGGTGACCGCTGAATACGAGCACGATGCTGGCGGTGACAACGACGAAGCCGGGGACGAAGACGCCGATGAAGTCGACACTGCCGACGCCGACGAGGAGGATGACGCCGACGACGGCGCGAACGAGGGAGATGAAGACGACGGCAGGGCAGGCTAGCAGGGCCAGGCGCGGAGCATGAACTTCGACTCCTACAACCTCGATGCTGCCATATACGACGAGATGCTGCTTCCGGACGGGTCACCGCGGGAGCACTCGGCGCGCTTGCACGAGACGCTGCTCCGGCTTTCACCCGAAGAGCTGGGGAGCATCCAGGAGGGCGTGGCGCGCTCTTTCCTGCACGAGGGCATCTTCTTCACGGTATACGGGGACGACGAGGCCCAGGAGCGGATCATCCCCGTGGACTGCGTGCCGCGGGTGTTGTCCGCGGCCGAATGGGGGCTGCTGGATCGAGGCCTCTCCCAGCGCCTGCGCGCGCTCAATCGCTTCGTTGACGACGTCTACAACGGCGCGTACGCCGTCTCAGACGACGTTATCCCGGAAGACCTGGTGTCCGGGTGTCCCAACTATCGCCCGGAGATGCTTGGCTACTCGCCTCCGCACGGCGTGTGGGTAGCTATCTGCGGCACGGACCTGCTGCGTACGGACGACGGCTTCTTCGTTCTGGAGGACAATCTCCGCTCTCCATCCGGCGTTTCCTACATGGTCGCGACCCGGAACGCGGTGAAAGCCGGGCTGCGCCGCCTCTACCGGTCCTACCGCGTCCGGGAGGTCGAGCACTACGGGAGCCTGCTCCAGCAGACGCTCATCGAGCTGGCCCCCGGCGGCAAGCCCGACCCCACGATTGTGCTGCTGACGCCGGGGGTGTACAACGCGGCCTTCTATGAGCACATGTTCCTGGCGCACGAGATAGGCGCGGAACTGGTGGAGGGCCGCGACCTGCTGGTGCGCAACGGGTTCGTCTACATGCGAACGACTTCCGGACTTCGCCGCGTAGACATCATCTATCGCAGGGTGGACGACCTGTTCCTGGACCCCTTCGTATTCCGCCCCGACTCGATGCTGGGTGTTCCGGGGCTGCTCGATGCGTGCAAACGAGGCAACGTTACGCTGGTCAACGCCCCGGGAGTAGGTGTCGCCGACGATAAGAGCGTCTATCCCTTCGTTCCGGACATGATCCGCTACTATCTGGGCGAGGAGCCGATACTCGGGAATGTGGAAACGTATCTCTGCCGGCGTCCCGCGGAGCTGGAATACACGCTGGACAACCTGGACAAGCTGGTCGTGAAGCGCGTGGGAGAGTCCGGCGGTTACGGGATGCTGATAGGCCCACACGCCACACCGGAGGAGCGGAACGAATACGCGCAGCAGGTGCGGGCGAACCCTGCCGACTTCATAGCCCAACCGGTGCTGACGTTCTCCCGCGCGCCCTGCCTCGTAGATGGCCAGTTGGAGCCTCGTCACGTGGACCTGCGTCCATTTGTGCTGCAGGGCCGGGAGACGCGTATCGTGCCGGGCGCATTCTGCCGCGTGGCGCTACGCCGGGGGAGTCTGGTGGTCAACTCCAGCCAGGGTGGCGGCGGCAAGGACGTCTGGGTACTGGAAGAGTGAGGCTGATGCTCTCGCGAAGCGCCCAAGGCATCTACTGGATGGGCCGGTATCTCGAGCGGACCGAGTGCCTTTGCCGCTTGATGCAGCTCCAGACCGAAGCGCTTGTGGACCGCCCTGCGCGTGATATCTACGTGGGATGGCGCAGGCTCTACGGGGTGCTGCGTCGTATTCCGCCGGGAGGCGTGCTGGACTTTGCTGACAGCGACGACTTCACGCTTGCGGACTCGTACACGCTTGCGGGAGACCTGACCTTCGAGCGCTCCAACCCCGACTCGGTGTGGAACTGCTTCGCTCAGGGCAGGGAGAATGCTCGGCATATGCGCCATTGCATCAGCGCGGAGATGTGGCAGCGCGTCAACCTGGCATACCTGCGTCTCCGCGACATGGACATCGAAGATATCTGGTCGCTGCCTGAGGGCTTCTACGCGGGACTCGCCGCAGAGACCGACGCATTCGATGGAGCTGCGCAGGCGACCATGTACCGCGATGAAGGATGGAGCTTCCTTCGGCTGGGCGGCTTCATCGAACGGGCGCAGTTCGCGACCGGACTCCTGCTTCAACAACTTGCGATAGACGAGGAAGGCGACGGTTACGCGGAGGAAGACTGGGTAGGTCTGCTGGAAGCCTCCCACGCGCTCGAGGTGTACAACCGCCGCTACGGGGCAGCGGTCCACGCGCATCCGGCGCTGGACCTGCTGGTGACCGATCCTCTGCTGCCAGGTTCGCTTGGGCGGACTTTCACCCAGATCTCACAAGAGATCGCCAGGCTCGGAACCGGACCGGGGACGGACTCCGGGCGCGCGGCGCAGCGACTGACGGGGCGCATGCTCTCACTCCTGCAGAACGAATGGCCGGACAGCAGAGAGCGCGAGGGACTGCTGCGCAGGGTCCTCACTGAGGCAACCAACCTGCACTTCATGATCAACGAGGCTTACTTCGACTATCCGCTCAACGTTTACGCGGAGTAGTCATCCGGAGGGACAGGGGCTACTCCCCGCCGGCCCACATAGGCCGGCAGCCATAAGGAGCCGTAACGATGACCGAAGCACTCGCCCGTATCAGTTCCCGCAGGCCGTGGGTGACCATCGGGGCATGGCTGGTGGCGGTGTTGCTCGCCCTGGGGATAGTCGGGCAACTGCTTCCGACAGCCACCACCACGGAGCTTCGCATCATTCCACGGTTCGGCGAGGTCGGGTCGGTGACCGCAGGTGACTTGCTGGAAGGGACTGCCATCGAACCCCCGCCTGCTGAGGTCGTCATCGTTCATTCAGAGACGTTGACGGTGGATGACGCCGCCTTCAAGGCGAAAGTGGAGGAGGTGACCGCCAAACTGCGGGAACTGGAGCCTGAGGTCATACGGGCCAGCACGGACTACTACGAGGTCCTGGCCGCCAGCCCCCTGGACTCGCTCGCGCTGGTTTCCACGGACCGCAGGAGCGCCATCGTAGCGGTCCAGATGACCGGCACACTCGGTGAGGCGCTGGAGAACATCGAAGAGGTCATCCACGTCGTGGAGGAGGCGGACGGCAAGGACGGCTTCGACGTGCTTATCGTCGGCGACGTGAGCAGCCGCTTCGAGCAGGCGGAGCTGTCGGCGATGGACCTCGAGCAGGGTGAGCGGTTCGGCATCCCGGTGGCACTGCTCATCCTCCTCGTGCTCTTCGGCGCTGTCGTGGCGGCGCTGATACCCATCGGCCTCGCCGTCATTTCGATACTCGTCACGCTCGCCATCGTGGCGGTCATCGGCACTGTCTTCGGGGAGTTGGTCTTCTTCGTGCTGCTGTGGATAACGATGATCGGCCTTGCGGTGGGGATCGACTACAGTCTCATCGTCGTGTCCCGCTTCAGAGAAGAGCTGGCGCGCGGCCTGAGCAAGAGGGACGCGGTTATCAAGGCAGGAGCAACGGCCAGCCGCACGGTGTTCTTCAGCGGTATGACGGTGGTCATCGCGCTGCTCGGCGTTTTCATCGTGCCGCACACGCTGTTCTTCGCAACCGGACTCGGCGCGATCCTGGTGGTCATCGTTTCGGTCACGGCGACGCTCACGTTCCTGCCAGCAGTGCTCACGGTGCTGGGGCCGCGCGTTGATCGTCTACGGCTTCCGTTCCGCAGGAGCGCGTCAAGCGCATCTTCGGGAGGGCAGCGCGAAGGCTTCTGGGAGTTCATCACGCGGAAGACGATGCGATACCCTGTCATCAGCATCATCGTTGTCGGCGGGCTGATGGTCTGGGCGTCGGTGAGCTACTTCGGCATCAATACCGGCTTCAACAGCGTCGAGACGTTCCCGCATGACTCGCATACCCGCGAGGCGTTCACCGCCCTTGAAGAAGACTTCCCGCTGGGGTACGGCTCGGCGAACCCGGCCCGGGTTGTCATCGAGGGGGACATCAGCGACCCGGCGGTAGCGGCGGCGGTGCAGGCGTTCAAGCAGGCCGTAGTCGGCGACCCGCTGGTTGCCGAAGTGCTGCAGAAGATCCGGCAGGCTGTTGAGAGCGATCCGGCTCTCGTCGCAGCCCTGCTGCAGAGCAACCCGGAGATACTCAGCGACCCCTCGGCTGCCGCCCTTGCCGCCCTGCTCACGAACACGCACGGCAGCCTCACCGTGATCGCGATACCGGTGCCCGGCGCCCCCAGCAGCGCGGATGCGTTCGACCTGATAAAGCGGCTGCGGGAAGACTACATCCCCGCGGCGTTCTCCGGCGTTGAGGCAGAGGCGCACGTGGGCGGCATCTCGGCCGAGTACCTGGACTTCGATACGCAGCTCAGGGCCTACCTGCCCATCATCTTCGCGTTCATCCTTGGCGTGAGTTTCATCCTGCTCCTGGTGGTCTTCCGCTCAATCGTCATCCCCATCAAGGCGATCATCATGAACCTGCTCTCCGTGGGCGCTGCTTACGGGTTGATGGTGCTGGTATTCCAGAGGGGCGTCGGGGCGGACCTGTTCGGGTTCCAACAGGTTGAGACGATAGAGGCGTGGCTGCCGCTTATCCTGTTCGCCATCCTCTTCGGGCTGTCCATGGACTACCACGTCTTCATGCTCAGCCGCATCCGCGAGCGCTACGACCAGACGCACGACAATGCCGAATCAGTGGCGTACGGCCTGCGCTCGACCGCGAGCCTCATCACCGGTGCGGCTCTCATCATGGTCGCGGTGTTCAGCGGTTTCGCCTCCGGGGACATGGTTGTCAACCAGCAGGCCGGTTTCGGGCTTGCGGTGGCTGTGCTGCTCGATGCGACGCTTGTGCGCAGCATCCTCGTTCCGGCCAGCATGCAACTGCTCGGCGCGCGGAACTGGTACCTGCCCGGATTCCTCAACTGGCTGCCCCAGATCCAGGTGGAGGCCGAGGAGGGAGAGCGAGCGTCCTGAAGCGTCGCTAGCCGAGGAAGCGACGGATCAGCGCGGCCTCTTCGATGAAGTGCCGCGTCCGCGAGGTGCGGTTGCGTACCAGCCCGGCCCAGACCGCCGTGGTGAGCCCTTCGTGGACGCGGTCGATCTCCTGGGTGAAGCGTACGAACAGACGCCTGTAGTCGTCGCCGAGGAGCTGCGTGATGCGCGTCTCGTTCGAGAATCGCAGGGCGGCGCTGAGGTCCTCCTGGAGGCTGGGGTAGACCTCGCGCAGGTAGGCGAAATCGTCCTCGTTGAGCGCCGCGAGCCCGAGCAGGTCCGGCGGTACGCCGATCGAATACAGTGCAGCCGCGAATGCGATGGCGCGTGGGAGGGTTACGTCCTCGGCGCCGGGGAGCGAGCGCCCGTAGCCGAAGAGACCGACGTGCAGTTTGCGCTCCCGTCTGCGCGGGATGTGGGCGGATACGGAGGCGATGGTGGGGGCGAGCTGGCGTACCTGTTGCTGGTAGGCGGCCCCGGCCCTGTCCAGGATGTCGTTGACGCGGTCTTCATCCACCGGCGGGGCCGGCTTGCGCTCGTACGCGTGCAGTTGAGCGACAGCGTCCACGACCTGCTCGCGGGGGTAGTCGAATTTGAACGCGGACTGCACGGTGAGCGTCTGGACGCTGGGATATTCGCGGAACACGCGGTTCACGTTCACGGGGGAGAGGTGCCCGCGGAAGGGGGCTGAACCAGCACCGATGATGGGGTAGAGAGGGATGCCCAGTTCATCCTCGAGGCGGTCCAGCCGGGCGAGTGCGGTCTTGAGCATCAGTTCGGCCCCGACGATACCGTTGTTGAGCGCAGGGTCGCTCCGGGCGAGGAAGACGCGCTGGTATTCGACTTCCCAGCCTTGCAGGTATTCCCGGACGATCTCATCCACCGTCATCATCTGCTCCCGCTCCTCGAAAAGCGGGATCACGCGGATGTGCTTTGGGTAGAAGTCGCCGATCCAGTCCCTGACTGTGCTCCCGTCCGGCAGGTGTCTGCTCTCCTGCCCGGCGATGAACTGCGCGTAGTAGTCCCGTACCTTGACTATCTGCGCGGCGTTGGTCGTGAAGGGGAGGATGACCTCCTGGATGGGGGGATCGAGGTCGCCCTCGTAGAATTCGTTCGCTACGTCGTAGGCGATGGGGATGCCCTGGAGTGCCTCGACGAGGAGTTTGCGCATCTCCAGTTCGATGGAGGGGTTGGGCACGCGGAGGGTGATGATGGCATCGCGTCCGAGCCTCTTCTCTTCCGAGAAGTAGCTGGGGTAGTTGGTGAGCAGCTTCTGGATGACGTGGGTGTCGGTGTCCTTGCCCTCCGAGTCCCACATCTGCTCGTCGCAGCCCAGCGCCAGCACGTCGGCGGCTTCGATGATCTCGCCGTCGCCCTTGATCACGCCGTCGATGGCGTAGGCGGGGGCCTCCGCGTTGTCCGGGTGTTGGGTGCTCATCACTCGAGGTATCAGAGACAAGGCGCGCACCTCCGTTGCATCGGGGGCATGATACCCGCACGGGCGCTCCAGCGGGGAAGGGCAGGGGTAAGGTGTCTGTTACAGCGTGCGCTGGATGAAGCCGGCCTTCCTGCGCCAGCGCGCGTTCACCTTCACCCACAGCTCGAGGAACGCGGGACGGCCGGTGAGCGCTTCGATCTCCGGGCGTGCGAGGACGCCCACCTCCTTGAGCGCGGCGCCGCCTCTGCCGATGAGGAGCCGCTTCTGAGAGGACGTGTCCACGTAGACCATGGCGCGGATGTGGTCCGGAGTTTCTCCCTGCCGTTCGTCGAAGTTGACTACTTCCACCGCTGTGTCGTAGGGCACCTCGTGCGCGTACAGCTCGAATATCTTCTCGCGGACGAGCTCTCCTACGAGGAAGCGTGTCGTGCGGTCGGTGAGCATCTCGGGCGGAAAGAGTGCGTCCTGTTCCGGGAGGTGCGCGCCGATCATGTCGGCGAGGGGAGCGAGGCCGTCGCGCTGCAGGGCGCTAACGGGCACGATCTCCGCGAACGGATGTGCCTCCGCATAGCGCGCCATCACGGGAAGAAGCTTGTTCTTGGCGACGGTGTCGGTCTTCGTTATCGCCAGCAGGGCGGGCACGTCAGCGACTGCGATCTGTGCGATGAGCGCCTGCTCGACGTCGCCCGGGTAGCGGGGTTCCGCGGCGAGAACGACGGCGTGAGCATCGCTGAGCGCGCCTGCAAGTTGGCGCGCCATCGCGGCGTCGAGCTGGTCGCGGCCCTTCCGGAGGAATCCGGGTGTATCGATGAGAGCAGCCTGGAAGTCGCTGCCGTTCAGAACGCCAAGGAGCCGGTGGCGTGTCGTGTGGGGCTTCGCGCTCACGATGGAGAGCTTCTGCCCTAACAGCGCGTTGAGCAGCGTGGACTTGCCCACGTTCGCCCTGCCTACGATGGCCACGAGGCCGCTTCGGAAGTTGCTCGTGGGGCTGCTCACGTTTCAAGGATACTCGCTTCAGGAACCGGGTGACGGAAACGGGCCCTGCTGTGTATAGTCGCCATGCCGCCATTCCTCCGGGCAACTATGCGCATCCCCTGCAGTCGCTTCATAACACTCTTCGCTGTCGCAGTCCTTCTGCTGGTGGCGGCCGCCGCTTGCGGCGAACCGGGGCCTTCGGTCGTGCAGTTCGAACCCCGCTCGACTCCCGAAGGAGCCAGCCCTCCCACGCCAACTCCCGCGCCGACCCCGACGGCTACTCCTGTCCCCACGCTTGAACCGACGGCCACGCCGACGCCAGTGCCAACGAACACGCCCACGCCGGTGCCGACGCTCACGCCGACACCGGAAAGCGAGGGCATCCTCGACGCGACTCCCCCCAGCCTCGTCCTGACACAGCAGCCGTCGCTAATCAGCAGCGGTGACCTGCACACCTGTGTGCTGGACGCTACCGGGACGGTGCAGTGCTGGGGCAGCGAGGCAACTGGACAGAGCGTCGTGCCGCCCTTGTCGGCGCTCAATCCCAGCCCGGTGCTAAGCGTGAGCAGCGGGGACGAGCACACCTGCGTGCTCTTCTTCGACGGCACGCCATTCTGCTGGGGGAGCGAGAACGGCGCGGTCCCGGAAGGGGTGCGGGTCGCCGCCATCAGCAGCGGAGACAATCACGTCTGCGGGCTGATGCTGGACGGGACGCCGGTCTGCTGGGGCAGCAACGATGGCGGCCGGGCATCCCCTCCGGCGGACGAGCGTTTCACGGCCATCAGCAGCGGGGATCGGCACACTTGCGGGCTCCGCGAGGACGGCACGGTCGTCTGCTGGGGAGACGATGCGGATGGGAAACTGATGCCTCCCGACGGAACGTTCGTGGCCATAGCCAGCGGTGGCGACCACACCTGCGCGCTTACGATGGGGGGGAACCCGGTCTGTTGGGGCAGCGACCGGTCCCGCCAGCGGACGGACACGCCTGTCAGCGAGACGTTCATCGCCATCAGCAGCGGGGGTTCGCACTCGTGCGGGCTGCGCGCCGACGGCACGCCGGTCTGCTGGGGCGCATGGGGTGACGCCGAGGTTCCGACAGGTGAGTCGTTCCTGGCGATCAGCTGTGGGCGCAGCTACAGCTGCGGCGTAGTTGGTGAAGAGACCGTATGCACAGGCGAGGTCCACACGTGCGGAGTGACCTTCGAGGGCACCGTCGTCTGCTGGGGAGACAACGGCTCAGGCCAATCCACGCCGCCTGCGAGCTTGGCCGGCGCCGCCGACACGACGAGTGATCTGCTGCCGTCGAGTGGCCCGACGCCCACGCCGACGATACCCCCACCTCCGACGTTTGGCGATATGCCGCCTGTAACTTCCTAGGCCTTGCCGCCCTACTCGCCACGCAGACGGGGGATGAACTCCGCCATCCTGGATTCCGCCCCGGACAGGGCGAGCCTTTCGAGGAAGATGTTGTGGATGATGGGGTCCTCGTCCTCGTATTCGATCTGCCCGCCACCCAGCTTCACGTCGACGTCCGTCTCACCCTCCATCGCGACCCCGAGCGAGAAGTAGTACTTCTGGCTTCCCCAGCGGAAGGCGAGGTAGCGCGCGGGAGTCGCTCCCCCGTTGAAGTGTTGGTGGAACCAGCCGTTCGGCGGCACGACGAGAGAGCCGGGCCTCCAGTCCACGCGCTCCATGCCGTCGTGCGGGCTGCCGTGAGACGGCCAGAGCAGTGAGTAGCCCTCGCCCTTGATGATGATGACGTGCGCGCCCGGACCGTGCCGGTGCGCCTTCTTGTAGGTGCCGACGGGGAACTCCGAGATGTGCGCGGTCTGCGTCTGGTCCGCCAGCTCGAACTTGATGTGCGCGCCGCCCGCTCCGCGCTCCTTCCAGGAGTACGTCGTGAAGGTCTCGATGTCGGGGACGAAGTTCGTCTCCCAGGCGTTGGTGCGGCCGGTTGTAGCCGTCCACATCCTTCCCTCGCCCTGGAAGTGCTTGGGGTTGCCGATACGGTCTTCGAAGACGTACGGGTTGTTGAAGACGAAGCCCTCGTTGTGGAAGAGGTTCATGGTGAGGGGTGCCGTGGTCACCGCGACGAAGCGCGCCGGCTCGGACCCGCTGCCGTTCATGTGCTGGTGCCAGACGTTGATGGGGATGGAGAAGATGCTGCCGCGCTTCCACTCGAAGCTGGTGCGGCTGTTGGGGTCGTCGCCGACGAGGGTTGCGCCGCGCCCGTCCAGGACGTAGATGTTCTTCTCGAAGATGTGCTTCTCCGGGGCCATCTTGCCCCCGGGCGGAATCTCAGCGACGTAGGCTCCGTTGGTGTCTCCAGCACCGTCGAGATTGATGTACGTGCCGAGGCAGTCGAGGCGTGCCCACGGCTTGACGTCGACGGTGCGGAGGTCGTCCACTGCGAACCCGGTGACGACGGGGATGCCCTCCTTCTCCTGGAAGGCCCGGTAGGCGTTGTACTTGACGATGCGGTCGAAGTCGGGGCGTGTCTCCGGCGTTGACGTGGTCATCGGGCTCCTCCTGTGAACGGGCGGACTGAATCGAGTCAGGTGAGAGAGGAAGTACCTGGAGCGGGCGATGGGATTCGAACCCACGGCCCTCTGCTTGGGAAGCAGATGCTCTACCCCTGAGCTACGCCCGCGCCGTGCGTGAGATTGTAGCGCGGTTCCTGCGAGTTGGCACGCGCTACGGTGCGAGGCGGGACCAGGCGACCGCCATCGCGATGCCGACCGCCGCCAGGCGGAACAGCCCGCCTATGGAGAAGTCTCCCAAGGCGCTCAGAAGCAGGGGGAGCGTTGCGATGGCTACGCTTCCCAGTCCCATCCACTGGTAGGTGCGCCCCCTCCGGCGGTTGACCGCCCTGCTGACGGCCTCCCCCAGGACGTATCCCAGTCCCAGCATCACGAAGAAGGCGAAGAACCCCCCAGGGGGATGAGCCGGAACACGATCTCCAGCGCGATGAGTCCGGCCACTCCCGCCCCAACGGCTGCAGCAACGCCGCGCGTCACGTAGCCGGCGGAGACGGCGTGCGTCGGCAGTCTGACCGGAGCGCCGCACTCCCTGCAGCGGATCCCGACCGGATGCTGGCGCATGCACTCGGTGCAGATGGGCTTGTCGCAGTTGCCGCAGCGCAACCCCGTTTCCCGGGTGGGGTGCCAGTGGCATGTGAGCGGTTGCGTCATTCCGCTTCCGTCGGGGGCGTGTTGCGCTGGACCCAGGCATCGTGGTCGGCGATGTCGCGGTCGTACATCAGCCGGTTGAAGAGCAGCTGCGGCAGCGGCACGTCAGAGCCGCGCAGCGAGTTGGATGCGAGGCGCTTGACGACCGTCACGAGCAGCAGCCCGGCCATGAGCAGGACAACGGCTGACGGCCGCTGGAAGTAGAGCGCCACGAATGGCAGCGAGGCGAACCCCAGCAGCACCCAGACGCCGGACGCCTTGGTGAACTGCCATCCGGCGCTGGTGATGACGATGAAGAAGGCCAGTTCCAGACGACCGAGAGCGAGAAGTGTCCCGACCGACGGCGCCACGCCCCTCCCGCCCTTGAAGCCGAGCGTTATCGGCCAGTTGTGCCCCATCACGGCGAGCAGGCCCGCCGCCGCCTGTACCTCGATCCCCAGGCCGAAAGCACGCGCGAGGAAGACGGGCGTCAGTCCCTTCACGAAGAGGTCGAAGATGCCGACGGGCAGGATCCAGAAGCGCCCGACGTTGTAGTAGACGTTCGATGCGCCGATGGTGCCGCTGCCGACCTTGCGGAGGTCGATGCCCTTGACGAGGCGGGCGACGATCCAGGCGGCAGGTACGGAGCCAAGCAGGTAGGCGTAGAGGAGGACCAGCCCTATCTGTAAGGAGTCGTCCATCGCGGGAGGCTCCTACCCCACCCCGGCAAGGCGCTCGAGCGCTTCGAACACTTCCCGGGGCGGCCCGTCCGCTCCGGGAAGCGCCTCGTTCTCGGTGCCCATCGCATGGTAGTCGCTCCCGCCGCATGGCAGGAGGCCGTACCGTTCGGCGAGGTCGAACAGGATGCGCTGCTCCGTCTCATCGTAGTTGGCGTAGTGCGCTTCGAGCCCCACGATGCCCATGTCGGGGAGCCGGGGGACGATCGTCTCGTACTCTTCGACGTAGAGCGGATGGGCGAGCACCGCCGCGCCTCCTGCGTTCCGTATGGTATGGGCGGCATCTTCCAGCGTCACGCCCGAGCGGCCCACGAAGGCCGCGCCGCCGTTGTTCAGCAGACCGTTGAACGCTTCCTTGTAGGTTGCCACATAACCCCGCTCCACCATCGCGCGAGCGATGTGGGGACGCCCGATGCTCGCGCCGGCCGCGAGTTCGCGGACGCGCTCCCACTCGAGGGAGTAGCCGAGCCTGGCGAGCCTTTCGAGCATCCGCAGCCCTCGCTCCTCCCGCTCTTCGCGCAGCGCGGTGAGCTGCCGCTGCAACCCGGCGTCGGCGCGGTCCACGAAGTAGCCGAGCAGGTGCACGTCCGAGTCGCTCCTGGTGGGATGCGAAGCGCTGATCTCGATGCCGGGGACGATGCGAAGTCCGGGATGAGCCGCTGCCGCTTCGACCGCTTCGTCCAGCCCCTCGGTGGAGTCGTGGTCGGTGAGCGACGCGACGCTGACCTGTCGTTGGGCGAGGACTCCCACGAGCTCGGTGGGAGTCAGCCGTCCGTCGGAGCGGGTGGAGTGCATGTGGAGGTCTATCTTCATGCGGCCTCCGCCGGCGGCGCTGCCCGCGCCCAGCAGGAGCGCGGGCGATACGCCGCGGCTCTAGCGGGCGACCTCTGTGGCACGCGTCTCGCGCACGACGGTGACGACGATCTCCCCCGGGTAGACGAGGTTCTCCTCGATCTTGCGGACCACCTTGCGCGCGAGGTTGGAGGCTGCGACGTCGTCGATCTCATCGGGCTGGACGAGGATGCGGACCTCGCGCCCCGCCTGTATGGCGTACGACTTCTGCACGCCGTCGAAGCTGTTGGCGACGTCCTCCAGTGCCTCCAGCCGCTTGAGGTAGAGCTCGACGGTGTCGCGGCGGGAACCGGGGCGCGCAGCGCTGATGGCGTCCGCGGCGGCGACGACGAAAGCCTCGACGGAGCCCCTGTCGTCGTCGTGATGCTCGTTGATGGCCGCGGTCACCGCGGGCGACAAGGAGTAGCGGCGCGCCACCTCCTCGCCCAGTTCGATGTGCGTCCCCTCGAACTCGTGAGTGAGCGCCTTGCCGATGTCGTGCAGCAGTCCGCCGGCCTTGGAGGTCTGGACGTCTGCCTCTATCTCACCGGCGATCAGCCCCGCGATGCGCGCGACCTCGACCGAGTGCTGCAGCACGTTCTCCCCGTAGCTGTAGCGGTATTGGAGCCTGCCCAGCAGCTTGATGAGCTCAGGGTTGAGCCCGCGGACGCCCGAGTCGAGCACTGCCTGCTCACCCGAACGGGCGATGGAGTCATCCACTTCCTTCTGCGCCTTGTTCACGGCTTCCTCGATCCGGGCGGGGTGGATGCGTCCGTCGGCGATCAGGTTGGAGAGCGCCACTTTCGCCACCTCGCGGCGGATGGGATCAAAGCAGGAGACCGTCACGGCCTCCGGGGTGTCGTCGATGATGAGGTCGACCCCCGTGGCGGCTTCGATGGCGCGGATGTTGCGGCCCTCGCGGCCGATGAGGCGTCCCTTCATCTCGTCGTTCGGCAGCGACACCTGGGAGGTCGTGGACTCGTTGACCACGTCCGAGGCCAGGCGCTGGATGGAGAGGGCGATGGTCTTCTTCGCCTTCTCGTCCACCTCGTTCAGCATCTTCTGTTCGAGCGCGTAGTAGCGCTTGGCAAGCTCGTGCTCGGCCTCATCCTCCGCGGCTTGCATGATCTGGGCCTTTGCTTCCTGCACGCTGAGGTTTGCGACCTGTTCGAGCTTGGTGGCCTGCTCTGCCTTGAGCGATTCGGCCTCATCGTACCGCTGCTCGACGTCCTGCTCGCGGTCGGCCACGCGCTGCTCGCGCAGTTCCAGGCCCTCCTGGCGGCTGTCCAAGTTCTCGCTACGGCTGGCGAGACGGTTCTCCGCCCGCTGCACCTCGCGACGCCTGTCGCGCAGTTCGGACTCGGCTTCCTGCCTCGCCTTGAGCGCCTCTTCCTGGGCCTCCAGCAGGGCGCGTTTCTTCTCTTCCTCAGCACTTGCGAGTATGCGGGCAGCCTCGTCCTGGGCTGCTCCCATCCTCCGGCTCCGTCCCACGCTGCGGGCCAACACCACTACTACGATGCCTGCGATGGCCCCCGCTACTGCTCCTGCTATACCTATGATCAACGCTTCCATGAGCGTCTCCTTTCGGGCTCGGCCTGCGCGCGCGTCCCCATCGAGGAGGACCGGACAGGCCGGCCATGGCTATAGGGAGACGGCGGGTCCCCGGTTACGGGAGCTGCAGCGAAGCGCGTGCGCGCTATGACCCGGCAGCGCGCAGGCTGCGGGCGCGAGGAAGCGGGTGTGGTGCCCGCCGTTCTGCGCGTTGGTAAAGCGCACGTTATCTGCCACCGCCATCCTTCAATCTCCGGCGAGTGGCAGCCAGTGAGACGATGCCGGTTATCCGGTTGCCGGGGCCGCCGGTTCGAGTTCGGCTTCGGGAACGGGAGCCTCGCTGTGCCCGTTCGCGGCATCGATGCCGCGAACTCTCGCCTCGATCTGGTCGGCGATCTCCGGATTGCCGCGGAGGAACGTCTTGGCGTTCTCGCGGCCCTGCCCCAGGCGCGTTTCGTTGTACGAGTAGTTCGCGCCGGACTTGCGGACGATCCCCATCTCCACACCGAGGTCGAGGAGGTCTCCTTCCTTACTGATGCCTATCTTGAACATGATGTCGAACTCGGCCTGCCTGAAGGGCGGGGCGACTTTGTTCTTGACGACTTTCGCCCTGACCCGTGAGCCGACAGGGTCCGTCCCCTGCTTGATCGTTTCGATACGCCGCAGGTCTATGCGGACGGAGCTGTAGAACTTGAGCGCCCTGCCTCCCGGAGTGACTTCCGGGCTCCCGAAGAAGACCCCCACCTTCTCCCGCAGCTGGTTCACGAACACGACTGCGGTGTGGGATGTATTGGTGGCGGCAGTAAGCTTGCGAAGCGCCTGCGACATCAGCCGTGCCTGTAGCCCGACGTGGGCGTCTCCCATGTCGCCTTCGAGTTCTGCCCGGGGCACGAGAGCGGCGACGCTGTCCACGACGACAACGTCCACGGCGCCGCTGCGCACGAGGTACTCGACGATCTCCAACGCCTGCTCGCCGGAGTCAGGCTGCGAGATGAGGAGTGAGTCCACCTGGACGCCGCACTGTGCGGCGTAGGTGGGGTCCAGTGCGTGCTCAGCGTCTATGTAGGCGGCGGTGCCGCCGCGACGCTGCGCTTCCGCGACGATGTGGCTGCAGAGCGTGGACTTCCCTGCGGACTCCGTTCCGAATACCTCGGTGACCCGTCCCTTCGGGATTCCTCCTATACCCAGGGCCAGGTCCAGCGAGATGGAGCCCGTGGGGATGGCTTCCACATGCAGGCTCTGGGAGGCTTCCCCCAGCCGCATGATCGCCCCGTGCCCGAACTGCCGTTCTATCTGCCCGAGAGCCAGTGCCAGCGCTTGTTCCTTGTCAGACATGTCCTTTGGCCTCGTCTCCTGGCTGCCACTTGCCAGTATTTTCATCGTATCACACCCGCATCCGCGGGCTGTGTGGCGGTTGCTGACGAGTTTCCCACGCATATGGCGCAATCGCGCAAGGGGCATGTGTCACAGATCCGGAATTCCACAAAACCGGATGCCTGCAGGGGCGTTCGTGGGGGTTGAGCGTTCAGGAGGGGCGGTAGCGGTTGACGATAGGGAGGCGGCGGTCCCGCCCGAAGTTGCGGCGCGTGATCTTGACGCCGGGGGGCGCTTGGCGGCGCTTGTACTCGCTCCGGTCCACGAGGCGCACGGTCAGCTCGACGGCGTCGCGCGGCATCCCCGCGGCGAGCATCTCGTCGAAGCTGCGGTCGTCCTCCACGTAGGCCTGCAGGATAGGGTCCAGCACGTCGTAGGGGGGCAGCGAGTCCTCGTCCTTCTGGTCGGGGCGGAGCTCGGCGGTGGGCGGCCGGACGATGATCGACTCGGGGATGACCTCCCGCCCGGCGATCACGTTGCGGTGACGCGCCAGTTGCTGCACGAGCGTCTTGGGCACGTCCTTGATGACGGCGAACCCGCCCGCCATATCGCCGTAGAGCGTGGCGTAGCCGGTGGCCATCTCGCTCTTGTTGCCGGTGGTGAGCACGATCCAGCCGAACTTGTTGGACGCTGCCATGAGCAGGTTGCCCCGGATGCGCGCCTGCAGGTTCTCCTCCGTCGTATCCGGCTCCTTCCCGGCGAACTCGCCGGCGAGCGTTTCGAGGAACTCGTCGAAGATGGGGCGTATGGGCAGCGAGACGAGCCGTACGCCCAGGTTGTCGGTGAGCGCCTTCGAGTCGTCCCAGGACTGGCCCGACGTGTACTGCGACGGCATGAAGAACGTGGTCACGCGATCCGGCCCCAGCGCGTCGGCGGCGACCGCGGTGGTCAGCGCGGAGTCGATGCCGCCTGAGAGGCCGATGACGGCGCCCCTGAAGCCGCTCTTCAGCACGTAGTCCCGCGTGCCGGTCACGAGCGCTTGGTAGACCTCCGTAAGCGGGTGCAACTCCTCCGCGATAGAGGCCGCGAGCGCCTCGCGGGGCGGGGCGTCACTCGCGCCGGAGAGGAAGTAGCGCCGAGGCTCGCCGATAGTGTCGAGCCCGGGGCGGGCGAGGGGCCCTTCCGGATCGGGAGAACCGACCTGGTCGGCGTCTACGTCCATGAGCAGAAGCGACTCCTCGAACTGCGGCGCGCGCGCGATGAGCTGGCCCCGCGGGTCGTATACAAGGCTCTGGCCGTCGAAGACGAGCTCGTCCTGTCCGCCGATGAGGTTGACGTATGCGAGGAAGCAGCCGTGCTCGGCGGCGCGGCGCGAGAGCATCGCGCTGCGCTGGGCGAAGCGTCCCTGGTGATAGGGAGAGCCGTTGATGGTGACGATGACCTCGGCGCCCGCAAGCCGCTGCACGGTTGCCGGCCCGGTGTCGTACCAGATGTCCTCGCAGACGTTGACGCCGGCCTGCACGCCGTTGATCTCGAAGACGGGGCACTCGTTGCCGCGAGCGAAGTAGCGCTCCTCGTCGAACACGCCGTGGTTCGGGAGGAGGATCTTGCGGTAGACGGAGGCCACGCCGCCGTTGTGGAGGACGGCAGCGCCGTTGTAGATGCGGCCTTCCACCTGGTCCGGGTAGAGGGCCGCGCCGAGGTGGAAAGGCTCGCCGTCCACGAGATCGGGAACGCCGACGACGATGGTGACGCCGTCGGCCGCCTCGGCCATGCGTTCCAACTGGGCGCGGGCGTCGAGGAGGAACTGGCGCTTGAAGAGGAGGTCCTCCGGCGGGTAGCCGGTGAGGGCGAGCTCAGGGAAGGCTACGAGGTCGGCCTGTCGCTCCCTGGCCTCCCGGACGAGCGCGAGCATGCGGTCGGCGTTGCCTTGGAGGTCGCCGACGGTTGCGTTCATCTGTCCGAGGGCTATGCGGATGGGCCTCACGATCGCCCCCGTGCATATCGGGTAACGAGGCTGAAGGCTGGCAGTCCTGACCGACCGGGCGCGCGGGGTGCGCGCCGATGACGACTACATGCCAGAGCGGCGCCGTCGCCGTGCGGAGCGGCGCGCCGCGATGCGGGCCTTCTCTCCCTTGGAGCGGAAGAAGCGCCGGTCCTTGTGGGCCTTCAGGATGCCGTTGCGGGTGACTGCCGCGCGGAACCGCGAAACAATCGCCTCGGGCGGCTCCCCGTCTCTCATCTCGACAAATGCCATGGATACTCCAAGCGCATGCACCGCGCAGGCAGCGATACTAGCACAGCGCCACGCTCACCGGCAAGGCGCGCGATGGCGCCTTCATAGCTGGTTTCAGCCGTTATGAAATCCTGTTATGTGACACACCGGCCCTACGTGCTCGGGATTCCGGCCACAGCAGTACGAAGCCCGCTCGGTGGCCGCGATTGGGTAGAGAGGCAACGACGATATTCGCAGATGAATGCATTGCAGATGCAGGGATTGCGAAACTATCATTCAGATGCATCATGCCAGAATATGGTACGCTACTGTCATTCCGAGGAGGAAGGATGCCCATGCCGGAACAGTCGCTGACCACGACTACCCGCGACCCCGAACTCGCCCTTGATCGACTGGACCTGGATATGCACCACCTCCGGTTCTGCGCCGACAGCGAGTATTTCAACTCCATCTGGCCGGATGTGCGGAGGAAGTACCCGGACAAGTACGTCGCGCTCTTCAGGAGAGAGGTTGTTGCCTCCAATGCCAAGCTTGAACGTGTGCTGGAGGAACTGAGGGACCAGGACTTGCCAGCCAACCACATCGTCATCCGCTTCGTCTCCAGGAACCCCAGGCGAATGATTCTGTAGCATGGCTATTGAGGGCCGCTACCAGCCCAGCGATCATCCCGATATCCCACCGGCGCCATATATCCGGGTACAGGTCGCCATCCCCTCGCCGCATCGTCCGACAGAGGACATCGAGTTTCTGGTGGACACAGGCGCCGACGTGACCACTATCATGCCGGATGCCTTGCTCCAACTCGGGCTCGATGTCGGCAAGGTCCAAGGCCAGATGAAGGTGGCAGAAGGGTCGGGAGGTATATCCAGGTACAAGGAGATCAAGGCCGAGCTTCGGTTCCGTGATGCGACCTCTCCTACTTACTTCCAGGACTTCACGACCACGATTCACTTGAGCGCTAACCCCAGGAACAAGGGACTGCCATCGTTGCTGGGCCGGGACATCCTCAACCGATGCCGATGCGTTTTCGATGCCGCCCAAGAGAGGCTTGTCCTGGAGCGGAACCAAGGCGACGAGGGCCGTACTTGGCGCTGAGGCCCCGGTTCAGCGTTGAGTGGCGGATAGACCATGGGACATGGGAAGATGCCCCGGCGCCAGGCCCTTGGGTAGCCATCCACCCTCCCGCGATTGACAACGCTGCCCAGCGGCGGTATGTTGGCGTTAGCAGTCGCCACCCGCGACTGCTAACTGCGAGAGGGGCCTGCCGCTACATGCCTACCTACTCATACCAGTGCGAGTCCTGCGGTAACGAGTTCGACCTTCGCCAGAGTTTCAGCGCCAGCACGGAGCAGCCGTGTCCGGCCTGCTCCGGCCTCAGCCGCCGCCGCATCTCACTCCCCGCGGTCATCTACAAGGGCTCCGGCTTCTACACGACGGACTACGCCCGCAAGGGCGTGAGCGACTCGTCGTCCTCCTCTCCCTCTTCGTCGTCCTCCTCGTCGTCATCGTCCGCTTCGTCATCTTCCGCAGAGAAGAGCAGCACCAAGACGGCGGACTCGAAGAGCAAGGCTTCCACCGCGTCCGAGTAAACGATGCGCGCAGTCGTCCAGCGCGTCAGCAGCGCCTCGGTGTCGATAGACGGCGAGGTGGTCTCGCGTATCGGGGTGGGACTGGTCGTGCTGGCGGCCGTGGGCCGCGACGACACGGACCCCGACGCCGAGTACATCGTCGAGAAGACGGTCCACCTGCGCATCTTTCCGGACGGCGAGGGACGCTTCGACCGTTCCGTGCTCGACATGGGCGGGAGCCTGCTCGTGGTGAGCCAGTTCACGCTCTACGGCGACGTGCGGCGTGGGCGGCGTCCGTCGTTCACGGAGGCCGCGCCGCCTGCCGAAGCTGAGGAGCGCTTCGCGGCCCTCGTGGAGCGTTTCCGCGAGACGGGCGTTCCGGTGGAAACGGGGCGCTTCCAGGCGATGATGGACGTTGCGCTGGTGAACGACGGCCCGGTCACGCTCGTCCTGGACTCAGTGGACCGCCATCGGAACCGGCGCGGCAGCGGACGCGTATAGGCAGGCGAGGCCATACGCATGATGCTCCGATCGACAGCGCTGTTGGTGCTCTTCGCCGTTCTTGTCATCGCTCCGGCGTGCAGTAACGACGAGCCACCCCAGCCGGTGAGCGCCGCTGAGGCCGAGCGCATCAAGGCGGAGTTGGACGGCCGATCCTTCCGCCAGTTCGAGCCGGGCAGGGACGCCAGCCCCCGTAAGGCCGTCATCATCGACTTCTTCGGCCCGGTCGGCATCTACGCTCAGTACGCCGAAGACGGCCACGTGGTCGACGAGTGGGAGCTCTACGCGGACGACTACACCATCGAGCGGCGCGGCGATGACTCCGAGATAACGGTACGCTTCGTCGAACCGCGGACCCGGCAGCAGTTCCCCACGAGGTGCGAGGATTGCGTCCCCACCTCCGGTTTCTCCATCTCGATCAGGGACGTCTTCAACCGGGGGGACATAGCGTTCAGGGTGAACGACCCTGAGGGTGTGCTGCCCTCCCCGTTTCCGGTCTTCACGTCCTGGACGAGATTCAACGAAGACGAGTACTTCAACGGGGGATAGTCCGAACAGGTGGCGCTTGTGCGCCGGAGCCCCGCTTGACCGCATCCGCACAGGCTTGCTAGCGTGCCCGCATCCGTTGGAACGGAGGTACGCGATGAGTGCTGCGATGAACAGGTCTGGCGGATGGGCTCTCATTATCGGCCCGCTGCTCGCGTTGGCGTTCTTCCTGATCGAACCGGGAGGCCTGCTGATAGAGAGCGCCGACTCGACCGACGCGGTTGCCAGCATCACGGCGAAGGCGTCGAACACGGCGCTCGCCCACCTGACCGCGCTGGTCGTGCCGTTCGGGCTCGCGCTCCTGCTGTTCGGGTTCATCGTCCTCCAGGCGGGGGCCATCCGGGAAGGCGGCGGCATCGGAGCGGCACTGCTCGCCGTGGTGTTCCTGGGGACCGGCATGGTTGTCTGGGGGATAACCCAGGCACTGAACCACCCGATCTCCGAGATCGACGTTTCGTCGGCGGAATCGATGGCGGTGGGGCTGGCGCTCTTCGACGTGCAGTCCGCGGCCCGTGTGCTGGGCGGGCTCCTGGTCGCCGCCGGGTTCCTCGTCCTGGGCCTGAGCCCGTGGATGCGCGCCCGCTCCAACGTGCTTGCGGCGAACGGGATCGTGGTCGTCTCCCTTATCTCGCTCGTCGGCCTGGTCGTTGGGCTCTTCTCGGTCGATCTGCGCCTGGAGGGGATCAGCGTATCGAGGGCGTGCTACTTCGTCTGGGTTGCCTGGAGCGTCTACCTGGGAGTGCAACTCATCAAGGGCAGCGCCGACGCGTCCGACTGACGCGCCCGAGGGGAACGGCATGGGAGGGACCGTAGCGTTGTCGTGAATGACACTGGGGTCGAGCGCTACGGCTCCGCCGCTGCTTGCGCCAGCACGTCCTCGTCCGGCACAACTTCGAGGAACCGCCACGGGAACATCAGCCCCCGCGCCTCGCAGAAGGTGTCTATCACGCGCCACAGGCTGCGGTCGCTTTCGATACCGGCGAGGGCCGCGAACTCGCAGAAGCCGAGCGTATCGTTCCCCGTCGTAACAAGCCGGTGGGCTTTTTCGTCCCAGGCGACCATCAGGGTTTCGATGCGGCATCCCATAGCGGGATGATAGCCCCGCTGAACCCGATTGACAGTAACTGTTCAGACTTCGTGGGGCGCAACGCCCCTGCATTGTCATTCCGAGAGGAGCCGTCGGCGGCAGCCGGTGGCGAAGTCGAGGAATCTCTCGGGGAGGCGCTCTGCCCCATACAACGTTCCCCTAGAGGATGTTGCGCGCTGAAGCGCGGGACTGCGCTTCAGGCCGCGCCTTCGGCTCAGCTCAACATGACAGGGCGAAGCGCCTCCCGGTCGACAGAGGTCCTCCTGACTCTGAACAGTTGCGATTGACACGCCCTCCGGCGCCGAACCCGCGTTATACTCTCCGCCAACTCGCAAGGGCTGGACGGAGGCGTGGCAATGGGCGATCTGCTCAAGGGGAGAGTGGCGGTCGTCACGGGCTCGGGCCGGGGCATCGGACGCGCCCACGCGATGGCACTGGCCGAGGAAGGCGCGAGCGTCGTCGTGAACGACATCGGCGTCGAACGCGACGGCTCCGGCGGCACTAGGGCCCCGGCGGACGAGGCCGTCGCGCAGATACGCGAGAACGGCGGCGAGGCCGTCGCCAGCTACGACGACATCTCGGACTACGAGGCCGCCGGCAACCTCATCAGGACGGCGGTGGACAACTTCGGGCGGCTGGACATCCTGGTGAACAACGCGGGAACGTTCCAGTACCGGCTCTTCCACCAGCTGACGGAGCAGGAATGGGACGGGCTGATGAACGTGCACCTGTTCGGCACGTTCAACACGTGCCACCACGCCGCGAAAGTGATGATGGAGCAGCGCTACGGGCGCATCATCAACACGGCCTCCAGCCAGTGGCGCAACCCAGAGGGGCGCGGGAACTACGGGGCCGCCAAGGGCGCCATCGTCTCGCTGACGTGGGCCCTTGCGTTCGAGTTGCGGAACCACAACATCACCGTCAACGCGCTCGCGCCCATGGCGGCGACGCGCAGCTTCGGCGACGACACGTACCGGAACATGCTGGCCGACGCCAACCTGGACCGGAAGAAGAACCCGGCTGAGCAGGGCGATAACCGCGCCGGGCCCGAGTTCGTCTCCCCGCTGGTGGTCTGGCTCGCGTCGGAACGCGCGGCAGGCGTCAACGGCCTCGTGTTCCGCGCGGGCTCCGGCAAGATCGGCCGTTACAGCCACCCCACCGAGGTCCGAACGCTCTACCGCGAAGCGGGGAACAGCGAGCCGTGGACGGTCGATGAGCTCGACGAGCTGCTGCCGTCCACGGTCCTGCTGGGCGAGACGAAGGCCCCGTTCATCCCGTAGGCGGACAGGAGAAGCGCAATGGCAGACGAGTACATACCGCCGAGAGGGAACCGGCTCGCGGGCAAGGTGGCCATCGTCACCGGCTCGGGCCGCGGCATCGGCAGGGCGCACGCCATCGCCCTCGCCGCCGAGGGCGCGCGGGTGGTGGTGAACGACCCCGGCGTCGAGCGGACCGGTGCCGGCGGGGACAACTCCCCCGCGGACGACACCGTGGCCTTCATCAGGGAGAACGGCGGAGAGGCCGTCGCCAACTACAACTCCGTCGCGGACTACGCCGAGGCGGGCGAGATCGTCCGGACCGCGCTCGATACCTACGGGCGGCTGGACGTCCTGGTCAACAACGCGGGTATCATGCGGGAGGGCCTCTTCCACGAGATCAGCGCTGACGATTTCGCGGCGGTCGTTGGCACGCACCTCAAGGGAACGTTCAACACCTGCCACCACGCCGTGCCGCTGATGATGGAGCAGCGCTCCGGACGCATCATCAACACCGCGTCCAGCCAGTGGCGCAACCCGGAGGGACGCGCCGCCTACGGGGCCGCGAAGGGCGGCATCGTCAGCCTCACCTGGGACCTCGCGTTCGAGTTGCGCTACCACAACATCACGGTCAATGCCGTGGCGCCGATGGCCATGACCCGCGGCATCGCCGCCTCCCGTCACGACGAACTCCTCGAGGCGGCCGGTATCTCGATGAAGAAGGCAGCCGACGAGTCGACCCGTAACCGCCCCGGCCCCGAGCACGTTTCGCCCATGGTGGTGTGGCTGGCCAGCGACGCGGCGTCGCACGTGACCGGCTGCGTCTTTCGCGCGGGGAGCGGCAAGTTCGGCTTCTACGCGCACCCAACCGAGATGCGGACGATCAACAAGGACTGGCGCTCCAAGGGGAAGTGGACGGTGGAGGAAGTAGGCAGGCTCCTGCCGAGCAGCCTGCTGTTCGACGGTTCGACCGCGCCGTTCATCCCGGTGGACTAGAGGCCGCCGGCCCGCCCCATGCCCGACCTGCCGCTCGTCATTGCGTCCGCGCTTGCGGTGCTGCTGGCATCGACCACCCAGGGCGCCACGGGGTTCGGGTTCGTCATCGTCTCGGCGCCTGTCATGGCCGTCTACCTGGACCCGAAGCTCGTGGTCCCCGTGGTGCTGGTCCTCGGCGTAGCGCTGGGCGTTCCGCTCATGGTGCACACGCGCCGCGAGTTCAGCATCAGGCGGGTGTGGCCCATGATGCTTGCGGGCGCGGCGTTCACCCCCATCGGCACGCTCGTCCTGACGCGTCTCGACGCCCCGCAGATCAAGATACTCCTGGGACTGGTGGCGGGCGCGGTGTCGCTGGCGCTCCTGTTCGGCTTCCAGCGGGAGGCGCGCAACCAGCGTCTCGCCTCGATACCCGTCGGCGCGGCGAGTGGCCTGCTCACGGGCGCCACGGGCCTCGCGGGCGCGCCCGTGATCCTCTTCTTCGCCAATCAGGGCGTGGAGCAGCGACAGTTCCGTGCGGATATCGTCTATTATCTGCAGGCGGTGTCTTTCTCGGCGCTGCCGAGCTACATCGTGGCGGGTGTGCTGACGGCTGAAGCGGTGCGGCTGGCCGCCGTGCTGCTGCCCGCGGGGGTCGTGGGCGTGTCCGTGGGGATGTGGTTGTCCGGCCGCATCCCGGCCCTGTTGTTCCGGCGCATCGCGCTGGGCATCGTGTTGAGCGCCGCGGCGATCGCGGTCTCGTCGGGGGTGACGGGGTGAGTCTTTCGAGTTCGAGGCGGCGTCGGCTGGCCTCGATAGCGGCGTTGGCGCCCCTCTACTACACGTCGGTAACGGCGCGGGCGATGCGGCGCGCCCCGCCCGGCTACAGCTCGACGCAGCACACCATGAGTCGGCTCGCCGCGCGCGGCACGTCGAGCGCCAGGCTGATGAACGCGGCGTTCGCTGGCTACGGTGTGCTCGTGCAGGGGCTCGGGCCGCTGCTGCACCACGAAGCGAGAGGAGGCAAGCGCGGACGCGCCCTCTGGGGACTCGTGGCGGTTTACGGGCTCGGAGCCGTCCTCGCCGCGAAGTACCCCACGCGCAGTGAGCGGCAGGTGCTGCCGGGTATCACCGAGAACAGCGCCCACAACATCGCAGGCGGAATGACGCTGTCGAGCATCGGCCTGCTCATGGCGCTGTCGCCGCGCGCGCTGAAGGAGCGTCCGGCGTGGTGCGGTTGGTGGCGATGGTTCTCCTACGCCATGTTCGCCGCCACCTGCATCCTCACGCTGCCGTACTACTCCCGCACCTGGCTCCGCAAGCGCGGGCTGTTCCAGCGCAGCCTCTTCGTCACCACCATGACCTGGGTGATGACAACCTCCCTGCGCCTCCGCAGGCTCTCCTAGCGCGCCGGCGCTGCGGGAGCGTTCGCGCCCATCCCGAAGCGCTCTATCTCCTCGTCGGTGCCCTCCCACGCCGCGATGGCATCCACCGCGTCGCGCTCCTCGCGCGAGAGCATCCAGTCCGCCGCGGCGGCGTTGGCCTCCACCTGCTCCTCGTTCATCGCGCCCGCGATCACCGAGCTCACAGCGGGGTGCGCCAGCAGCCACGCGAAGGCGAGGTCGAGCATCGAGTGGCCGTGCTCGTTCGCGAAGGCGTCGAGGCGCGCGAGCACGTCATGCGCTTGCTCGTCGCCCTGTAGCTGGCTGACCATTCGTCGCGCATTACTCGGAACTTCCGCTCCGGGGGCGTACTTGCCGGTCAGCCATCCGCCCGCAAGGGGGAAGTACGGCAGGAAGCCGATGCGGTGCTCCGTGCAGTACGGGAGCAACTCCATCTCCACGTGCCGGTGCATGAGGCTGTAGTTGTTCTGCGCGGAGGCGAACCGGGCAAAGCCGCGCTCGTCGGCGACCCGGTTCACGTCGGCGTGGCGCCACCCGGAGTAGTTGCACTCGCCGATGTGGCGCACCTTCCCCTGCGTGATGAGGTCGTTCAGCGGCTCCAGGTACTCCTCGTGCGGGACGCCGTGCGGGATGAAGTGGATCTGGTAGAGGTCTATGACGTCGGTCTGCAGCTTGGTGAGGCTCTCTTCCACGTTCTTCATGATGCGGTCACGGGGGGACTCGCCGTTGAGGCCGTTGAGGTTGAACTTGGTGGCGATGATGGCCTCGTTGCGCCTGCCGCGCAGGGCTTCCCCGATGTGTACCTCGCTCTCGCCGTTGCCGTAGATGTTGGCGGTGTCGATCAGGTTTATCCCCACGTCCAGGCACTTGTCGATGACGCGCTTGCTGTGCGCGTGCTCCCCGATCCGGGCGGGGTTGCCGAAGTTGTTCGTGCCGAGGCCGATGACGGAGACGTTGAGGTCCGTTTCGCCGAGTCTGCGGTACTGCATGTGCTGCTCCTCCGAGTTTGTGCGGGTGAGTATTGCGCCAGGCGCCAGGGACGCATGATACCGGATGGCTGGGCTCTCCGGGGGAGTGAGGACGGTTGCTATACTCGGTTCCCTATCCCCTGGAGCGGCTTTCCGAGGTGACATGGCTACGTTTACGTCGACTGCGGCCCGTGCGGCCCTGGTCTGCGCGCTGCTGCTGGGGCTGGTCGCGGCCTGCGGCGACGGCTCGCAGGGAGCGAGCGCCGCCCCCACGCTGAAGCTCGGGCTGCTGTTGGACTTCAGCGAGGGCTCGACGGAGAAGGCGCGTGACAGGGAACAGGCGTTCAATCTCGCCGTGAAGCACGTCAACGCTGCCGGGGGAGTGCTCGGACGCCCCATCGAGACGGTGACACGGGATTCCACCCGTGACCCGGTGGTGGCGGTGGAGGAAGCCCGGCGCATGATCGAGGAAGACGGCATTCACGTCCTGGTAGGCCCCAACACTAGCGCGAACTCGCTGCCCGTGGCGGAACAGGTCGCCGGTCCGGCGGGCATACCCGTCATCAGCCCGTCGGCCAGCTCCCCGCTCCTCACCGACGCGGCGGACAACGACTTCTACTTCCGCGCCGCGTTGTCCGACATCGCGCAGGGGCCCGTACTGGCGCAGGTGACGCGCGACCGCGGTTTCACGAACGTCGGCGTGGTCTACCTCGACGACTTCTGGGGGCGCGGCATCTACGAGTCGTTCGCGGCGGCGTGGACCGGCGCGCTGCGGGCCGTCTCCGTTCCGCCCGGGCAGACGACGTTCCTCTCCGAGTTGCGGGAAACGGCGAACGGAGGCGCCGCGGCGCTCGTCGTCCTCACGTTCGAGGCGGAGGCGGAGGTGATTGTCCGTGAGGCCGTGGAGAGCGGCCTGTATGAGCGGTTCATCCTGGGCGGCGCCCTGAAGAGTCCCACCCTGGGCGCTGCCGTCGGCGGAGCGCTCGCGGGCGCATACGGCACGGCGGGTGCGGCTGCACCGGAGAGTGCGGCCCTTGCCGAGTGGGATGCCGCGTTCGTTGCGGAGTACGGCAAGCCCCCCGAGTACGCCTACGTCCGGGAGACGTACGACGCCACGATCGCGCTCGCGCTGGCGGCGCAGGCTGCGGGAAGCGTCGACGGGACTGCCATCCGCGACCAACTGCGCAGCATCGGCAGCGGGCCGGGTACGACGATAGCGCCGACGGCTGCGGGAGTTGCAGAGGCGCTGCGCATCCTTGACGAAGGCGGAGCGGTGGACTACGAGGGAGCCGCGACGGCGATGGACTGGGACGGCAACGGCGACCTTCGGAGCGGCCACATCGGCGTCTGGCGCTTCACGCAGGACGGTCGGATCGAAGACCTCCATACCGTGCGCTTCGACTACTAGACACAGCCCCGCAGGAGAGCAGGATGGATATCGCATTCGTGGGACTCGGCATGATGGGCAAGCCGATGGCGGTGAACCTGCTCAAGGCTGGGCACAACCTGACGGTCGTCAACCGCAGCCAAGGCAAGGTGCGCGAGATGGCGGAGATGGGCGCGTCGCCCGGAGCGTCCCCCGCCGACGCCGCCCGTGGAGCGGAGGTCGTGGGGCTCTGCCTCATGGGCGACGCGGTCGTGGAGCCGGTGCTCTGCGGCGACAACGGCGTGCTCGCGGGGGCACAGCCGGGGACCATCGTGCTCGACCACTCGACCGTCCACCCGGAGTTCGCGCGGCGCATGGAGGAGGTGTGCGCGGCGCGAGGCGTCACGTACCTGGATGCGCCGGTGTCCGGGACCGGCGAGGTGGCATGGGGCGGTAGGCTGACGGTGATGGTGGGCGGCGATGCCGCAGCCTTCGAGCGCGTCCGGCCAGCGTTGGATGCGGTATCGGCGAACGCCCGGCTGATGGGCGCGGTGGGCAGCGGCAACATGGCCAAGCTGGTCAACAACATGGTGAAGGACATCAACCAGCTGGGCGTGCTGGAGACGTTCGTGCTCGCGGCGAAGAAGGGGATGGACTGCGGCCTGCTCTTCCACGTCATGCGCAACGGCGCGTCCCTGAGCCGCCAGTTGGAGCGCATCCTGCCGAAGATACTCGACCGGTCGTTCGAGCAGACGTCCTACGTCTCCACGAACGTCAAGGACCAGGAGTTCATGGAGTGGATGATCGGGCTGACCGGCCTCGACCTGCCCCTGCGGAACGCCGCCCGCGATTCGTGGCTGTACGCCGCTGAGCAGGGGCTGGCCAGCGCCGATCCGCCCGAGGCCATCAAGGCGTTGGAGTGGGTCGCGGGCGTGGAGGTTGCGGGCGAGGTGCTGCCGCGTGACGCGGAGGTGACCCCGCCGGACGGCGCCTACGAGGCGCTCGACACCGCCACGGCTGCGCTGTACGAGGTGGGCGTCTTCGAAGGGTTCGCGCTGACCGCGCGGCTGGGCATGGACGCTCGCGCCATGCTCGACGTGCTGCGCACCGCATCCGGCGCCTCCGCGCAGTTGGACCGCACCGGCCCGAAGCTCATCGATGGCACAACCGGGGACGAGGACCGGTCCGTAGACGCGTACGCCGCCTGCTTCGGGCCGCTGCTCGAGGAGGCCCGGCGTGAGGGACTGCGTATGCCCCTCTACGAGGCTGCTGCTGCTCTATGGCGCGGGGCGTCGGAGCAGGGGCTGGGGAGCGGACCGGCGTCGGCGGCGTATGCGCTCTACACCTAGGTGCGATTAGACTGCGCGCATGGAGTACGTCGAGGTGGACGTGGAGGCCGGAGAGAACTGCGACCTCTCCGTCACGCGCATGTTCGAGGCGCTGGAGCCTTCACGAGAGGTGACCTGGGTCGAGTCCGCGTTCCGGCCGGACGGCTGGGAGGGCCCGTGCGACGTCGTGGGCTGGTGCGGCGGCGAGCCGTGCCCTGCGATGGCAGCGAAGGTATCGGACTCGGGCGACGGCGTTGTGGTGCTCGTGTACGGCGGCGATGAAGGCCTGCGGCTGCGCCCCACCGGCTCGTCGGCGGAATGGTCGCTGGGCGATGCGGAGCAGTGGGGGGAGCCGTGCCTGCTGCTGGACCTGGCGCTGGGGCTCAGGTAGGGCGCACCGCCCCGCGGAGGCGGGGGAGAGACATACGGTACAATGCTCGTGCGTGCGGTTCGCACGGCCCTCCAGCTTCCTGCACGGCATCGAGACGCAGCATGGCACTCCAGACGGCAAACGCAGACGCCGGACAGGGCGGCGCTCAGTTGCGCTACCGGCGCATCGTGGTCAAGGCCGGCACGAACGTGCTCACCCGCAAGACCGCGCACCTGGACCGCTCCGTCATGGAGTCACTGGTCAGCCAGATCGCCGACGTGGCGGAGATGGGCGCCCAGATCGTGCTTGTCACGTCGGGCGCCATCGCGGCGGGACATGAGGCCGCTCCCGGCGTCGTGCAGGGCAAGAGCGTGGCCGCGAGCCAGATGCTTGCGGCCATCGGCCAGAGCCGCCTGATGCACGCCTACCAGGAGCTCTTCTCGCGGCGCGGCATCGTCGTCGCGCAGACGCTGCTCATCGCGAGGGACGTGGACGACCGCGTGGGCTACCTCAACGTCCGCAACACTCTCAACGGCCTGCTGGAGCGTGGCATCGTCCCCATCGTGAACGAGAACGACGTCGTTGACACGAAGGAGATCAACGGCCAGCGCTTCGGCGACAACGACACGCTCTCCGCCATCGTTGCGAACGTCATCGACGCCGACCTCTTGCTCATGCTGACAGACACTGGCGGCCTCTTCACCGCGGACCCCAACCGCGACCCCACGGCCAGGCTCATCCCCCGGGTCGATGCCATAGACGATTCCGTGATGGCGCTGGCAGAAGTGCACACGAGCACCGCCACCCGTGGGGGGATGGCCTCCAAGCTCCAGGCGGCGCAGCATGCTACTGGCATCGGCGTGGCCGTCGTCTTCGGTCGCGGAGGAGACCCTTCGGTTGTGCGGGATGCGGCATGCGGCGCACTGACCGACGGCACGTTCTTTCCCGCGAGGGGGTCCGTGGTGGAGAGCAGGAAGCGCTGGCTTCTGAGCGGCATGACGAAGAAGGACGCGGGGCTGGTGGTGGACGACGGAGCGGTGCGCGCTCTCTGTGAGCAGTCGCGCAGCCTGCTGCCCGCGGGCATCCGTGAGGTGAACGGACGGTTCGTGCGCGGCGACGTCGTGGAGGTCCTCTCCGAGGCCGGCCTGCGCCTCGCCTACGGGATCGCGAACTATGACTCGTCGGAGATGCGGAAGATCGCCGGCGAGCGCTCCGATCGCATCATGGAGCTGGTCGGGCATCACAACGGCGATGAGGCCGTGCATCGGAACAACATGGTCGTCGTCTGAGCATGAGGGGAGAGGCGCATGACAACCGGAACCGCCACGTCTGAACTCATCACGAAGGCGCAGGCCGCGCGAGAGGCGTCGAAGCGCGTGCGCATGCTCTCCACGGAGCAGAAGAACGACGCGCTCCGGGCCATCGCCGACGCATTGGAAGCGAACTGCCCAACGATACTCGAAGCGAATGCCCGCGATCTGGAGGCCGGCCGGGAGGCAGGCCTGAGCGAGGCGCTGCAGGGACGGCTGCTGCTGAACGAGCAGCGCGTGGCGGGCATGGCGAACGACGTGCGTGGCGTCGCGCTGCTGCCGGACCCGGTCGGCGAGTGCTTCGACTCGCGCACGCTGCCGAACGGCATTCGCGTGGAGCGGCGCAGGGTGCCGCTGGGCGTCATCGGCTGCGTGTATGAGGCCCGTCCGAATGTGACGACCGACATCGTGTCGCTCTGCCTGAAGTCCGGCAACGCCGTCGTACTGCGCGGCGGCAAGGAGGCCGTCCACACCAACACCGCGGTTGCCGCGCTGGTGAAGGACGCGCTGGAGGCCGCGCACGCGGTGCCGGAGGCCGTGCAGTTCGTCACCGATACAGACCGGGCCATCGTCGACCAGATGATCCGGCTCAACGACTACCTGGACCTGTTCATCCCTCGCGGCGGCGAGGCGCTCATCAAGTACGTGCGTGACAACGCCACCGTCCCCGCCATCACCGGCGGTGTCGGCGTGGTACACGTCTACGTGGATGCCGCGGCCGACCCGGAGAAGGCTTCAGGGATCGTCTACAACGCCAAGACGCAGCGCCCGGACGTGTGCAACGCGCTCGACACGCTGCTCGTGCACGCCGCGGCTGCCCCAACGTTCCTCCCGGGCACGGCATCCCGCCTCACGGAGGCGGGGGTCGAGCTGCGCTGCGACCAGCGGGCGCTGTCCCTCATCGGGCCGGTGCGGGAGTCGCAGGTGCGGGCCGCGGGGCCGGACGACTTTGGCCAGGAGTTCCTTGCGCTCACGATGTCGGTCAAAGTGGTCGACTCGATGGACGACGCTCTGGAGCACATCGAGGAGTACGGCTCCGGCCACACCGAGGCGATCGTCACGGAGGACTACTCCGCCGCGATGCGCTTCACCGACGAGGTCGAGGCCTCGGTCGTGCTCGTGAACGCCAGCACCCGCTTCAACGACGGCGCGCAGCTCGGTCTGGGGTCGGAGGTCGCCATCAGCACGAACAAACTGCACGCCCGCGGGCCGATGGGCCTGCGGGAACTCACCAGCTATAAGTGGATCGCGCTGGGCGACGGGCAGGTCCGCCCCTGATCAGCGCTTCCCCGGGCCATGGCGGCCCGGGCTACGGCAGCAAAGGAGAGCCCGATGATCCGTTTCGAACGCGAGTGCCGCACGCCGTTCTCCGAGGTGTACACGCTCTACGAGGACGACCAGCCTCAGCCGCAGGGCCGTTTTGACGTCCACTTCTACGGCCGCATCATCCACGCCACGCTGTGCGTCTCTGAGCGTTACACCACCGACGAGATCCAGGACCTCATCGCCGACCTGGACGACGAGCTGCTGGACGCCATCGGGCTCGAACGGGAGGATTTCGTCGTTCACGTCCACCAGGGGCGGGAGGTCGGCGTCTTCTCCGGTAGCGCGTACGAGGAGGGCGAGGAGCCCGGGTCCGAAAACTAGGAGCGGGACGGTCGAGGGCCTCTCGTGATCGTTGACTTCCACACCCACCTGCTCCCCGCTTCCTTCCAGGAGCGGCACGCCGATCTGGTTGCGCGTGACAACACCTTCGGCACGCTCTTCGCCGCGGGCGGAGCGATGGTCACCGCCGACGAACTCGTCGCTGCGATGGACGAAAGCGGGGTCGACCTCTCCGTCGTGCTCGGCTTCGGCTGGTGCGATCGTGAGATAGCACGCGAAGCGAACGACTGCCTGCTGGACGCCGCCGCGCGCTATCCGCAGCGCATCGTCGCGTTCTGCTCCGTGCATCCCGGCTGGGGCGACGACGCCCTGCGGGAGGTGGAGCGCTGCGTAGACGCAGGCGCCGTCGGCATCGGCGAGTTGCACCCTGCGCTGCAGGGCCTGGACCTCGCCACGGACGACTCCATGGAGCCGCTGGCGCGGTTCGCCGCGGAACGGGGCCTCCTCGTCAACGTGCATGGCTCGGAGCCGGTCGGCCACGTCTACCCCGGCAAGGGTCCGACGACCCCGGAACGGCTGCTGGCGATCGCGGAACGTTTCCCGGACGTGCGCTGGATCTTCCCGCACTGGGGCGGCGGGCTCCCGTTCTACGCGCTCATGCCGGAGGTGCGTGCCGCGCTCGCCAACACCTGGTTCGACAGCGCGGTGTCGCCGTTCCTCTACGACGCGGAGGTATTCGACGTCGCCTCCCGGGCCGTCGGGGCGGACCACGTCCTGTTCGGCTCGGACTACCCCCTGCTCCCGGCGTCACGCGTCGCTGACCAGGCGCGGAGCACGCTCGACGCCGCAGTGGCGCAGGCCGTGCTCGGCGGCAACGCCGCGAGGCTCCTCGGACTCGCCGATGACTGACGACGCTCCGACGCTGCCGGACTACCTGCGTCCGGGGCTGGACCTCGTGTTCGTCGGCATCAACCCCGGCGCCTACTCGGCATCCGTGGGGAAGTACTTCGCCACGCCGCAGAACCGGTTCTGGGGCGCGCTCAACCGCTCCGGCCTGACCGGCGATCGAGAGCTCGGACCCGGCGACGAAGCCTGGCTGTTCGAGCATCGCGCCATCGGCTTCACCGACGTGGTCAAGCGCGCGAGCAACAGCGCTTCGAGCCTGCGCGCCCCCGACTTCCGGAAGTGGGCGCCGCTGACGCGGGAGAAGCTGACCGCCGCGTCCCCGCTCGTGGTCTGCTTCAACGGCATCACGGGCTACAAGTGGTTCCTGCAGTACGCGGAGGGACGCAAGCGGGACGACGTCGCGCTCGGTGAGCAGCCGGACAGGCTCGGCGAAAGCCGCGTGTTCGTGGCCCCGAACCCGAGTCCTGCGAACGCCTCTTACTCGCTGTACGACATCGCGGACTGGTACCGCCGCCTCGGTGATCTGATAGCCCGCGCACGGGAGGAACGCGAGGAGGATGCATGAGCGAGATAGAACGTCTTGCCTCGCTTATCAGGCAACGGAACGCAGTAGACAACCAGATATCGGCAGTTATCGGTCGCCCTGTACATGCGGGTCACTTGGCAGAGGCAATCACGGCCAAGATCTTCAATATCGATTTGCATGAGTCCGCCGCGCATAAGGGGAACGACGGCATATTCACAGGCGGCTCGTATGTAGGCAAAACGGTGGACATAAAGGGCTACTCCAGCAAAGACACATTGGGTATGCCAGATGAAGGTAAAACTGGATTCGACGAATCGCTGCCGGACTTCTACCTTGTGCTAGCGGGACCTAGGAAGTCAGCTATCTCCTCGCGTGGAGCGACCGCTCCATGGACGATTCACTCGGTGCACTTGTTTGATGCTCGCGCACTAGTCGAAAAACTGAGGAAACGTAGACCGCCTCCAAAGATCAACGAGGCGACGAGCATTGCGCTTGAGTACTGGGACGCTGCCGAGATTTACCCTCGTAACAACCCTGTTTTTCCGCTCACCGAATCTCAGCGTGAGATGCTTGCGCTGTTCAGCGAGGCGTCAGTTGGCTGAAGGAAACCTCCGCCTCTTCGTCGCGATCGCCTTTCCGGACGAGGTCCGCGCCGAGTTGAAGCGCGTCGCAGGCGCGATGCGGGCGTTCGCGCCGCGCGGTACGCGTTGGGCGAACGTGGACGGCGCGCACCTGACCCTTCGGTTCATCGGCAGCACGCCGCCGGACGCGGCTCCCCCACTTGGCAATGCGGTCGATCGGGCCGCGGATGGCGTCGCGCCCTTCGAGCTGTCGCTGGCGGGTGCCGGCGTCTTTCCGCCGCGGGGCGCGCCCCGCGTGCTGTGGGTCGGCGTCGGCGGCGCACTGGAGGCGCTGATCGGCCTGCGTGACAGCCTCGAGGACGCGTTCGAGGCCGCCGGCATTCCGCGCGACAAGCGGGCCTTCACGCCGCACGTAACACTCGCGAGGGTGAACGCCAGGCTGTCGCGCGACGAAGCGCAGGCGCTGCGCGAACTCGTCGCCGCGCTGGACGTCCGACCCGTCGCCTTCGCGGTCCAGGAATTCGGCCTCTACAACAGCGACCTCCTCTCCACCGGCGCGGTCTATACGCGCCTCGCTTCGGCTCGGTTGGTGGGTTGATCCCCTGTCCCTCTGACGCATCATAAGAAACGCGGAGAGTCGGAACGCCTCTTTCTGAGGAGAGAGGTAACGCGCTTCCCCCGCGTGGTGAGGGTTGCCGGGGTTGAAGCTCAGTCGGATTAGTGACACCGGCTGGTTTCACAGTTGACGACAACGTGGTAACCTGATTCCACAGTCGAAGTTCGCCGGATGAGACGCAGCACGGGGACAAGCCCCGGCCTTGTAGAGGGCCGGGGCTTTTTTCGTGCCCGGGGCGTTCTCCGATGCGGACGCACAGAGGAGGCATGAGATGGAGTCATACGAGGTGAGCACAGGATTGAGTGACCGCGAGCGATGGGAGCGGGAGCGGCTGCTGGAGTCGCTGGAGGCGTATCGCCGGGGACTGGCCGATGCGCCGGTTGTGCAGAGGTTCTCGGTCTGCCGCGCTGTGGCGCCGAACGACGACCGTCCGCTCACGGTTGTCGCGTCGGATGAGTCCGCCGACCGCCTGGGCGACGTCGTGCGCGCCGACGGATGGGACCTGGACGCCTACAAACACAATCCTGTGTTTCTGTGGGCGCACGACTATACCCGGACACCGATCGGCCGAAGCTCCTGGGTGGACGTGGAGGGCTCCCGGCTGGTGGCGACCGTGGAGTTCGCGCCCACGGCCTTCGCCCAGGAGGTCGAGATGCTCTACCGGCAGCGCTTCTTACGCGCCGTAAGCGTCGGCTTCCGCGCGAGGGCGTTCTCGTTCCGCAAGGGGCGCGACGGCTCGGTGGACGGGATCGAGTACACGAAGCAGGAGTTGCTGGAGCTGAGCGCCGTCCCGGTGCCGGCGAACCCGCACGCGCTGGCGAAGGCGTTCGAGGGCGGACTCGATGCCCCGCGGCTGCGCCCGCTGTTCACGTTCGACCTCCCGCCGGCCCCCGTTTCGCCAGAGGACGCGCAGCGCGTGCTGAGCGAGCTTCGCCGCCTCCGCGGTCTGGTCTCGGCGTAGGGCACATGGTGGGACTCGGACTTGTCATCCCGAGCGGAGCGCAGCGAAGTCGAGGGATCTCTCGGGACTCCCCTCGCCCCTTGGGAGAGGGAAACGCGCTTCAGCGCGAGGGTGAGGGTGCCCCGGCTGATGAGGGTTGCCCCCGAATCGGTGCTGACGCACCCGCCCTCACCCGCCACTGCGTGGCTGGGGGTGAGGGCTCCGGAATAGGCCTTGACAACAAATACGGCCCTGCGCGGGCCGGGAAAGGAGGAGAGCGATGCGGATAGCACAGGTGGTGCGCGTGGCACTGCAGGCGGCCCGGCTGGTCGATGGCCTTTGCCGGGTTGCCCCGGAAGCTGCCGAGGCGCTGGAGACCGGAGCGCGGCTGATGCGCGAGTCGGTCCGCGCCGCGCCGGACGGCCTGACCGTAGCCGAGCGTGACGCGCTGGCGTCTTCGGCGCGCCGGTTCGGCGAAGCGCTCGCGGAAGCGATAGAAGCCGCGCCGGTCGTCCAACAGGAGAACTGATTCCACACAAGGAGGAGAGCATGTCTGCGATAGACGAGATGCAGAAGGAGATAGTGGAGACACAGGAGTTCGTGCGCGAGCGGCTCGGCCCCGTCACCAAGGAGCTGACCCTCATGCGCGAGGAGCAGGAGCGGCTCGCCGGCGAGGTGCGCCGTGTGCTGGAGCACGACCGCTCGGTCCGCCGCGACGCCCTGCTGGGCCGGACGTCGAACGACCGCGTCCGCGTGCGGGGCGGGAAGCTCGATGGGTTCGACCTTGTGGACCTCGCCGTGATGCGGAGCCTGCTCGCCGCGCAACAGGCGCGCCCCCAGGACTACGATCCCCGCTCGCTGCGGGCCTGGCAGGACAGCGTCGCCAAGGCGATGGACTCCACGACCGCGGGCGCGGGCGACGAGCTCGTTCCCCAGGAGGAGGCCCGCCAGCTCTGGGCGGACGTGAACCTCGAAACGGCCGTCGCGTCGCTCTTCGAGACCGTCACGATGCCGTCCAACCCGTTCGACGTGCCGCTGCAGCTGGGCGACGTCAACTGGTACCCCGGCACGGCGAATGCGGCGACGACCGCCACGGACCTGAAGACTGCGAAGCAGACGCTGACTGCTCACGAGCTCGTCGGCATGGTGCCGTGGGCGTACGAGCTGGACGAGGACGCCGTCGTCGCGATGATGGCCGAGGTGCGGAGCACGCTGGTGCGCAACGCGGCCCAGGTGCTGGACGACGTGTTGCTGAACGCGGACACGTCCCCCGCCGGCAACATCAACCACGACGGCGAGGGCCTGACCGCTGCCATGGCGGGCAAGGCGCACTACCTGCTGGGGTTCGACGGCCTCCTGCACCTGCCGTTGATCGACAACGCGGCGATGCGGAACAACTTCAACGCGAAGCCGACCGCCGACATGTGCAACCAGCTGCGGCGGATGCTTGGCAAGTACGGCGTGCGCCCGTCCGAGCTCGCCTTCGTCACGGACGTGGGCACCTACATCGCCATGCAGGCGGTGGACAGCTTCCAGACGCTGGACAAGCTCGGTCCGCGCGCGACGCTCCTCACCGGGCAGCTGGGCGCGGTTGAGGGCGTCCCCGTCATCGTGTCGGAGCAGTTGCGCCTCGCCGACGCGGACGGCAAGGTCACGTCGGACGGGAACATCGCGGAGACGGGGCGCTTGCTGCTCGTGAACCGCACCCAGTGGCGCAAGGGCTTCAAGCGCGAGCTCCTCATCGAGACCGACCGCGACATCCAGAAGCGCCAGAACGTCATGGTCGTGAGCATGCGCGTCGCCTTCGCGGAGCGCTCCGCTGACCGCGCCAACGCCACGCACACCGCGCTCCACTACAACGTGAAGCACGCGTAGCAGCCGCAGCCACCCTCGCCTTATCCCTTCTCCCTTGCCAGGGGAGAGGGATAGGGTGAGGGTGAACCAGACGCGGGGCGCAGCCCCCGTCATTCCCGCACCGGCGGGAATCCAGAGCGACCGTCAGGTCGCTGGGGAGGCTGGGTCGTGGGAGGAGGCTGATCCCATCGCCCCCTGGGAGAGAGCCTGCCCTGAGCTTGCCGAACGGGGAAACGCGCTTCAGCGCGTGGGTGAGGGTGAACCAGCGTGCGCGACAAGCGGAGCGCACACGGCGGTGTAGGGAGGCCCTTGTGCGTTCCTTAGCCTGTCCCCACAACCTCCGGCTCGCTGAACGCGAGACGCTCCGCCATCACGCGCACCGCCTCCGGGTTGCTGTCGATGAGCAGGTAGCGCCTGCCGTTGCGTGCCGCGGCCTCGCCCGTCGTCCCCGACCCCGCGAAGAAGTCCAACACCAGGTCGCCGGGGTTGGAATGCACTCGCACGATGCGGTTGAGGATGGCTATGGGTTTCTGGGTCGGGTAGCCCGTGCGCTCGCGCCCCACGGTCGGCACGATCGTCTGCCACCACACGTCGGTTGGCACCTTGCCGCGCGCCGCCTTCTCTGCTCCCGCGAGGCCCGGCGCCATGTACGGCACCCGGTCGATGGCCTCATGGTGGAACGCGTACCGCGCCGGGTCCTTCACGTACCAGAGCAGCGTGTCGTGTTTCGCGGGCCAGCGGCTCTTCGGCCTCCCGCCGTAGTCGTACGCCCAGATGATCTCGTTCATGAAGCAGTCCCGCCCGAACAAGGCGTCGAGCAGCACCTTGCAGTAGTGCGCCTCCCGGTAGTCGATGTGCAGGAAGAACGAACCCGTGGGCGAGAGGGTGCGGTAGGCCTCGACGAGCCGGGGCTCCAGGAACGCGAGGAAGTCGTCGAACACGTCGTCGAACGACTGCGCGCCGAGGCGCACCGTCCGGTACCGTTTGCCCTGGAACCCCGTGCGGTCGCCGTGGTCGTCGTCGCGCACCGTCCGCAGCCGCTCGCGGCGCTGGGCCTTGCCCGTGTTGAATGGCGGGTCGATGTAGATGAGCGCCGCGGAGCCGTCCTCGATGGTCGGCAGCACGTCCATGTTGTCGCCGAGCACGATGCGGTTCACATCGGCCCTCCGCTGCCCAGCAGCGACCGGACGTACGCCGCCGCTTCCGTCAGCGACCCCACGACCTTCACGCCGGCGGGCGCGGACGGCCCCGGCGCGCGCTGCACGAACACAGGCGTGATCCCCGCCCCGCGTGCTCCCTCCACGTCAGCCGCGATGCTGTCGCCGATGTGCACCGCCTCGCCTGGCTGCACGCCCGCCTGCGCGAGCGCCAGCCGGAAGATCCGCGGGTGTGGCTTGGTGACGCCCGCGCTGCCGCTGGTGGCGCGCACCTGCAGGTACTCGCCGATACCGAGCCGGTCGAGCAGCGCGTCGAGTTCGAGGCCCATGTTGGAGATGACGCCGAGCGTGAGGTCCAGCGCGCGCAGCTCCGCGAGCGCGGCTGTCGCGTCGGGAAGGAGCGTCAGCTCTTCCGGCGCGCTGCGCACGCGCTCCCAGACACGGAACGCAACGTCCGGGCTCACGTCCGCCGCCCCTGCGCCCGCGAGCAATCGCCGCTCGTACTCGGCGAAGACGGCGTCCCGCTCCTCCTGCGTCCGCTGTCGCACGGGGCCCTTCGCGTTCTCCTCGTCCAGGTAGGCGTTCGCCGTCTGGTAGGCGCTCCCCACGGCGGACCGCTCGATCGCGATGCCCTCTGCCGCTGCCGCGGCCTGCTGCAGGTCTTCCGCCGACGGCCAGTCTGCCAGTGTGCCGTAGAAATCGAAGAACGCGGCCCGTATCATGCGGTTCAGCCTACCACTCGGCTTCGCTCCATGAGCATCGTTTCCAACGCGCTGCGCGCTTCGCTCGACGTCCTGTTTCCCGTCCGCTGCATCGGCTGCGGAAGGAGTGGCGCCTACATCTGCGTCCTGTGCCTGGGCAAGGCCAGGAGGACGCAGCCGGGGCCTCCGGGTGGGGAAGGACCGCTCGCCAACGTGATGACGCCGTTCGTCTACGAGGGCGTTGTGCGCACCGCGGTGCTGCACCTCAAGTACCGGGGCGTCCGCACGCTCGTGCCGGAGATGGCGCGACCGATGGCGTGGGAGTTAGGGATGCTCTGAATAACCCGTCAACGTTGAGTTGAGCGGATGGACGGGGTT
>JAPPHT010000038.1 GCA_028874795.1 Chloroflexota bacterium
TGGCAACACCTTAGTCTGGTGTTGCACTTCGTTTGTGAACTTAGGGAATCCAGGGAGCGGCGCAGCGAGCCGCTCGCGCTACGCTATACTCGCCGCGCCTGGCTGGAGATATGCCTTGCGAACCCCTTTGCTCCTCGCCCCGATAGCCTTCTTGTTCACGCTCGCGGCATGCGCCGACGCGACGCCAACACCAGTTCCCACGTCGACTCCAACGCCCGCTCCCACACCTACGGCAACACCCATTGCCACAGCGACACCGACACCGGCTCCAACGGCAACGCCAACACCCGAACTCCCGTATCTGTCGGAGGAGATACCTCCATGCACACCTGTCCACGGCTCCTCGGTCGAACCGTGCGAGCCGGGCATCGTCCCTTTCGATTGGGTTCCTGCATCGATGCTTCCTCCCGCAGAGGATGAACCGCCGAGTCTGGTAGAACTAACAGTCTCAGGCATCCAACCGCCTTCAGCGCCTCATGTGCAGCCTCACTTGGTGCCCCACCTGGTGTTGCGTGGGACGTACTTACCGAGCACGGTTCGCTGCACTTCCGGCGACCGCTTTCGTCCACCGAAATACCTCCATAGCTATGGAGAATACCCGGACATCTTCGCTGAGATTGAGGGTGCGCGCGCCTTCAAGTGCTATGTCGATGTGCGCGTGAATGCCTACCTCGTGGGAGAAGGACCTGCCAACCTCACCGTTCTGAGGATGTGGTTGCCATACATGGAAGAATGGTATTCGGGGGCAGGCGCAACTGTGGAGGAGGCCGTAGAGGAGGGCAGGCAGTTCTGGGAGAGCGGCGTCGAAGGAAGAAGCTTCGAAGGACTCGACGATGTCCTTCCCGGCAATGCGGAGATACTGCTCCTGGGGCCACCGCTCGATCTCTCGTCGGAAGCATGGCAGTGGTGGGGTTCCCTGGGCGTAGAACGGCGGCAAGACGGCGTGATAGTCGCCACCAACCCTGCGAAGTCTCTCTGGGAACAGTACCGACCGGACGATTACGAGACCTACCGCTCCGAGCTCGAGATGGAACTGACCGAGTTTGCACAAGTCGTGGAGAAAGGGCACGCGGCCCGGGTCAGCGAACACGGTGGCCGCATCGGTGCGGACCCCGGTTTCCCCATGCTGATCACTGACGCACACCAGTTGCGCGAGTTCTTCGTCGAGGTCGGCGCCTACGAGCACCCCGACGGCCCTCCTGCGCAGCCGCCGCCGGTTGCCCCGCCCTCGTGACCTGGCGGTCACCCTGGATCCCCGCTTTCGCGGGAATGACGAGGTCTACCACGCCAACGGCCTCCTCATGGCGCGGGCTATAATCGGTGAATGCGCCGGTCCCGGCAGGCGCCCAATCGGAGGAGTCCTCATGACGACCAACCCGCTCAAGAAGCACTCAGCAGAGATGACCGACGGCCCGTCCCGCGCTCCGGCGCGCGCCATGCTCAAGGCCATCGGCTTCACCGACGACGACCTCGCGAAGCCCCTCATCGGCGTCGCCACCACCTGGATCGAGACGATGCCCTGCAATTACAACCAGCGCGAGCTGGCGCAGTACGTGAAGGAGGGGATCAGGGAGGCCGGCGGCACGCCCATGGAGTTCAACACCATCTCCGTCTCGGACGGGGTCGCGATGGGCACCGAGGGCATGCGCGGCTCGCTCGTCAGCCGCGAGGTCATCGCGGACTCCATCGAGACGGTCGCGCGCGGCCACTCGTTCGACGGCATCGTCGTCCTCGTGGGCTGCGACAAGACGCTCCCGGCGGGCGGGATGGCGCTGGCGCGGCTCAACCTGCCCGGCCTCGCCTTCTACAACGGCTCCATCCTGCCCGGTAAGCTGGACGGGAAGGACATCACCATCCTTGACGTGTTCGAGGCTGTCGGCGCGCACGGCGCGGGACGCATCGACGACGCGCGGCTGAAGGCGGTCGAGGACCACGCCTGCCCCGGCGCGGGCGCGTGCGGCGGTCAGTTCACCGCCAACACCATGGCGATGGCGCTGGAGTTTCTCGGCATCAGCCCCGCGGGCGCGAACGCCGTCCCCGCCGTCTTCGACGCGAAGGCTGAGGCCGCGCGGAACGCAGGCAGGCTCGCGATGGAGCTGCTGCGCAGCGGCACGACCCCCCGCGACATCATGACGCGCGAGGCGTTCGAGAACGCCATCGCGGGCGTCGCCGCGACCGCGGGCTCGACGAACGCGGTGCTCCACCTGCTGGCGATAGCACGCGAGGCGGGCGTCGAGCTTTCGATCGACGACTTCGATGAGATCGCGTGGCGCACGCCCATCGTCGCGAGCATGAAGCCCGGCGGCGCGTACAACGCGGTGGACCTGTACGCGGCGGGCGGCTACGGCCTCGTCTCCAAGGAGCTCGTCGGTGCGGAGCTGGCGCACGCGGGCGCGGCCAACGTGAGCGGCCAGAGCTTCGGCCAAATCGGCGCGGCGGCGGTCGCCGAGCCCGGCCAGCAGGTCGTCGTCTCCGCCAGCGACCCCATCAACCCGAACGGCGGCATCGCCATCCTGCGCGGCAACTTGGCGCCTGAGGGCTGCGTCGTCAAGCTCGCGGGACACGGCCGCAGGCTGCACCGCGGCCCCGCCCGGGTCTTCGACCGCGAGGAGGACTGCTTCGCCGCCATCCGGGCCCGTCAGATCCAGGACAACGACGTGGTCGTCATCCGTTACGAGGGGCCGGTCGGCGGGCCGGGCATGCGCGAGATGCTGGCCGTCACTGCGGCCATCCAGGGCGCGGGCCTCGGCGACACCGTCGCGCTCATCACGGACGGGCGCTTCTCCGGCGCGACGCACGGCTTCATGGTAGGCCACATCACGCCGGAGGCCGCGAACGGCGGCCCGCTCGCATTCCTGCGGGACGGCGACACGATCGTGCTCGACGTCGAGCGCCGCGTGCTGGAGACCGAGGTGCCGGACGAGGAGATGGCGCGCCGCCGCGAGGACTGGAGCGCTCCGCAGCCTCGCTACACCACCGGCGTCTTCGCCAAGTACGCGCGCAGCGTCGCCTCCGCCAGCGAGGGCGCTATCACCAGCCCCGGCCTCCAAGGCAGCGTCTGGTAGCGATGGGGTGGAGCGGGCTGTGGGAGCCGCATGACGCGTAGCCTCCTGAAGACGGCCGTCCTCGCCCTGCTGGCGACGATCGCTACCGTGGCAACCGCCGCCTGCGGCGGCGACGACGACCCGAACGTGGTCGTCATCGGCCCGAACGAGCCGGTGCAGATCCGCACGCTGCTCTCGGGAACCGGCGCATCCCGCGCCGCCGTCGAGATGGCTGTCGGCGACTTCGGCCTCATCCACGGCCACGAGGTGGAGCTCGGCGCGCCCGTGGACGCCATGTGCTCACGCGAGGGAGGGCACGAGGGCGCGGATGAGATTGTCGACGACCCGCTGGTGCTGGGCATCGTCGGCACGTCATGCTCGGTGGCGGCGGTGGCGGCGTCCCCCACCGTCAGCGTGGCCGGGCTCGTCATGATCTCCCCCTCCAACACGTCGCCCGTGCTCACCTCCGACCTGCGCGGCAACGCGGGCGGCAGCTACCACCCGGGCTATTTCAGGGTCGCCAACAACGACCTCTACCAGGGGCAGGCGGTCGCCGGTTTCGCCTACGACGAACTCGGCCTGCGGCGCATGGTCGCCCTGCACGACGGCGACCCTTACACGAGCGCTCTCGCGACAGCGTTCAGAGAAGAGTTCCGCGCCCGCGGCGGCAGGGTCCCCACCATCGGCGTTATCGAGAAGGGACAGACCGACATGAGGGACGTGCTCCGGGAGTTCACGATCGCGGAGCCGGACGGCATCTTCTTCCCCATCTTCTCCGCGGAGGCCGAGCACTTCATGCGGCAGGCACGGGAGTCCAACCGCCTGCGGGACGCGACGTTCATATCGGCGGACGGCGCGCTGGGAGCGGAGTTCCTCGCCCTGCCGGAGAGCGAGGGTCTCTACTTCGCGGGGCCTCCGACGCACGAGGGGAGCAACTTCAACAACGCGACCGGACGGACGGCGGACGAGGCGCTCGCCGCATTCGAAACCGATTACAGCGAGTTCGCCCACCTCACGCCCTTCTGGGCGCACGCCTACGACGCCGCGACGCTGCTGCTCGCCGCCATCGAGCGCGCCGCCGTTCGCGACGACGGCAACTTCCTGACCCGGCTCCTGGGCATCGACGAGGAGGGCACGCTGCGCGTCGACCGCGCCTCGCTCCGCGGGGCTGTGCGCGCGGTATCGACGGACTTCTCAGGCCTTACCGGCAGGCTCTCCTGCGACGACTTCGGCGACTGCGCTCCCGGTGTACAGGTCATCTATCACCACACCGACTCGAGCGTCACCGACCCCGGCGAACTGTCGGTCGCCTACCGGTTCGAGCCGTAGGCAGCCGCGCCGCTCCCTGAGGTAGACGGGAGTCAGCCCGAGAGATCCCTCGACTCCGCTGCGCTCCGCTCGAAATGACACCCAGTAAGGCCAGCGCTACCCGCAAGCTATCCCTCGGAACACCGAGGTGAGGATTCCCCCTACGCCACGGACGGAGGAGCCGCCAGCGTCGCCTGCATGGACGGACCGCTGCCCCCATCCTCTTCGACGAACGCGGCCTCCGCGGGAAGCAGCCGGCAGTCGTCCGCTGCGGGATACGACCACGAGGTCATCGATCAGGATCTCGCCGCCGTCCGCCTTCTCCAGGCCGGCGATGCACCGGAGCGTCGTCGACTTGCCGCAGCCGGACGGTCCGAGGAGGGTGAAGAACTCGCCGTGCTCAACCTCGAACGACACGCCGCGAACGGCGTTGACCGCTCCCTAGTCCGTGGCGTACCGCTTCTCCAGGTCCGTAACTCGCACCGTTGCAGGCATGCGTTTTCCCTGACTCTGTACTCTCGTAAGACGCACCGTCTCCACTCGCGCCAGGATGACGATGACCGTCATCATCGCCATGAGGATCATTCCAAGGGCTGCCGACGCGGTCTCCTGCCGGATCTGACGTTAGTCGGCGGCGTCGGTGTCCGTGTGCGTCCAGTCGGACGACCAGACGCTGTGGCCGTCGGGGCGCAGCGTGAGGGTCACCTTGTTGCCTTCGGAGGCAGGGTTGTGGCGCTCGCCGAAGACCTGCAGCGTCCCTTGGCCGTCCACCTCCACCTGGTACTCGAAACGTTCGCCGGTGAAGAGAGCGGCGCTGACGGCCCCCCCGATGGCTCCGGATGGGATGTCGTTGCCGGACATCGGTTGGACCTCGATGTCCTCGGGGCGTATGGCGGTGTAGACGTCCTGACCCGTCGAAAGCCCGTCCGGGTTGTACGAGCGTCCGAAGATGACGCAGTTCGGCCCTCCATCGATGGCCACGGAGACCTGTCCCGAGGGGTTGCTGCTTTGCACCTTGCCACGCAGCAGGACGGTCTTGCCGATGAAGTCGCGGACGAACTCGTTGGCGGGCTCCTCGTAGAGCAACTGCGGCGGGCCCTGCTGCTGCAGGATGCCGAGGTTCATGAGCGCGATACGGTTGGAGAGGCTGAGCGCCTCGATCTGGTCGTGCGTGACGAACAGGACGGCGATGTTGAGCCGCTTCTGAAGCAGCTTCAACTCGATGCGCATCTGCTCCCGGAGCTTCGCGTCGAGGTTGCTGAAGGGCTCATCCAGGAGGAGGACCTTGGGTTCGATAACGAGCGCCCTTGCCAGGGCCACGCGCTGCTGCTGGCCGCCGCTGAGCAGCGGGGCCGGGCGCTTCTGCAGGCCAGGCAGGTTAACGAGGTCCAGCACGTGGGCAACGCGCTCGCGTATCTCGGCGCGTCGCATGTGACGCGTCGCGAGCGGGAACGCGACATTCTCCTCAACGGTCATGTGCGGCCAGATGGCGTAGGACTGGAAGACCATGCCAAGGTCGCGCTTGTCCGGGGGCAAACGGAAGCGCTTGCTGGTGACAACGACTTCGCGCTCGCCGAAGTAGATGTCTCCCTCGTCGGGCACTTCGAGGCCCGCGACCATGCGGAGCGTCGTCGTCTTTCCGCAGCCGGATGGGCCGAGCAGCGTGTAGACCTCCCCGTCCTCCACGTCGAGCGAGAGCTCATTCACCGCCGGGACCTGCGCGCCCGGGTACGTCTTCGAGAGTCCCTGGAGCTTTACCGCGGCGTTCCGTCCGTTTGTTGCGCTGGCTGTAGTCATGGCTCCGACCTCTGGTTTAGCTGTAAGGCAACCGAGGCAGCCCGCCTGCCTCACTCATCAGTGCGGACCTCACGCGCCTGTCCGCAGTACGAGTTGGCGTGAACGCTACCCCCATGCCGTACGAACGTCAATAGCGGGGCAGGGAGAGACGAGCCGAGGTTCAGGTGAAAACCGCTGTCCTGAGGTGATGTCGCCGCCATGGGGCGGCATCCCGCACTCGTGCGGCGTGGCGGGAGTGCGAGGGAGTCGAACCCTCCCCGAACCAGGAAGCTGGCCCGGCAACGGTTTTGAAGACCGCGAGACCCACCGGGACCCATCCACTCCCACGAAGCCAGGGCCGCGGCGCGCAGTATAGAACCGCGTGCCTCGTGGGGGCACATCAACGCCCCTTAAGCACGGAGGCGGCGCCACTTACCGCGAAGAGGCGCCGCCCGGAGTACCCGACATGATGAAGGAGGCTTACTCCTCCAGTACCTTGTCGATCTTCTTCTTGAGCACAGCCTTCGGCACTGCGCCGATTACGTTCTCTGCAACCTTGCCGTCCTTGAACAGGAGCAGCGCGGGGATGCTGCGGATGCCGAACTGCATCGCCGTCCGGGGGTTCGCGTCGACGTCCAGTTTGGCGAAGGCGAAGCGACCTTCGTACTCGTCGGCCAGTTCGTCCACCACGGGCGCAATCATCTTGCACGGGCCGCACCAGTCGGCCCAGAAGTCGACCAGGACGGGCTGGTCGCTTTCGAGGACGGTCGACACGAAATCAGCGTCGCTAACGGGCTGGGGCTTTGCCATCTCAGGACCTCCGTTCACTTTGCGCCAGGGCGTCAGCGCCCATGTGCGTCAGGCTGAGTTTCTCATCCATCGCCAGTATACCCCAACCCGCAACCACTCATCCCGCCCCGTCTTCCGCAACGCTCACCCCCGCCCACAGGTCCCCCGATCCCATCGGCATGTGCGGTGTGAACCCCCGCACGCGATCGCTGAAGGCCCACCGCTCCGCCGCACCCGCAGCCATGAAGAGGAGCGCCTCGCTCAACGTCTCCCGCTGTATCTCGCGCGCCAGTTCCGCCCGGGCCGAGCCGTCCGTCTCCACCGACTGCCGCTCGATCAGAGCGTCCAGCCCGGCGGTCCCTCCCGTCACGTTGAATGCGCCACCGGAATGCACGAGACCAAGCAGGAATGCGTTGGGCGTATCGGTGGGCGGCATCGGCCCGATGAATGCGTCGAAGTCACGCTCCTCCCACACCTGACGGAGGTATGCAGCCCGACTGAGCACCTCGACCGAAACGTCGAACCCAGCCGCCTCCAGCTGTTCCGCAAGCAGCGTCCCGTGCGCCAGGTACGTCTCACCGAAGTTGGCGACGGTGAGCATGATCGACATCCCCGGACCAGCGGCGCCGAGCACGGCCTGCGCCTGCGCTGCGTCTCCGAAGGCCGCCTCCAACTCCGCCTGCGGGACTACCCAGGCTTCGTTGGCGAGCGGTGGCCCGGTGGAGACCGAACCGATGCCGAACGTCTCCCTCAGCGCAGTGTCTGGAGAGAGAGCGAGGAACGCGGCGCGCCGCACGGTACGGTCGTCGAACGGAGACCGCGCTGAATTCAGGCCGAACAGCACTCCCCTGCCGGAACGCAGCACCACCTCCGACGAGAACCCTTCCGCTTCGAGCGCTGGCCAGTCGGACTCCGCAACCCGCCCGAGGTCAAGTTGGCCTCGCCGCAACAGATGCGTCACGAGGTCCACGCTCGACGCCGGATGGAACACGATGCGCTCAACCCTCGTTCCGGCGCCATGGCCGTCCCACGCGGTGAGCGTCACCTCACCCGTGGCGCCGCGCCGGTACAGCCAGGGGCCAGCTCCCGGCGAGCCGCTCCTGCGGACGTCGACACCGTCCAACGAGTCCGGCGCGAGGATGACGGCGTAGGGGCTCGCCAGCTTGATCGGCAGGTCCGGGTCCGGATAGCGCATGTTGAACCGCACCACGTCTTCACTCGCAGGTTCGACGCTCTCGATCGAGTCAAACAGCGGGCTATGCGGCAGACCGGGCGTCCGTAAGCGGTTGATGCTGAACGCCACGTCCTGCGGAGTCACTCGTCTTGACGCGAAACCGTCGGCTGGCTGCCAGCGCGCCTCCGGATCCAGCCGGAACTCGGCGGTCAGGTCGTCCACGAATCGCCAGGACTGGCACAGGTCACACTCCACCTCGAGCGTGGGCGGTCCGCTTCCGTCGAGAGCGAAGCGCATGAGCCGCCCGTGGCTCGGGCCGGGGCCGAACAACGCCGCCCACTCGGAGACCATGGCGTGCATGTCCTTGTGCGGCGCTGCCCCAGTGACCCCCACACGCAGCGTGCCCTCGGGCGGCGGAAGCGGCGTCGGCTCGGCGGTGGGCGTCGCCGTCGCCGTCGGCGCCAGCGTCGGTGTAGGCGTGGGGCTGGTGCACGCGGCGGAAGCGAGCAACAGCGCCGCGGCGAAGAGCCCCGCTCCCCATATGCGGAGAGGCACGCGCAACGCTACTCGCCTGACGCGCCCTGTGGCGCGCTGGACGGGTTGCGCAGCGTGCCAAGGCCCATCCCGCCGGTCATGAGCAGGGCTATGGCCGTCGGTGGAAGCACGATCAGCAGGTGCATCATCAGCGCGAAGTTCAACGCCGCCGCCTGATCCGCCCCGGACTCAGTGAGCATCGTCACGACGGCGAAGTGGTACGTCCCAACGCCGGACGGCACGGACGGCACCGCGGACGTGAAGAAGGTGGCAGCCACCAGTATGGTCGCCATCGTCACGGGCGGGACGTCGATGCCCAGCCCGCGGCCCAGCACCCATCCGGTGAGGCCCAGCAGCAGCCAGTGGACTATGTTCACCCCCAGCGAGAGCCACAGCCGCGCCGGCTGCTCCTTGAGCTCGGTGAACCCTTCGATGATGCGCTGCAGGAAGGAGAACCTGTTCTGCCACGGCACAGCGCCGCGCACGACCGCCACGAGGATCAGCGCGCTGACGATGAACATGATGAACGCGCCTATCAGCTGGATGTTCGCGTTGCTGGCGCGAACGCCCGGGCTGAGGAGAACACCGAGTCCCATCATGAGGGCGGTCGTGAAGATGTCCAGCACGTTTTCGCCCACCAGCGTCGCGAATGCCCGAGGGAACGGCACTGCGTAGCGGCGGTTGATCATGGCGAGCTGCACAGGCTCGCTGACCATGCGTACGGGCGACAGGTTGTTCAGGCCCAGGCCGGTGTTCTGGGTCAGCAGCACCTGGCGGAATGAGACGGGCTCCCCGCGCAGCAATACGTACCAGCGCGACGCGCGGAACGCGATGGCCGCGGCGAGAGGGACCAGAGCAAGAAGCGCCAGCTCGGGCGGAAACTCCAGGAATGCGTCCGCCACTTCCTTCCAGACGATGTTGTGCGCGGCGAGATACGCCAGCGAGCCGCTGGCGACGACGCCGAATGCGGCCTGCGCCCATTTGTTCCTGGAGAGTCGTAACGCTGGCTGTGCCCACGAAGGCATGAAGACCGTTCTCCTCCCTCAGTCTTCCTTCCATCGTCTACAATCCGGCCATGGAGGCAACTGCGGCCCAGGACTACCGGACCAGCCATCCGCTGACCGACGGGCACACGCACATAGACCAGTTCGCTCCCGACGACGTCGGCCCGCTTCTCGAGAGGGCGCGCGAGGCGAACGTGCGGCTGATTATAGCAGCGGGCGTCACCGTGGACTCCTGCCGCCGCGTGCAGACGCTCGCTGACGCACACCCGCAGGTCTACGCCGGCGTTGGCCTGCATCCCGCCGATCTCACCGGCTGGGTGGACGACCGCACCGCAGCGGAACTCCGGCAACTCGCTGCCCATCCGAAGGTCGTCGAGTGGAGCGAGACGGGGCTGGATTACATGCCCCATTCGCCACCTCACGACGTGCAGCAGGACGCCTTCCGCCAGCAGATACGCCTTGCGCGAGAGTTCGGCCTGCCGCTCGTTACGCACTCCCGCGAAGCTGACGACGATACGCTCCGCCTGCTGCGGGAGGAGGGCGCTGGGGAGGTCGGCGGCGCGTGGCACTACTTCCAGGGCGACCTGCGGCTCGCTGAGCGCGTCATCGACCTCGGGTTCTACGTGTCCCTCGCCAAACCGCTGCTCCGCATACCGGAGTTGCAGGCCGCCGTGGAGCACATCCCGCTCGACCGCATCGTAATCGAGACCGACTCGTACCCGCAGCCGTTCAAGAAGAACCCCATACGCCGCACGGAGCCGTGGCACCTCCCCCAGGTCGCCGCGAAGCTCGCCGAACTCCAGCGCACCGACATCGAGACCGTCGCCGAGGTAACGACCGCGAACTACCTGCGGATGCTCCGAGGCCGCGTGGGCGCGGGACCGCTGCAGTCCTCCGAAGGCTAGGGATCCCTCTGCGGAACCCCGAACACCGACCAGCCCGGTCGCAGCTCGAACGCGTCCTGGTGTGAGACGAACCCGCTCCCGTAGTCCCTGGCGAGCGCAAGCTTGATCGCCCACAGCGACATCGCCTGCATTCCCATCTTCTCTTCGAGCTCCGGCAGGGTGAAGAAGCCTGCGTCGAGCGTCTCCACTCCATCCCCACGCGGCTCACCCGATACCCATTCCAACCAGAAAACGACGTAGAGATTGGCCACCGGACGGTCGGGAAGACTCGCCGAGTGCCGGAAGCCGATCACCTCCCGCACCCTTGCGATGATCCCTGCCTCTTCGCGCACCTCGCGCTCCGCCGCTGCCGGGATGGGTTCGTCGGCCTCGACGTAGCCGCCCGGTATCTGCCAGGTGCCCCGGCCGGGATTGAGCCCGCGCTGGATGAGGAGAGCCTTGCCGTCCCGGATGACGACGCCTCCGCACCCGATGGAGGAGTCCCCGAAGTGCAGGAACCCGCAACCGTCCACCAAGCACGCGGGCCGTTCACGGCCTCCGTCGAACTTCGCGCCCAACACCGATCCGCACCGCGGGCAGTAGGCAGGTGGGCTCATGACATCTACTCCTCTCCTAGGCCACAGCGCCGGACGTGCGCAGGGCGGCGGCCTCCTCCGCACCGATGCCCGCCTCGGTCAGCACCGCGTCCGTGTGCTCGCCCAACTCCGGCGCTCCCCGCCGCACCCCACCCGGCGTGCGGGAGTGCTTCACCGGCGTATCCGTGAACGTCACCGGTCCCACCTGCGGTCCTTCCGCCTGCACGAACATCCCGCGGAAGTTCAACTGCGGGTCGACCGCAACCTGCGAAACGTCCTGCACCGGGCCGACGGCGATCCCCGCCGGGCCAAGCAGGTCCACCCACTCACCGGTGGTGCGCGTTGCGAGCGCCGACTCCAGGTGGGGCCGCAACTCCTCGTAGTTGACGCGCCGCAGCCAGCCGGACGTGAACCGTTGGTCGTCCTTGAGTTCGGGCTTGCCGATGAGCGCGGCGAACCGTCCCCAATGCCCGGTCGGGCCGTCCGATACCGCGACCGCCACGTAGCCGTCCTTCGTCGGAAGTGCCTGCACCGGCGCAGTGACCGGGTGTCGGGTGCCGATGCGCTCCGGCATCTCGCCAACGGCGAAATAGCGCATCAGCGGGTTCTCGAGTACCGCGGCCTGGCAGTCGAGCATCGCCATGTCGATATGCTGGCCGAGGCCGGAGCGTTCACGTTCGACGACGGCGGACAGCACGCCGATCGTGGTGAACAGCGCGGCGGTGATGTCGCCCATGCTGACCCCGGGGCGCACCGGTCCGCCGCCCTCTTCGCCGGTGACGCTCAACATGCCGCCCATCGCCTGCACGATCACGTCCAGCGCGGCGCGTCTGGCGTAGGGGCCGTCCTGCCCGAAGCCCGACACAGACGCCATGATCAGCCGCGGGTTGCGGGCGCTCAGCGTCGCGTAGTCCACACCAAGGTTGGCCATCGTCCCCGGACGGAAGTTCTCCGTCACCACGTCTGCACCGTCCACCAGGCGGAGGAAGGTCTCCTTGCCGTCAGGGTTCTTGAGGTCGATGACGATACTGCGCTTGCCGCGGTTCACACTCGTGAAGTAGGTGCTGCGCTCCCGGCCGTCCCTCCCCGCGAAGAACGGACCATTGCGGCGCGCCTGGTCCCCGCCGGGCTGCTCCACCTTCACCACGTCCGCGCCGAGGTCGGCGAGGATCATCGTGCAGTAGGGGCCGGCAAGGATGCGGGTGAGGTCGACGACGCGTATCCCTTCGAGCGGGCCGGGCATGGAGCGCCTCCTTCGCGACGGTCCGGATGGCGGGGATTGTAGCCGCTGTGAGAGGAGGGCAGACCAGACCGGGATAAAGGGGGTTAAACCCCCATCACGTTGTAGCCCGCGTCCACATAGAGGACGTGCCCGGTGATGCCCGTGGCAAGCGGGCTCGCCAGGAAGAGCGCGGCGGAGCCGACCTCATCCTGCGTGATGTTGCGCTTCAACGGGGAACGGCTCGCGTGTATCTCGTGCATGTTCGTGAAGCCGGAGATACCACGCGCAGCCAGCGTGTTGAGCGGCCCTGCGGATATCGCGTTCACACGCACACCGAGCGGGCCATACTCCGCGGCGAGCTGCTTCACCTCGTTCTCCAGCGCCGCTTTGGCCACGCCCATCACGTTGTATCCGGGATATACCTTGTCCGCCGCGTGAAATGTCAGCGTCAGGATGCTCCCCCCATCTGTCATCCTCGCCGCCGCAGCCCGCGCAACCGGCAACAGCGAGTACGCGCTCACCTCGAGCGCGGTGCGGAACCCGTCCACTCCCGTCCTGGAGAACGCCCCTTCGAGATCGTCCCGGTTCGCGAACGCCACGCTGTGCACCGCGACGCCGAGCGGCGCGGCGGACGCCGCAGCGCCCACCGCGGCGACGACCGACTCCTCGTCCAACACGTCGCACTCCACGGCCTGCGTCCGCTCCATGCCATCGACAAGGCCGAGCACGGAGCGCCCCATACGCTCGTTCTGGTACGTCACCGTGAGGTCCGCGCCCGCCGCGTGCAACTGCTGGGCGATGGCCCACGCGATACTGCGCTGGTTCGCGACACCGAAGACCACGGCGCTGCGGCCCGAAAGGTCTATCGCAACCGCCATATCAGGAGCTCTCGCCCGGTCGGCCGGCGTACTGCGCCTCTCTAGCTTGCGGGCCGTGCCGGGGGTCAGGCTCGAAGACGACGTCCGGGCGGCGGCGGCCCCGCCGCATCTCGTGCTCGATGAGCTGAAAGTCCCGCTTGGGCACGAGGTGCAGCAGACCCTGGAACGCAAGCGGCCAGTCCTCCGGCGCCCAGCGCTTCACATACTCCATCCTCGGCGCGATGAGCCGGGCGTCCAGCACATGATCGGCGTCCGGCACCACGTCCGGCTTGGTCTTCACCCGCCACGCCAGCGGATCTTGTCCTTCGAAACCGGGCCAGAGCGGCGTCTTATCCTCGTAGTGCGTGCCGGATATGGACGCGATCGCCCCGAATACCATCCGGTGCGTCACGTAGAAGAGCACCCGGTCGCCTATCTCCATGCGCTGTACGCGGCGGCGTTGCTGGCGGCCCATCGCCAGCACGGAGAAGTTCTTCTCCGCGCAGGCGTCGAAGTACTCCGGCCAGACCGACACCATCCAGTAATTGCGAGGAGCGTTTGCCACGTTTCCATACTACCATGCGCCCACTGTGCCTCAGGCGGGATGCTCCAGGAATGGAACGCATCATGCTCGACGAGGCACCGAGGAAGGCCGTGCTCCGATGAAGCGTGCAAGACCCATCATTCCCGTCGAGATGGTGTACGCCGTCTCCCCTACCGGCGTGGTCATCATGGGCGACTCGCTGATGTACGTCGTACTGCCGGTGGCGGCGCTCGAATTCGGCGTCGACGGGCAGCTCGGCCTCGCCACGTCGTTCTGGATCGGTCTTGCACTCAGCATCAACCGCTTTGTTCGCCTGGTGAGCAATGCCTTCGCCGCCTCCGTGTACCAGCGGTTCGGCGTACGCTGGCCCTTCGTCGCTTCCATCGCCGCGGGCGCCCTGTCGACGCTTGCGTACGGTCTGGGAAGCGGTGTTGCCGTCCTGCTGCTGGCCCGCGCCGTCTGGGGAGTCGCTTATTCTCATATGCGGCTTGCTGCGCAACTGACGGCGTTCGGCGTCGGTACCTCCGCGATCCGCGGCAGGATGATGGGCCTGTTCAACTCCGGGCAACGGTTCGGCAGCTTCGTCGCAGTTACTGCAGGCGCTGTTCTCTTCCATCTCACTTCGAGAGAGGTGACGTTCACCGCCCTGGCCGTCATCGGACTGCTCGGTGTGCTCATCGCCACCCGGGTCCCCAACCTCAGACCCGAGCGCCTCCGCCCTTCCGCGGGAGGCTTTGGAAACCGCCTCAACGTCTGGGACATCGCGATATCCAGACTACCCGGCTACGGCAGGAAGCTCCGTGCTCCTCTCCTGTCGATCAGCTTGATGCGTTTCGCAACCGCGTTCGGAGCGAACGGCCTGGCCATCGCCACCATGGCGCCCTACATCGCGCGGTTCGGTGACGCCAACGACAGGGTGCTCAACGGGGCATTCGCCGTGGTGACACTTGCAGGCCTGCTGGTGGGATTCAGGTGGCTCTCCGACATCAGTCTCGGGGTACTGATGGGGTACCTGTCAGACCGGGTCGGCAGGCGGATGTCCATCGCCTGCGGGATGGCCGCGATGGTCGCTTCCCTGGCCATGATGGTTGCGTCCGACTCGGTGATCGCCGTGATTATCGGGATGCCGCTGCTGTTCGTGGCAGCCGTGGGAGTGAACACCGCCCTCGATGCCGCCATCGGCGAGACCGCTACCGGTCCGACGCGCGCCGCCGTGATGGGCAGGTACGCTACCTGGCTGGACCTGGGGGCGGCGTTGGGCCCCTTCGCAGGCTTCCTCATCGCGGAGAGGATCGGTTTCGGCGGAGCGTTCCTCATCGCAGCCGCGCTCCTGGCGGTCACATGGGCGTTCTACGTGGCTGCCACGGGCAACCCGCGCAGACGGCAGCGCCCCCGGCAGCAGTAGACGCGCGGGTGCGCTTCTCCTCCGCTCGCCGGCCTTGGGCGACGGAGTCATGCGAAGCGTTAGAATGACCTCTGCCACCATCGCGAGAGAACGCCACCCTGGAGGCGGCCGCATGAACTACCACTTCATCTCCGGTGACTCCCACATGGAAGTCGACACGGCGAACTGGACGCCCCGCGTCCCGGAGCAGCACCGCGACCGCGCCCCCAAGCTCGTGCGCCTCGAAGACGACACCGACGCCTGGTTCATCGACGGCAAGCAGACGCGCAAGGCGAACCCGGCCGACCTGTACGGCGGCAGGGGACGGGAGCACTACCTGCCGTCGGGCGTCAAGTACGAGGGCACACCCGGAACGGGCACGCCTCAGCAGCGCATGCAGGAGCAGGACATCGACGGAGTCGACGCCGAGGTACTGTTCCCCGCGCAAGCCACCGGCCCGAGGATGTGGCGCATGTGCGATGACGACGAGGCCTACCTGACCATCGTCCGCGCGTACAACGACTGGCTCATCCAGGACTACTGCTCCGCGAACCCGGACAGGCTCATCGGCGTGACCATCATGCCGATCATCGAGGACCTCGAAGCGCACATCGACGAGCTGAAGCACTGCAAGGAGATCGGGGCGAAGGCGATCATGCTCCAGGACTTTCCCTCCGGGAAGCAGTACCCGAGCCTGGAGGACGACCGGTTCTGGGAGATCGCGCTCGACCTCGACATGCCGGTGACGGTCCACGTGGATATCGAGCGCACGGGCAAGGGCCCGTTCCTGGACTACCCGAAGGCGACGCCCGAACTGTTGAAGGAGCTGGAGGCGCCGGGGCGCAGCTTCCCCGAGCAGATGGCACGGTTCAGCCCCATCAAGGGCAGCGGCGCGCTCCCAGCCGTGCAATGGACGCTCTCCGGCCTCTTCGACCGCTTCCCCACGCTCAAGATCCTGTTCGCCGAGAACCAGATCGGCTGGATACCGTTCTTCCTGCAGAGCGCCGACATCCGCTACGAGCGGAACCGGTACTGGGCGGAGAACCTGCTGGGCTTCAAGCCGCTGTCGCGCCCGCCGAGCGAGTATCTGCTGGAGCACACCCTGTGGGGGTTCCAGTACGACCGGGTGGGCGTACTGCTGCGGGACGAGTTGAACGTGGACAACCTCATCTGGGGCTCCGACTTCCCGCACCAGGAATCGGACTGGCCCGACTCGCTGAAGATCCTCGACCAAGCTTTCGAGGGCGCGCCCGAGGAGGTGCGTTACAAGATGACCTGCGGCAACGCCATCGAATTCTTCAAGCTGGACGCGAACTAGCCGGAATGCGCTCCAGCAGGCCACGGCCTGCTCCAAGCCCGTCGGCATTGAGCCCTGAACCCGGCACAGGGTACAATGACGTCGGCGCCATCCCCCGGTGACTACATAACTGAATCTTCCCCCGGCTCCGCTACCACGCGGGCGCGGGCCTGACTTCTATTCGGCAGAGGAGAGCGACTTGGCTACGTCTACCAATCTCGGATTCCCTCGCATCGGTGCGAACCGCGAACTGAAGTGGGCCGTCGAGGCCTATTGGGCGGGCAAGATCGACGCAGAGGAACTTCAGCAACGCGCCGCCCTGGTCCGCCGGTCCCACTGGGACCTCCAGCGGAAGGCCGGCATCACACACATCCCCTCCAACGACTTCTCGCTCTACGACCATGTCCTCGACACGAGCGTCATGGTCGGCGCGGTCCCGGAACGCTACGACGCCCCGGAGGGACCCGTCAGCCTGGACACCTACTTCGCGATGGCGCGGGGCCGCTCCGCCTCCGACGACGCACCCGGCGTGCCGGCGATGGAGATGACCAAGTGGTTCGACACGAACTATCACTACATCGTGCCGGAGATCAACCGCAATCAGGTCTTCTCCCTGCGCTCCACCAAACCGGTTGACGAGTTCCTGGAGGCGCAGGCACTGGGCATCCAGACCCGCCCGGTCCTCGTGGGCCCCGTGACCTACCTCCTGCTCTCCAAGTCGGACGACCACTCGTTCGACCCGCTTCTCCTGCTGGAAGGGCTCGTGGACGTCTACGAGAACATCCTCAAGCGGCTCGCCGATGCAGGCGCCGAGTGGGTGCAGATGGACGAACCGGCCCTCAGCCTGACGCTCACGGACAAGCAACGCTCTGCGTTCGGACGGGCCTACGCGAGGCTGTCGTCAGCCTTGCCCGGGCTCAACATCCTCGTCGCCGTCTACTTCGGCGACCTGCGCCAGAATACGAAGGCGGCGCTTGCCCTCCCGGTGCAGGGCCTGCACATCGACCTCGTTCGCGGGCGCGCCGACCTCGAGAACATCCTTGCGAAGCTCGGGGAGGGCGTCTCCCTCTCTCTTGGCCTCGTGGACGGGCGCAACATCTGGAAGACCGACCTGGAAGAGACCATCGCGACCGCGCGCCGCGCCGCCTCCGTGCTCGGCCACGATCGCATCTTCATCGCACCATCGTGCTCGCTGCTGCACTCCCCCGTGGACTTGGACAACGAGAAGAACCTCGATGAGGAGATGAAGTCCTGGATGGCATTCGCCAAGCAGAAGGTCCGCGAGGTCGCCACGATCACCCACGTGCTCAACGGCGGGTCCGCCCGCGTTGCGGGCAAGCTGGCAGCCAACGCCGCTGCGATGGCCTCGCGCAGGACGTCCACCCGCATCCACAACCCCGTCGTGAAGGAGCGCAGCGCCTCGGTCACGCCGGAGATGTCCCGGCGCACCAGCGCATACCCCGAGCGCAGGAAGGCCCAGCAGCAGGTCCTGCGTCTCCCCTCCTACCCCACCACCACCATCGGCTCGTTCCCGCAGACCCCGGAGATACGCAAGGCGCGGGCGAGTCGCAACCGCGGCGAGCTGACCACCGCGGAGTACGAACAGTTCATCCGCCAGGAGATCGAAAACTCCGTCCGCTTCCAAGAGGAGACCGGTTTGGATGTGCTCGTCCACGGAGAGCCGGAGCGCAACGACATGGTCGAGTACTTCGGCGAGCAGTTGGACGGCTACGTCTCCACGTCCAACGGTTGGGTGCAGAGCTACGGCTCCCGCGCCGTCAAGCCGCCCATCATCTACGGCGACCTCCACCGCCCCGCTCCCATGACCGTGGACTGGATCGCCTACGCACAGTCGCTCACGCGGCAACCGGTCAAGGGCATGCTCACCGGCCCCGTCACGATGCTCCAGTGGTCGTTCGTTCGAGACGACCAGCCCCGCAGCGAGACGTGCCGGCAGCTCGCGCTCGTGATTCGCGACGAGGTCGGCGACCTCGAGCGCGCCGGCATACGCGTCATCCAGGTCGACGAACCCGCCCTTCGCGAGGGGCTGCCCCTCCGCCGCGAGGACTGGGACGCCTATCTCGAATGGGCCGTCGAGTGTTTCCGCATCGCCACCAGCGGCGTTGAAGACCGCACCCAGATGCACACCCATATGTGCTACGCGGCCTACGACGACATCATCGATTCCGTCGCTGCCATGGACGCCGACGTCATCTCTATGGAGAACTCCCGCTCCGACGGCACCCTGCTCGATACCTTCCGGACGCACCCCTACCCCAACGAGATAGGCCCTGGGGTGTACGACATCCACTCTCCACGCGTCGCCGAGACCGATGAGATGAGCAGTCTCCTTCGTCGCGCCGTGGACGTCATACCGTCGGAGCGGCTCTGGGTGAACCCGGACTGCGGGCTCAAGACCCGTCGCTGGGACGAGGTGAAGCCCTCGCTCCGGCACATGGTGGAGGCCGCCCGGGAACTGCGGGGCCAGTCTTGAGCCGTACCGCATACCGCCGGGCGGTAGCTTCCTTCCTCGAGACCGCCGGTAAGGTGCAGCCGGAGCAGTGGGGATCGCCCGCGCTCGGCATCTGGAGCGTCCGGGACCTGGTCGGTCACACCAGCCGTTCGATAACGCGCGTCGAGCAGTTCGGCGTCCAGCGTGCGCCATCGGTCGACATCACGTCCGCCGTGCACCACTACCGCCGCTCCCTACGGCAGCCGAGCGACGACCAGCGGGTCGCCGAGCGTGGGATCGCGGCGGGCCAGGAGCTGGGCGACGATCCGCTCGCCATGATGAACGCCGACTGGGCACGCACCGAGCAGGTCCTCGACGCAACCGGTGATGACACCATCATCGCCTACGACAACGGCGGCATCCGCTTCGTCGACTACCTGGAGACGCGCGTCTTCGAGCTCACCGTTCACACGCTGGACCTGGCGAACGCGATCGGCGTCCCGGTCGAGCCGTCGCGCGAGGCGATGGGTGTCACGCTGCAGCTGCTCGCTGCCCTTGCTCTCGAGTCCGGCAGAGGCGCGCCGCTCGCCCTCTCCGGCACGGGCCGCGGCCCCCTCCCAGACGGCTACTCCGTGCTGGGGTAGGTCGGGCGCCTCACCCCTCCCACGGGTTCACGATCTCGATGCCGCAATCCCGGAAGTCCCGAACATTTCTCGTGGCGACCGCAGCACCGTTGGCCCTGGCGATGGCGGCGATCTGACAGTCTCGCGTGTGGTACTCACGGCCTGCCGCGCGCCGGGTCGCGCCTATGGCCGCGTAGGCGTGCGCGGCGCGGCGGTCGAACGGAAGTACATGGCCTGCGAGCAGTTCTTCGAACAGTCGCTCCGCCGTCGCCGCGAGCTCCCGCCGACGTCGGCCCTCCGGCATCAGGGCGATGCCCACACGTATCTCGGACTCCGAGATAGCAGTGGTGTACAGCGTCTGCCCCGGTTCACCATCAGCCCACGCGCTCGCTCTCGGGTCAGGCGCCGCGAGCATCAACTCCGAGAGCACGTTCGTATCGAGAACGAACACGATTCGCTACTCGAACTCCACCGGCTTCAGACCGCCCAACTTGGGGAATTCGATACCGTCCACCCCGCCGAGCGGCGCGAACAGCTCGTGGATCTGTGTCGCCAGGCCCTTCTCCGGCGCGGTAGTCTCCGCTGCAGCTTCACCTTCGCCGAGCGCTTCCCGCAGGATGCGTCGCGCCTCTTCTTCCATGGAGTGGCCGTGCTCGGCAGCCCTGATGCGCAGCCGCCGCTTGAGGTCGTCTTCGATGTTCCGTACGGTGATGCTGGTCATGGCGTTGCTCCGATCGCAGTGCATTCATTGTAATCAGTGCAATCATCGCCTGCAATGAATGCAGTCGCTTCCGCGACCGCTACGCCCTAGACCGTCCCAAGTGTCTTCACGAAGTTCGCGAAGTCCGTGCGCTGACGGAAGCCGGCCTTCGTGAAGAACCCTCGCTCGAACGATTCGGCTGCGACGCGGTTGTTCAGCATCAGACGCGCGCAACCCATCTCCCTGGCCCGCAATTCCGCCGCCTCCATCAGCCGGTTCCCCAGCCCGTGGCCTCTCCAGTCGGCGCGGACGATGAGGTCGGACACGTAGCCCTCTCGTCCGCCCAGCATCGGGAAGGGGACCCAGTGCACCGCGACGTAGGCGACGGCCTCCTCTCCTGCCGCCGCGATGATGATCTCGTGGCCGGGGTCGCCGATGCATTCCTCCACGGCGGCCACCACCGCGTCCGCATCGGTCGTGCCGCCGCGCTCGCGTGCCAGCGCAGCCACGAGGTCCGTGATGCCGGCTGCGTCCGACGCCTGCGCCGCTCGCAGCGTGACGCCCTCCATGACGCCTCAGCTCCCTGCCCACGGGCCCTGCTGGCCGGACGGACCCCGCCGCTGCAGCACCGTGCTCACCGGCACGACCGGCTCAGACGGCGCGTCGAAAGCCGGCATCACTTCCTCGCCGAACAGTTGTATCGACTTGTCGACGTACTCCGTCGGCATCCGTCCGATATGGTGGCTGCCCGCCCACACGGTGAAGCCGAGCCGCTCCTGCGTCTCCGCTATCTTCCGCGCCACCGTCTCAGGACTGCCGATGAGGGCGAGACCGCTCTCGATCCAGAAGTCGTAGGACTGCCGCGCCTGCGCGAATATCCTTCCGTTCGCCCGCGTGTAGCGGGTGTTGTCCGTGCCCTTGCCGCGCGGATCGCTCCCGAAGCCGATGCGCGTGTTGACCACGTGCTCCCGGTCGATGCTGAAGTACTCCTGCAGGTACGGCTCCGTCTCTGCACGTGCCTGCTCGTCGGTCTCCGCGACGTGGACGACGCGCACCAGCATCTGCCTCGGCATCGGGCCAGGGTGCTCGCATTCGTGCCAGATGCGCCGGAAGTGCTCGAACTTGTCTACCAGCTCGTCGTCGGTGGAGATGTTCGTCGCCACGTCGTTGTTGCGCTCCGCCGCCCACTCGAAGGCGCGCAGGCTGTGGCACGCGATCCAGATGGGCGGGTGCGGCTGCTGGTACGGCTTCGGCATCGGCAGCATCTCCTCGTACTGCCAGAACCGCCCCCGGTGTGTGACCTCATCCTTCGTCCACGCATCCTCGATCACCTTCATCGCCTCTTCGCTCGCGGCGTGGCGCTCGTAGTAGTCGATGCCCCAGCGGATGAACTCGTGCTCGTGCGTTCCCAATCCCGATCCGAACTCGACCCTCCCCTTGGACAGGTGGTCGAGCGTCGCCACCTCCTGCGCCAGCCGCATGGGGTTGTGGAACGGCAGTTGCCAGATCATCGCGCCGACGTGGATGCGCTCCGTCACCGCCGCAACCGCCGTAAGGAAGACGGTCGGCGCCGTGATCGCTCCTATGTAGGAAGCCTGGTGCTCGATGATCCAGTAGTAGCGGTAGCCGAGCTCGTCCATCAGGCGGGCCTGGCGGATGTGCTCGTCGTAGGCCGCGGCAGCCGACCCCAGCCGCTTGATGTCGTTGATCTTCACCGCGCCCCACGCGCCGAACTCCAGAGGGGGCATACCTATGTCCTCCTGTGCGAATGCGCTTTGCGAGTGTCTTGCTACCCGAAGGCGGGGATGACTTCCTGTCCGAACAGCGTCAAGGACGACTCCACCAGGTCGTGCGGCATACGTCCGATGTGAAACTTCCCCGCGAAGTGGTCGTACCCGATCTTCTCCCGCCCCTCCGCTATCTGGCGCGCGACCGACTCCGGGCTGCCAACGAGCGCCAGCCCGTTGTCGAGCCAGAACTCGTATGAGCGCGCGCACTCGCGGAAGATGCGGCCGCGCTCGCGGATGTCTTCGCTGTCCTCATGCCCCATCCCCCGAGGGTTGGAGCCGAACCCTATGCGGCTGGACGAGACGATCTCGCGCCCCAGCGTGTTCGCCTCCAGCAGGTACTGCCGCGCCTGCTCGTGCGCCTGCTCGTCCGTCTCGGCAACGTGCACCACGCGCATCAGGAACTGGCGCGGCATCGGTCCTTCGTGCCCGTACCCCTTCCAGGCCTCCCGCCACTCGGAGAACTTCTGGGCCATCGACTCGTCGGTGTCGATGTTCTGCGCCATGTGGTAGCCGCGCTTCGCCGCGAAGTCGATCGCGCGCGGGCTGTGGACCGCCGCCCATATCGGGGGATGCGGCTTCTGCAGAGGCGCCGGCTCTATCAGCGCCTCGTCTATCTGCCAGTACTTCCCCTCGTACGTCACCGTCCCGTCGCGCCACGCCATCTCGATGATGTCCAGCGCCTCCTCGCCCATCTCCTGCCGCGAGTAGAAGTCCAGGCCCCAGCGCATGAACTCGTGCTCGTGCACGCCGATGCCTGTGCCGAACTCCGCCCGTCCTCCAGAGAGGTGGTCCAGCATCGCCACGTCCTGCGCGAGCCGGATGGGATGATGGAACGGAAGCTGCCAGATCATGGTCCCGAGCCGCAGCGCCTCGGTGTGCCGCGCCACCGCCGTGAGGAACATCTGCGGAGACGTGATCGCGCCAACGTAGGAGCCCTGGTGCTCCAGCGTCCAGTAGTAGCCGAAGCCCACGCGCTCCATCAGCTGCGCCTGCCGGATGTGCTTCTCGTACACCTCCGCTGCGGTCGCGGCTTGCATCACCTCGTACGTCTGCATCTGGTCCCACACACCGAACTCGAGACGGTCCATGTGAGCACACCTCCTGTGAGAAAGCCTCCCTATGCTACGCTTAACGTATGACGGACGCTCCTCTCCGCACCACCGTCCTCCACGACGACCACGTCTCTCTGGGCGCCCGCATGGTGCCGTTCGCCGGGTACGACATGCCCGTGCAGTACGCGGGCGTCCTCGCCGAAGCCCGCGCGGTCCGGACCGCCGCCGGCATCTTCGACGTCTCCCACATGGGGCGCTTCGCCGTCGATGGGGGAGACGCCCGCGCCCTCCTGGACTGGGTGCACACCGCCGACATCGGCGAGGCGATGCCCATGGGCCGGGCCCGCTACGGCCTCCTCTGCAACGAGTCCGGGGGCATCCTGGACGACGCGATCGTCTACCGGCTCGGCGAAGAGCGCTTCATGATCGTCGCCAACGCCGCGAACGCCGCGAAGGTGTTCGCCTGGCTGGAGCGCTGGCGCAACGAGCGCTTTCCGAACGCCGCCCTCACCGACCGCACCTCCGAGATCGCGATGATCGCGCTCCAGGGACCGGAAGCCACCTACATCGCCGGGCAGATCGCCGGGTTCGACCCGGAGGCCGTGCGCCCCTTCAACGTCGTCGAGACGGAAGTCATGGGCGCCCCCACGCTCATAGCCCGCACCGGCTACACCGGCGAGGATGGCGTCGAGATCATGCCTGCGTCAGCAGTCGCCTCCTCGCTGTGGCGGGCTCTCACAGACGCAGGCGCCGCGCCGTGCGGGCTCGGCGCCCGCGACACCCTCCGGCTGGAGGCCGCGTTGCTGCTGCACGGCTCCGACATGGACGAGACGGTCAACCCCATCGAGGCCGGGCTGGGGCGCTTCGTCCGGCTGGAGCGCGACTTCTGCGGCGCGGAAGCGGTGCGCGCGGCCGCTGAGAACGGTACCCCGCGTGTGCTCGCGGGCTTCCGTACCGCGGAGCGCGGCCCCGCTCCACGGGCCCACCACCGCATCCTCATCAACGAAGCCGACGTGGGCGAAGTTACGAGTGGCAGCTACTCGCCTTACCTTGACACCAATATAGGCCTCGGCTATCTTCCGAGAGAGGCCAGCGAGCCTGGAAGCCCCATCTCCGTGGACGTTCGTGGACGGCAGATTCCGGCGCAGATCGTGGCCCTTCCCTTCTACAAGAGGTCGCGATAGTTATGCCTGTTCCGGAAGACCGCCGCTATTCCAGGGAGCATGAGTGGGCGCTGCCTGAGCCGGACGGCCTCATCCTCGTCGGCATCACCGACTTCGCCCAGCACGAGTTGGGCGACGTCGTCTACGTGGACCTTCCCAGGCCAGGCGACCGCGTAACCCAGAACGCCCAGATGGGCGAGGTCGAGTCGGTCAAGGCCGTCTCAGAGCTCTTCTCCCCAGTCTCCGGCGAGGTCGCCGCCGTCAACGAGGACGTGAAGAACGCGCCCGAACTGCTGAACGAAAGCCCGCACGAGAAGGGCTGGCTGATCCGCGTCAAGCCGGACGACCCCGCCGAGCTCGACTCCCTGCTGGACGCCGCCGCGTATACGGCGCTCACCGAATGAAGGTCTGACCACGGCCCCATGTCTGACTCTCCGCTCACCTCACCCTTCATCCCCAACACCGACGACGACCGCGCCGCCATGCTCGCGGAGGTCGGCACAGCTGCCGTCGAAGACCTCTTCGGCGACATCCCCGAGCAGTTCCGCCACCCCGGACTCGCGCTGCCCGCGCCGGTGCCGGAGATGGAACTGCGGGCCGAAATGTCCGCGCTGGCGCAGCGCAACTTCCATGCGGGCGAGCACGCGAGCTTCCTCGGCGCGGGGGTCTACCAGCACTTCTGCCCCGCAGTCGTCGCGCCACTCGTCACGCGCGGTGAGTTCCTCACCTCCTACACGCCATACCAGCCGGAGGTGTCGCAGGGGACGCTTCAGGGCACATTCGAGTTCCAGACGCTCACCGCCCAGCTGTTCGGCATGGAGGTCTCCAACGCCGGCATGTACGACGGCGCGAGCAGCCTCGCGGAGGGCGCGCTCATGGCCTGCCGCGTCACGAAGCGCTCGCGCGTCGCCGTGCTCGACACCGTGAACCCGCGCTACGTCGAGACCATTCGCTTCTACACACAACCCCAGGGCATCGAGGTCTACGAGACGGACCCCGCGTCCCCGGAACTCCATGCCGACACGGCCTGCCTCATTTCCCAGTACCCCAACTTCTTCGGCTGCTTCGAGGACACTCAGGCCCTCGTCGACCTCGCGCACGCACAGGGTGCGCTCGCCGTCATGTCGTGCGACCCGACGGCGCTCGCGATGTACAAGCCCCCCGGCGGGTTCGGCGTCGACATCGCCACCGGCGAGGGGCAGGCCCTCGGCATACCTCCGAGTTTCGGCGGGCCGTACGTCGGCATCTTCACCTGCCGCCAGGAGTACGTCCGCCAACTGCCGGGGCGCATCGCGGGGCGGACCGTGGACACGGAGGGCCGCACCGGCTACGTGCTGACGCTCCAACCCCGCGAGCAGCACATCCGCCGCGAGCACGCGACGTCCAACATCTGCACCAGCACCGCGCTCATCGGGCTCTGGGCCACCATCTACCTCTCACTCATGGGCAAGCAGGGACTTCGTCACGTGGCAGAGCTCTGCTACCAGAAGGCGCACTATGCCGCGTCCCGCATCGCGGAACTCCCCGGCTACAGCCTGCCGGTGAGCGGCCCCTTCTTCCAGGAGTTCGTCGTCACCTGCCCGAGGCCAGCGGCCGAGGTCAGCGCGGCCCTGGAGCAGCGCGGCATCATCGGTGGGCTGGACGTGAGCGACCGCTACCCCAACGGCATGCTGCTCTGCGTTACCGAGGTCAACACGCGCGACCAGATAGAACGGCTTGTGGACGCGCTCGGGGAGATCAGCTGACATGACCTCCACGCCTGACACCCCCCTCCGGGAGGAAGCGCACAACCGCCGCAGGCTGCTCATGGAGCGGAGCCACCCCGGACGCACCGGCGTGACGCTCCCCGCGTCCGACGTGCCGCCGCAGCTCATACCGGAGCAGGCGATGCTCCGCGACGACCTGCACCTGCCGGAGGTCACGGAGGGCGAGGTCGTGCGCTACTTCACGCACCTCAGCCAGTTGAACTTCTCCATCGACACCAACTTCTACCCCCTCGGCAGCTGCACGATGAAATACAACCCCAAGCTGAACGAGGCGGTCGCGGCGACGCCCGGTTTTGCCCTTGCGCATCCCGCACAGCCGGAGACGCAGGTGCAGGGATGCCTTGAGGCGGTCTTCCGCCTCCAGACCTACCTGCAGGAGGTGAGCGGCCTGCCGGGCGCCAGCCTCGCCCCGCTCGCCGGAGCGCAGGGGGAGCTCGCGGGAATCCTGACCCTGCGAGCCGCGCTCGATGCACGCGGCGAGGGGCGGCGTCGCAAGATGCTCATCCCGGACACCGCTCACGGGACCAACCCTGCCTCCGCCGCCATGGCCGGGTTCCAGGTCATCTCGGTGCCTTCAACGTCCGAAGGCGACATCGACCTCGACGCCGTTCGCGCTGAGGCCGACGAGCAACTCGCGGGCGTGATGTTCACCCAGCCCACGACCCTGGGCCTCTTCGACCGCAACGCCATCGAGATGTGCCGCATCGTCCACGAGGCCGGGGGCCTCGTCTACGGCGATGGCGCGAACATGAACGCGCTGCTCGGGCGCGCCAAGCTCGGCCATTTCGGCTTCGACGTCGTCCACATGAACCTGCACAAGACGTTCAGCACGCCGCACGGCGGCGGCGGACCCGGCGCGGGACCCATCTGCGTCACCGAGGCGCTCGCCCCCTTCCTCCCCGGCCCGATCGCCGTGCAGCGAGAGGACGGCTCCTATGGCAGCGAGATGCCCACGAAGAGCATCGGCCGCTGCGGAGGAGCGCAGGGCAACTTCGGCGTGCTCATCCGCGCCCTCACCTACATCTCGCTCCTCGGCGGCGATGGGATGCTGAACATCAGCGGCAACGCCGTGCTCAACGCCAACTACCTGCTTGCGAAGCTCCGCCCGCTCTTCGAGCTCCCGTACGACCGCTCCGTGATGCACGAGGTCGTCTTCGCCGCGCGCAAGCGTCCGGGAGCGACCGCGCTCAACGTCTCCAAGCGCCTGCTGGACCACGGCTTCCACGCTCCCACGATGTACTTCCCGCTCGTCGTTCCCGAAGCGCTCATGATCGAGCCCACCGAGACCGAGTCGAGGGAGACGCTCGACGCCTTCATCGAAACGCTGGAGCGCATCGACGCCGAAGCTGCCGCAGACGAGGACTTCCTGCGCGGCGCCCCTTACGAGACTCCTATCTCCCGCCTCGACGAGGCCCGCGCCGCCCGGCGCCCCGAACTCCGCTGGCGGCCCTCCGAGGACTAGCCTTCATCTCCCCCTCGCGCGCGAGCCGTCCTCGGGCCTCGACCGGTATCGAGGCGCCGCCAACCCCGCGCTTCGTGTAATCTGCCTGCTGCGAACGCGGCGCCAGGAGGACGATGATGGCTGCGCGGAAGATCAGTATCTCGGTGATCCCATCCTTTCTGACGAGTCCGGTGCTCGAAGGGCAGGTGTCTGTCCGGGACGTTGACGTTGATCTGCATCCGGCTCCAAGCGTCAACGAGAACACTCTTGCGATGTTGGACCTCGAGTTCGACATCGGAGAGATGTCGATGGCAACGTTCATCAGGGCACGGTATGAGGGCTTGCCTCTCGTCGGGTTACCCCTGTTCACCGGACGCAGGTTCATCCATCCCGCGTTCGTCTTTTCGCCGCGTTCGGTGTTGTCGGACCCCGCTCAGTTGAGGGGCAAACGCATCGGGTTGCCGCAGTTCTGGATGACGTCGTCCGTGTGGGGAAGGTTCCTGCTCCGGCAGGAGTACGGCGTGAGCGTGCGGGACGCATCCTGGGTCACGTTCCGACCCGAACGCACTTCGACGCTGGCGTTCCCGGACGGTGTCGAAGTCATGTACGAGCGCCAGCGCACGCCGGAGGAGATGCTCGCCTCGGGAGAGTTGGAAGCAGCCGTCGGCGCAACGGGAAGGGGGGCGCAGACCGGGTTGGTCCCGGCGTTCCCGGACCTGGGGAAGGCGGAGCGTGCGTACTACGCGAAGATACCGGTGTTCCCCATCATGCACATGATCGTCATGAACGAGCGCCTCGTGCGCGAAGCCCCGGACCTCCCGGTGAACGTATGCGAGGCGTTCGGTGAAGCGAAGAGGCTCGGCATGGCGGCAACGCCCTCCGGCTCTCCCGAACGCACCGTTGTGGGAGGGTCCGCCCGGGAGACCGAAGACCTGCTTGGGGACGATCCGTGGCCGTATGGCATCGCCCCCAATCGCCACGTGGTGGAAAGCCTCCTCGAGGACGTGGTCGACCAGGGCCTCGTCGACAGGCGGATGACCGTCGAGGAGCTCTTTGTGAGCGACCTGCCTGAGCCGTGGCGCTGAAGGCCGACCCGCAGGCGGCGCGCCCCTTTATCTTCCCCCGGCTTCCCGCTATCCTACCCGCCACACTCCACACTCCCAGGAGGGCCCCGTATGGTGGACGTAGGTCAGCAAGCCCCGGACTTCACCCTCAAAGACCAGAACGGAGAAGACGTCTCCCTCGCCGGCTTCAAGGGCGACAAGTGGGTTGTCATCCACTCCTTCCCTGCCGCATTCACCGGCGGCTGAACGACGCAGACGGTAACCTTCAACCGTGCGTTGAAGTCGTTCGAAGAGAAGGGCGCGCACGTCCTCGGACTTGGCGCCGACGCCCGCCCCGCCCTCAGGTCGTGGGGGACCAACCTCGGCGGGATCGCCCATTCGCTCCTGTCGGACTTCTGGCCCCACGGCGAGGTCGCCCGGGCCTACGGCATCTTCAACGAGGACTCCGGCATGTGTGCCAGGTCCGTCACCATCATCGACCCGCAGGGCGCCGTCCGCTACCACCAGGCCTACCAGGGCGTCCTGCCGGACCCCAACGCCATCCTCGAAGAGCTGGCCAGGCTCCAGGGATAAGCGCAGCAGCAACCAGCGATGCGGAAGGGGCTGCGGCGGCGCAGCCCCTTCTCGTTCCCGAACGGCAAACAGTCATGACTGCGAACCCCAGCGAAGCAGACCTCAAGCGCGCCCCGTTCGCCCAGGGCGACGTTGCCCTGGTCTACGACCAGCGCAAGCGGCGCTACCGCGTCGAGCTCAGGAGCGGCGCGCTCGTCGAGACCCATCTCGGGTACGTCACCCACGACGAGATCATCGGGCGGCGCGAGGGCTTCTTCCTCGTCACCAACAAAGGTCATCGCCTCTTCATCCTCCGCCCGCCGTTCGCCGACGCCGTCAAGGAGCTGCCGCGCCAGAGCCAGGTCATCTACCCAAAGGACCTCGCCGCCCTCCTGATGCACGCCGACGTCTACCCCGGCGCGCGCGTCATCGAGGTCGGACTCGGCTCGGGCGCTGCATCAGCGGCCCTCCTCCGCGCCGTCGGGCCGGACGGCTCGGTCGTCTCCCACGAGGTCCGCGACGAGGTCGTCGAGGCTGCGCAGCGGAACGTCGCCCACTTGGCGCCCGGCGCGACGAACCACCGCATCGTCCTCGGCGACGCATACGCCGGCGGCCTCGGCACTGACGAAGCTGACCACGTCATCGCCGACGTGCCGGAGCCTTGGCTGCTGCTCGATGCCGCCGCCGGAGTCCTGCGCACGGGCGGAGTCTTCGCCAGCTACCTCCCGACCGTCCTGCAAGTGCACGAGCTGATGATGCGCCTTACCCGCGACGATCGCTGGCACATGGCCGAGGCGTTCGAGCTGCTGGAGCGTCCGTGGCACTTCTCTGAGACGAGCGCGCGGCCCGACCACCGCATGGTCGGCCACACCGGGTTCATCACCACCGCACGCCGCAGCGAACCGCTCCCACGCCCCTTGTCATGCTGAGCGGAGCGCAGCGGAGTCGAAGTATCTCTCACCGGGGATAGGGCGCGGGGAGACGACTGGTCCCCTCTCTCTACAAGGGGAGGGTACTGAGGGGTGGAGGAAGGAGGCTTGTCGTACTGAGCGAAGTCCGCGCTAACGCGCAGCATCCTCTCATCCGGGAGGAGCCGTCCCGAACGGCATGTGCCGCACTCCCGCGAGCGGCGCAGGCGCCGACTCCCATGGACTCGCGCCCAGCACTCCGTCGGTAGGCGCGTCCCTGGCGAACGCAAGCACCCGGAACGAGCCCATTCCCTCGTCGTCGAGCAGCACGTCCATCCCGCGCAGGTTCGCCATGCGTTCCATGCGATTCAGCCCGCTCCGCTCCGCAACCTCCGCCCGATACGCCTCGATGCCCAGCGACCGCAGCCAATCCGACTGCGACATCTCTCCCGCAACCTCGAACCCCGCCGCGATCGCAGCCGACCGCACGGACGTGAACTCTACGTGCGCGCTGATGTCCTGCCTCCCCACGTTGAAGTACGGGTTCATCCCCAGCGTGTGGCCGGCGTAGCAGCGCAGCGTCCCCGCCCGCCGGGATTCGTCGTAGAAGACCGATGCCTCGTGTCCATAGTCGATCAGCAGCAGATAGCCGCGTTCGATGGCGGCGAACGCCTGCGCCGTCCACGCTTCCGACGCCAGGCATATCTCCGTCCGGTAGCCTTCCGAGAGCGCTGCGCCCAGACCGTCCAGCCGCTCGCCGAGGGCCGGACTGGACGGCTCATCCGCTATCTCCACGAAGCCGCCCTCGGGCGCGGCATCGACGAACAACTCGCGAAGCTGGCCGCCTTCCTTCACGACGCGGTGTACCGGCATGGCATCGAGCAGTTCGTTCGCCAGCACGACGCCGCTCCCACCCGGGGCGGGAACGCCGCCGGAGCGCACCCAATGACCCGGGTATTCCGCGGGCGGCTCGCGCAGGTCGACCGCCGTGTACGCCAGCGCGTCCGCGAAACTCCTGCCCAGCTCCGACGCCTGCGCGACGACGTCCAGCGCGAGCGTGCCGTCGCCCGCGCCCGCCTCCATCACGTTGAACGGCGCGGGACTGCCGAGCGCTCGCCACAGCGTGAGCAGTTGTCGCGCAACGAGCGCCCCGAAGACGGGATGCGCAAGGGGAGCGGTGTAGAAGTCGCCAAGCGGGCCGAAAGAGCGGCGGGACGCATAGTAGCCGCCGTCCGGCCAGTAGAGCGCGATCTCCATGAACTCGGCGAACGTGAGCGGGCCGCGCAGCGCGATGCGCCTGCGGACCTCCGCGTCCGCGCCGGTGGGGGCAAACAAACCTGTCATGCGCAGTAGCCACGCGATGAGCGCATCGAGAACCTTGCTAAGCCGTCATCGGCCCGTTCGTAGTGGGCCGGTCGAACCACAGCATCGCATGGAACGGGGAGTGCAGAGGGGTTCTGTCCCTCTGCGGGGGGAGTGGGGGCGTCCCCCACAAGCGTTCGGGCGGGTGGGCGGGAAGAACTACGTTGCGCCAAGCGCAGCTATCCCGAGGTCTGGCATGCCGTCAACGCGGGTTGCGGTTGACGTGGCTGCCTTCCGATTCCCAACTGGTGATCTTGATGGAGTTCCTGAACTCGCGGGTCTCCCCACACCGCTTGCAGATGCCGTAGCTGGTGGGCCCGTTCGGGCTCTCTATAGCCCAATGATGCGCACAGCCGGGCTCCGCCTCGGCAACTTCAATCCCCTGCTGGGTCATAACGCCTCCGTGCCTCCCTCTCCTTGGCAGTCTAACCTCGTTCGCCTATCGGAACGAACTCCAGGTCTATCGGTCCGTCGTATCTCATCTGCGGCCTGATGAGCATGTTCTTGTCTTGCTGCTCCAGCACCTGCGCAACGTATCCGGGCACCCGGGCAACGGCGAAGATGGAGATGAACAGGTCTTCTGGTATGCCCAGCAGGTAGTAGACGGAGCCAGCCCAGAAGTCCACGTTCACGCATATCCCGCGCTCCGCATACGGGCGCATGTGCTCTTCCACGCGACTGAGGATCTGGAACCACTTCGGGTCTCCCATCTTCTCGGCCAGGCGGCGGGAGCCCTCCCGCAGGTGCCGGGCGCGCGGGTCTTCCGCGCGGTAGACCGCGTGCCCGAAGCCCATGACGCGCTCGCGCCGCTCGTGCTTCCCCGCGAGGTACGCGTCGACGTTTTCGACCTCTCCTATCTCCAGCGCCATCTTCATCACGCCCTCGGCCGCGCCGCCGTGCAGGGGGCCCTTGAGCGTGCCGATCCCGGTCACGATCGCGCCGTGAACGTCCGCCAGCGTGCTCGCAGTGACTCGGGCTGCGAACGACGAGGCGTTGGAGCCGTGGTCCAGGTGGACGATGAGGTCCTTGTCCATCAGGCGGGCCGTCTCTTCGTCCGGCCGTTCGCCGAGGAGCATGTAGAGGAAGTTGGCTGCGTGGGAGAGGGAGGTGTCGGGCGGGATGGGGGCGTTGCCGCTGCGGATACGGTGGTGCGCTGCGACGATCGTGGGTGTCTGTGCCGTGATCCTGAGGCCCTTGCGCAGGGTCGCCTCGTGGGAGATATCGTCGACCTCTGGATCTGACGCTGCGAGGGCCGAGATAGCGGTGCGAAGCACGTCCATGGGATGGGCGTCCTTCACTCGCTCGATGACCTCCAGCACCTCCTGGGGCACAGCCCGGTTGCTGCGGAGGGTGGCATCGAACTCGTCCAGCTCGGCACGCGTGGGCAGGCGCTTCTCGAGCATGAGGTGCACGACTTCCTCGAAGCTCGCGTGCTCGGCCAGGTCGTGGATCTCGTAGCCGCGGTAGATGAGGCGTCCGACGTCGCCGATGACCAGGCTGGACTCAGTGGACTCGAAGTAGACGTCCCTGAGGCCGCGCTTCAGCTCGATCTCCTTCTGGGCCATGCAGCCTCCCTCCATTGTTTCCGGGCACCAAACGCGCCAGCCCGGATGCGCCTCCTGAGGCGTCTGCCACGCGTGAGTCTCTCCAAGCGTCAGGCATAAATCAGCCCCCTCCATCAAGGGGTGCGGAGCGGGGCTGCATGGACGCGGGACCGCTTCAGGATGCGCGCCGGATGCCTGATTCGCTTCGAGGTATCCGGCTCTCGCCGGACTCTCGCGCCGTGGGCGAGCATACCGCTGGCCTCTCCGCGGTGTCAACGCGCTCACCCGTGGCCGCACACCGGCGGTCGCGGCATCGGGGCGCCCCGGTCTCATCTCACCGGAACATCGAATCATGCCCGCTCTGCGGGATTGAGGAATCCGCCTCACTATGCGCCAGGGAATGACTGAATCGTTCACCCTGTTAACAATGAAGGGCGGGAACCCTTGCGCTTCATGTACACGCTCGCCGCATCGCGCCGATTGACACCCCACCACCCGCTCCGTAATCTACTTATTTGGCGTGTGTCGCGTTTGGCGCGCGCTCCAGGGAACCTGACTGCAAGGAGCCACTCGTGCCCGGCTCAGCCGCCGAGGCAGCCAGGAAGTCTTCATACGGAGGACTGAGACGATGGCCAGCCGAAGTGAGATCGTCGTTCGATTCGCGGGCGAGGGTGGCCAGGGAGTTGTAACCGCTGCGGAGATGCTGGCCCGCGCCGCCACCGGCGTCGGCTATCACGCACTCACCTTCGCCACCTTCCCCTCGCAGATCCTGGGAGGCCCCACGTGGACGCAGGCGCGCATCGCCCGCAGCCCCGTTTTGAGCCCCGGTGACGCGATCGACATCCTCGTCGCCTTCAACGACGAGGCCTACCATGAGCACCGCTCCGAGGTGCACGACGGAGGAATCATCCTCCTCGACCCTTCCATCACGCCCCTGCCTGAGGAGGACCGCCGCTGCGTGACCGTCCCCTTCGACGAGCTGGCCAAGCAGACCGGCGAGTCCCGCGCCGCCAACATGGTGGTCATGGGCGGGCTCTCCAGGCTCATCAACATGCCCCTGAACTACCTCAAGGAGTTCGTCTCGCTGCGATTCGCGGGCCGCGAGAAGGTCATCGAGGCCAACCACATGGCCCTGGACCTCGGCCTCGCCCACCTTGCGGAGGAAGACCCGATCAGCGACCTCGGCGAACCCGAGAAGCCGGACTACGAGCAGGTCTTCATCAAGGGCAACGACGCCCTCTCCGTCGGCGCGCTCCACGCAGGCATCGACTTCTACTTCGGCTACCCCATCTCCCCCGCAACGCCCGTCCTCGTCTACATGGAGCGAAACCTCGTCGGCGAGGGCAAGTTCGCTTACCAGGCCAGCTCAGAGATCGAGGCCATCACCGGCATCGTCGGCGCCGGCTTCGCCGGCAAGAAGTCCATGACCGCCACCTCCGGCCCCGGCTTCACCCTGATGGGCGAGGGCATCGGGCTCGCATGGATGGCTGAGATCCCCTGCGTCATCGTGGACGTGCAGCGCGGCGGCCCCGCCACCGGCCTCCCAACGAAGACCGAGCAGTCGGACCTGCTCGCCGCGCTCAGCCCGGCGCACGGCGACTCCTCCATCCCCGTCATCGCCGTCGGCACCGTGGAGGAGTGCTTCTACGGCGCCGTCCACGCCTTCAACTGGGCCGAGCGATACCAGGGGCCCGTCGTCATCCTCAGCGAGCACTCGCTCGCCGAGCGGGCGCAGAACATCCCGCGGCCCGACCTCGCCGCTGCCAGGGTGGAGGACCGGGACCTCTACAAGGGACAGAACGGCTACCTCCGCTACGAGTCGCGCGAGATCTCCCCGTTCCCCGCTCCCGGCGGGGCCGGCGCGTACATCGCCAACGGCTCCGAGCACGACATCTACGGCGATACCACCCACCTCGCCAAGTACCACATCCACATGACGGAGCGCCGCTTCGGCAAGCTCAAGCTGCTGGAGGACGGCACGTACGAGAGCGACAACGCTTCCTCCTCCGTCGCCATCGTCCCGTGGGGCGGCTCCAAGGGCTCCGCGCTGGAGGCGTTCCACAAGCTGCGGGACGCCGGTGTTGACGTCGCGTGGTACTACACCATCTTCCTCAACCCGCTGCCTCCGGCGATGCTGGAGGAACTGCGCTCCAAGGACCTCGTGCTCGTCCCCGAGCTCAACTACCAGGGACAGTTCGCGGGCATCCTGCGCTCGCTCGGCGTCAAGGCGGAGGCCATCACCCAGTACACCGGCTTGCCGTTCCGCCCCACGGAGCTCAGCGAGCGCATCCGGACGCGCCTGGCGGAATCCAGGCAACCCCAGGCGGTGAACGCATGACAGGAACGGCCAAGAACCCCGAGTACGACTTCCTCTGGTGCCCCGGATGCGGCGACTTCGGCGTCCGCCGCGCCCTCGAGTTCGCCATGCGCGACTGGAACATCGAGCGCGAGATACCGATGTACAACAACGTCGTCGTCGCCGGCATCGGCTGCTCCGGCAACCTCGTCCACCTGTACGAAGGCGACCAGCCCTACGGCTTCCACGGCATCCACGGACGCTCGTTGCCTCTCGCCCTCGGTGTCAAGATGGCGCGGGAGGACCTCAACGTCGTCGTCGTTGCTGGCGACGGCGACTTCCTCAGCATCGGCATGGAGCACATCGCGCCCCAGGCCGCACGGAACCTCAACATCTGCGCCGTCATCATGGACAACGGCGTCTACGGCCTCACCAAGGGCCAGTCCTCCCCCACCACGGTCGAGGACACCGTTACGAGCTCGACGCCCTACGGCAAGCTCGAGTCCTCACTCAACCCCCTGGACCTCTACCTCACCCTCGGCGTCACCTACATCGCATCCGGCTACTCCACCAAGCCCCGCGACCTCGCCGCCATGATCAAGCGCGGCATGGAGCACGACGGCTTCTCCATCGTCCACGTCAACTCCCCCTGCACCACCTACAACGACACCTACGCGCTCCTCAAGGGCAACAAGGCGAAGGGCATCGATCCCCTGGCCTGGGAGATCCCGGACGACCACGACAGCGGCAGCAAGAGCGCCGCGCGCGGCATCATCGAGCAGGGCGGCGTGCCCCTCGGCGTCATCTACGAGGACGAGTCGCGTCCGTCTCTCGAGCAGCGATTGGCCGGCGTCCGCGAGCGCGTCACCGCCCGCACCCCCGAAGAGCTCCTGAACACCTTCGCCGTCTAGCTGCAGTCCCCATAGAGGTTGTTGGTGGGTGAGAAGCCTCGCTCTTCCACCCGTAGCGTGACGGCACGACCGTCTTCCCCGTCACATCCCCCTCACCGCCACTTTCCGAAGCGCTCCTCCCGCCACGGGTCGCCGCGCATGTGGTAGCCCAGCCCCTCCCAGAAGCCCGGGCTGTCGTCGGTCATCAGCTCGATGCCGCTCACCCACTTCGCGCTCTTCCACCCGTACCGCGACGGCACGACCAGCCGCAGCGGACCGCCGTGCTGCCCCTCGAGCGGCGCGCCGTCCATGCGGTGCGCGAACAGCACCTCCGGCGCGCGCAGTGCCTCGACGTCGATGTTCGCCGTGTAGCCGTCATAGCAGTGGAGCATCGCGAACCGCGCCGACGCCTTCGGCTGCGCCAGGTCCAGCACCCGCGAAGCCGGTACGCCCTCCCAGCCGACGTTCAACCGGCTCCACTGCGTGACGCAATGGAAGTCCGCCGTGATCTCGACCTGGGCGAGCGACTCCCACTCCTCCCACGTCAACTCCGTCTCGCGCTCCACCTCGCCGAACAGCCGCAGCCGCCACGTGGCGAGGTCGATGCGCGGCGTCGGCGACATGCTCATCACCGGCATCTTAGGCGTCACGTACTGGCCGGGCGGCACGCGCTCCTCCATCCCCTTCGGCACGCCGCGCCTGCCGAACGCCGCCGCCACCTGCCGGAACACTTCCACGCTCAACCTCCGTACTGTCTGATCCCTTCCCCCTCGATGGGGGAAGGTCAGGATGGGGGGTGAACCCCCTCTGTGGAGAGACCGCTCATGGTGAGCCTGCCGAACCACGTCGTCCTGTGAGACCAGCATCCGTCATTCCCGCACAGGCGGGAAACCAGGGTGCGCGGGCAGCGCACGCGGGGGTGGGGCCATGGGAGTGGGGCTTCGCCTGCTGAGCAGGGCGACCCTCGGCCACCGTCTCCCCATCTTCGTTCCCCTGCACAGCCTGTCGAACCACGCCGTTCCCACGATCACACGCCGCCGTCCCCACCCTCTCAACAGGGTACACTGTCCGGCGTCCCGCTCGGCGCCCCCATGACAGAACAGTCCGCACCAACCACCCCGCGATCCGGCCATGCGCTGGAACTGCGCGGCGTCTCCAAGACCTACGGCAGTACCCACGCCCTACGCAACGTCGACCTCGACGCGGCGTGGGGCCGCGTTCTCGTGCTGTTCGGCCACAACGGCGCGGGCAAAAGCACGCTGCTGCGCGTCGCCGCGGCGCTCATCAAGCCGACCGCGGGCAGCGTAGCGACGGCCGGCTTCGACGCCGACGGCCACGCCGGACGCGTTCGCGCCGCCACCGGCTACGCCGGCCACGGCACCCTCCTCTACGACGACCTCACGCCGGAGGAGAACCTCCGCTTCTACGCCCGTCTCTACGGCGTCGCGAGGCCCGAAGAGCGCGCCGCCGAGGTGCTGCGCGACGTTGGCGCGGAGCGCTGGGCGCAGCGGCGCGTGCGCGGCCTCTCCAACGGCATGCAGAAGCGCGTCGCCATCGCCCGGGCGCTGCTGCACCGCCCCGCGCTCCTCCTGCTCGACGAGCCCTACGCCGGGCTCGACGTGCAGGGCCGCGGCTTCGTCGACGCCGTCGTCCGGGCCGTCGCAGCCGGGGGCGGGGCTGTCGTCTTGTCCGCCCACGACCCAGCCCTCGCATTCGCTCTCGACGGCGACTTCGCCGTCCTGCGCGGCGGACGCCTCGCCGCGACCGGCGAGGCAGCGGGCGCGACGCCGGACGAGATCGCCGCGCTCCTCAGCGCGCCAGCGGAGGCGGCGTGATGCGGGAGACGCTGCGCGCCGCGCTCACCATCTACGCCAAGGACGTGCGCCTGGAGCTGCGGACGCGCGAGACGCTCTTCTCCGTGCTTGCGTTCGCCTTCGTCGTCGCGTTCATCTTCACCTTCGCGTTCGAGCCGTCGCCGCAACTCATCGCCTCCATCGGACCGGGCATCGTCTGGGTTGCCTGGATCTTCACCGCCGTGCTCGGCATGAACCGCACCTTCCTGCTGGAGCACGAGCGCGGCACGCTGGACGGCCTGCGGCTCGCCCCCGTTCCCCGCGAGGCGCTCTACCTCGGCAAGCTGCTGAGCGTGGTCACGCTGCTGGTGGCGGTCGAGGCGCTCATGCTGCCCGCTTTCCTGGTCCTGTACGACCTCTCGCTGTTCAACGTCTGGTTCATCGCTGTCGCGCTCGCTGCCACGGTCGGCATCGCGGCGGTCGGCACGCTCTTCTCGGCGATCGCCGTGCACACGAGGGCGCGGGAGGTGCTGCTGCCCATGCTCTTCCTGCCGGTTGCGCTGCCGGTGCTCATCGGCGCGGTATCAGGTGCGCGGGAGGCGCTCGACGGCGAAGGCTGGGGCGGCGTCGGCGGCTGGCTGCAGCTCATCATCGCCTTCGACGTCGTCTTCCTCGTGCTATCATCGCTCGTGTTCGAGTACGTCCTGGAGGAGTGAGTGTGACCGGCGCCTGGAGACTGGGACTCCTGCTCGTGGCGGGAGTCCTCGTGCTGATAGACATGTACCTCATCTTCGGCTACGCCCCCACCGAGCGGTCGATGGGCAACGTCCAGCGCCTCTTCTACTTCCACGTCCCGGTCATCCTCACCAGCTGGCTCGCGTTCGCGCTCGCCGCGGCGAGCAGCGTCTGGTACCTCGTCAAGCGCGAGCGCGTCTGCGACCGTCTCGCTTACGCCTCGGCGGAGGTCGGCGTCGTCTTCTTCACCGTCGCCATCATCACGGGTGCGGTGTGGGCGAAGCCGGTGTGGGGCACGTGGTGGGTGTGGGATGCGAATGGCACGCTCACCTTCGTGCTGTGGCTCATCTTCATCGGCTACCTGATGGTGCGCGCCTACGCGCCCGACGCCGAGCGCGGCCGGCGCTGGTCCGCCGTCACCGCCATCATCGGCGCGGCGACCGTGCCGTTCGTCTACATGGCGGCGGACTGGTGGGGCGGGCTGCACCCGGAGCGGGTCACCGGCCCCGGCGCGCAGGGCTCGCTGGAACGGGAGATGCTGCTCACCCTCCTCTTCTCGTTCGTCACCTTCATCGTGCTCTTCGCGTTCCTCATCGCCGAGCGCTACGCGCTCCGCAGCGACGAGGAGGCCGTCGAGGAGCTGCGGCTCGCCGCCGCCTGAGGACACTAATGCGCAACCGACTGTTCACCGCTATCGTCATCTCCCTCGCTGTTCTCCTGCTCGCCGCACCCGCCGCGCTGGCCGCTCCGATCGCGCAGGACGCGCCGGGAGAGGGCAACCTCGGCTACCTGCTCGCGGGGACACTGCTCACCTGGGCGGGATTCTTCGTTTACGCCGTCTTCCTCTGGCGCAAGAACCGCGACCTCCGCCGCGAGGTCGACGACCTGCGCCGCACCCTCGGAGAGCGGGAGTAGCGTCAGGGCTGGATGAGCCCTTCCTGGGGCTGCGTCCATGCGACCCTGGGCAGCATGGCGTGTTGCCTGGCGCGTACAAACGATACGTCGTGGACAGGCACGTCGATGATGACCGGCGCCTGTCGTTCCAGGGCGAGCGGCAGCAGCCGTTCCAGGTCCGTCGGGTCGTCCGCCCGCATGCCGACCGCGCCGAACGATTCCGCAAACCTGAGGAAGTCCGGGTTGTGCAGGTCGGTCTCATAGGTGCCGGAGAAGAAATCGTCCAGGTCGCGTGCGACGTTGCCGTAGGCGTCGTCCCTGAAGACGATGGTGACCACGTTGATGCCGTACTTGACCGCGGTTGAGAGCTCCGCGGCGTTGAACAGGAAACCGCCGTCCCCGTTGATGCAGACGACGGCGCGGTCCGGTTGGGCGACCTTCACGCCCATCGCCGTGGGGAACGCGCCGCCGAGGTTGTACGAGTAACCGGAGTCTATGTACGTCCTGGGATGGTTCACCTTGTAGTGCGTGCGGGAGTAGTAGCCGAGCTGGGTGATGTCCCAGACGGTGAACGCGTCGTCGGGGACACCGTGCTGGATCGCTTCGATGATGGGGAATTGCGGCTCGTGGAGGTGGATGTCGTAGTAGGCGATCAGGCGGCGGGCGGCGGCGACCGCCGGTTCGGGCGAAGGACGGTCGCCTGCTCCGGCCTCCGCGAGGCAGGGCAGCAGGGCTTCGATGGTTGCCCTGGCGTCGCCGTGCAGAGGGATGGTGTTCGCCTGGACCCGGGTGAGTTCGAAGTCGTCGATGTTGATGTTGATCAACGTGGATGCCTCACCGGCCGGATTGCCCATCGAGAACCGGGTTCCCACGCCTATCACGACGTCGGCGGACTGCATGACGTCGACCAGTTCGTTCATCTCCTGGACGTCCGCACGGGGGCTGAGGCAGGAGCCGTAGCAGAGAGGGTGGCGGTCCGGAATGGCGCCCTTGCCGCCGCCCGAGGTTATGACGGGGATGCTGGTCGCTTCGGCGAGCGCCACGAGGGCCTCTTCCGCGCCCGACTGCGCCACGCCGCCTCCCGCGAAGATGACCGGGCGCTGGGAGTCGGCGATGACGCGGGCCGCCTCGCGCAGCTGTTCGAGGCTCGGCACGATCCGCGAGGTAGGCGCCGGGTTCCGCAGCTGGATCTCGTCGCGCTCCACTGCGGTCTCTGGAGGCATCTCGATGAAGACGGGGCGGGGCCGTCCCGTGCGCATCTGGCGGAAGGCCTCGGACACGGCGCCGGGGACGTCCCGAGGGGTGAGCACCTGCCGCCGCCACTTGGTGACGGGCGCCAGCGTGGCCCCCTGGTCCATGACCTCGTGGTAGGCCCCGAGGCTCTTGCCGATCTGGCCCCTGGGGATCTGGCCTGCGATGAGGAGCACGGGTGACGAGCGGGAGTACGCAGTGGCCACTCCGGCGGCTGCGTTGTAGACGGCCGTGCCGGGCACTACGAGGGCCACGCCCGGCCTGCCGGAGGCACGGGCGTAACCGTCGGCCATGTGCGTCGCGCCCTGCTCGTGGCGGGTCGTGATCATGCGGATGCGGGGTTCGTCCCGCAAAGCGGCGACGATCCCGTTCAGGTGTATGCCGGGGATGCCGAAGACGGTGTCGACACCTTCGAGCAGCAGGGACTGTACGAGGGCTTCGCCGCCGCTCATCCTGGGCATGGTTCACTTCCTCCTTCGAACAGGCTCCTGCTTCTCTCCAGCGGTCCAGCGACAGCGGTGCGGCCCTGAGCCAGCCACAGATCGCGCATGGAGACGTTCCGACTTCCAGGCCGCCGGGACAGGCTATAAGCCTTCGGTGACCACCATGTTGACGTTGGCCGCCCTTGAGAGAAGGTCGCCAAGCTCGGTGTACTCCGGGGAGTCCAGCCAGGCGCGGGCCTGCTCCAGGCTGCCGAACTCGAGGATCGAGAGGCGCGTGGGCGTCCAGGAGCCCAGTCGGACTTCTATCTCGCCGCCGCGGGCCACGAACCTGCCGCCGTGGGCTTCCACAGTACCCGTCACGCGCTGGAAGAACTGTCCGAACAGCTCCGCGTCCGTTATCTCAACGTCGGTTATCACGTATGCAGACATGCTGGTGCCTCTCCGGTTCAAGGTTGCTGGCGCTGGCCCGACTATACAGTGTCCGGCGTGTCCTGGAAGAGGCCTGCACCGTGCTCTTTGCGCATGCCCCTCCTCCCGTTTTCGGGGAGAGGCCCATATCGCTGAGGCACCGGGGGCGCCCGGTTGCATCCGCTGGTACAGTTACGAAGACTGACACCGTTGTCCGGGAGGAGGAGCAGGCGATGATCAAGCGGGTCCCCACCGAGACTGTTGCGGACGCCTACCTCGAGCTCCTCTCGTCGCGCGGCATCGACTACTTCTTCGGCATCGGCGGGACTGACTTCAGCCCCATCGTCGAGGCGTACGCTCGGCGGCAGGCCAACGAGATGCCCGTGCCGGTCCCCATCACCGTGCCGCACGAGACCGTCGGCGTGGCGATGGCGCACGGCTACACCATGGTCACCGGGCGCCCGCAGGTGGTCATGGTGCATACGGTGCCCGGCACCGCGAACGCGGTCTGCGGCGTGGTGAACGCCAGCAGGGCGAACGTGCCCATGCTGTTCACGGCGGGACGGAGCCCCATATCCGAGGGCGACCTGCCGGGCGCCCGCGACATCGACATCGGATGGGCGCAGGAGTCCTTCGACCAGGCCGCGATGGTCCGGGAGTGGGTCAAGTGGGACTACGAGCTGCGCATCGGCTCCGACGTGGAGACGGCCGTCGACCGCGCCCTTGCCATCGCCACCAGCGGCCCGCAGGGACCGGTCTATCTCGTGCTTCCCCGCGAGTCGCTCGCACACGCCAGCGAAGAGGTCGCCTACTCCGACCCGCCCCGCATCCACGCTGCGGCTCCGACCGCACCCGACAGGGCCGCCGTGCGGTTGGCGGCGCGCAAGCTGGCCGAAGCCCGGGACCCGCTGTTGGTCACGCGGGCGTCCGGCGCCGACCCGGACTGCTTCGCTCCGCTCATCGAACTTGCGGAGGCGTTGGCGCTCCCCGTCGTGGACATGCGCTCCGTCCACAACGGCTTCCCCCAGGACCATCCGCTGCACGCCGGGGGGAACGCGGCCGCCTACGCGCCGGATGCGGACGTCATCGTTGCGCTCGAATCGGACGTTCCCTGGTCGCTGAAGGACGGCGGGCCGCGCGAGGACGCCTTCACGATATCCATGGGCGAGGACCCGCTGTTCCAGCGCTATCCGATACGCGGCTTCTCGGCGGACCTTGCCCTGACCGGCCGCCCGTCGCTGATCGTCAGAGCGTTGCTGGAAGAGGTCGCGGCCATCGGCGTCGACGAAGACGTGCGGCGAAGCCGGTTCGCTCGCTGGCAGGCGGAGCACGAGAAGCGGCGCTCGCTGATCGAGTCCCGGGCCCTTGCAGCGGCCCGGACCACTCCCATCGATCAGGCGTGGCTCTCGTACTGCATCGGGCAGGCGCTCGACGACGACACCATCGTGCTGAACGAGCTTGGATTCGATGCCAACTACCTCACGTTCACGAAGCCGCAGACCTACTTCTCGCACTCCCCGGCCGGAGGGCTGGGATGGGCCCTGGGCGCCGCGCTCGGCGCAAAGCTGGCCACGCCAGACAGGACCGTCGTGTGCGGCGTGGGCGACGGCTCGTACCTGTTCGGCGCCCCGGCTTCCGCGCACCTTGCGTCGCGGGCATACGATCTGCCCGTCCTGTGGGTGGTGTTCAACAACGCGCACTGGGGGTCGGTGTCCCGGGCGACAGACCGGCTGGCGCCCAACGGGTGGGCGGCGAGCACCGGCTTCCGCCCGTTCACGGACATCACTCCGCCGCTGGACTACGAGATGGTCTGCCAGGCGGCGGGCGGCTACGGCGAGCGAGTGAGCGACCCGTCGGAACTGCCCGATGCGATCGAGCGGGCGCTGAACGTGGTGCGCACCGAGAAGCGCCAGGCGCTGCTGAACGTCATCGCTTACAACGAGCCGTAGCACAACAACCGCGGCCTCCGCCCCGAGGTGGGGGACCCGTGACGGCAGTGGGGAAGCGGGGAGTAGCCCAGTGGGCTTGGCACGCCGTAGCAAGGGAATGTCTCGGGGGAAAACGCTGCTCATTCCTGCTCATCGACTCCAATCCACTCCTGAAATCGGCCTCTTACGCGAGCAGTCCAACTGTTCATATCTGCTCATTCGCTGCTCATTTCCTATCCATAACCCGCACATTTCTGCTCGTAACTGCCCACTTACCTACCCGCCCGCCTGCGTCCGCCGGACTGCCCGCCGAAGCCGTACTGCCCTATCGCATCACCGTGTGCCAACAGCAGTTATCGCGATGCAATGGGGCCTCCGAGCGCGCCGTCGGAGGTGAACGCGGGTGGCGTCGGGCGTCATGGGGACAGCGTAGGCGGCGGGGCATCGACCGCGCAACGGGCAGATGTCACAGTGGAGACGGCTGGTAGAGGCTCACCACGATTGACATTCAGGTAGTCGTCCTGTTCAACCTCGCGGCCATCGGGCTGGCGATCATCGCCAGCCCGCTCTCATAAGGTACGGCATTGACAGCCCCACGTACGACGGGTAATACTCGCCGCGCCCCACCTGCAGGAGGGTAGGAGGTCAATCGGAAAGGGGCCCCATGTAACGGGCAATGGCAGGCCGCCGTGGGAGGCATCCCCGGCGGCCTTTCTCGTGGGCGAAACGCGATTCTCGTGTTCGCAACAGGCCACTGGCCCCCTCCACTCCACTGTGACACCAGCCCCTTTCGCGGTCGCGCCCCGACCGCGTACGCTGGTCAGTGACGGTGCGCCGCGTTGGCGGACAGCGTGGCGGGCCTGCCCAGGAGCGTCGGTCCGGGCTGCAGGGGTGGCGTGGCACCGAATGGCACCGAATGGCACCACAGAAAAGAGGGCTGGGCCGTAGGCGTGCTATGGGACCGAATGAGACCGAATGAGACCGCCAGAAAACGGCGGGGCTGCGAGGTTCCTGCCTCCGCAGGAACGACGTGGTTCGACAGGCTCACCATGAGCGGCCCACCCACCCATCCTGTCCATCGATGTTCATCCCCCGCTTGGCGCTCTGCCCGCGTCTCGTGTACGCTCGCGGCATCCTGGCGCAACGAAGGAGAGAGGACCATGGGAGACGAGGTCGAGTTCAATCCGTATTACGGCGTGTTCCCGTACACGGACTTCATCAAGAGCGAGGGCATCCCCATCCACGAGGCCTACGCGGTCGACTGCCACACCGTGCAGGTCGAGCCGTGGGAGCGCATGGGCGGCCTCGGCGCCTACGTCCACCTCGCCGGACGCTCCGACTACCTGTCGTCGTACGTCGTCGAGATTCCCCCCGGCGGACAGCTCAACCCAGAGCAGCACATGCACGACGAGCTGATCCACGTCATCTCCGGCAGGGGCGCGACCGTCATCGAGACGCCTGAGGGCAAGAAGTACTCGTTCGAGTGGGGGCCGACGGCCATCTTCGGCATCCCCATGAACGCGAAGCACCAGATCTTCAACGGCTCCGGCACCGAGCCCGCAAGGCTCGCCGCGGTGACGGACCTGCCCATCATCTTCAACGTCTTCCGCAACCCCAACTTCATCTTCGACAACCCCGTCCAGTTCCCGGAGCGCTCCGACGTCTCCCGCTACTTCGACGGCGAAGGCGAGTTCCGGGAGGTGAAGCCCGGACGCCACCAGTGGGAGACCAACTTCGTGCCTGAGCTCGTCAACTTCGAGCTGCCCCCCTGGGCAGCCCGCGGGGCGGCGGGCAACAACATCCAGTTCCTGCTCGCCGACTCGTCCATGCACTGCCACATCTCGGAGTTCCAGCAGGGGACATACAAGAAGGCGCACCGGCACAACGCGGGCGCGCACATCTTCTGCGTCACCGGCGAGGGCTACTCGCTCCTCTGGCGCGAGGGCGAGAACCCGGTCGACACCGTCCGGGTCGACTGGAAGCCGGGCTCCCTCTATGCCCCTCCGGACGGCCCGACGTACCACCAGCACTTCAACGTCGCCGACGGGCCATCGCGCTACCTGGTGTTCGGGTTCGGCGGCGCGCGCTACCCGGTGCTCGAATCGAAGATGGTCGGCTACGAGAACATGGACAAGTCCACGAAGGAAGGCGGCCACCAGATCGAGTACCAGGACGAGGACCCGCGCGTGCTGGACCTCTACGAGCAGGAGCTCGCCACGCGCGGCCTGAACTCGAAGATGCGCGAGTTCGTGGGCTCGCGGGGGTAGGAGCCCTCACCCCCAGCCCCCCGCCCAGCGGGCGAGGGGAGAACGCAGCGCGCAAGGGTAGCAGTGGAAAACCCCTCTCCTGAGGGAGAGGGTGCCGCCGCATAGCGGCGGCGGGTGAGGGCCCTCGGCGGGACAGGGTGCCGCGCCAGCGGCGGGTGAGGGTGATCGATGTAGGGGCATCCCTCGTGGGTGCCCTTGCCCCCGAACAGGGGGCCCACAAGGGACGCCCCTACACCCGACCCAACGGGAGTGCAGAGGGAGCCCCCTCTGCCGGGGGCGTGGGGGTATCCCCCACAAGCGTCCCGGGCGGGTGGGCGGGAAGAACAGCGTCCGCCAGAGCAGCCGGGCGAGGTTGCGCGCTAAAGCGCGGGCCTCCGCAGGAACGACGAACCCCTCTCCCCCTGGGACAGGGTGCCGCGCCGGCGGCGGGTGAGGGTGACCCCCCGAGGGTGGCAGGCGTGGGCCGCGTCGTGTAGGCTCTCGCCGTCCCGGATAACACGAGAATGGAGTGCTGACACATGGGCGACGAAGTCGAGTTCAATCCCTTTTACGGGGTATTCCCTTACCGCGATTTCCTGAAGGAAGAAGGCATCCCCGTCTTCGAGGGGTACGCCGTCGACTGCCACACCGTGCCGGTCGAGCCGTGGGAGCGCCTGGGCGGCCTCGGCACCTACGTGCACGTCGCGGGCAAGAGCGACTACCTCTCGGCGTACGTCGTGGAGATCCCGCCGGGCGGCGAGCTCAACCCCGAGCAGCACATGCACGACGAGTTGATCCACGTCATCTCCGGCCGAGGCTCCACGGTCATCGAGCGTCCGGACGGGCGCCGCTACTCGTTCGAATGGGGGCCGAGCGCCATCTTTGCGATCCCGCTGAACGCGAAGCACCAGATCTTCAACGGCTCCGGCACCGAGCCCGCGCGCCTCGCCGCCGTGACGGACCTGCCCATCATCTTCAACGTCTTCCGCAACCCGGGCTTCATCTTCGACAACCCTTTCCAGTTCCCGGAGCGGATGGCCGCGGAGCGGTACTTCGACGGCGAGGGCGAGTTCCGGCAGGTGAAGCCAGGACGGCACCAGTGGGAGACGAACTTCGTGCCGGAGCTCGTCAACTTCGAACTGCCGCCGTGGGTCGCCCGGGGCGCCGCCGGCAACAACATCCAGTTCCTGCTCGGCGACTCGTCGATGCACTGCCACATCTCGCAGTTCTTCGAGGGCACGTACAAGAAGGCGCACGCGCACAACGCGGGCGCGCACATCTTCTGCGTCACCGGCGAGGGCTACTCGCTCCTCTGGAAGGAGGGCGAGAACCCGGTCGACACCGTCCGCGTCGACTGGAAGCCGGGCACGCTCTACGCGCCGCCGGACGGCCCGACGTACCACCAGCACTTCAACGTGTCGCCCGGGCAGTCCCGCTACCTCGTGTTCGACTTCGGAGGCGCGCGCTACCCGGTGCTCGAGTCCAAGATGTGGAACTACGAGAACATGGACAAGTCGGAGAAGGCCGGCGGGATGCAGATCGAGTACGAGGACGAGGACCCGCGCATCCACGCGCTCTTCGAGGAGGAGCTCTCCAGGCGCGGCCTGAAGTCGCGCATGCACGAGTTCATCCCCGCCCGGGCGTAGCAGCCTGATCAGCTCTCCCCTGCGCTCTCAGCTGAGAGGGCGCGGGGATAAGGGCTGACTCTTGCAACGCATGACACATCGGGGTTGACAAGGTTCATCCGCCCCAATAGACTGGTCGCAATCTTGCCCGCTGTTTGCTTGCCCTAACGGACATGTGAATTGGCGGGCTCTTACTTTAGAGCGGTGCATCCGTGACCAGTCCTCTTCGACTTGAGCTGTTCATCGACGCGCAGAACACCTACCGGAGCGCCCGAAGGAGCTTCTTCTCGCCGAACGCCCTACCAGTGAACGGGCAGTTCAACCCGAGGAGGCTCGGCGAAATCGTTGCGGAGCGCTCACGACCCGGCGGGGCGGCATGCATACTCCATGACGTGCGTATCTACACGGGACGCCCGGACCCTGAGAAGGATTCTCGGACCTACGCCGCGCATATGCGGCAGTGCGACGCGTGGGAAGCGGCTGGCGCGCGCGTCATCAGCCGTCCGCTCCGGTATCCGCGAGGGTGGCCCGCCGAACGTGCGCAGGAGAAGGGCGTCGATATCGCGCTCGCCATCGACTTCGTCACCATGGCCATCGAACGGGAGTACGACGTCGGCGTCATCATGTCGACCGACACGGACCTGCGCCCCGCGCTCGAGTTCACGAGCAGGCGTTCGGAGGTCCGGCAGGCTGCGGTCGCGGCGTGGCGCGGGGCGAGCAGGCGTCAGCGGCTCGCGATCCCCGGAGCGAACCTCTGGTGCCACTGGCTCGACCGGGACGACTACGACGCGGTCGCCGATCCGACCAGCTACGCCCGGTAGCACGTCTGCTTCTGCTACAATGTGAAGCGGTTCACAGACTCTGGCGCAGACCCATGCAGTACACGCCCGCAGAACAGCCCGCAACGCCCATCGCGGCCTCCGCACCGTCGTTCCTCACGAAGCAGCGCAAGCTCATCATCATCGGTGTCGTGCTGCTCGCCGCGTTCGGCTACTTCGGCTTCACCGCGTTCCAGGCCGCGACCTCGTTCTACCTGACGGTGGACGAGCTCGTCGCGCAGGGGCCTGCCTCAGGGGAGTCGGTCAAGGTGAAGGGCGCGCTCGTCGAGGGCAGCTTCGACCGCGCCACCACGGAGAACACCATCGCGACGTTCCAGTTGCACGAGAACGGCGCGCAGATCGACGCCACCTACGACGGCGTGCTGCCGGACCTCTTCTTCAACCCGCACTCGGAGATCGTGCTCGAGGGCACCTACGAGCCGGGAGGGATGTTCACGACGGACCGCGTCTTCGTGAAGTGCGCCTCCAAGTACCAGTCGCTCGAAGGCGAGGCCCCGTACGAGTACGCGGACCCGTCCGCAACGGGCGACCCGGCCTGATGGCGCAGCAGCCGCTCACCCGTCCCCCGCAGCAGTTCCCGCACGGCGCTCGACGCCTCGTCGACGGCCAGTGGCTCGCGTACGTGACGAGCACCGGCGATGTGGGCGATGGCGCGTCGCTGGCGCGCTCCGAGCCGCTGCAACGCGGCATCGCAGAGTTCAACGAGGGGCGGTTCCGCGAGAGCCACGAGACCTGGGAGGAGCTGTGGAAGGACACGCCCTACCCGGAGCGGCTCTTCCTGCTGGCGCTCACCAAGCTGGGCGCGGGCTTCGCGCACGCGCTGCGCCGGAACGAGAAGGGGATGCGCAGCCAGCTCACGGAGGCGACCCGCATCCTCCGCGCCTTCGCTCCGGCCTACGCCGGCGTGGACACGCAACGCCTGATCGTGGACGTCAACGACCGGCTCGCTCACGGCGAGGGCCACTTCGGCCCGCCGTTCCCCGCCATCGCCAGGGCGGACGTCGATGCCTGAGGTTAAGCGAACGCCCCGCCTCTCGTCTGAGAGGCGGGGCTCCGGGTCCGCCAGGTTTCGAGCAGAGAGCAGGCGCTTCGTCCTATGCCGCCGCCTTCACCGCCGCCAACCTCGCTGCTCTGAGCGCGCGCCCTTCCGCTTCGGCCCTGGCGAGTCGTCCGTCCGGGAGGTCGATCATGTTGCCGCACTGGATGCACTCCAGATAGGGCCCGTAGATGTCGGCTGCGTCGTACATGTCCCCGTTGCACCGCTTGCAGGCTTTGAAGAGTATCATCGCGGTCCTCCTTCCCCACTCACCTTTCATAGAGAACTACGCTGGCAGAACGGTTCCGGTTTCCTCCGATTTCTCAGCGCTTCTCGTCGCGCTGGCCGCATGCTAAGAGTTGACATGAGTCGTGTCAAGCCATATCATACGGCTTACCCGATAAGGGAGTATTGACGCACCTCTCCGGCAAAGGGCTACGGGGTTCCCGCTCTCGCGGGAATAGCGAGAGGCAGTGAAGATGCAGCAGCGACGCAGAACAACAATCACCGGCCAGGTAGTGCCGCCCTTCAGGGTGCCCGCAGCGGAGCAGCCCGCGGGCCCGCCCGCGCGGCGGCCGCAGGCCCCGGCGGACGCCGCACAGGCAGCGCCCGTGCCGGAGGAGGGGCTCTACATCATCAGCGTGGCGGCGCGCATCCTGCGCATGCATCCGCAGACGCTCCGCAAGTACGAGCGCGTCGGACTCGTCAGGCCGTCGCGCACGGTCGGGATGCTCCGGCTCTACTCGGAGCGCGACATCGCGAAGCTGCGCATGATCAAGCACCTCGTGGACGAGATGCGCCTGAACCTCGCAGGCGTCGAGATGGCGATGGCCGTCTTTGACCGCCTCACGACCGCGATGGAGGCGTCGCAGGCCCCGGTAACGCGGCCCGCACGCGCAGCCATGCCGTTCGAACAGGCGATGCAGGACATCATGGAGATGTTCCTCGGCACGAGCAGGCAGGCCTCCCGCAGACCAGGAGAACGATAGAGACCCATGGTGATGAACGAAGAGCACGAACAGGTCGAAGGCGGCCAGCCGGAGGCCGTGGAAGAGCAGGCGCCGGAAGACCCCATCGCGCTGCTGGCGCGCGAGCGGGACGAGATGAAGGCGATCGCTCAACGCGCCCAGGCCGACCTGGTCAATTACAAGCGCCGCGCGGAAGAGGAACGCTGGGCACTCGCTCGCAGCGCGTCGAACGGTGTCGTCAGCAAGCTCCTGCCCATCGTCGACGACCTGCAGCGCGCCGTGGAATCGCTCCCGGACGACGCGCCGGAGAGTTGGCGCAGCGGCCTGCGGCTCGTCTCCCAGAACATGCACGCGCTGTTGGAGTCGGAGGGCGTCACCCGGTTCGAACCGGCCCCGGGCGACCCGTTCGACCCCGCCGAGCAGGAGGCGCTCGTTTCCCAGCCGAGCGCCGAGCACCCCTCGGGGGCCGTGCTCACCACCATCAGCGCAGGCTACCGCGGCAGGGACCGGGTGCTGCGCGCCGCGCAGGTCGTCGTCTCGCGGGGGGCGGCGGAAGAAGACGCGACAACGAACGACTCACAAGCGAAGGAGTGACCGGAGATGGCGAAGGTAATAGGCATCGACCTCGGAACGACGAACTCAGCGATGGCCGTCATGGAGGCGGGCGAGCCGCTCGTCCTCGAGAACACGGAGGGCGGACGCACGACGCCGTCCGTCGTCGCCGTCAACCCCAAGAACGGCGAGCGGTACGTCGGCACGGTGGCCAAGCGGCAGGCCGTGACCAACCCCATCAACACCGTCTACTCCGTGAAGCGGCTCATCGGCCGCAAGTTCGGTGAGACGGAGGCGGAGCGCAAGACGCTCGGCTACGCGACCAAGGCGGGCAAGGCCGGCGACGCAGCCGTCGTGATGAACGACCGCGACTACACGCCGCCGGAGATCTCCGCAATGGTGCTCCAGAAGCTGAAGGCCGACGCCGAGGCCAAACTGGGCGAGCCCGTGAACCAGGCCGTCATCACCGTGCCCGCCTACTTCAACGACAGCCAGCGGCAGGCGACCAAGGACGCCGGGACCATCGCGGGCCTCGAGGTGCTGCGCATCATCAACGAGCCCACCGCGGCGGCCCTCGCCTACGGCCTCGACAAGCACCAGGACGAGGTCATCGCCGTCTACGACCTCGGTGGCGGGACGTTCGACATCTCCATCCTCCACATCGGCGACGGCGTCTTCGAGGTGAAGTCCACCAACGGCGACACGCACCTGGGCGGCGACGACTTCGACCAGCGCATCATCGACTGGCTCGCGGACGAGTTCAAACGCGAGCAGGGCATAGACCTGCGCGACGACCGCATGGCCCTCCAGCGGCTGAAGGAGGCCGCCGAGCGCGCGAAGATAGAGCTCTCCAGCGCGCAGCAGACGGAGATCAACCTGCCGTTCGTCACGGCGGATGCCTCAGGACCGAAGCACCTCGCGATGAGCCTCACCCGGTCCAAACTGGAACAGTTGACCGTGGACCTCATCGCCCGCACGGTGGGGCCGTGCCAGCAGGCGCTCAAGGACGCGGGCGTCAGCGCGAACGACATCGCGGAGGTCGTCCTCGTCGGAGGCATGACGCGCATGCCCGCCGTCACCGACCGGGCCAAGGAGCTGTTCGGCAAGGAGCCGCACAAGGGCGTCAACCCGGACGAGGTCGTCGCCGTCGGCGCGGCCATCCAGGCCGGGGTCCTGCAGGGCGACGTCACCGACATCCTGCTGCTGGACGTGACGCCCCTCACGCTCGGTATCGAGACGCTCGGCGGCGTGGCGACGCCCCTGATCAAGCGCAACACCACCATCCCCACGTCCATGACGGAGATGTTCACCACCGCGGCGGACGGCCAGCCCAGCGTGGAGATCCACGTGCTGCAGGGCGAGCGCACGATGGCCGGCGAGAACAAGACTATCGGTCGCTTCAACCTGGACGGCATCGCACCCGCCCCGCGCGGCATCCCGCAGATCGAGGTGACGTTCGACCTGGACGCCAACGGCATCCTGAACGTCTCCGCGAAGGACAAGGCCACCGGCAAGGAGCAGCGCATCACCATCACCGCCAGCTCCGGCCTCGCCAAGGACGAGGTCGAGCGGCTGGTGAAGGAGGCGGAGGCGCACGCCGAGGAGGACGCGCGCAAGCGGGAGCAGATCGAGGCGCGCAACATCGCCGACACGAGCGCCTACCAGGCCGAGAAGACGTTGCAGGAGTTCAGCGAGCAGATAGACGCCGACCTCAAGAGCGAGGTGGAGGCGCGCATCGCGGACGTGCGGACCGTGCTCGCGCAGGAGGACGCGGACGCCGCGTCGCTGCAGGCGGCCACGCAGGCGCTCGCTACCGCGGTGCAGAAGATCGGCGAGGCGGTCTATGCACGCCAGCAGGCCGAGGCCGCAGCGTCCGGGCCGGACGACGCCCCGCCCTCCGACGAGGGCCCCGGGGACGCCGGGGACGACGACACCATCGAGGGCGAGTACCGCGAGGTATAGGCGCCGCGCTCCAACGCACAGGCGGCAGGTGAGAGTGAACCGTCATCAGGGGGCGGCCTTCGGGCCGCCCCTTATCTTGCCTTACAATGACGGTATGACGACCACGAAGCGAGGCAAGAGGCGCAAGGCTGCAACTGTGACAGCTACCATGAACTTGCTTTCCCTGTGATACTGGCCTGGTTACGTCTCGTGAAAGCACCGGCATAGATGCGGCAACTCTTGTGGAAACCGGCCCCGATACTTGCGGCGCTTGCGGCCGTGGGCCTCGCGCTGCTCGTGCTGTTGCCCGTGTCTGGCCAGAACTACGACCGCACGCTTGGGCAAACGAGCAGCGGCGGGGGATTGGCTGTCGGCGTCTTCGCGGACATCTCGGACGCGCAGATCGAGAAGAACGCGGGACCCAATTCATACGGGGTCTACGTGCCCGTCTACCCCGTGCCCACGACGCTCATTCCGGGAATCACGAATAACGATGAACTCACCACCAACGACCCGGCGTACCTGGGAGACCCGCGCGTCTCGCCCCAGCACACCTACTTCGGCACGACGCTCTATGTCTCGAATGACCCTGCCGCCTTCAACACGATACTCATCACGGTTGACTCCTCGGAAGTGACAGCGAACGCTGACGGCTGCGCCGAGGCGACGGTACGCAGCGGACGCGGCTCTATCACGGTGCAGTTGCCACCGACGGCCATCACTGGAGGGGATGACTACTACCAGGCCTTCGTCCGCATCCTGGACCCGCGTGCCGAATTGCCACAGGGAACGCCGGACTACGAGTCGAGCGACGGCCCACCGTGCACGAGCACCGACACGAACGTCGTGCATTACGGGACCGGCGTCGAACAGGGCGAGACTCCCTCGCTCCTCGCGCGGCACGGCGAGGCTGTCACGGTCAGCGTGCAGGGCGCGGGGCAGGTGTCGGTGCGGGTCGACGGCGAGGGGCCGGACCTGCACGACATCAAGCCGGAGCACGAGGGTGCCTACCGCACCAGCCGCGTCGACTTCTCGTTCGAAGTGCGCGACGACGACTCCGGTTTGCGGCACGACGGCGAGCTCGTCGTCTCCGCGGACGGCGACCTCAGGCAGTTCAACGGGGACCGCGACCACAACACCGGCGGCGAGCCGATCACCGTCCGCTCCAGCGGGCAGGTCAGCGTGAACGGTCGCTCGCAGGACATCGACGTCCAGGTGTGGCGTTCCGGCACCAGCGCCTCCGCGCCGGACATCACGGACATCGGGCGCTGGACGTTGCAGGGAGACCGCCCGGGCGTCGCCTACTCCTTCTCCGCGCCCGGCAACAACATGGACGAAGGGCGCTACCGGATGCTGGTGACCGCCAGGGACCGCACCGGCAATGAGACCGTGTCTTACGCGGAGTTCGACGACAACGACGTGGGGCAGCCGTACACGTTCTGGCTGGACGACACGGAACCGACCGTCGTCCAGGTGTGGGCAGGCGTCGGCTACGACACGCGTGAGGACAAGGAGGTCCCCGACCGCTCCTACATCATGGTGGACTTCGGTGAGCCGCTCCGTCCGGGGATCGACCCGGAGCGGTTCACGGTCTCGGGACACCAGGTGGTGGGCATCATCCACCCGGGCCGCGTGTCCGGAGACGACCCCGCCATGGACATCAACGACAGACCGATCGACGACCCGCGCAGCCGCGTCTACCTGGAGCTGGCGCGCGAGCTGGAGTCCGACGAGACGCCGGACCTGCTGCTCTTCGGCGGGATCGTCTACGACCTCGCGGGCAACCCGAACGACTCGGCCGACGTCACTACGGTGATCGACAGCGTGGCGCCGCGCTTCGCGGTGGGCATCGCGGCGCTCGCGGAGGGAGCAACACTGACGGGGAGCCCCTCCACCAGCGCGAGGGAGGAAGACGACCCGCGGCCGGTGGTGGACGGGCGCGGCGAGTTCGTGGTGGACGTGCGGTCGGACGAGGAGCTGCGGCGCAGGCCGACGGTCTACTTCGTGGGCATCGAGACGGAGGAGGAACTGGACAGGAACGGGAGGGGCACGGGCGACTACCTCTACTCGATCCGCGCCCTGGAGACGGGTAGCTCGCTCACGGAGCAGGAGGACCCGCTCCACTGGCGCAGGGCGTACAAGGCGTCGGGCCTGAGCGGCCTGGGCGCGATGATCGGTGTGATCGTGTACGTGGTCGACGAAGAGCGCAACGCCGTCTCGACGCCCGGGTGGGCCCCGGACACGCTGCAGGGTGGGCCGCCGCAGGTGAACGACCCGCTGAACATCGGAGCGATGCACAAGGCGGGGCTGCTGGTGGAGGTGGACACCGAGTTCAACGGCGACGCAACACCCGACCTGCGGGTGACGCCGCGCCGCGGGCAGGAGAACAACGAGACGGAAAGCTCCAGGCCGCTGATCGCCCTTCGCTTCCCGGACGAAGCCAGCGAGTACGCGCTCTGCCCGACGAGCGGCTGCGGGGGCGACAACCCGGACGCGGAGTTCTCGGACTCGCACGCCTCGGTGCGCATCACGGAGATCACGCTGAACGGCAACGACGCATCGGCGCGGCTCAGCAGGGTAGACGACGCGCAGTTCGCGATCCAGGCGGGGAACCTGGTTCAGGGCCGACATGAGGTCACCTACACAGCGGTCGACGAAGCGGGCAACAAGGTGGAGGGAGAGTTCCGGTTCTCGGTGCTGGCGCGCGGCGCGTACGAGCTGAAGGTATCGCCGGGCTGGAACCTCATCTCGCTGCCGGGGACCCCGGCTGACCCGTCGCTGAGTGCGGTGATCCCGCCCTTCGGCAACGTTTCAACGGTGATGGCATACCAGAACGGCAGCTGGCTCACGGCGGCCGTGGACGAGGACGGCGAGTGGCACGGCAGTCTGGACCGGATCGAGGCCGGCTACGGCTACTGGGTGTTCGCGAACGCGTTCGATACGCTCGCGCCGCTCATCCCGGAGATCGAACCGACGTCCGTTCCGTTGACGGTGCGGGTGACCCACGGTTGGAACCTCGTCGGCGTGGTCGACGTATTCCAGAACCCGGCTGGCACGGCGCCCGGTGCGGAGGGCGGCGGCACCGGCGAGGCCGACACCTACTTCAGCAGCATCGAATGGAGCGTCGCCTACACCTTCGACCCGCAGTACAACCGCTGGAACCGCATCTCGCCAGAGGACGACAAGGGCGAAGAAGAGGACAGCGACGACCCGCCGGAGATCGCAAACGGTCGGGGCTACTGGGTCTGGTCCTCGGAGCCGGGCACCCTCGTACCGTAGCCGTCGGCGTCGGAGGAGGGGTCGGCGAGAAGCAACCACCAGTGCTGTGAGCCGCGTAGGTGGCCGCGGCGCAGCGCCGCATCGCATTCCCTGATAGTGTTGTCAAGGTACCCGGGCGCTCCAGCGCTCGCCGGGCCGAAGCGGCTGTATGAGGAGGACTGACATGGGACTTCAGGAGAGGCATGTGGTCAGGAAGCATAACGGCCTGGCAGTGGTCCTGCGGGAGGGACAACTCCTGCGGTTGACGCAGCCGGAGGGCCCGCAGGTCATCGACTTGAACGCGTTCAACCTGGACAACCCCTGGGAGCACCTGGGGTCGTCCGTGACGCGCCGCAGGGAGACGATCCATCCCAGCACGGGGAACACGCTCTGGACAAAGCAGCCGTATGAGCGTCGGATGCTCGAGATCACCGCAGACACCGTCGATCACCAGACGTCACCCAGTGGCGCAGTCACCCACGACATGCTGAGCGGGCGATGCAACGCCACGCTCAGGAAGGAGCGCTACGGCATCGACTCGCCGGGGTGCCAGGAGATCCTCACCAAGGCGGTGGAGGCGTTCGGTCTCAACGCGAACTACGTGCACGACCCGTTCAACATCTTCATGCGCACGGGGATCGACGAGAACGGACGGACGTTCTGGGAGGACCCTTTCGACGTGAAGGAAGGCGACTACATCGACATGCGGGCGCTGATGCCGTGCATCGTCGCAGTGTCAGCCTGCCCCGGCGCGTCCAGTGGGGTCGGTGAGCGAGCGTTGGGTCTCGAGATATACGAGGCTGAGTAGGCGGCAGCTCAGTTGCAGCCGCACCGTATGCCCACAGCGACGCCCCCCTCAGACCGGTGGGTCGGGTAGCCGTCCCGCTTCCACCAGTCCAGCCCCCCGATGAGCTCACGCACCTGGAATCCCAGTTGCAGGAGCTTCAGCGCCGTATGCGTCGATGCGTTGCAGCCGATGCCGTCGCAGTAGCAGACGTAGGTCTTCGACCTGTCGAACGACGCTGTCGTCTCAGGGCTGATCTCCCGGTGCGGGAGGCTTATCGCATCCGGGATGTGCTCGTGAGCGTAGGCGCTCGCGGCGCGCCCGTCGACCACGACGATGGGCTCGCCCTTCGCGAGGTCTCCGTACAGGTCCGCTGAGTCCGTCTCGTAGGCCAGCTTGGCTCGATAGTAGCTGAGTTGCTCCATGCTCACGATGACTCTCCCTTTGCTTCAAGGGTGGTGCGGCACAGATGCCGGCAGACCACCGGCGGAATGAACATTGTACATCGCGGGCGGGAGCTATCGGGCCGCACCCTCCCAGCGCTCGTGGGTCATGCCGTAGAGGAGCGTGTCCCAGTCGCGGCCCTTGAAGTGCTCAGCGGCAGGCAGCCTGCCCTCGAACAACATGCCCAGTTTCTCCAGCACGCGGGCGGAGGCGTTGTTCTCCGCGATACACCACGACGAGAGACGCCGCACTCCAAGCTCCCTGAACGCGAACCCTGCCATCGCCGTGGCCGCTTCCGTTGCGTACCCACGGCCCCAGTGCTCAGGCGACAGTTCGAAGCCGATGTCTGCCTCCGTGTCGTCGTCAGGTTTGCGCCGCACGCCACAGCTGCCGATGAGCGGACCGCTTCCGCGAAGCAGCACCGCGAGCTGGAAGCGGCGGCGCGGGGACTCCGATTGCCAGTCGATGAAGGCCCGGACGAACCGCTGCACGTCTTCGAGCGTGCGGTCCTCCCACGGGTAGTAGCGGAGATAGCGGGCATCGCGCTGGTAGGCGAGGACTGCGGGGGAGTCACCCTCCGCGTACTCGCGGAGGACGAGGCGGGGAGTCTCCAGGCGCATGTCGCGGGCTAACGCCCGTAGTCGTCCTGCAGGCGCACGATGTCATCCACCTCGGGGGTGCTCACCTCGAGGATGACAGCCGGCTCCGTGGACATCCCCTCGATGCGGTGAACCGTGCCGGGCTCGACCACGTACGGCTCGCCGAACTCCATGACGATGTCTTTCTTTGCGTCCCGTTCGTCGGTGAGTTGCAAGAGAGCGTTACCGCGCACGAGCAGCATCGTCTCGCGCTTCTGTTCGTGGTACTGCTTGCTGAGCCGCTGGCCGCGCCGGATGCGCAGGTACTTGATGCAATACGACTGGTTCAGGTCAACGATGTGCTCGCTGCCCCACGGCTTGGGTATGACGTCGCCCGGCTTCATATCACCTCGATTGTACCCCGCAGCGAGCCCTTGTCCTAGAGTGCGCTTGCAGCGATCCGGCCCTCATCGAACCGCAGTCCGAGTCCGGGCTCGTCCGGCATCACGAGGCGTCCCGTCGAAGGGTCGATCTGTGGTACCTCCTCGAACAACGGAAACGCCCACGGCATGTGCTCCGCGTAGAGGCCATTCGGCGCAGCGGCAAGTGCGTGCCCCAGTATCTCCGGCGCCAGGTGCGTCACGACCGGGAGGTTGTACGCCTCTGCCATGTGCGCCACCTTCATCCACTGCGTGATGCCGCCCACGCGCAGCAGGTCCACCATGACGATGTCTATGGAACGCGCCTCCAGCATGTGCCGGAACGGCTCGACGCCGTAGTGGTACTCGCCCGCGGCGATGGGCGTGTCCAGCGCGCCGGCTATGCGCGCGAGCCCGGCGTAGTCCTGGAAGTGCACCGGGTCCTCCAGCCAGAAGAGGTCGTATTCGGCCATGCCCCGCCCTACCCTGATGGCGCGGTTCACGTCCCATCCCTGGTTGATATCGACCATGATGTCGACGTCCGGGCCGGCGGCTTCCCGCATCGTACGCAGGCGCGCCAGCTCCGCCCGCGCCGACGCCTCGGCGCCCATGCGGAACTTCATCGCGCGGAAGCCCTGCGCGACGAGGTCGGCCGCGGTTGTAGCGAGCGCCTCGAGGTCGTAGTGGCGCCAGAGGAACCCGCTCGCGTAGGTCGGGACCGAACCGGATCCCGCGCCGAGCAGCTTCCATACCGGCATCCCCAGCGCCTTGCCGCGGATGTCCCAGAGCGCCACGTCTATCGCGGAGATGGCGCGCGTCACGAGGCCGGCAGGCGAGCCGCCGCCCGCCTTGCGCGCGAGATTGCGTCCGATGGCCTCCACCGCGTGGGGGTCCGCGCCGACCGTCTCCGCCGCAAGCGCGTCCACGGTTTCCTTCAGCGCCCTGGTGACGAGCGTCGACGCGAACCCCGCATACGCTATGCCCTCGATGCCGTCGTCGGTGCGCAGACGGAGCGTGACGTAGTCGGCCTCTTCACGCGGCGCGGACGGTCCCGGCTCGCGCGGGATGCGGACCGCCATCGTCTCGAAGGACGCTATGCGCATGAAGCGTGCCTCCTACCGAAGCCCGTGCGCCGGAAAGATGAGCCGCTCGATCTCCGCAACCTGCTGCTGCGCGAACTCGCGCGACTTCTCATGCAGTTGCGGCTCGATCTGCGGGAGCACGGCATCACGCAGGTGCTGGCTCGTCAGGTAGGCGTCCGAGCCGGGCGGCAACTCGTCGGGCCACTCGCGGCCAAGCATCGAGCCGTAGGCGAGCGTCCAGCAGCGCGCCGTCGCATCGAGGTCGTAGCCGCCGCCCCCGAACGCGAGCATCGGGTAGCCCATGCCGCCGAGTCGCCCCACTGCGGCCATGTAGCCGTGCGTGCTGAGCGCAAGGTGCGTCAGCGGGTCAGTGACGTAGGCGTCCGCGCCCATCTGCACGGCAAGCACGTTCGGCGCGAACGCCTCGATGAGCGGCGGCACGACACGCTCGAACGCCTCCAGGTAGACGTCGTCGCCGGTGTAGGGGAAGAGCGGCAGGTTCACGGAGTAGCCCCCCGCATCGCCCGCGCCGACCTCGTTCACCGCGCCGGTGCCGGGAAAGAGCCAGCGGCCGCTCTCGTGGATGGATATCGTCATCACATCCGTGTCGTGGTAGAAGGCGGCCTGCACGCCGTCGCCGTGGTGCGCGTCGACGTCCACGTACACCACGCGCAGGCCCCGCCTGCGCAGGACGTTGATGGCGACAACCGGGTCGTTGAAGATGCAGAAACCGGACGCCCAGCCGCGCATCGCGTGGTGCAACCCGCCCGCCGGAGCGAACGCCGACGACGCCTCGCCGTCCGCGACGAGTTCCGCGGCCTGCACCGACGCGCCGGTGGAGAGCAGCGCCGCCTCGTACATGCCCTCATAGACGGGGTTGTCGCCGTGCGCAGAGAAGCCGTGGCGGTCGCCGTCGGCCTCCTCGCCGCTGCTGAGGCGGCGGACGGTCTCGACGTACTCCTC
>JAPPHT010000022.1 GCA_028874795.1 Chloroflexota bacterium
CGCCGTCGGCCTCCTCGCCGCTGCTGAGGCGGCGGACGGTCTCGACGTACTCCTCCGTGTGGAATGCCGTCAGCTCGTCGAGCGTCGCGGGGCGCGGCGGCACGAGCAAAGCGTGCTCGTCCTCGAACGCCCCGTAGGCGCGCAGCAGGGCGTAGGTGTGGCGCAGGCGCACGGGGCGCATCGGGTGTCCCTCGCGCAGCACATGGCCGGAGAGCACATCGTCATAGACGTAGGCTGCCTTACCGGTGGGGGTCGTCATGGCGCGCAGTCTATCAGCGGGACAGGCATCGCTCACCCCCGCCGCGCTCTAGCTGTAGTTCCCAGACGGCACCACACGGGCAGGTTGTGCGCTACGAGCATCCCCGTCCCAGCGCCTTGGTTCACTTGGACACCTAGAGCATCGGTCGCTTCCCACTCGGTGGAGCCGAGGCCTCGCCAGACCAACGCGGCACGAGCTCCCCGCCGGAGCCCAGGAGCGGAACGCTTCAGCGGTTGGCAGATGGGTCGATATGCCGGGGCGCGTGCTTCATGTGATTGTTGACGCACCCACTGCCCATGTCGTGAGGGAACTGGCGACGGATCTTCGCTTCGCGCAATGCGGAACCGTCGAAGTGCTCCCATTGGTGGACTCGGGGACATTCCGGCAGCGACTCGAGTGTTTGGCGATGGCTGACCGTCACCATTCGAGCCAGTGAGAGCCGCGGCACGGGAACAAACCGAGTCCTCCCTCGGCAACTCAACTACAAGAAAGTAATGGTGTCGAGCGTCGAATACTCGACCGGCGTTACTGACGTTGCTGGCAAAGCATGCAGCTGGTGTAAGGCGTACTCTTGTTCGTATTGCGAGCCTGCACGGACACCGTCAATGGGAATAACTACCCTGTATTTGTGGACGCGGACTGCCGTGGTGGTGGTGTACATCACGGCGATGTTGGTGGCAGCTCCTACGATGACGAGGCTCCTCGCACCGATCGCTTCGAGAGCATCGCGAAGGTCTGAACCGAAGAATTTGTCGAAAGAGTTGGGGTAGACGATCGTCTCCGATTCGCGGCGGTTCAGCCCCTCGGCTATCTCGCCCAAGGCTGTCCCCTTGTCTCGGAATGAGGCGGTGTAGAAGATCGACACGTCTGAGGCGCGAGCCTTGTCGAGGAACCGACCCACAGGAGCGATTAGTTCAGCGCAAGGCATCTCAGGGTCATCGCATCGAGTCGTGAGGTCGAGCACCGACACGGCAGTAGTCCTGCTATCCAAAGTCACTGGAGTGGGCTCCGGAATCGCAGGGCCTCCGGGCTTCATCATCTCACTTCTTCCCGGCAACCACTGTGGTCTCAAGAAGCGTTCCACACGATGGGCACGACAGCTGCAGATACCAGTATGGTCCCACGAGGTCGCTGACCACTGGCTCGCTCCTGGGCGCCAGCCTCCGAGCGTGGGCACCTTTCTTCCAGTCTTCTGATGAAGGACTCAGGACGCGCTCGCATCTCCGGCATCGGTACCACGACCCCTCAGCGTCGGTGTGGATTTCAACGTTCTCATTTACCTGTCGATTCATGCGCCCCTTTCAACCGCTCAGCCTTCATCTTTCCGCGGAGTTTGGCTGTGGCGTTCTGGTTCACTGATTCCAACGAGTCGTCGATAACGACCCCGTACATATCCTTAGCAGACTCGGTCGAGACAATCTCGCACTGAACATCATTGAACACCTTTTCTGGGTCCCGTTCCAGAGGGTCTCCATAACCGCCTCCACTGGCCAAGCGATAAAACAAGACATCACCGTCATTAATCTCGAAGTCGCAGTAGGGCAAGAGGCGTTTTGGCCCCGCCAGCTCGCTCATCTCTTGGGGATATTTGCCTTCCGCCATCTGCCCTTTCAGATTGGTCCCTTCCGCCAGCACCAGGAGGCTCCTCAATCCAGGGTATCCCCCGGCGGACCCACGGCCGACGTTGCCGAAACCGTCAACGCCGTAGGCCACAGCTCGAACCTTCCCTTCGGGCGAGTCGTGGCTGGTCAAGGCCAGTTCAGCGCCCGCGCCCCCTCGGTACTTGCCAGGGCCGCCGCCGTCTTTCAGGTGTCGGCGGTACAGGAACAGGAGCGGGAAGTTGCGCTCGGCCCACTCCACGTTGGGAACACTCATGAAACCGCCACCTCCGCTGTCGTTCCCGTCCCTGGTGGCTCGCGCACCGTCACCACTGACGGCCCCTTGCGCCAGGCCAGACACGAAGGCAACCCCACGTTGGTTCGTGCCCGCGGTACGAACCAACCGGGAGCCTGAGTTGAGTCCCATGACCTCCGAGCGCCACTTATCGACTCCCGCGAGCATCTCGAGCATTGCGGACCGAGCCACGTACTTTGCCGCGGCTCCGCCAGACGTGGTGTTCAGGGAAACCGGGGCGGGGTATTCCACGTGTACAACCGAACCCGGCTCAGCGATAACCTCGATGGGCAGGAAGAGCCCGTGGTTCTTGGGCAGGTCATATGCCATGGTGGCAATCACCGCGTCATAGCAGGAGCCGAACGTTGCATGGTACGGCAGGTTAATCCCCGTTCTCGCCTGCTTATCGCTGCCGGTGTAGTCAAAGATCAGCGTGTCCCCTCGCTTACGGAGGGTCATAATGAACCTGGAGGCGGAGTCGGGACCCGTCGTAATGGAAGTCTCGGCGTTCCACTCGCCATCGGGAATCTCCGAGATTCTGCGGCGCAGTACCTGTTCAGAGTGACGAATCATCTCCTGGGACACAGCGTCGATGAGTTCCCATCCATACTGGGCGACCATCTCCTGCATGCGTTGCTTAGCCACATTGTTGCCGGCCAGCTCGGACTTGAGGTCTAGCCCCACCATCATCGGCTGTCGAGTCATACCAATAATCATCTCGAAGAGGTCCTGGCGGAACGTGCCTCCGTCGACAAGCTTGACACCCGGGATGCGCACCCCCTCTTGGCAGATCTCCGTTGCATTGGGTGAGTTTCCCCCTGGAGACATGGCGCCTATGTCCATGACGTGCACGAAAGATGCGCTCCAGCTAATCAGCTGACCTTCGTAGTGGTGCGGGGTAACCATGTACAGATCCGATTGGTGGATCGCTGAGATGTAGGGATCGTTGAGCAGAAAGACATCGCCTGGGTTGACACCCTCTCTATCCTCAAATCGTTCGAGGATGCGCTTGACGGTGAATCCGCCACATGCAACGTGCCAAGGCATGGATTCACCCGTCGCGAGAATGTCTCCGTTGGGCCGGTAGAGCGACGCCATGTAATCGTGCTGCTGGGTCGTGTTGACCGTCCCACCAACACGCTCAAGCGTCGTGCCCATCTCTTTGGCAATCTGATGGAGCCGATGGGAAAGAATCTCGAACGTCACCGGGTCTACTGCGTGCGTTGTAGAGTTCATCACGCCTCTTTCTTGATCGGTCGCTCCATGACTAACCCGCCGACCTTGCGGATTATCCTCCGATGAATAGTCGAATGTTGCGAAGCTCGTCAACCGTTGCGCGGTCTCCGGGATTCACGACGATGGTGGTCACGGGGCTCTCAATCACCGCAGGGCCATGGACTTCAGCGTCCGGCGCTATCAGATCGAAATCGTATATCGCGGTCTCCACGAAGCCATTGGACGCCTCGAAATAAACGTCGCGTTTCGCCTTAACGGCGCTCCCTTCATTGCCCGCACTTGTTGTCACCCGTCTGATAATCGGGTCTGGCAGATTCCCCACCGCTATGACTCGGAAGTTGACTATCTCCCTGCCTGCTTCACGGTAGGCTGAACCTTTACCGTAGGACTGCTCGTACGCCTCATCGAAGTCCTTGTACAACTGGTCGAGGTCTGCGTCCGTCAATTCCTCGGTACCCGGTGCGAATGACGTGTTCAACTCGTGAACCTGGTATCGGTAGCGCATGTCCAGACTGCGGACGATCTGCACCTGGTCTGTTTCAAAGCCGGCTCCATGCAGGTCTCTATTGGCCCGCTCAATAAGGTCAGCGAAGTTGTGATTAACGCGTTGAGTGTCCGCAGGCACCACCAGGTTGTCTGAGGTCCCATACTCGTATACGACGTCCGAGGCGATGAGACCGGTCGCGCCATGGACCGACCCTGTTGGCGGACAAACAACCTGGTGTACCCCCAACTCAGCGGCGTAACGACCGGCATGTACCGCTGCAGCGCCTCCGTAGGCGAACAAAGTGAAGATTCGCGGATCGTACCCCCGTTCCACAGTGGCCTTGCGAATCAAGTCTGTCATGTGGGAGTTGGCGATGCGGTAGATGCCGCTAGCGGCCTCCAACAGGCTCATACCCAGGGGATCAGCGATCTTCTCCTGGATGGCCTTGGCGGCGGCCTCCTTGTCCAGATGCATTCGGCCACCCAGGAAATAGTCAGGGTTCAAGTACCCCAGCACGCAGTCGGCGTCCGACACCGTCGGCTCTTCACCGCCAACTCCGTAGCAGACGGGCCCGGGAACAGCGCCCGCACCCTGCGGCCCCACCTTAAGCAAATTACTGTCGGGGTCGATCCAGGCGATGCTGCCCCCGCCTGCTCCAATGGACTCAACCCAGATCTTGGGTGTGAGAAGCTGGTAACGCATGAACACAGGCGCATAGTCGCGCTCCAAGGCGCCATTGCGGATGACGCTGACCTTGAAGGTGGTACCGCCCATATCAGTGGCAAGGATGTTCTCCTCGCCAATGAGCTTGCCGACGAATTGGGTGCCCACCACTCCCGACGCCGGCCCCGATTCGATGGTGGACACGGCGCTCTTACACGTAGCGTCGATGCCGAGAACTCCACCGTACGCTTGCATGATCAGGGGCTCGCTGGAGAGCTCCTTCTCACGTAAGGCATCCCTGAGAGCCTGAAGGTATGCGGATATCTTGGGCCCGACATAGGCGTTCAGTATCGTAGTGATGCCCCGTTCGTACTCGCCCACGAACGGAGTCAACTCGCTTGAGCGCGTGACGAAGATGTCGGGGTAGGATTCACGTATCAGTGCTTCAACCGCCTCCTCATGCTCACTGTTGGCTATCGACCAGAGAAGGGAGATCGCGATGGACTCGACGCCGGAGCCAGCAAGACCAGCCACCACGCGGCGGGTCTCCTCAATGTCCAAGGGCACCAGGACCGCACCCTTGTAGTCGACTCGTTCGGTCAGCTCCTTTATGAGTTGCCGAGGAACCAGTGGGTCAGGCTTCCTCAACATTGCCTCGTGAAATCCCTCGTACTCGGTAAGACCGATGGTGGTGGTGCCTCGGGTCATGAGCACCGCGTCAGCGAAGCCCTTTGTGGTCACGAGCGCGGTCTTCGCGCCTTCCTGGACGATGAGCGTGTTTTCGCCAACTGTGCATGCATGGAAGAAGATCCGCGTGGCACGCAGTAGTTCCTGAACGCTACCCAGGCCGACGTGGCGGGCAGCGTCACTCACCGCATCAATGACTCCGCGAGAGAAATCAGGGGGGGTCGACGGCGCTTTGCCGAGGCTGATGTTGCCGTCGGTGTCTACCGCGACACAGTCCGTGAAAGTACCACCAATGTCCACCCCGATGTTATAGCTCGCGCTCACACATGCCTCCGACACTCCAACAGGGTTGTGTCCCTCAGGATGCTGTCGTAAGGGAAATCAAGTCCGCCTGCCAAGTCGTCGGCAACTGAGTCAGAAAGAGCCGAGGCCCCCGGTGAAAAGTCAGAAGCTAGCACGCTCTCACGGACATTGTCAACGAATGTGCACGTAACGTGGAAGACTCGTTGGAGTTGCGCCCCGAAATACACGTGTTTGAAGAGCCGATCTATGTGGTGAGCGAACGCTGGGCAACACAGGGTCGGTGGGAGCACAGGCTCGGCCCTTTATTCTTGAATGGGAGTCAGGCCATGCGACTGCGGCCAGGTTGTCAAGGACGACCACGGTGAAGCCGCCAACCAACGCTGTGGCTATCAGCGACCCGATCCGCCGCGCCTTCTCCCGCATCATGACTAGCGGGACGACCAAGGCGAAGACCATAGAGCCGTACCGAAGACCGGCGATCATTGACACGAGCATGAACAGGCTAAACAGCCCCGCCAGTAAAGCGCCAGCCCGCCCGGCACCTTCCGCCCCTATGCTCCGCATACCGATGTCCATGATTTCCACCCGCCCTGACCCCAGGCGTGCCGGCCTACTCGGAGCGACCTCCAGAGCGAGGCGCGAGCGGCTGAGCACCGGTGGCGTGGGCAGTCCGTAGGATTCGAGCATGAACAGGGCGGGGGGGGGCTGGGAAGAGCGACACATGCTATGCTCGTCCTCGCTGCCAAGGTCCCTCACCTCTCGGGCCGTTCGGGGCGATCGCGGCGGCACGGGACCCGGCATCGTTCTCTGATGGGTGCGCCAGGAGGAAGGGCATGGTCACTGAGAAGCGCGAGTTGCAGCAACACACACCATTCGAGCGGTGGGTCGCCTCGGAAGGGCTCAAGGTCATCCAGCAGCAGATCATCCCCGATATCCGCGTGGTCGACCTGGAGCCCTGGGAGCGGACCGGCTGCGACGCCGCCTTGCTCGACCTAGCCCCGTACCCGATCCAGGAGGGAGACATCCTGACGAACGCTGGAACGTCGCGCTACCTGGTCGACATCCCGCCGGGGGGCACCTTCAAGGCGGAGCGTCACATGTACGAGGAGATGTTCTTCGTCGTGTCGGGGCGGGGCGCCGCGACCGTCTGGTACCCCGGCAGCCCACAGCAGACCTTCGAGTGGCAGGAGGGAAGCGTCTTCTCCATCCCGCTGAACACGTGGCACGAGCTGTACAACGGCAGCGGGGACACTCCCGCCAGGCTCTATGCAGCCTTCAACGCCCCGACCGTCTTCAACCTCTTCAACAGCGAGCGGTTCATCTTCAACTGCGACGCGACATTCCCCGAGCGGTTCGATCCGTACGACGAGACCTACTTCAGCGGCAAGTCCGAGAAGATCAGGGAGCGCCTCGTCAGGACGAACTTCGTCTCCAACGTTCGCAACATGTCCCTGGACCGCATGCAGTACCGCGGTCCCGGCACGAACATGCACGCGCTCATGGCCGACGGCCACTTCGTCTGTCACCTCTCCGAGTTCCCGGCCCTCACCTACAAGAAGGCCCACACCGCCACCAACAACCGCACCAGGGCCGGCCTCAACTCGGAGGTCGCATACCTCTTCCTGAGCGGCGAAGGGTTCGATCTGCAGTGGCCCCCCGGGGTCGACCCGGCGCCCGGCGTACCCTTCGAACGGATCGACTACCACGAGTGGTCGCTGCTGACGCCGGGCAACGGCTACCACCAGCACTTCAACACCTCCCAGGAGCCGATCCGCTACGTGGTGCTGCGCCGCGGCAACCCGGAACTGGTTGGCGGAGGAGGACGCGACACCAACCCGCAGATCGAGTTCGCGGACGAGGACCCGGCGGTCTGGGAGGCATTCGAAGCCGAACTCCGCAGGAAGGGCTACGACTCCTCGGACATGGACGCGTACCGCAGCAACGAACCGGAGTAGCCCCTGGAGAGGGGTCCGCGGCCTCGGCCTAGTACTGCCGTCCAAGCATCATCGTCTCCGGCAACAGCATGCCGGAAGCGCCGGCGGGCAGGGCCCAGTCTTTCAGGGGCTGGCCTTCCGCGAGCGCTCTCATCTCCCGATTGAAGATCTTCCTGATGAGGATGTTCTGCGCGTCGACGCGTCCCAGGTGTTCCATCTCCCGCGGCGCAACGCGCCCCTGGCCAACGATGGTCACGTAGTCCTCGATGCGGAAGGTCTGGTAGATCGACAACGACCTGTCCATCTCCTCGAGCGTTGTCCTGCCCGCCAGGATCTCCTCCGCCATCTCCTCCAGAGGCGCGAACCCCATGTCCAGCTCCACCTGCCGGCGCTTGCGGTACGCATCGGCGTCATCCCCGGTGGCATACACGAAGTCCACTGTGTAACACACCATGCGCTCGTCGTTCACCGGCAGGTAGTAGAGCAGCCGGTCCTGCCTGATGATGCGGTCGTCGCCGGGGATGCCGAGCAATCGTTGCGCGGGGTGGTCGCTGCAGATCATCGTGCAGATGGGCCAGATCTTCTGGTTGTAGAAGCGTCCACGGTCCACGCCCACGCGCACGCCGTAGTCGGTCTCCTCGGCCGTGATGGCGCCGATGGCCCGCGGCGTGCCGCCGGCCCGCAGCGTCGACTCGCGGTGGGTGTAGGGCGGGTGCGCAGGGTCATTGTCCATCCGGCTGAAGTAGTTGCACGGCCAGTCCTCCGGGAGACCGGGGCTGACCACGCCGTCGGAGGCATCGAAGTCCGGGAAGCGGGGCAGCGGCGGGGGGTCGCCTTCGCCCAGGTAGGCGAAGACGAGTCCGAGGTAGTCCTCCACCGGATAGCTGCGGACCTTCACCTTGGCAGCGAACGAGTCCGACTCGCCCGGTTGCTCGACGCACTGGCCGGAAGAGTCGTACTTCCAACCATGGTAGCGGCACCTGATGGAGTCGCCCTCCACCCAGCCGGTCGACAGCTGGGTCCCGCGGTGGGCGCACCGGAAGGCGACCAGGTGCGGGTCACCCTCTTCGCCCCGGTAGAGGGTGAACTGCTCGCTCATCACCTCGATGGGCACGGCGCGGCCGGGCGCCACGTCCTGCGAGCGGTACACCGGCTGCCAGAAGGTCCGCAGATACCTTCCGCACAACGTGTCCGGCCCCGTGTGGACGTAGTCCGTGGTCTCAGTCGAGGCGGGAGTTGTGGTCATCGTCGTAGCTCCTCTTGCGGCAAGCGCGCGTGCCCGCTCCGCCAACCGGCGGGCGAGCGGATACCTTGCTCCCCGCTAGATCCTGGTGAGCAGCGGATCGGTCCGGTATTCGACAGGCGGCATGGCAGGCTCCACGCCCTCGGCCCGGCACCGCATCTCCCACTGCCGCCGGATCTCCGGGTCTTCGTCCTCGTAGTCGATGAGCTGGCCTCCCTCACGGAGGCTCGTCATCACGCCGGACCTTCCTTCCTCCTGGCGCGCCTCGCTCACGGAACTGAAGGAGAGCGGGTCCCCGTGGATCGCCCAGTGGCGGGCCGGCACTCTGCCGGTGCTCATGTGCTGATGGAACCAGGCATCGGGCGGGGCATAGATGCTCCTGGGCCCCCAGTCCACCATGACCACCTCGTCCTGATAGCCGTCCTGGAACGGGTGGATCCCCAGCTCCTTGGGCCACAGCACAACGAACCCCTTGCCGCTGAGGCCGACGATGATGGCTCCGGGACCGTGATAGTGGGCCTTGTGATAGCGGCCGACGGGCCAGCCCGAGATGTGACCGTGCGGGAAGCCGTAGCCCATGCTGAAGGACGTCAGATCGCCGCCGGCAACTTTCATCTCCATGGGGTCGATGGCTGCGCTGGACACGTCCGGAATGAAGTTGGTGAACCAGGTGACCGACTGGTTGCGGCTCCCGGGAGTCCGCGTCTCCGAGGCGTTGAAGTAATCGCTTTCTCCGCCGTAGCGCTCCAGGAACCTGTAGTCGCAGTTGAAGATGAAGTCGGCGTTGTTGAACAGCTTGAACAGCCTTGGCGCGCGCGTGAACGCAAGGATCAGGACGGGCTCCTGGGCGCCGTTGACCAGGCGGTGCCATACGTTGACGGGAATGGGGAAGATCGAACCCGGGCCCCACTCGAAGATGCTCCTCGGTCCACCCTCCTGCCAGATCTCGGTCAGCCCCCGGCCCTCCATCACGTAGATCACTTCGTCGTAGAGGTGCTTCTCGGGGTTGAGCGCACCGGCGCCCGGTATCTCGACGAGGTAGCAGCCACGATCGGCCTGGCGTATACCGTTGAGTTGGACGAAGGTGCCTTTACCGCCCATCCGGGGCCATGGCTCCCGGGGCAGCTCCGCCACATCGGCGACGGCAGCCTTCGCCGAATGCACGGGAATGCCCTCGGACTCCATCCAGCTGTCGTAGGCAACCCTGATCTTGTCGGATTCTGTGGGAGGCCGTTCGGTGGTCATGATCTCCTCCTGCCTGTTCGCATCCCTGGCAACGCGCACAGCAGTCCTTCGTTGTGCGGCGCCACGTGCGCCGAAAGTATCACCAGCCGGGGCCAGCGTCAACGTGAACCCGCCGGGAATGGCGGCAACGCGACGAAATACGTGCAGGGCGGTCCCTAGGGGTCCGCTTCGCCACCTGGCAAAGGCGGGAAGAGCTGCTGCAACAACGCTGTAGCCGGCATGCCGACGCCCAGCTCCCGCGCAAGCTCGATCGCCGGGGTCAGCGTCAGCAGCATGCCCGCGAACTGCTGCCGCGACATGCCTCCTCCGTCTCCGGCGCCGTCCGTGAGGCGAAAGCGCTCCGCCCAGTTCTCCGTTGCACTGCTGGAAGCGTCGGTAACCCGAAGCACTTCCTGGACCTGTCGCAGGTCCAGACCGGACGCTTCAGCCAACTCCAGACCCTCCCTGGCCGCAAGGATGTGCAGGCATGCGATCGTCTGGTGGACCGCCTTCATCACCGAGCCCTTCCCGAGCCCGCCCAGGTGATAGACCTCGGACCCTGAAGTGGCGAACAGCGGGCGGCACCGCTCGAGAAGAGCTTCATCACCACCCACCATGTAGCAGAGCGTGGCTGCCTCCGCCCCCCGTTGCCCTCCGCTGATGGGGGCATCGATGACCTCGACCCCTCTCTCCTTCGCAACCTCCGCCATCTGCAGCACAGTCTTGGGTTGCACCGTCGTATGGACCGCGATGACGCTGCCCGGCCGGGCAGCCTGCAGGACCCCGTCCGGGCCCGTGATGACCTCAACGACCGCCTCATCACCCTTGACCACGACACCGGTGACGTCGGCCACGGCCGCGACGGCCTTAGGGCTTCCCGCGGCCGTGGCCCCGAGCGCCGAAAGCTCGTCCACCGGCTCTGAACGCAGGTCGAAGACGACGGTCTCGTAGCCGCCTCGGAGTGCGTTCCTCGCCATGGGCTTCCCCATCCTTCCCAGTCCGACGAACCCGGCGATCGTTGCCATCCCGGCACCCCCGATCTGGCGTCGAGCAGACTGACCCAGCCGCTCGCCGTTCGTTCCCGCCATCGCGGCCAGTGTCGCCGGGCGCCGAGGCTCCCGCAAGCCCTTGCGGTCGTTCGCGTCATCGACCGTGGAAGGCTCAGGTACTATCATGGCCCAGGCGACGACAGGCGTAGGCGACCCATGGCAGTGGAGGTGGCGACCATGACCACTGAGTTGGACTACACGGACTACGTCCACACCGGCCCGGACACATTGGCAGGAAGATACCTCCGGCGGTTCTGGCTTCCCGTCTATCGCTCCCAGGACGTCCTGCCGGGGCGCGCGGTCCCCATCGAGATCCTGAACGAGAAGCTCACGCTGTACCGCGGAGAGGACGGCGAGCCCCACCTGGTGGCGTGGCGGTGCGCTCACCGGGGCACACAACTATCGACCGGATGGGTCGAAGGCGACGCCATCCGCTGCCGCTATCACGGCTGGAAGTACGGCCCGTCCGGACAGTGCATCGAGCAGCCGGGCGAGTCGGACTCCTTCGCCGCCAAGGTGAGCATCGAGAGCTACCCGGTGTGCGACTACATCGGTCTGGTCTATGCGTATCTGGGTGAGGGCGAGCCCCCCGAGTTCCCGCGGATGCCCGCTTTCGAGGGCGAGCAAGGGGTTCTCAGTGTCGGCCTCCCCGAGATATGGCCCTGCAACTACTACAACCGGATGGATAACGATCCGGCCCACCCGCCGTTCACGCACCGGGTGTCGACGCTGCGGGCCGGCGGAACGCCCAGGCCGGTGAAGATCCTTGCCGCCGAAGAGACGGACTACGGGTTCCGCGTGGCCGTCGACCGGGGGCGCTACTACAACCACCGGTTCTGGCCGGTGATCCTGTATCACCGGAATGAGGGACCGAGGGGCGGGGAACAGCCGAAAGGGAAGAACACGGCCGGACCGGGATACGACGGCACCGCAAGGCGGGACCGCAACCTCTACTACATGCCGGTCAACGACGAGAAGATGGTCTGCTTCACGGTTGACTTCGTGCACGTGACGGGGGAGGCAGCGGAGCGGTACAAGGAGCGCCGGCAGGAGGAGCTCGCGCAGGGGTTCGAGCACCTGGAGGAGATGGCGGAGGAGATCCTGGCGGGCAGGATGACGATAGAGGACATGCCCACCTCCCTGACGACCTACCAGACGTTCCGGATCGAGGACTACGTGACGATCGTCGGCCAAGGACGCATCGCGGACCGCAACGCCGAGCACCTGGGGCGGATCGATAAGCAGAACATCCTCAGCCGGCAGATATGGGTGCGCGAACTGAAGGCGCTCGCGGAGGGCAGGCCGCTGAAGGAGTGGCAGATCCCGTGGGATGCATCGGAGATGATGGTCCCGGAATCGGTCATGATCGGTACCGATTAGAGGGACGGCGCGAGCCAGCTTTCACGCTGGACGAGTCCTCTACCCTCCCCTCCCCAGCAGCCCACGCAACAGGTGCGCCGCGACTTCCTTGTCCAGAGGGTAGTTGTTGTTCCCGCACTTGGGCGACTGGATGCACGACGGGCAGCCGTCCGCGCACGAACATTCGGCGACCGCGCCCAGCGTCGCGTCGAGGAGCTCCTCGATCACTGCATAGGCATGCTCCGCGATACCTACCCCGCCGGGGTGGCCGTCGTAGATGAACACCTGCGGCTCGCCGGTATCCGGGTGCAGGTCCGTCGACACACCGCCGATGTCGTTCCGGTCGCAGAGCGCGAACAGCGGCAGCACGCCGATGGCGGCATGCTCCACAGCGTGCAGGCCGCCGAGCAGGTCGGCGCGCTCCTTACGGGCGCGGTCGTACACCTCCGGCGGCAGGTCGAACCAGACGGCGGCGGTGGAGAAGACGCGCGCGGGCAGCTGCAGCGCCGTCTCGCTCAGGCCGTCGCCGCGCCGGGCCGAGCCGTCGTAGAGCGGGCGCTTGCGGTAGCCGATCACGTGCCGCGAGACCTCCACGTCGCCGAAGCAGACCGTCGCGCCGTTCAGCGTCTTCGTCGCGCGCGTCTCCGCGATGCGGATGTCGGTCAGCTCGTGCACGTCGGTGTAGTACGCGGGGTCGCTGCGCGAGAGCCAGGCGACGTGCGCGTCGAGGTCGAGGTCCTCGACGACGTACGACTCGCCGAGGTGGAGGTAGACCGCGCCGGGGTGCAACTGGCTGAACGCCGAGTACTCATCGACGTGCTCCATGACGCGACCCGACCGCGTTTCGACGACCGCGTAGTCCACGTGCGACGCGGAGCGTATGTTGACCTCGCCCGCAGGGTAGTCGACCCACGGTGCGATGAACCAGCGCCCGTTGCGCTCCTGCAGCGCTCCATCGTCGGCGAGCGCGGCCACCTGCGGCTCGAAGCCGTCGCCGAACAGTCCACCCTCGTCCGGCGCCAGCGGCATCTCGTAGGCCGCCGCCTTCAGGTGAGGGCCGAGCACGTAAGGGTTGTCCGGCCGAATGCGCGCGTGCTCGTGCGAGCGCCCGAAGACGAAGTCCGGGTGGCGCATCAGGTACTGGTCGAGGGGGTCGTCGCGCGCCACGAGGATGCTCAGCGCGCCCTCGTGCGTGCGTCCGCTGCGCCCCGCCTGCTGCCAGGTGCTGGCGACGCTGCCCGGGTAGCCGGTGAGAACGGTCGTGTCCAGCCCGCCGATGTCGATGCCGAGCTCCAGCGCGTTCGTCGCGACGACGCCGACCAGGTCGCCGTTCAGCATCCCCTGCTCGACCGCGCGCCGCTCCTCAGGCAGGTACGAGCCCCGGTACGGACGCACGCGCTCCGCGAGTTCGGCGTCGTTCAGGGCGAGGCGCCTGCGGACGTCGAGGCAGACCACCTCCGCCTGCCGCCGCGTGCGCACGAACACGAGCGTCCTTGCCTCCCGCTTCACCAGCATCTCCAGCAGCGCCGACGACATGCTGCCCGCCCGTATGCGTATCCCTTCCTGGTCTACCGGCGGGTTCCAGAAGACGAACTGCTTCGCGCCGTGGGGCGCGCCGTCCTCCTCGATCGCCTCCACGGGTTTGCCGGTGAGGCGCTCGGCGAGCTCCCCGGGGTTGGCGATGGTGGCCGAGCAAAGGATGAAGACAGGGTCGCTGCCGTAGTGCGCGCACAGTCTGCGCAGCCGACGCAGCACGTTGGCGACGTGCGAGCCGAACACGCCCCGGTAGACGTGCATCTCGTCGATGACCACGTAGCGCAGGGACTGCCAGAGCCGCGCCCAGGTGCGATGGTGCGGCAGCATGCCCACGTGCAGCATGTCCGGGTTCGTGAAGACGGCCTGTGCTGAACGGCGCACCGCGCCGCGCTCGCCGGTCGGCGTGTCGCCGTCGAAGATGGCGACGCGGTTGGCGAGCTTCGCCGGCAGAAGGCCGCGAAGGCCGCGCAACTGGTCCTGCGTGAGCGCCTTGGTGGGGAACAGGTAGAGCGCGCGGGCGGACGGGTCCGTCAGCATCGCCTGGGCGACCGGCACGTGATAGCAGAGACTCTTGCCGCTCGCCGTGGGCGTGGAAAGCGCCACGTCCCGCCCGCTCAGCGCGGCGTCGACGGCCCGTGCCTGGTGCGTGTAGAGCGGCAGCAGGCCGCGCGCTGCGAGCGCTTCTTCAAGGCGGGGGTCCAGCGTGTGATCGAGGTAGCCGTGCGCGGCCTCACGCTCAGCCATCTCCTCCACGTGTTCGATCTCGCCGGCGAGGCTGCCGGTGCGCAGGTGCTGGACGAACAGCTCAGCGTCCATGCGTCAGTCCTCGGCGGTGACGGCGCGTTCGACGTCGACGAGTTCGGCCTCGGAGCGGTGGTTGTCGGCGAAGGCGACGGCCTTGTCGAGCATCTCCTCGGCATGCGAGTACGCGTTGCTGACGCAGGCGATGCCGATGACGAGCCGCTGGTGCTCGTCCATCGCGGCGACCTCCGCCGCGGCGAGGTTGTAGCGCTGCCGGAAGCGCTCGATGAGCGAGCGTGAGACCTGTCGCTTGCCCTTGAGCGAGTCGTTGCCGTGCAACCGGAAGGTGAGGCGACAGGAGCCGATATACAAGGACCGCACCTCACGGAAGGAGGATGTCCGCCACTATAGCACGCACCCTGGCGGGCGCCAGCGGCGGATGGCGCACGTGGCCCGGGAGTGGTCTGGTAGACTCTCCGCAACCGGACCGCAGGGAGCGCGGGATCATGGGAGTGCCTGCCTCACAAGCGTGGGCCGTCGCGTCCCACGTCATCAGGCAGCGGCTGGCGGGGCGCAGGCGTTACCCGCTGGTGCTTATGCTCGAGCCGCTGCTGCGGTGCAACCTCGCCTGTGCGGGGTGCGGGAAGATCCAGTACCCGCCCCACGTGCTCAAGCGAGCGCTCACTGTCGAGCAGTGCCTCGCGGCGGTTGAGGAGTGCGGCGCCCCCATCGTGAGCATCCCCGGCGGCGAGCCGCTGCTCTACCCGCACATCGGCGAGCTGGTGGAAGAGCTGACCCGCCGTGGCAAGTACGTCTACCTCTGCACCAACGCGCTGCTGCTCAGGGAGAAGCTGGAGGAGAACGTCTTCACTCCCTCGAAGTTCCTCAGCTTCAGCGTGCACATGGACGGCCTGCGCGAGGAGCACGACGCGTCCGTCTGCCGCGATGGCGTGTACGACATCGCCGTCGACGCGATCCGGGAAGCCGTCCGGCGCGGCTTCCGCATCACCACCAACACGACGCTGTTCAACACGTCCGAGCCGATGCGTGTCCGCGAATTCTTCGACGCGATGATGGACCTAGACGTCGAGGGCATGATGGTGTCGCCTGGGTACAGCTACGAGAAGGCGCCGGACCAGGACTCGTTCCTTGAGCGCGAGCGGACGCAGGCCCTCTTCTTGGAAGTGCTCGCCGGCCGGAAGAAGCGCTGGCGGTTCAACCAGTCGCCGCTCTTCCTCCAGTTCCTGATGGGCAAGCGCGATCTCGAGTGTACGCCGTGGGGCAACCCGCTCTACACGATCTTCGGATGGCAGCGCCCCTGCTACCTGCTGCAGGACGGCTATGCCGCCACCTTCCGTGAGCTGATGGACGAAACGCCCTGGGAAGAGTACGGGAGGGAAAGCGGCAACCGGCACTGCCAGGACTGCATGGTGCACTCCGGCTATGAGCCTACCGCCGTCCACGCAACCTTCACCACATGGCGGGGGCTGCGCGACTCCGCCGTCGCCACGCTCTCCGGCAGGCTGTGAGCCATGAACGACCGCCGGACACCAGCCGCCGCTCAGGAGGCCGGCGCTAACAGCGTGGCCGGGCTCGTCGAACGCGCATTCCACTATCGCGGAGACGTTACCGTCCACACCGATGACGGTCGGTCGGTGACGGGCTATCTCTTCAACCGGGACGCCCGCGCGGGTGAACCGTTCGCCCAACTGTTCGAGACGGCGACCGGGCGCGAGGTATCGCTCCCCTATCACCGCATCGCCGAGGTACTCTTCACCGGGCGCGATGCTGCTGCGGCAGCGGACCGGCGCTTCGAGGCCCTGCAGGACCGGCGGGAAGGGCAGGCCCGTATGGGAGCGGAACGCGATGGGGACTGAGACCGCAACTGCCCCGTTCCTGACCATTGCCCCCACCCAGCGAGAGCTGGGTGGACTCGGCTACGGCAATGCGCGCACCCGTACGAGCATCGTCGGTATCGGACGCGTAGCAGGGGAGCAGGTCGCAGCGCTGCTCGACGCCGCGCCGTGCCGGCTGCTCGTTTCTCTGGGATATGCAGGTGCACTCGAGTCCCACCTGCATCCCGGCGACCTCGTCGTGGCGAACGCCTACCTCCACGGGGCGAGCGCACCGGTCCCTGGCGCTCTGCACACGACCCGCGCAGCGATGCTGCTGCGGCAGGCCGGCATCTCCGCCCTCGAAGGACCGGTGCTGACCGTGGACGAACCGCTCCTTTCGCCCCGGGCCAAGCGCAGGGCGTTCTACGGCAGCGGCGCGCTGGTCGTCGACATGGAAGGACGCTGGATCGCGGAAGAGGCAACATCGAGAGGCGTCCCGCTCATCGGTATCCGCGCAGTGCTGGACGAGGCCCACTATCCGCTGCCTTCCTTCATCGCAACCATCGTCGCGGACGAAGGCCGGCAGGAGTGGGCGCACGCACTCCGGGCGATGTCGCACCCTTCAGCGGTCAGAAGCTTCCTTCCGCTGGCGTTGAAATCGCGTGGAGCGTCGCGCGCCTTGCAGACGGCCGTGCAAAGCATCCTTCCTGAGCTAGCTCGTCAGCTCTGAGCCGGCCGATGGCGAATCTGGTCGAACAGGGCATGAAGAGCCGCCTCCGCGAGGCGTTGGAGCGGACGCAAGAGTACTTCTTCCGCACCCAGCACGAGGACGGCTACTGGTGGGGGGAGTTGGAGTCCAACCCCACCATGGAGGCGGAGTACATCATGCTCACGCACTTCATGGGGTCGGACGAAGGCGGCCGCATCCCCCGGGTTGCGGAAGACATCAGGCGCAGACAGTCCCCGGACGGCTCGTGGCGCATGTACTACGGAGCGCCGGGAGACCTGAGCACGTCCATCGAGTGCTACTTCGCGCTCAAGCTCGCCGGCGACCCGGCGGACGCTCCCCACATGGTCCGGGCGCGCGCCTTCATCCTGGCTCAGGGCGGCGTGCCCAGGGCCCGGGTGTTCACCAAGATATGGCTCGCCCTCTTCGGCCAGTGGGACTGGAAGGGAACGCCGGCGATGCCCCCGGACATGATGCTGCTGCCGAAGTGGGCGCCCTTCAACATCTACCGGTTCGCGAGCTGGGCGCGCGCGACCATCGTACCGATGACCATCATCCTCACGCTTCACCCCACGCGGCCGCCGCGCGAGAGCGCGTGGGTCATGGAGCTCTACCCGGAGGGGCCCACCACCTACACACTCTCGCGCTGGAGGGCGAAGCCCTTCTCCCTCAGGGGAGGGTTCCTTGTGCTGGACAAAGCGATACGCGTCTACCGCAATCTGCCCTTCATCCCCGGACGGGAGCGCGCGCTCAGGGCCGCCGTCGACTGGATCGTCAGCCACCAGGAAGCCGACGGCTCGTGGGGAGGCATCCAGCCGCCGTGGGTCTACTCGCTCATCGCGCTGAGCGCCCTCGGTTACCGTCTGGACCACCCGGTGATCGCGAAGGGACTGGAGGGCTTCAGGCAGCACTGGAGCCTTCCCTCGGAAGACGGGCAGGCGCTCAGGGTCCAGGCGTGTCTCTCACCCGTGTGGGATACGTGCCTTGCGATGCGAGGACTCTTCGACTCCGGCGTGCCGCCCGACCATCCAGGCATCCAGCGCGCCGCAGCGTGGCTCATCGGCGAGGAGATACGCACCAGGGGTGACTGGGCCGTCTACCGGCCCCACCTAGAACCCAGTGGCTGGGCGTTCGAGTTCGACAATGTCCACTATCCCGACATCGACGACTCCGCCATCATCGTGACGGACCTCGCGCTCGCGCGGATGAGCGATGATGCCGGAGAGCACGCCCGGAAGGCGTCCGTCGACCGCGCAGTCGCCTGGCTGACCGGTATGCAGTCATCCAGCGGGGGCTGGGCCGCCTTCGACTGGAACAACGAGTCACGTGAGCTGGCGAACATCCCGTTCGCCGACTTCGGAGAACTGCTGGACCCGCCCAGCGTGGACGTGACAGCGCACATGCTGGAGATGTACGGGATGCTGGGGTACGGGACAGACCACCCGCCCGTCCGCCGGGGGCTCGCCTACGTGTGGGACCAACAGGAGCACGACGGTGCGTGGTTCGGACGATGGGGCGTGAACTACGTCTACGGCACGGGCGCGGTGTTGCCTGCTCTGCGGGCGCTGGGGGTGGACATGACGCAGCCTCGCGTACGCCGCGCGGTGGAATGGCTCCTCGCGCACCAGAACCCTGACGGAGGATGGGGCGAGACCTGCGTGAGCTATCCCGATCCCACGATGCGAGGGCAGGGCGAGAGTACGCCCTCGCAAACGTCGTGGGCGCTCGTTGCGCTCATCGCGGCGGGCGAGGCGCGCCACGACTCCGCTCAACGAGGCGTCGAGTTCCTCCTCCGGAATCAGCAGGACGACGGGACGTGGGACGAGCCGCAGTTCACGGGGTGCGGTTTCCCCGGCTACGGCCCCGGCGACCAACCCGGGAAATACGAGCCGCTCGAAGACCCGAACTCGCAGGGGCCCGAACTGAGTGCGGCCTTCATGATCAACTACCATCTCTACCGCAACTACTTCCCGCTATGGGCGCTCGGACGGTACGCGCGGACGTTGTAGCGCTCGCCTCCTTCCGGACCGGCCACCGCGGGTGGCGCTCCCATCCGGTGGTGGCGGGCCGTCCCGTTTGCTGTTAGTTTCACCCGCAGACGGGGGAGATGCCGGCCCTGAAGGAGGCGCCATGGCGACGCAGACCCAGGAGATCCGCAACATGCGGCTCATCTCCCACAACGACCTCAACGGCTTCGGCAACATCGGCGAAGGGGTGCACCTCCACGTCGATAGTGATGGCCGCCGCATCCTCTACCTCGCCCACGAGAGTGCGCCCAAGGACATCACCAGCGTCGACGTCACGGATACAGCGAACCCCCGTGTGATAAGCCAGACCGAGTTGCCCTACGCTCACCTGCGCTCGAACTCGCTGGCCATCGTGGACGACGTGATGCTGGTGGCTTACCAGTCCGTGCGGCCGGGGCAGCCGGGAACGGGGATGGGTGTCTACGACATCAGCAATGCGGAGGAGCCCCGCCGCATCGGCTTCATGGACCTGGGAGGCCCGTACTCGCGTGGCTGCCACTGCCTCTGGTGGGTGGACGGCGAGTACGCCCATCTCTCCACCGGCGCCGCCGACTTCCAGCCCCGCAACCAGTCGGACGATCAGTTCTACATGATCGTGGACGTACGGGACCCGGAGCATCCGGTGGAGGCCGGACGCTGGTGGGTGCCCGGCACTCGCGAGGGAGACGAAGCCCCGCCGATGTGGCGGCACCCCCTGATCGACTCCGGCCACCGGCTGCACAACGCCAATGTCTATCCCCAGCGCCCCGACCGGGCCTACTGCTGCTACCTGGACTCCGGCGTGTTCATCCTGGACATCTCCGACAAGGCGAGCCCCTCCGTCGTCGGCAGCATCAACGTCGCGCCGCCCTTCCCCGGCTTCTGCCACACGGCCCTGCCCCTGTTCAGCCGCGATCTGATGGTCGTGACCCACGAGGCGGTGCGGAACAACGGCGAGGACCATCCCAAGCTGATCTGGATGATGGACATCCGTGAGGAGACCAACCCGGTCATCATCAGCACCTTCCCCATGCCGGACACCAACGACTTCTTCAACCGCGGAGGCCGGTTCGGTGCGCACAACGTCTACGAGAACCAGCCCGGCCCGACCTGCTTCCACTCCGAGACGCTGATCTACGGCACATTCTTCAACGCTGGCGTGCGGGTGTTCGACACGAGCGACCCGTTCCGTCCCGAGGAGGTGGCCTACTTCGTGCCGCCCGTGCCGGAGGGCGCGCCGTCCAACGGCATCAACGACGTCTACGTGGACGAGAACGGCACCATGTACGTGGTGGACCGGCTCAAAGGCGGGCTCTACATACTGGAACTGACGCTCTAGGAGCGGAGGAGCGGGAAAAGGAAAGGGACCGGAGGTCTGCGCCCTCCGGCCCCTTCGTCCTTCGTAGTCTGTCGGGCCTCAGCTGCCGACCGCCGCCGAAGCTGGCACGGGAGGCCAGTATGCCCAGCCAAGCCCGGTCACCGCGTGGTTGGCAGGGATGTAGTCCACCACGGTTGCGCTGCTGCCCACCCGTTCCATGGCGCCCGCCACCGTGATCCAGGCCCGGATCTCGCCGGTCCCGCCTCGCATCGTCATCGAATCGAACCGGTAGAGGGCCGTCGTGTCTTCTCCGCGCCCGGCCTCGATCTGGCCGAGGAACCAGCGGTCCAGCGGGGCGTCCACCCAGCCCGAGCGCGGGCCGCCGGGGTCATGGGAGAGGCCTCCGGAGCCGTAGATCGCTATCTTCCGTGGGTCGCGCTCGAATATGCGGGCGAGCGCGCGGCCCAACTCGTAGCAGCGGGAGGCCGAGAGTGACGGCGGGTTGTAGGTGTTCTCATAGAAGATGACGACGGGGATGTCGAACTTCGGGTTCAGGAGCGGCATGGGGCGGGCGAATGCGTGGGGCAGTCCCCGCTCCGGGCGGCCCAGAGCATCCTGCTCGCCGCTGATGGCGATGTCGAACCCCTCATCGCGGACGAGACGGTCGAGGAGCCATTCGGAGGTCTCGACGTCGACCTTCAACCGGACGATATCGGCCTCGGAGGGTTGCTCGCCCATGATCCCGTTGTTGTTGTGTCCCCAGGCGACCTCACCGGTGTAGACCATGAGGTTCGGAACGTTGCTGCGGTCGAACATCTCCGACTGGTCGCCGCCGATGATGATGAGCAACTCGGTCCCGTACGCCTCGATCTCCCGCTTCAGCGTATCGAACGAGTGGTTGATCCGCTCCACGTAGTCGGTGATGACTTCGGGCGTCTCATCGGAAGCCTCCGGAGGCTGCGGAACGGTGCGCGTCAGTCGCTGATAGATCGACGGCCACGATTCCACGGGCGCAACCAGAGAAGGCGCGTGTGACGATGCAAGACCCAGTCCGATAGGCATTCCGGACCTCCTTCCTGTCGAACGAAACCTCCGCATCTGCCAACCAACGATATACGTCGCAGAGTATAGCACCGGTGCGCAACGGCGCACAGGACACCACCGCGGGTTCTCAGCGAACAGCCAGCCATGATTGACTGTTTCCGGCGCTGATGCTACCGTTCCACTACGAGAAACATACGGCAGGACGAGCGGCAAGCGTCAGCGCTTGGACCATCGGAAAAGGAGCGGAGGTGGTTCGATGGCAACCCTGGTGCGGAACGGCGCGGCAAGGCGAAACGGTAGCGAAGGATCGCGGCCCCGGTACGATTCCAGGGTCTATGACGAAGCCGTCCTGGGATTCAAGAACTACTGGTACCCGGTCTTCTCCTCCAAGTCCGTCGGCAGGAAGCCCGTCGGCGCCACGATCATGGGCGAGGGGATCGTCTTCATGCGGACTCCCAAGGGTGTCGCAAGGGCGCTATCCAACGAGTGTGCACACAGGGGCACCCTCCTGTCGATCGGGGAGGGATGCCTGATCAAGGGTTCGGACACCATCACGTGCCCGTACCACGGCTGGACGTACGACCTGCACAGCGGTGTATGCGTCGCGGTGCTCCCCGAGGGCCCGAAGAGCGAAGTGCCGGGCAAGATCAGGATCCGTTCCTACCCCGTGGAGGAGCGCAAGGGCATCGTCTGGATCTGGATGGGCAAGGGTGACCCCGCTCCCATCGAGGAAGACATCCCTAACCTGATGCAGCGGGACGACGCCATCGTCAAGTTCCGGCCGAGAGTGCAGTACGGCAACTGGCGGTGGCACAGTGAGAACACTGCCGGCGGCCACGCGCAGATGATCCACAAGAGTTCGTTCCGCGTCTGGTTCACGAGGCCCCGGCCCATGAATCTCCCATCCCAGCCCCACGTCACCCACGACGTGGACGGCGTCGGAGTCGACAACGGTTTCATCCCCCGGGGGCAGGCGCTGCCGGGCGAGCCGAAACCCCCGACACCGTCCATGTACACGGAGTATCCGGGCCTGGGAACGTGGAGCCCCCAGCCGAAGTGGCGGCAGATACTGCTGTGGCCGTGGCTGCGCCGGTTCCGAAAGAGTCTCGGCTCCGAGGTCCACGGGGTCAGCAAGATGATGATGATGCTCCCGGGCGTGTTCAGGGTCCCGAACTTCCCGAGCGCCAGCAACATCTACTACGAGTGGTATGTGCCGGTCGACGAAGACCACTACCTCTACGCACAGGTCGCCTGCCTGTGGGGCTCCAATCCGATCCAGAGGCTGTGGAAGAACGTCTGGTACTACGCCTGGGGCAAGCCGACGGGACTGATCCAGTTCAACAACCAGGACCTCACGTTCACCCGCCAGACGACCAACTACACGAAGCGGCATGGCATCACGTCGTACCCGCACACCAAGCTCAGCCGCAATGACGACTTCCACCGGACGTGGCGCCAGTTCGCATCTGAGTTCGCACGCGGCGAGGGTTACGCCTACGAGGACGGTTACAGAGCGGAAGACTCACCGCTCGTGGGCATGGTGCCGAACATCCCGTGGCTGGAGGATGCCCCGGCTGAGACCGAGGACAAGAAGGAGCCGACAGAGCAAAAACAGCCCGAGCCTGTCCCCGCAGGTGGGTCTGAGTAAGCATCGGCGAGACGCTGCACATCCACGGCAACGAAGCGGGTGGCACGGATTTCGTTGATTCCCGTGTCACCTTCCTCCATAATCCGGGATGTCCGCTGTATGCAGGAGGGTGTTCAGTAGCTGTCCCTGTTATGGGCGGCGGCGAGTCGCAAGGAGAGGGTTGTCATGGCGACGAGTACACGTTCGAACGGTGTGGAGCACGCGAAGACGCAGTCTCCGTATGAGGCGGCCGTCCTCGGCTTCCGGAATTACTGGTACCCCGTGTGTACCTCGAATGAGGTCGGCACGAAGCCGAAGGCGATCAAGTTCCTCGGCGACCCCGTCGCGCTGCTCCGGAGGAACGGGAAGGCCTATGCGGTCGCGGACCAGTGCGCACACCGTGGAACACAGCTCTCCCTGGGCAAGTACGAGTTCCCCGGATCGAACACCCTCACGTGCCGCTACCACGGATGGACCTTTGACGTCACCAACGGCGTGTGCGTCGCCAACCTGACCGAAGGGCCGAACAGCGCGGTGGTCGGCAAGGTCAGAGTGCGCACGTATCCCGTGGAGGAACGCAAGGGCATCGTGTGGGTCTGGGCAGGAAGGGGCGCTCCGGCCCCGCTCGAAGAGGACGTCCCCAGGCTGATGCTGCAGGATGACGCGGTCGTCAAGGTCCGCGCGGGCATCAAGTACGGCAACTGGCGGTGGCACGCCGAGAACGTTGGCGGCGGGCACGCGTCGATGCTGCACCGCGACACGGTGGGCCTGTTCTTCAACCAGATGCCAGCCCACCCCATCGAGCCGTTCGCCTATAACGGCAAGCCCGAAGACGACGACGGCAAGTGGATCTTCCAGGGTTCGAAAGGGTCGTCGTCATACGACGAGTACCCTGGCCTTGGACGATGGCCGAAGCCGCGCCTGTGGCGTCGTTTGGGACGGCGGCCGCGACCCATGTTCGGACTCAACTACTTCGGCGCGGCCATCCGGCTGCCCGGGATCACGCGCGTCATGCACTTTCCGACTGTCGGCTGGTTCTACTACGAGTGGTATACGCCCGTGGACGAAGACCATTACGTCTACTTCCAGGTCTCCACGTTCCACACCACGAACCCCCTGCGAAAGCTCTGGGAGGGGTTCAAGTACCTGGTCTACGGGAAGCCGTTCAAGGTGACGCTGTTCAACAACCAGGACGTGCGGATGGTGCGGCAGACCACGAACTTCGTGAAGCGGCAGGGTATGAACTTCCTCACACCCCTGTCGATGCAGGACTCGTTCCACTTCGAGTGGCGCCGACAGGCCAATGAGCTTGCCCGCGGCGAGGGAAGGCCGGAGGAGCCGGCGGCGCCGGAGAGCGAACCCGAAGCGGAACCGGTCGCTGCGGGCACGTCTGCCTGAGCCTGCTCGCCTCGAGCAGGCCACCGGGGCCTACTGCTCCAGCTCGTCGATGGGGACCCCGTACTTGGTCTGCGTGGCGTTCTCGTAGTACTCCTGCGCGTCGATGCCCGTGAACTGGCCGGGCACCCATGCCCAGTACTTGGACCGCGCGCCGCCGTCCAGCGGTATGTCGCAACCCGTCATGAACGTCGACTCCTCGGAACCGAGGAAGATCGCGGCGTACGCCACGTCGCTTGCGCGGCAGAACCGCCCAAGGGGGATGCCCTTGAGGAAGTCGTCCGCAGTCACACGATGCCTCGTACGCAGCGACGCAACGCCTCCGAACCGCCACATGTTGTGCTCAACGTAGGTTGGGCTGATCGTGTTCACGCGGATGCCCAGGTGCGCAAGGTCCATAGCCGCAGCCCTGCAGAAGTTGAGCAGTCCGCCCTTTGCCGCGGAGTAGCCGGAGTTGCCGGCCTCTCCCTGGTGTCCGGCGTCAGACACGATATGGATGATCGAGCCGCGGATCCCCTTCTCCATCATGACGCGGGAGACGTACTTGGTCGTCAGCATGCCCCCGGTGAGGTAGCCCTTGAGCTGGCGTTCCCAGTCGTAGATGTTGACGTCCCAGACAGCCCACCGGTACTGGCGTCCGGCCATGTTGACCAGGATGTCGATCTTCCCGAAGTGTTCGACCGTCTGGTTCACGACCGCCTGCACCTGCTCGGCGTCGGACGCGTCGCCCGGGAGGGCGATAGCGTCGTAGCCGCGTGACCGGATGAACTCAGCCGTCTCCTCTCCTGATTCGGGCACCAGGTCGTTGGCGACGATCTTCGCTCCTTCACGCGCCATGAAGTGAGCGGTCGTGCCCCCGTTGTTCGGACTTGCCCCGACGATCAGCGCAACTTTCCCATCGAGTCGCCCCATACGTGTGATCTCCTCCGCTGTTCTTCAGCGCGCCCGGACCGCTACTTGACCTCGAAGATGGTGGTGACGAAGTCGTCGTTGAAGAGCCAGCCGGCCTGGAAGTCCGTGTGCACGATCTTCGCGCCAACCTCGGTCATGGCCCCCGCAAGGATGATGGTGACGAGCAGCTCCCACTGAGCGTGCTCCTCCATCTCCTCGAACGTCCAGTTGTCGCCCCACTCCGTGAACTTGTTCTCTTTCCACTCTGCGAACCGCGCTTCGTCCGCGGCCACGTCCGGGTGCAGCCGCTCGAACTCCAGTCCTGAGTCGTTGGCGTGCGACCAGTCGACCCCGGCGACGAGCGCCACGCGCCACGGGCTCGCCTTGTAGATCCTCGCGATGGCGGCGCCTAGATCGAACGCCTCGCGGGGAGTCAGCGGCCTGGGCAGGTTCTTGTCCCACGCGGTCAGGCCTTCGTTGTTCCGCACCCGGGTGAACCCGAACGGGTCCACGGGGATGGGAACGATAGGCGTCTTGAACTCGCGCTTGTCCCAGTCCATGTGGACCGTGGTCGCAAGGGCGTTGTGTCCCAGCCCGTTCGCGTGCATGGACTCCAGGGAGTACATGGGGTTGAAGCCCGCGTCCTGCAACCCGCGTATGAGGTGCATCGCCCCTTCGCGGTGACCCTGGAGTATGTCCTCCCTGTCCGGGTCTTCCTCGAAGTAGTTCTCCCTGTTGCCGAACACCTGGAAGAGCTTGGCCGTGACCTGCTCATGGGCCTCGATCCAGTACGTTGGCCGCGCGAACGTGCGGAACGTCTCGCCGAGCTCCCTGAAGAAGACCACGATGAAATCGGGCTGGAAGTCGTCGAGCGCGGCCCGTACCTTGCGGAACTGCTCGATCTGCAACTCCTGGGCAGCCTTCCCGGCTGCCGCGCCCTGATCGTTGGCCCAGAGCGTCCGCATCTCCTCCGGCCAGTTATTCGGGTCCTTGAGATGAGGCTTGTCGACCCACCCCCGACCGATGTTGCCCGCCACGACGCCGGGCATGTGGTGCGGCTTCATCCGCAGGAACGGAAAGTCCGCGATGGTTATACCAAGGATCTCTGCCATGAGTTGCTCCTCAAGAGTTGGCCAGGAAGTCCATGACGAGCCGGTTGAACACGTCCGAGTGCTCATACTGGGCCCAGTGCCCGCACTGGTTGAGCACGACGAGGCGCGAGTTGGGGATGGAGGTAACCAGCCGCAGCCCGTTCTCCAACGGCACGACCCGGTCGTTCCGTCCGTGCAGCACCAGCGTCGGTACCTCTATCCCGGGGAGTTGTCCCGAGAGGTCGCGCACTGCCGTCACCGAGTTCCGGCGCGCGGCGAGATGGTCCGGGTTGTCCATGATCGTCTTGTAGCGCTGCTCGAGGACCTCGTCGGGCACCATGGACCCGTCGAACAGCATCACGTTGATGAGACGCCTCAGGCCTTCAACCGAAGGGCTCTCGAACACCTCGTTCAGGATCTTGATCCCCTCGGTCGGCGATGGGGCGAAGAGCGGCGGAGCCGCAGCGCCGCCGGAGCCCATGACGATCAGCTTGTCGATGCGGTCCGGGTAGTCGATGGCAAACGTGATGGCAGTCGCCCCACCCATGGAGTTGCCGATCAGGCTGGCCTTCTCGATACCCAGCGCATCTATAAGGTCCTTCACGGCTCGAGCATTGACGGTGTTCCGGGGCTCCGTCATCGTGACGGAGTCGCTCTTGCCGAAACCCGGCTGGTCCACCAGGAGACAGCGGTACTGTTCGGACACCACCCCTACGTTCTTGAAGAAGTTGCTCCACGACGTAGCGCCGGGCCCACCGCCATGGAGGAAGATGACAGCGTCGCCTTCCCCAACTTCGTTGTAGTGGATCCGGATGTCTCCTGCCTGGACGTACTTGCTGGTAGCTTCTTCTGAGAACCGAACAGCCGTTGTCATAGCCCTCCTCCTTTACGAGAACCAGATGCGAGACGCGCCGGGAGCACAGACTGTTTCACTCGAGCGGTCCACGCCCGAACTCCCCTTGATGGCCATACGGTAGCATCGCCCCGCAGGTTGTCAAGTGCGGGAGAACACTTCCGGCTTCATTCGGGTTTTCGCTGCATCCTTTTGTACGGCATCCGATTCCGAACATACGAATTCCGGCTACTTGACGCGAAAACCTCACTGTGTAAGATACGCGTGCTTAAGGCTCGGAATACCACCCTGCATATGCGGAACGAGCAAGGGTGACAACGCGCAGATATAGCGGGGCCAGTCCCCATCAGATGGAAGAAGGGAACGTCATTCCCAAGGAGGCCTGACCATGGCACGTCTGAGATGGCTTTTCGGTTTGGCACTGTTGGCAACCACCTCGGTGCTTGTCTCTTGTGGAGCTGATCCAACTCCAACCCCTCCCCCGCCTCCCACGGCGACGCCGACTCCGGTGCCGGCTGAGGCGCCCACTGCGGCGCCAGCTGACGCGATGGAGGAGCCGACTCCAACGGCCATGATGATGGAGGAGCACGACCCCGTGACCGTCAACCTCCTTGCGACGCTCAACTTCATGGCTGAGATCGTCGAGCCCATGCGGAGGATCCTCGAAGAGCAGGAGTCCTTCGTGAGCATGACGGTCGAGGACACGACCGGAGGCCCTTCAGCCGGATGGGTGATCTTCAACCAGATTGAGGAAGACCAGCGGAAGCTGATGATTCCCTGGACGCTGGAGAACGACCATCACCTCGCCGAGTCCGGGCTGAGCCCGCGCTTCCCCGAAGGCGTGCAGGGGCCACCCATGGTGCTGATGAAGGTCGGGCCGCTCGGTTGCTCAGGCGTGGGAACGCTCGACCCCGACATCGTCACCTTTGCCGACTTGGACGGGAAGACGCTGCAGGGAGGTACCCGCCCATCCTTGCGGCACATCGACGCGGCCATAGCGTTGGGCATCGAAGTCAACCACGTCGAACACGGCACCAGCGACGTGACCGTTCGCGAGCTTAAGAACGGCCAGATCGACGCGAGCTACTACCACATGACCGGTCACACCCGGCCCACGCCGCTGTTGCTGCAGCTGCTCCAGGAGCAGGACGGCGGGTTCTACTTCGTGGACGTGAAGCCGGCCATCGAGGCGATCCAGGAGCAGTTCCCCGGGAAGTGGCCGTACATGTTCCCGGTGCCCCTGTTCGCGGGCGAACTGAAGGAGACCTGGAACCTTGGCACGGACCCGATCCGCGGTGACGTGAGCCACTGCTTCGGCGGCCAGAACCCCTACTTCGCAGTCAGCGCCGAGATGGACGAGGAGGTTGCCTACGAGATCGTCTACCAGACGGTGAAGAACCGCGAGGACTTCCGCCGCTTCCTGACCGGCGACATTGACGCCATCGTCGACACGCTCGGCATGACCTACCGGCCCCAGCGGGACTACCACCCCGGCGCCCGAAGGGCGTTCGAGGACCTCGGTTACCCGTATGGCCTCGAGGCGACCATCGAATACCAGAAGCAGCGTGCTGCGGAACATGGTCAGTCGTTCGAACCGCCGCAGTTCTTCCTGGACCTGATCAACCAGTAAGACGGTATTGCGAGTCCGGCATCGCGCTCCTCCCGTATTGAGGGAGCGCGATGCCGGTGGATCCTTCGGGCGGATAGCGGAGTTCCGTACCATGGCCATCAGAACGCGTTTCGCAGCGGTAACGCAGACCTCCTGGCGAGAGTTGTATGCGCGCGTCGGTGCCGCAAACATCCTGCTCGCGCTCTCTATCGCAGTCATGGTGGGATTGCAGATAGGTCAGCGGTGGTGGCTTCCCAACGGGTATCGCTTCGGCGTCCTGCACATCGCCTTCGCCGTGCTCATCGTCGCGCTCCATCTGTTGACCACGACGCGCTCCTCGAAGAGATCGGCCAAGCTTCTACCGTGGCTGTCCATCGTCATCGTCGTCATCTGGTTTGCGTACTTCTACCCTCTGGCCGATTTCGAAGTAGCGGATCGTTTCGGCTATGCGACGCGCCCGGATATGGTCATCGGCGGACTGCTCGCCATCCCGGTTTTCTACCTCGCGTGGAGGTCCTTCGGCCCGCTCTTTCCGGCTATCGGGTTGGTCGCCATACTCTACGGCTTCTTCGCCGCCGACGTGCCCGGGCACTTCAAGGGACCGCCGATACCGGCCGAGCGGGTTATGTCCCGGTACGTCCTGGACGCAAGCTGGTCCGGCCTGGTCAGGCTCTTCGCGAACTTCGTCTGGCTGATCATGTTCTGGGGGATGCTCCTGGAGGTGGCTGGCGCCCGGAAGCTCGTAACCCGCCTCGCCCAGCGGCTGGCGGCCCGGTTCACGTCCGGCCCGGGACTGGTGACGGTGGGGACGAGCGGCGTGGTGGGCTCGTTCACGGGAGGAGGCGCCTCGGACGTCGCCATCACCGGCCCGATCACGATCCCCATGATGCGGAGGGCCGGATTCAGGGGCGCGGAGGCCGCCGCCCTCGAAGCCGCGGCGTCGTCTGCGGCAGCCGTGACGCCCCCCATCCTCGGGGCCGTGGCGTTCATCATGGCGGACCGCCTCGGCGTGGCCTACAAGGACATCCTGGCGATGACCATCGTGCCGGCCATACTCTGGTACGTGGCGCTCATCTCCTACGTCGTCTCGTCGAGCAAACTCCGCGCGATACGCCTGGCGAAGCAGGGCGGGCTGCCCAGCGTGGAATCGCCCGACACCGCTGCGAGCGGTCCCGGTCTCCTGACGTCCACGGCCTTACCCTCGACTCCGGCCCAACCGGACAGTATGCGGACGCTCATCTTCGCGGCGATCACCGTGATCGTCCCGCTCGGAGTGCTCCTCGTCCAGGTACTGAGGGATACGGAGCTCTATACGGCGGTCTTCCAGGCGTTCCTCACGTTGGTCGCGGTCTCCTTGATCTTCAGGGCCGAAAAGAGCCTGGAGACGTGGTGGCGGGGCATCGTTCGCGCGGCCACGTTTGCAAGCTCGGTCAGTGTCACGATAGTCATCGTGAACATCATCTCGGACACTATCTTCTTCACGGGGCTTGGGAGCCGGATGGGGGACATCGTCTACGACCTGAGCGGCGGGCACCTGCTCGTGGCGTCGCTCCTGATGCTGGTGTTCGGCATCTTCCTGAGCGCCGGCATGCCCACACTCGTCATCTACTTCATCATGGTGTTCACGTTCCAGCCCGTACTTATCGAGTTCGCCGTGCCCGTAGAAGCGACCCATTTCGTGGCCTTCTACATGGGCGCGCTGAACCAGTTGATCATGCCGGTGGCGGCCTCGGTACTGGTCGCTGCAGGCATAGCGGGCGTCCGTTACTGGGACGCGGGAATGGAGGCGGCGAAACTCATCCTTCCGCTTGTCTTGCTCCCATTCCTGTTCGTGTTCGCTCCGCAGCTCCTGCTGGGCGTTGGCGAGGATACGGTCGGGCACATGGTACTGCTCGTTGGATCTGTCGTGGTGTCGTTCACCGTCATCAACGTCGCCATGGGAGGCTGGCTCGGCAGGCCGCTCGTTCCGGCTGCCCGCGGCGTGCTGCTGTTGATCGGTATCCTGTCGTTCATAGGCGTTTACCGCTCCGAGGACGTGTTCCTCTGGGCGGGCCTGATAGCTGGGCTGATGGCTTTGCTCTCGGGAGCCGGCCTCTCATACGCTAACGCCCGAAGGGCCCCTGTGCCTGAGCAGGCCTAGCCCGGGTCGCGTGCTCAGGGTACAGCCCCCACAGCCCTTCCAGCCTATAATCCATTCCCTGGAGGTGCACCGACGATGCTGGGACTAGGCCTTGCAGCCCCTTACGCTCACGCCATGTACCGCGACTCAGGCGAGTGGAAGACCATCCACGATTGGTTGGCCGGAGACGCCCCTCAGCCGCTGGAGCTCGCTGACGAGACCGATGCCGTTGTCCGGGAGCACGCAGCACGCGTCAAGGAGAACCTCGACAGGCTCCGCTCCGAACTGGAAGCGTACAACCCTTCCGCCCTCGTCGTGCTGGTGACCGATTCAGGCCGGATGTTCAGCCGCGTACAGGTGCCCCAGTTCTGCACGTTCCTTGGAGCCGGCGCCTGGGGCAGCACCCGGCTGGAGGGGCTCGGAGAAGCGGCAACCGACGACATGGTGGAGTTCTCGTGCGATACCGAGCTGGCCGCCTTCGTGCAGGAGGAACTGGTGGCCCATGGGTTCGACATGAGCTACAGCAAGGAGATGAACCCGCAGGGCCAGCCGGAATTCGGTATGCCCGTATCGCTCGTGACGCTGGTACGGGCGCTGAACCCCGGCCTCGACCTCCCGATCGTCCCGGTCCTGGTGAACTGCCATGTCGCGCCCTCGCCTTCCGGCTGGCGCTGCCGCGAGTTCGGGCGGGCGCTCGGGACGATCCTCGACGAGCCTGACCAGCGCATCGCACTGGCGGTCTCCGGTGGGCTGTCGCACGACCACCACGGCCCGCGAGCAGGCTGGATCGACTATCCCTTCGATCAATGGATGTTAAAGCAGGTATCGCGCGGGCGGGGCGCGAACCTGGACCCCATCTGGAACCTGGAGTCAGACAGCGTACACGGGGGCACCGCCGAGGTCCGTCTCTGGGCGGCCCTGGCAGGCGCCTGCGAAAGCCTGGGCGGCAAGGCTGTGGTGGACGACTACTTCCCGGCCTACACGGCAGCGACCGGCCTGGGTTTCGCGCACTACTCGCTCAACCGTGGATGAGGTCGGCCCGCTCACCTCTCGGCACACCGGCGTCCCCACTCTCAAGACAGGTCTCGTGGCGGCAGCATTGAGTTGACTTACTGAGGACGACACGTCTCGAAGATGAACGCTAATCCATCGCTCTCCAGCCGCATCGGCCGATTGCTTGATGTGTTCAGCACACTCAGGTACAGGAACATGCGGCTGTTCTGGTCCGGCCTCCTTGCGCAGGTCGCGGGACAGCAGATGATGACGGTCACCATAGGGTGGCTCGCATTCGAGTTGACCGAATCGCCGCTTGCGCTGGGCATCATCAACCTCCTGCTCGCTGCCCCGCGCATCGTCCTCAACCTCGTGGGCGGAGCGCTCGCCGACCGGTGGGACCAGCGTACGCTCATCGTCATCGGCCAGTCCCTTGCAATGGTCGTGCTGTTGGCACTCGCTACCCTGACCCTGACCGGGAATGTCGAGGTCTGGCATCTTGGCGCCGGAGCGCTGCTGATCGGCTTCTTCCACGCCCTGGAGGAGCCCAGCCGGGCGTCTCTGTTCCCCCACCTGTTGCCACGACGGGACCTGCTGCCGACGGCGGTGCCGTTGATCAGCATGGCCTGGCAGCTGAGCCGGCTCACTGCCCCTGCCATAGCGGGCTTCGTGATCCACGCCGCCGGGGCCGGCACCTCGTTCTTCATCTCCGCAGCCGGCGGAGCCCTCATGATCACGATGATCCGCCTGCTCCAGGTTGGCCGGATACCGCGCGACCAACGTGGAAGCATCCTGCAGAGCATCTCTGAGGGCATGAAGTACGCCTGGGGTTACGACGTATTCCGCATCGTCATCGGCATGGCCTTCTTCAACAGCCTGCTGGCGATGGGCTACATCCTCATGCTGCCCGTCTTCGCGGCCGACGTCTTCCAGGTGGACTCGCGAGGGCTCGGCCTTCTCTACTCCTTCGGTGGCGTCGGCGGCATCGTCGCTCTGCTCACCGTCTCGAAGATGGTCAGGAGGCTCGGGCCGGGCAAGGTCATCCTGGGGGGGATCATCGTACTGAATTCGGCTCTTATAGCGTTCGCCCTCAGCCCTTCATTCGAGTTGGCCCTGGCCTTCATGACACTCGTCGGTTTCGCCGGGCACGTCTACCTCACTGGGGGTGAGGTGCTGCTCCAGATGCTCGTTCCGGACGAACTACGCGGCCGCGTGATGGGCCTCTACCAGTCGCTCTGGAGCATCATGCCTCTGGGCGCGGCGCTCCTGAACTCCATCGCCGAGTTTGCCGGCGCTCCCCTCGCACTGGCGGGCGGGTCCGCGACGGTCCTCCTGTTCGCTCTGGTAATCGGGCTTCCCAACAAGGCCCTTCGCTCTTCCAGCGTCGAGACCCCAGCCGAGCCTGAGCGAGCCGGCCAGGCATAGCCGGACGACACCACCTGATACCCATCCCGGTATCGGGGAGCGAACATGGAAAGGGGGGCCTTCGGCAGGCCCCCCTCTTGACTCCGTCAGCGCGTCGCTTCTGTGGCAGAAGGCAACCGGACCTCCGTCAGCGCCGCATGGCCGGGGTCTGCAGCCCCATGGCAGGCCGCCCGGCCGGCATCGCCTCTTCCGCCTTGGCGTACATCGCCTCGAGGTTCTCGGGAAAGGAGTGGTCGGTCCAGTCCAGGTACTTCCCATAGCCGTGGTCGTGGTTCCAGTCCGGCACCGAGTACAGCATGCCGGTCACCCCGCTCCCGTCCTGTCCGGCAAGGAACAGCGTGATCGGCACGAGGTGTTCGGATACGACGGGACGGAAGCCGTAGACGACTCCCTTCTCCTGCCAAGCGTTCGCTGTCGCATCGAACCAGGATGCGCGGGTGTGGCCAGGCATGATGGCGTTCACCGCCACACCCTGAGCACGGACCTCGTCCCCCAGGTAGAAGGTCATCGCCATGATGGCCGCCTTGGTCGACTGGTACGGCATCTCCAGCGTGAACGGGCGGAGGCCGAACCATCCACCCCCACCGGCCACCGGCAGGACTCCGCTGCTCACCACGTTGATGATGCTGCCGCTGCCCTTTTCGATCATCGGTCCGATGAAGTGGCGGATCGTCTTGACCACGCCGAAGACGTTCACCTCGAACATCGTCTTCCAGTCGGCGTCCGAGGTGTCGAGCATCCTGACCCGTCCCGTGGGGGCGAACAGCGTCTCCGAGACCAACGCCGCATTGTTCACGAGGACGTCTGCGGGGCCGAGCGCTTCCGTTATCCGGGCCTGGGCGGCGTCGATCTGCTCGTCGTCCGTTATGTCCATCTCCACCGCGGTCCCGCGCCCGGAGGACTCCAGTTGCTGTCGCAGCTCGTCGGCCCCCGCCAGCGTCTTGTCCACCACGGCTACCTTCGCGCCAGCACGCAGCAGTCCCTCGGCCATAGCCTTGCCGATGCCGCGGGCGCCGCCGGTGATCACCACTACTCGGTCCTCAACGTCACCTCTAGAACGCTCGATAGCGCGTTCCACCATCTCCGTCTGAAAGGCCTTCTTGTCAGCTGCTTCAACCATCTGTTGTCCTCTCCGCTTTCCGCCTCCGATCGATTGCCGGGAGGCCTAGAAGAATATCGTGATGCCCCGGGGTAGAACGATAGAGTCCAGCAGCACCTCGCGCCGCGCGATCTTCCACCCGCCGTCCTCGCGCCTGAGCACGTCCTTCCTCCGACCGGCCCACCAGGCCTCGTCGCGCAGCTTCCTGGCCTGGCGGACCAGGAAGTTGCTGTACACCCGTAGTTCCGTTGGGTTGTCCCCGTCCTCGATCAGGATGTTCGTGACGATGTGCTCCGTCAGCGACCGGGGGATTTCGACGTGCGACAGCCCCGTCTCGTGCTTCTTGGCGCGCATCGTCAGCATCAGCTTGTCGTCTTTAATGATGGGATGTCCGGCCGGTTCGACATCCCCCTGTAGGTGCTCGCGCAGCGGCATGGTGTACTCGATGTCTTCAGACAGCATGTCCAGCCACTCGTCGAAGCGCATCTCGTCCAGCAGGAATGCCTCTCGATAGAGGAACTCCTCCACTTCTCGCTTCTGTTCCAACGTCAGCATGATTTCTACGCCTCCATGAGCTCCAGCCAGAACCGGTAGAAGTTCCGCTGGTTGATCTCGCTCGGGTTCGGGCCAACCTGTCCGGGGATTCCCTGCGGCGCCTCTTCCTCGTGGCCCAGTTGCAGCCTGTAGTTGTGCGGCTTGCGCCAGTTCCGTGGGGCCCGCATCGCTTCCACTATCCTTTCCTGGTTCTCCACGTCGTCCGGTGCGATCGTCCCGGCCATGTGCTGGCCGCGGTAGGCGTACTCGGCCGCTACCTCCTTGACGATCGCGGGCGCCTCCTTCTCAACCATCGTCCACTGCCACTGCTCCATCTCCGCAGTCCCACGGGGATGGAACAGCAGGAACTGCCGGCCTGCCAGCGGCGAGAGGAAACCCATAAGCCCCAGGTTCGGAAAGATGGCGCCGTTCTGGAAGCTGTACGGGGCTATCTCGTACTCCTTCATCACCTCCTGGAACCGGCTGTTTCGGTAGCGCACCCACTCCACGGCGTCGTGACCGATCTTCTCGGCAAGCGCCAGGTCCTGTTCGTATGCCTGCTGACCCAGCACCATGTTCCCGAAGCCCATGGGGCAGCCCTTCAGGTAACCCGTCGTTACCTCGTACCGCTTCGCTGCTATCGACGCGGCCGCCCTCCGTATCGGGTACCCCTTCTGGGTGAACTCCTGCACGACCTTGAGCCACGATACGTGCGTCGCCGCAATCACGTGGTAGTCGTCTCCTATGAAGTTCTCCGCGAGGTGCTTCCAGTTCCCCGGTGTGCGGTACCGATGCCAGCCCGGAAGCGCCTCAAGACCCCCCAGGTGCTCCACCAGAACGTAGTTCCGCAACCACCAGCAACCGTCCTCACCCAACCACTCCTCCAACGACGGCGCCGACTGGTCGAACGTCGCGAAGATCAGCCCCTTGTAGCTCGCTACCCGCACCTGCTCGAGACCCCAGCTGTCGTGGTCGATCTCGTCGCGGTACAACTCCTTCTCCATCGGCACACCGATCAGCTTCCCGCTGATCTCGTACGTCCATCCGTGATACGAGCACGTGAAAGCCCGCGCGTTCCCACGGTCGAAGAGACACACCTCGTTCCCCCGGTGGACGCACCGGTTCACGAGCACGTGCAACTCTCCCTCCATGTCACGGGAGACAACCACCGGGACCTCGCCCATGTAGTTGGTCACGTAGTCGCCGGGCTTGCGGAGCATGTCTTCGTGCCCCACCACCATCCAGACCTTCTCGAAGACCTTCGTCTGCTCTTCGCGGTACAGCTCCTTGTCGAACAGAACGGAGGGCGAGATGAGCCCTTCCTGCCAGTTGACCACTTCGCGCAACTCACCAAGGCTGACCATGGCTGCCTGCTCCCTTCCGGTACGTAGGGTCCTTACTCTAGGCTTCCATGAGCTCGAGCCAGAACCGGTAGAAGTTCCGCTGGTTGATCTCGCTCGGGTTCGGACCGACCTGTCCCGGGATGCCTTGCGGCGCCTCTTCCTCGTGGCCCAGTTGCAGCCTGTAGTTGTGCGGCTTGCGCCAGTTCCGCGGCGCGCGCATCGCCTCAACTATCCGCTCCTGGTTCTCCACGTCGTCCGGTGCAATCGTTCCGGCCATATGCTGGCCCCGGTAAACGTACTCGGCCGCCACCTCTTTGACGATCGGCGGCGCCTCCTTCTCAACCATCGTCCACTGCCATTGCTCCATCTCCTTGACGCCGCGGGGGTGGAACAACAGGAAATGGCGGCCTGCCATCGGCGAGAAGAAGCCCATGAGTCCAAGGTTCGGGAAGATGGCGCCGTTCATGAAGCTGTACGGGGCCAATTCGTACTCCTTCATAACCTCTTCGTACTGCCGGCGGCGGTACTGCACCCACTCCACGACGTCAGGGCCCAGCTTCTGGGCCATCGCAAGGTCGTGCTCATGAGCGGCCGGGTCCATGGTGACGTTCCCGAAGCCTATCGGGCACCCCTTCAGGTAACCCGTCGTTACCTCGTACCTGCGCGTCCGGGCGACCGACGAGTCGATCCGCCGCATCTCGTAGCCCTTCTCCATGAACTCCTGCATCACCTTGAACCACGACACGTGCGTCGCGGCGAACACGTGGTAGTCGTCTCCTATGAAGTTCTCCGCAAGGTGCTTCCAGTTCCCCGGCGTGCTGTAGCGATGCATGCCCGGAAGCGCCTCGAGGCCCCCCAGGTGCTCCACGAGAACGTAGTTCCGCAGCCACCAGCACCCGTCCTCTCCCAACCACTCCTCCAACCCCGGCGCCGACTGGTCGAACGTCGCGAAGATCAGCCCCTTGTAGCTCGCTACTCGCGCCTGCTCCAACCCCCAGCTGTCGTGGTCGATCTCGTCACGGTACAGTTCCTTCTCCATCGGCACACCGATCAGCTTCCCGCTGATCTCGTACGTCCACCCGTGGTACGAGCACGTGAACGCCCGTGCGTTCCCCCGGTCGAACAGGCATACCTCGTTCCCGCGGTGGACGCACCGGTTCACCAGGACGTGGAGTTCCCCTTCCATGTCGCGGGAAACGACGACCGGGACCTCGCCCATGTAGTTCGTCACGTAGTCGCCCGGTTTGCGGAGCATGTCCTCGTGGCCCACAACCAGCCAGGCCTTCTCAAAGACCTTCATCTGCTCTTCGCGATACAACTCCTCGTCGAACAGCACGGAGGGGGAGATGAGCCCCTCTCTCCAGTTCACCACTTCGCGCAACTCGCTCACGCTGACCATGGCGCTTGCCTCCCTTCGCTGTGCTCAGACTCCTCGCTCTACGCCTCCATGAGTTCGAGCCAGAACCGGTAGAAGTTCCGCTGGTTGACCTCGCTCGGGTTCGGGCCCATGTGTCCGGGTATCCCCTGGGGCGCCTCTTCCTCGTGGCCAACCTGCAGCCTGTAGTTGTGCGGCTTGCGCCAGTTCCGTGGGGCCCGCATCGCTTCCACTATCCGCTCCATGTTCTCCACGTCGTCCGGAGCGATGATCCCCGCCATGTGCTGGCCGCGGTAAACGTACTCGGCCGCCACCTCTTTGACGATCGCGGGCGCTTCCTTCTCAACCATCGTCCATTGCCACTGCTCCATCTCCCCGACCCCGCGGGGGTGGAACAACAGGAAATGACGGCCCGACATCGGTGAGAAGTAGCCCATGAGTCCAAGGTTGGGGAAGATCCCGCCGTTCATGAAGCAGTACGGGGCCAATTCGTACTCTTTCTTCACCTCTTCGTATTGCCGGCGGCGGTACTGCACCCACTCCACGACGTCAGGGCCCAGCTTCTCGGCCTCCGCCAGGTCGTGCTCATAGACGACCGGGTCCATGGTGACATGCCCGAAGCCCATCGGGCAGCCCTTCAGGTAGCCGGTCGTGGCCTCGTACCTGCGCGACCGGGAAAGCGACCCGTCGACCGACCGCACCTGATGGCCCTTCTCTGCGAACTCCTGCAGCACCTTGAACCACGACACGTGTGTCGCGGCGAACACGTGGTAGTCGTCTCCTATGAAGTTCTCCGCAAGGTGCTTCCAGTTCCCCGGTGTGCTGTAGCGATGCATGCCGGGAAGCACCTCCAGGCCCCCCAGGTTCTCCACCAGAACGTAGTTCCGCAACCACCAGCAACCGTCCTCGCCCAACCACTCCTCCAACGACGGCGCCGACTGGTCGAAAGTCGCGAAGATCAGCCCCTTGTAGCTGGCAACCCGCACCTGTTCCAGTCCCCAACTGTCGTGGTCGATCTCGTCCCGGTACAGCTCCTTCTCCATCGGAACGCCGATCAGCTTCCCGCTGATCTCGTACGTCCATCCGTGGTACGAGCACGTGAACGCCCGCGCATTCCCTCGGTCGAACAGGCATACCTCGTTCCCCCGGTGCACACACCGGTTCACCAGCACGTGCAGTTCTCCCTCCATGTCACGGGAGACAACCACCGGGACCTCGCCCATGTAGTTCGTCACGTAGTCGCCCGGCTTGCGGAGCATGTCCTCGTGCCCTACCACCAGCCACGCCTTCTCGAATACCTTCGACTGCTCTTCGCGGTACAACTCCTCATCGAAGAGGACGGTGGGCGCGATGAGCCCCTCTTTCCAGTTCACCACTTCGCGCAATTCACTGACGCTGACCATGGCTGCTAGCTCCCTTCTCCCGACGCCTGAATTCCTGGGCATCCGCCCTGTCCGATGGCTCCATCAACGAGCCTGCCTACTATAGACATAATCCGACGCGCGTACCTTACTGCACTCTCAGTCGATGTCAAGTTTAGGCGGTTCAGGCAACGATTAACGCACGCCTTGACGCTCATTTGTGAACCTCGTTACTATCGTTTCACAAACGTTTCACAATCCGAGGAGGACGGAGCCACATGACCACTGAGCCCCAGGTCCCCGGAGTGGTCGTCGAACGCCTTCCCCAGTACCTCCGGGCGCTGACGCACCTGCAGGAGATCGGGTTGGAGGTCATCAGTTCCCAGCAGTTGGGCGAGTTCCTGCAGGCCACGCCCGCCCAGATACGCAAGGACCTCAGCTACTTCGGACGCTTCGGGAAACAGGGCCGCGGCTACAGCATCCCCAACCTGCTGCTGCAGCTCAGGCGCATCCTCGGCCTCGATCAGACATGGAATGTCGCCGTCGTGGGGGTCGGGAGGCTTGGCAGGTCCATCATCAGCTATCCCGGCTTCGAGCCCGAGGGCTTCCGTATCGTCTGCGCATTCGACTCCAACTCGCAGGTCATCGGGCAGATGGCGGGAGGCCTGCTCGTGAACGACTTCGGCAACTTCCGCGAGGTTGCCGACGCCGAGGGTGTGAAGATCGCCATCGTCGCCGTGCCCGCTGGGGTGGCGCAGGACGTCATAGACCAGCTCGTGGCGGCAGACGTGAAGGCCATCCTCAACTACGCGCCGAAGTCCGCCATCGTCCCGAACGGCGTGCGGATACAGAACGTGGATCCCGTCGTCTCGCTGCAATCGATGACGTACTACCTGAACCCGCACACAGACGACGAGATGGGGGACGACGAGGAGTAGGAGCCGCCTCAGGCCTGGGAGCCACGCTCCCGTTGCGGCACGCCCGCGCCCCGGCGGCGGCGTGTCACATTGAGCCGTACCTGCGCCCTGCGCAGCGAGTGTAGCGCTCGTTCGAGGTCGAAGTCCTCCTGGCGCTCTGCGATGCGCTGACGGGCGCGAGCGACGGCTTCCTCGGCCCTTGCGAGGTCGATCTCATCCACCCGTTCCGCGGCGTCCGCGAGAACGGACACCTTGTCGGCGTGCACGTCGATGAAGCCGCCGGTCACGGTGAAGTGCTCCTCTGCGTCGCCGGTGCGGTAGCGGAGCTCGCCGGGCTGGAGCACCGTCATCAGAGCGGCGTGCTTCGGCAGGATGCCGATCTCGCCGTCGATGCCGGGCGCAACGACGGCGTCCACGTCGCCCTGGAAGAGCACGCGCTCCGCAGTTACGATCTCAAGCTGCATGGGCATGGCGCCTTACGCTCCCGCCGCCGCGCGCTCCTTCGAGCGCTCGACCACCTCGTCTATCGTCCCGGCCATGTAGAAGTCCTGCTCCGCAACGTCGTCGTACTTGCCCTCGAGGATCTCCTTGAAGCCGCGCACTGTCTCGGTAACGGGGACGTACCTGCCGTCCCGTCCCGTGAACTGCTCCGCAACGAAGAATGGCTGCGAGAGGAAGCGCTGGATGCGGCGCGCCCGGTTCACGGTCGTCTTGTCCTCGTCGGAGAGCTCCTCCATGCCGAGGATGGCGATGATGTCCTGCAGGTCCTTGTAACGCTGCAGCACGGCCTGAACGCCGCGCGCCGTGTTGTAGTGGTCCTCGCCCACGATCAGCGGGTCCAGGATGCGTGAGGACGACGTGAGCGGGTCGACGGCAGGGAAGAGGCCCTGCTCGGCGATGGAGCGCTCCAGCGCAACGACAGCGTCCAGGTGGCCGAAGCTCGTCGCCACGCCGGGGTCGGTGTAGTCGTCGGCGGGCACGTAGATCGCCTGGAAGGATGTGATGGAGCCTTTGTTCGTGGACGTGATGCGCTCCTGCAGGTCGCCCATCTCCGTGCCGAGCGTCGGCTGGTAGCCGACCGCGGACGGCATGCGGCCCAGCAGCGCGGAGACCTCCATGCCCGCGAGGATGTAGCGGTAGAGGTTGTCCACGAACAGCAGCACGTCCTGGTTCATCGTGTCGCGGAAATACTCTGCCATCGTCAGACCGGTCATGGCGATCCGCAGGCGCACGCCCGGCGGTTCGTTCATCTGGCCGAACACGAGCACCGTATTCTTCAGCACACCGGATTCCTGCATCTCGTGCCAGAGGTCGTTCCCCTCGCGCGAGCGCTCGCCCACGCCCGCGAACACCGAGTAGCCGCTGTGCTCCTCAGCGATGTTCCGGATGAGCTCCTGGATGATGACCGTCTTGCCGACTCCCGCGCCGCCGTACGCGCCGACCTTGCCGCCTTTGGTGAACGGGCATATGAGGTCCAGCGCCTTTACGCCGGTCTCCAGCACCTCGGTCGTCATGCTCTGCTCTTCGTAGGCCGGCGGGTCGCGGTGGATGGGCCAGAACTCCTTGGCGTCAACCGCGCCGAGGTCGTCCAACGCATCACCCGTGACGTTGAACAGCCGTCCGAGGCTTGGCTCGCCGACGGGAACGGCGATGGCCTGGCCGGTGTCCGTGGCGACAGCGCCGCGCGTCAGGCCCTCCGTGGGGCCGAGCGCTAGGCAGCGCACCCAACTGTTGCCCACCTGCTGCTCGACCTCCAGAACAAGCTTCTCGCCCGCGAGATCGAGGTCCAGCGCGTTGAAGATGCTGGGCAGTTGGTCCGGTGGGAACTCCACGTCCACGACCGTCCCGATCACTTGTACGACTCTTCCTTCGGCTCCTGCGGCCATCTCCGCTCCTCCTGACGCCCTACCCTTCGAGGGCGGCGGCGCCGCCGACCAGGTCGAGCAGCTCCGCGGTGATCATGTTCTGGCGCGCCTTGTTCAACTCCAACGTCAGCGAATCGATCATGTCCTCAGCCGCCTCGGTCGCATTGCGCATCGCGACCATGCGCGCGGACTGCTCGCTCGCGCTGTTCTCAAGGAACGCCTGGTAGACCTGCATCTCGAAGAAACGGGGCAGCAGCGCGCCGAGCACCGTGCCCGCGTCCGGTTCGTAGATGTAATCGGTGGCCCGGGCTGACTCGTCCTCCAGCCCCTCGGCCGCTATCGGCAGCAACTGCCGCACCATCGGCTGCTGGACGAGCGTGTTCACGTACCGCGTGTAGGCGATGTGCACCTCGTCCACCTCGCCTGAGGTGTACATCTGCTGCACCAGGTGCGTCACGGCCAGTGTGTCCGCCATCGTCGGTCTGTCGGTTATGTCCGTGAACGAGGCTCTGAGGTCGGCTCCGGCACGCACCATGAAGTCGCGCACCTTCTTGCCCACTGTGATGACCGCCACGGGGTGCTGTTGCATCTGCGCGCGCAGGAACTCGCCCGACGCGCGGGAGAGATTGCCGGGCATGCCGCCCGCCAGCCCGCGGTCCGGCGAGATGGACAGCAACAGCACATTGCTGACCGGCCTGCGCTCCAGCAGCGGGTGGGACAGGTCCGGATCGACCGCGCCAACGCCCACGAGCCCGCCCAGCACTTCGCGCAGCTTCTCCGCGTACGGGCGCGAGGCGGTTGTCGCCTCCTGTGCTCGCCGCATCTTGGATGCCGCGACCATCTGCATGGCTCGCGTGACCCTTGCGGTGTTGCGGACGCTCCTGATGCGCCCGCGTATCTGCCTGACACTCGGCAATCCGGTCTCCTAGAACGTGGCCTTGAAGGAGGCTATCGCCTCCTTCAGCGACTCTTCGATCGCCTCGTCTATGTCCTTCTTCTCCTGGATCGCGCTCATCAGCTCAGGCTTGGAGGTCTCCAGGTAGCCGACGAAGCGCTCCTCGAACTCCCGCACGCGCTCCACCGGAACGTCGTCCATGTGGCCGTTCACCGCAGCGTACATGGAGCAGACCTGCTGAGGGAGGCCCTGGGGGCGGTATTGCGGCTGCTTCAGCAACTCGGTGAGCCGCTGACCGCGCTCCAGCTGCGCCCGCGTCGCCGCGTCGAGGTCGGACGCCCCGAACTGCGCGAAGCTTGCGAGCGCGCGGTACTGCGCGAGCTCCAGCCGCATGCGCCCGGCCACGCGCCGCATAGCGCGCGTCTGCGCCGAGCTTCCCACCCGGCTCACGGAGAGGCCTGCATTCACCGCCGGGCGGATGCCGCTGTTGAACAGGTCCGCCTCCAGGTAGATCTGGCCGTCCGTGATGGAGATGACGTTGGTGGGGATATAGGCAGACACGTCGCCTGCCTGCGTCTCGATGATGGGCAGCGCGGTCAGCGAGCCGCCGCCGTGGGCGTCGTCGAGGCGCGCCGCGCGCTCCAGCAGCCGGCTGTGCAGGTAGAACACGTCGCCCGGGTACGCCTCGCGGCCCGGAGGGCGGCGGAGCAGCAGCGACATCTGGCGGTACGCCCAGGCGTGCTTCGTGAGGTCGTCGTAGATGATGAGCGCCTCGCGGCCGCTCGCCATGAACTCCTCGCCGATGGCGCAGCCCGCGTACGGCGCGAGGTACTGCAGCGGCGCCGGATCGGAAGCGTTCGCCGCCACGATGACGGTGTGCTCCATCGCGCCGTACTCCTCCAGCGTCGCCTGGATCGAGGCGACCTTGCTCTGCTTCTGGCCTACGGCCACGTAGATGCAGATGAGGTCCTCGCCCTTCTGGTTGATGATGGTGTCGATGGCGATGGCGGTCTTGCCCGTGAAGCGGTCGCCGATGATCAGCTCGCGCTGGCCCCGGCCTATCGGGATCATGCCGTCGATCGACTTGATGCCCGTCTGCACCGGCCTGTTGACCGACTGCCGCACCACCACGTTCGGCGCGACGATCTCGATGGGGCGGATGCCGTCCGTCTGCACGACGCCCTTGCCGTCCAGCGGCTCGCCCAGCGGGTTCACCACCCGGCCCAGGAGCGCGTCGCCAACCGGCACGCGGGCGATCTCACCGGTCGCCTTGACCAGGTCGCCTTCCTTCACTCCGGTGTCCGGGCCCATGACCGCGGCGCCGACGAGGTCTTCCTCCAGGTTCAGCGCCAGTCCGGCCAGGCCGCTCGGGAACTCCAGTAGCTCGCCGAAGCCCACCTTGCTCAGGCCGTGGATGGTGGCGATGCCGTCCCCAACCTCTACGACGGTCCCCACTTCCGTGAGGGTGGTCTCGCCGCCGAACTCCTCGATCTGCCGCTTGAGAACGGCAGCGATGTCCTGTCCGCGAGTCGTCATGCCCGCTCCTCCGTTTCACGCGCCGTCCGGGGGAGGCCCTGCCTTTCCAGGCTCTGCCGCAGATCGCTCAGCCGGGAGCGAACGCTCCCGTCGATGATCTGGTCTCCCACCCGCACGACGATTCCGCCGATGATGTCCTGATCCTCCTGGACGTCGAGGACGACCTCTTTGTCCAGCATGGCCCCGAGCGAAGCCGTCAGCCCGCTCCGCTGCTCCGCGGAGATGGGCACCGCGCTCGTCACCGAGGCCTGCACCCGTCCGAGGCTCTCGTTCAGCAATCGTCCGTACTCACTCACGACCGCACCGAACGAGCCCACCGCCTGCCGCTGCACGAGCAGTCCCACGAAGTTGCGTACCAGTGGGTCTGCACCCTCTGCGAGCCGCGCCGCGGCGTCCGCCTTGCGCGCCGCCGGTATGCGCGGCTCGTTGAAGAACAGCGCGGCCGAAGGGTCGGCCAACCCCCCCGCGATGCCGGAGAGGCTGTCCAGCCAGGCCTCCTGCTTCCCTTCGGCCTCCGCCAGGGAGAAGAGTGCCTGCGCATAGCGCTTCGCTATGGGCGCTTTCGCCATCCCGCGCTCCTAGTTCCGCCCTGCACGGGCGTCCCCCTCCGCGAGCACCTCATCGATCAGATCGCGGTGCGCGTCGGGGTCCAGCGAACGGTGGATGATGCGCTCGGCGGCCGTCACCGCGAGCGATGCGAACTCGGAACGCACCTGCTCGAGGGCAGCATCGCGCTCCTGCCGTATCTCCTCGCGGGCCCGCTCGATGAGCTGCGTCGCCTCGGCTCGGGCCTGCGTCGCCTGCTGTTCGCGATAGCGTTCCGCAGCCTCACGGGCCTCGGCGAGTACGCGCTGGCCCTCCTCGCGGCCCTCCAGCAGCGTGCGTTGCATCGCCTCCTGCTGTTCCTGGGCCTCGCGACGCACGCGGTCAGCCTCTTCCAGGCTGTCCCGGATCCTGCCGGACCGGGCGTCGAGCACTCCCAGGATGCGCTTGTACGCGAGGGTGTAGAGGAGCGCCACCAGCAGGCCGAACGTGACCAGGTAGGCCAGCAGGCTCCACGGGTCTATGCCCAGCGCTCCTATGCCGGTTGCTTCTTCGGCTAGTCTTGGTGCTGCCAGCACGTCGCCCGCCTCCTCATGTGCGTTACGTTGCTCACGCCGCGCCGCTTACGCAACGAAGATGAGCAGGATGGCCACCACGAGGCCGTAGATGCCGATGGCCTCCGTGAACGCCAGCGCCAGGATCATGTTCGGCGCGATAGCGTCGCGGGCTTCCGGGTTCCTACCGAGGGCGTTCATCGCGCCGTTGCCCAGGATACCCAGGCCGATGCCCGCGCCGGCCATGCCAAGCCCGGCCAGGCCCACGGCAAGGAACTTGCCCATCTCTCCGTAATCGTTCATTCCCCAAACCTCCTTGGTCTGTTCAGGCGGCGCTTCCCGCGTCCGCCTCGTCTGCCCGCGCGGTGGCGGGTCTAGTGCTGCTGTCCGGCCTCTGCGTGCCCTTCCTGGTGACCCTCGTGCGGGGCCACCGCAAGCACCGTGAACACGAGCGTCAGGCCCATGAACACCAGCGCCTGCACGCCCCCGACCAGTATCTCCAGCCCGTAGAAGATGATGGGCGTCACGAAGAAGGTCAGGAACGTCATCATGAACAGGACGATCTCCCCGGCCAGCATGTTGCCGAAGAGACGGAACGTGAAGCTGATGATGCGGATGAAGTGGCTGATGAGCTCCAGAAGCCCGATGAACGTCTGCACCGGGTTCCCGAACCGGAAGAACTCCCGCAGGTACCCGAACCGGTGCACGCGGAACCCCCACACCTCGATGAACACGAATGCGATCAGCGCGAGGGCCAGCGGCATGTTGATGTCCGTGCCCGCGCTGCGCAGCAGGTGCGTCGTCACGTGGTCCGCGCCCTCGGCCTTGAATCCCACAGTGGGGTAGATGGGCAGCAGCGCCATCCAGGCGTTGAACGCGACGAACACGAAGATGGTCGCGAGGAGTGGGAAGAAGCGCCGGGCATAGCGTTCTCCCGCCATGCCCCTGATGAAGCCGTACAAAGCCTCCACCAGCACCTCCAGGAAGCCTTGCAGGCGTCCCGGTACCATGGCCATCCGGCGCGAGCCAAGTCCGAACAGGAGCAGGATGACGATGCAGGTGAGCCAGGCGGAGAGGAGTGTGTTTGTTACCGTGAAGCCGCCGATGGTGAAGATCTTCTGCGGGGCCAGGTGCACCGCCGGAGCGTCGATCAGGCGCTCGAAGCCCAGAAGCTTGGCGCCTATCGGCCCAAGCGCCAGGCCAAGCACGGCCAGCCCCAGGACCGGTAACAGGATCAAACGACTCTTCACTATCCGTCAGCCTCTTCGTCCCGGCTGCTGTCCTTGCTGCCGGTGAGGTAACCGGAAGCCATCCGGTAGACCCCGTAGAAGGCGAGAACGACCCCGAAGAGGAGGCCTCCCAGGAGAAAGAGAGGCGAGGTTCCCGCTCTGCCGTCGAGCCATACTCCCGCCAGTGTCGGCAGAACGATCGCTGTGGCGATGTACCAGCCGAGGCCGGTGAACTGCGCCGCTGAAACCCACCATGAACGGCGTTTCATACCCTGATCAGGAGCTGCGTGAATCCTATCACAATATCCCGCGCAAGCAAAGCGGAACCTTCATAACGCCGTCCTTCCCGCGAAGGCTGGGACCCGGGAGCGGCGCCGCACCCCTTGTATCGTCATTCCCGCGCAGGGCCGCGCTTCAGCGCGCAACCTCGCAGCCCTTACGTGGGGTGCCTTGCTCCCATCTCCTCCTGGGAGAGGGGCTGGGGGCGAGGATGGCCCTACTGCTGCTCCCCCGGCTTCCCCAGGTCCTCCAGCCCTGGCAGGTCCTCCAGGAACTCCGAGAACGCGGAGAGCTTCTCCATCTCCTCCTGGGTAACGCCCTGCCGCTCCGGGCGCGGCCTCCGCCGCGGCTGCGACCCTTCGCTGCTCTCCTCAACACTCCCGTCCACCACCACGCCCGCGCGCTCCAGCACGCGCTCCTCCACGAAGATCGGCACTCTGGCACGCACGTTCGCGGCGTCGCCGCCTCCCTCCCGCGCAAAGTCCTCCGCCTCCTGGAGCGACGAGAACCAGTGCTCCTCGCCGTCCTTCCCGCGCACCAGCTGTCCGCCGCGCACCGCAACCGCTATCGCATCGCTCGGCCGGCAGTCGATCTCCGTCTCCGTGCCGTCCGCCAGGGTCACGACGAGCTTGGCGAAGAACGTGTCGTTCTCCAGGTCGCAGACCACGACGTGTTTGATGGCCGCTCCCAGCGTCGTGATGACAGAGCCCAGCAGGTCGTGCGTAAGCGGTCGCGCCGCCGTCACGTCCTGTAGCTTCAGCGCGATCGCGTCCGCCTCCGGCGACCCGATGCGGATCGGCAGGTAGCGGTCGCTCTCCCGCTCCTTCAGGATGACCACACGCTGGTAGTTCATCAGGCTGACGCGGATACTGTCGATGAGCATCTCTTGCATGGCACACCTTCCGGCGGTCATTCTAGGAACACGACGCGCCAATGGTCAACGCAACCCCCCGAGACTGTCACTCCGAGCGGAGCGCACGGGAGTCGAGGAATCTCTCACGTGGCCTGATCCCTTCCCCTTGATAGGGGAAGGCGAGACTGCCTCACACTTGATGCGGGGTTGGGGGTGAACCGGAAGGGCAAGGGGTAGGTGTCCACGGGGAGTGCAGAGGCATTACCCCTCTGCCGGGGCGTGGGGGTGTCCCCCACAGGGTACCGGGCGGGTGGGTGGCAAGAACCTACGTCGCGTCTCGGGCGCTCCCCTATAGCATCGCTCCGGTGGGCTGCAGCACCACAACCTGCGTCTCGTCCGGAAGGTTCGCCCGTGTCACCGTCAAGCGCGGCTGCCCCTCCGGCTCCCGGACGCCCAGCTCGCGCAGGAACGGGCCCAACTCCCGCAGCGGATGCTTGTTCCCGCTGTGCGCGTACAGCATCGGGATGATGATGCGCGGCTCCACATTTCGAACGATCTCCACCACATCCGCTGCAGACAGCCCCGTGTCGCTCCCCACCGGCGCCATCAGCACGTGCGGCGACCCCAGCGCGTCGACCTCCCGGTTCGTCAGCAGCCGGTCCGGATTGCCCAGGTGACAGAACGCGATCCCCTCCGCCTGCGCCGAGAACACCGTGTTCCACTGCTGCGGCTCGCCCTCGTTCGTGCGGCGTGTCGTGCGGAGCCCGCGCAGGTGCATCCCTGCCGCTTCGTACTCGCCTGGGCCGTCGAGCGCGATCGGCTCACCCGAGAGCGCGTCGAGCGCTGAGTGGAGCGGGTCGCTACTGCTCTGCGTGACCAGGTCGGCCTGCGCCTGCTGCGGCGGAATGCGCAGCCCCAGCTCCGACGGGTACGGGTCCATGACGAGCGTCTTGTTTCCGGATCGCACGCGGAACGCCGCGTGCCCCAACCAGGTGATCTCCACCCTAACGCTCCTTCCGTCCCACCAACGCCCACGCGCCCGGCAGCGCGACCGAGGCCACGTACAGCTTCGCAAGGTCGCCCGCAACGAACGGCCAGAGCCCCCACTGCAACGTGTCCGGAATGATGCTCGCGCCGGACGTCCACTCCTTGTCCACGGCCCAGTAGCCCAGCCAGAGCAGTCCCGGCACGTACAGCACCACGTTGCCCGCGAGTAGTGCCAGCAGCACCTGCCAGCTCCGGTCCCAGCCCCGCTCCGCCAGCCGCCCGACGACCCACGCCGCGCCGACGAAGCCGACGATGTAGCCGCCGCTGGCGATCTCCCAGACGAGGTCGGCACTGCCTTCCCACGGGAGGATGAAGTGGAACACCGTCCCCTCACCGAGCGATGGAGCGAAGACCGGCAGTCCAACCATGCCCATGAGCATGTAGAGCCCCAGGCTCGCGGCCCCGCGGTTCGCGCCAAGCGCGCCGCCTGTGAGCAGCACCGCGAGCGTCTGTCCGGTGATGGGGACGGGGGTGAACGGCAGCTTCACCGCGATCTGCGCGAACAGCGACACCAGCAGTGCGAAGCCCACCACGAGCGCCGCGTCACGCAGCAACCCCTTGCCGGGCAGTATCGAGTCGATGAGGGGGAGACGTGCCTCTGTCGTTTGCATGCGGGCAGTATACAGGAAGCACCCTTGCGGCTGATGGAGAGGCCAACGCACCCGACACTCCCGCGCTTCAGCCGCGGTGAGGGTTGCCCCTACGAGCGCCGCCTACGCAGCGCGACGGCGCCCACGCCCAGGAGCGCCACGACGCCCACGAGCACGACCAGCACTACGATGAGCGTGTCGGAGCCGCCGGGACCGCCGTCCGACGTGGGCTCGACGGGTGTGGCGGTGGGCTCGGGGGGCGCAGGGGTTGGCGTCGCGGTTGGGGGCAGCGGCGTCGGCGTGGGGGTTGGGGTTGCCGTCGGGGCGGGGGTTGGGGTCGGGGTGGGGGTGGGCGGGACGGTGGGGAGGTCCTCGGGGGAGACCCGCACGACGCCGGGGCAGTGGTCCTCGGTGCGGGGTTCGAGGCCTTCGCCGAAGCGGAGCTCGACGCTGTCCACGAAGCAGGGGAAGCCCAGCAGCGGGAAGGGGTAGGTGAGGTCGGCCTGCTGGTCGCCGTTGAGGTGGAAGGTCACCGGCTCATCGATGTAGTCGCTCGGCGGACCGACGAGCAAGCAGCCTTCGTCGTTGGCGCAGTCGAAGGCGCCGTCGACGACGGGGATGCGGGCGCGGCGCTCCCAGTCGCCGACGCGGACGACGATCTCGCCGCTGGCGACCGGTTCGCCGTCCAGGGTGACGGTGCCGCGCTCGTAGACGATGGGGAAGGCGGGGATGCCTTCGTTGCGTTGCTGGCCGTCGCCGTCGCCGTTGCCCTGGGCGGAGGCGACGAGGGGAACGAGGAGCGCGGAGGCGACGAGCGGGACGAGGAGCGCGGCGGCGAGCAGCGCGGTCAGCAGGGCGGCGAGGGGGAGCAGAGCGCGGGAGGGGTGTGCGAATCGGAGCATGGCCGCGATTCTATGGGAGCAGCCGCGCCCTTGTCATGGGGCTTCTCTCGCAGGCTATGCGCAGTTCACCCCCATCCTAACCTTCCCCCGTCAAGGGGGAAGGGACCAGACGACCCCTGCAAGGAGGGGAAGAGCCCCCGCCGTGGTGGCGGGGGCTCTCATCGTACCCTGTGTCAGTCCCGTCCCGGGCTTCCCCGTCGAGGGGGAAGGGGCCAGGCGGGCGCCGGATTACGGGGCGAGCGTGCCCGGCGAGTTCGACCAGACCCAGTAGCCTGTGCCGTTCGTTATCTCACTGTCGTCGCCCACGTCCGGCACGGTCTTGACCCAGAGGCTGGCCGTCGTGTCGTAGGTGTACGCTACGCGCCACTGGATGCTCTTGAGGTAGTTGTCCGCCTCAGGGTCGCCGTCCTGCTCGTCATTGTGCAGGCCGGGCGCATCGCCGTCAGCGTTCTGGTAGACGTCCAGCACGCCGAGCAGGTTCCAGCCCTGCGTCACCGGGACGGTCGGCAGCGTGGACGCCGGGTCGGTCTCGGACAGCATCGTCTCGATGGTCTCGAAGGTCCGAGCGTGGACCCAGTAGCCGTAGCCGCCCTCGATCTCTTCCAGCCGTCCGCGCCACGTGCCGTCCTCTTCCTGGATCGCGGTGACCCAGTCGCCGTCCTGGTAGGCCAGCACCGGCGAGATGTACGGGTTGTTCCCGAGCACGTTTCCGATGGCCGGCTCCAGCGGGGTGGCCGGGAGCGATATCAGGTTCCAGCCCGGCGTTACTTCGATCTCGTACGGCTGGCGCGGCTTCACTTCGAACTTGAACAGGCCTTCGACCTCTTCGCCCTCGTTGCCCGCGTCGTCCGTCACGGCGTACCAGACCTCGTACTCGCCGACCTCGAGGTCGCGCAGCACGAGCGAGAACTCGTTGGAGTCGATGCGCGCCAGGCTCGCCAGCGCGTTCTCGCCGTTCACCGTGATCTCCGGGATGTCGACCCGCGAGTGCGAGTCCCTGTACTCCACCTTCACGCCCTCGCGGCATTCGTCATTCGCATCGAGCTCACAGACCTGGTACTCGCTGCCCTCGTTTGTGAAGTCGAGCTTCACGAACGGGTTGGCGCTCTCCGTCTCCTCGCCGTCAGCGTCGCTGCGCGGGGTCACGAAGATCTCACTCGCATCGAGGACGGACCTGTCGATCTCGACCAGCAGGCCGGCGCCGTCCATCTTCGCCAGGTTCAGCTTGTTGCCCGCGGTGGGCACCGGGGCCTCGCGGTGCATCGAGGGCGTCCAGCCCGCCGTCGCGCCGCTGTTGTCTTCGTCGTCCTCGGCTAGGACGATCACGCCCACCAATTGGCCCTTGGCGTCGTCGAAGCCGCTCAGGTCAGCGGAGTTCACCTTGTACGCCCGGCTCCAGTGGTTCTCCGCCTCCTGGGCCGTGAGCGAGTTGGCCTCGTTCGTGCCGTCGGTCGCCGGGCCGATGGTGTAGTTGTAGGCGCCGGTGAGGCTGGAGGTGCCGTCTGAATTCATCGTTGTTGCCGCCGTGGCCTTGAGCGCCACGAAGAACACGCGCGGGCGCGTCACGTCCTCGTCGGCCGACACGTCGACGGTGAACGAGCCCTTGACGTTCGCCACCTGGCGGTCCGCCGCCGTGCCCGTAACCGTCACGGTCAGCTTCGGCGCGATCCAGTCCTGCACTTCGGCTGCGCCGAGCGTCCTCGCGTCGTTGGCGTTGCCCGCGAGGTCGCGCACGGCCCCGCCGACCACCTGCACCGTGGGCGTCTCGTCGGACGCCAGCTCATCGGCCAGCTCGATGTAGACGAGGGACCGCGGCTCTACGATGTCGTTCCCCTCAATGTCCGTGCCGGGCATCAGGGACTTGTCGAACGCCGCGTCGTCGGCCATGAACCTGGCGGTCGCGGCGACCCTGTCAGACTCGCCCGTGTTGAACAGGGCCACCTCAGCCCTGTACTCGACCCACTCACCGCACGTTTCAAGGTCGGTGGAAGATACATCAGCGATAACGAGAGAGGTGCAGTCGTCCGGTTCTGTGGTAGTCGGCATCACGGGCGCTACCGCATCCTGCTCAGCGGTCAGGGCGTCAAGGATCACCTGGGTAGCGGTGTACCGCGTGAACCGCCCCTGGCTGATCAGGATGTCGTTCTGCGCTTGCGTCCGCGAGGTGGGGGTGGGGGTTCCGCTAGGACTCCGTGCTTCCGCAAGGGCAGTCGCATCGGGCGCGGTCCGCTCCGCGGGCGAGTACCTGATCCGAACGGGGTCGTAGTCCGCCCGGTCCGGGGCGCCCTCGTTCCGGTTGATGGCGGGCGCCGTGCCCGGGTGGATGTAGCCGACGATGTTGTGGCCGACCACCGTGATGTTGTCCGTGTCGACATCGCCGATCGCGTCGCCGCCGAAGTCGAGCGCGATGTAGCTGCGGTCGGCCTCTTCCGCGTCGTCCTCGGAGTTCCAGGAGATGCCGGTGCGCGCCACGGCCAGATCGGGGTCCACGTTGTCCACGCGGAAGACGAACGGCTGGTTACCGGGGGCGTCCCGGTCGTCGTCGGCGTCGGTGACGCTCCAGTTGCCGGCGCGGTCGCGCGCCCGCAGCTGGTAGAGGTAGTGGTTGTCGGTCTTGTCCGCGCCGCTGGCGGTGAAGGAGTAGGCGACGCCCGCGCGGCTGCCCGCGATGCGCCATGTGCCGGACGCGCTGATGTCCTCGTAGGTAACGGCAGCCGGGTTCGGGTCCGTGCTCCTGGGGTTGACCACGACGTTGACGTCGATGTCGGCGGCGGGGCCGTTCGCCGAGACCGCCGCGTTGGGGTCCTCGGAGAGCGGCTCGGTCTCCAGATGCTGGTCGCCGTCCGGGTTGACCTCCTCGTAGTCGTCGTCCTCGGTCAACCGGGCCTCGCCGTCGTGGCGCAGTCCGGAGTCGTCGTCCCGCACCTCGAAGGAGTAGGTGAGGCGGCTGGAGCGCGTGACGTCGTTGTCCTCAGGCGTGATGGCCGTGAAGTCCGGGCCGGCGCCATCGACCGTCAGCTCCACGCTGCCGGACTGGCCGGGGACCGTGATGGTCAGGCGGTCGCCGTGCCGCGCGAAGATCGTCGCGATCTCCTGCTGCTCAGGCGGAGCGACGCCCAACAGCGGTTCGCCCGCGACGCCCGGCAGGGGAATGGGTCCGTAGGCCGCGCTGGTAGCTGTCTCTTCGACCTCAATGCCCGTTACCTCGTCCCCGCTGCTCGGGTCGTCCGGGGTAGGGTCGTAGTCACGCGTTGCAGCGGTGTCGCACCAGGTCGGGCCGCCATGCTGCCTGAATTCAAGCTCACGCTCGTCGTTGTTTGTGGTGTCGCCAGGGGTCGGATCGTAGGTGCCCGTGGCGCCCTGCTCAACGACCTTGAAGAGCGCCTGGGCGTAGTCGCCTGCGTCTGCGTCAAGAGTCCCATCCGGGGCAAGGGAATTCGTAGAGTCTCCGTCACCAGCCCTGACGAGCTCCATCGTGATGGTGTCGCCGGAGCGGTTGTTCCGCACGACGGCCGTAACCACCGCATCGGGGCCGCTGGCGCCATCCACCTGCACACAGGTGTTGTCGTAGGCCGTCAGGCCGGAGGTGTTCACATTGACGACGACGGTGTTGTATGCGCTCCCGTCGTTGGAGACGTACAGGGTGTTCCGGAAGAACGTGTCCTGCGGGTCGACGCGGAGGTCCGCCAGATAGGCCCTGTCGGTACCAGTATGCACATCAGCGGCACCGCCGAGATTGGCGGGAGTCGCATCCGCCGCAATGGGGATGTACGGAAGCGGCACGGGAGCTCCAGGCGGGTCAGGCCAAGGAGAAAAGTTGCTCACCGTCAGCTTGGCCAACTGGGCGTCCTCGATATCGTCGAAGACGCCGACAGAGATGTTGCCGCTGCCTCCCCTGCCGTCGGTGATGTCGGATGTCTGCGCCAGTCCGGGCAGAACGATGAGCAGCGAGAGCGCCACTGCCATCAATGTCGCTATGAGCGGAATCTTCGTGAATCTCACTTCTACCCCCCTTATGGAGCTGTAGTTTCGGTTTGGCGCTCTCTCCGAGAGCAGGGTGGTCCGTTCTTCCCTTTTGTCGTCCCTGCCTTCGCAGGAACCTCGCTTTCCTGTCGTTCCTGTGGGGACGCAGGAACCTCGCTTTTCCTGTTCCTGTCGCACCCCGCGGAGGCGGAAACCTCCGTGGGGTGCGCGTGTGGTCGCCGGTTACGGGACCAGCGTGCCTTCCTCCGTACTCCAGACCCAGTAGCCCTTGCCGTTGAGGATCTCGTCGTCCGCGTCGTCGTTGACGTCGGGGAGGGTCCTGGTCCACTGGTTCGTCTCGGTCTCGAAGGCGTAGGCGACGCGCCAGTCGAAGTTGTTGAAGTAGTCGTCGGCCTCACCGCCGCCGGACGGCGGGTCGCCGGCGTCCGCCTGGAGCACGTCCACGACGCCGAGCAGGTTCCAGCCCTCGATGACGGTTGCGGTCGGGAGGACGGACGAGGTGTCCGCCTCCGGGATCAGCGTCGAGATGGTCTCGAAGGCGGTGGTCTGCACCCAGTAGCCGTAGCCGCCCACGATGTCCGTCAGCGTGCCACGCCAGGTGCCCTGGTCGTTGACCGCGGTCAGCCACTGGTCATCCTGGTAGGCAAGCACGATGCTCGCTTCCATGGTGTCGCCCATCACCGCGCCGACGCTGGGGTCGAGCGGTGTGCCGGGCACGGACACGAGGTTCCAGCCCGGTATGAGGTCGATCTCGTACGCGTCGCGCGGCACGACCTCGAACTCATAGGTGTCCGACACCTCGTTGCCGACGTCGTCCCTGCCGGTGACCTTGAGCTCGTACTCGCCGACCTCCAGGTCGCGCAGGCCGACCGTGTACTCGTTGTTCTCCACCGCAGACACCCTGTCCGCGACGCTGGCGCCGTTCAGCGTGATGGACGCGATGGCCACGGCGCTGTGGGAGTCGCCCTTGAAGGACTTGTCGTACTCGCCACTCTCATCGCTGAAGTCGATGGTGACGTACGGATTGCGGCTCTCGGTCTCGTCCGTGTCCACGCCCGCCTCGGGGCTGAGCTCGAAGCCCGGGTCGCCGACGTTCTCGTTCGTGTCGATCTCCACCAGCAGGTCGCCGGCGATGAGCGCCGAGAGGCTGGCCTTGTTTCCGTTGATGGGCTGCTTGTCGGTGCGCACATTGCCCCAGCCCGCGGTCGAGCCGACGTTGTCGTTGTCGTCCTCGCCGATGACGATGACCGCGTAGGCGCCGTCAACGCTACCGACGTCGTTGGTGCGGTAGGTCTGCGTCCAGGAGTTGTCCTCGCTGCCCGCGACCACGCGGTCGCCGCGCTGGGAGCTGCCCAGCGGAGCGCGCTTCTTCTCCGCATCCGACGCACTCGCGTCGTCGAGCTCGGCGAACCAGACCTGCGGGGCGCGGCGGAGCTCCTCGTCGGAGGAGATGGCGACCGTGAACTCGCTGCCGTGGCGGAGCACCGGCCGGTCCATGACCGCGGTGGTCAGGGTGACGGTGATCGTGGGCGCGATGTAGTCCTCGGCCGTGACCTCGTCCTGGTTGCTGGGGTTGCCCGCGCGGTCGAGCGCCGCGCCGCCGAACATGGAGACGAGCGGGGTGGCGTCCGGGGCGAGGGGCTCGGCCAACTGGAGGTAGACGCGCGCCTGCGGGTGGCCGTCCATGCCGCAGTTCTCGTCGATGTCCAGCGGGTAGGGGTCGTCGCCTGTGCACTTGGAAGCAGCGCCGGGCTGGATCACGCCGGTAACCTCGGCGCCCTCGACGAGGAACTTGTCCGCGTCGATGTTCATGACCGAGTCAAGGGCTCCGTCGCCCTCCTCGAAGGTGACCGCGACGGAGGAGCGGTCCACGACCTCCTTCCGGTCGCCGGAGTCGTAGGAGATGCCGGTGCGGGCGTCGCGGAACTCGGGGTTGGAGACGTCCACCCAGAGGCGGAAGTCCTCGCGGTCGTCGTCGTCGACGTCGGTGCGGGTGGTGTTGCCCGCGCGGTCGGTCGCCTCGAGGTACCAGTGGTGGAGACCTTCGTCCTGATTGCCGACGGTCATGTCCAGGAAGTAGGAGACGCCGGGCCTTGCGCCGCGCTGGCGCCAGCCGCGGGAGCCGAAGTGGCTCACTTCGCCTTCGGTGCCGAAGTTTACGTCGATGTCCGCGGCCGCGCCGGTGCCCGCCACGGAGCGGGGCTCGCCGTTGGTGAACTGGTCGTCGTCGTTGTTGAAGGCGCGGGCGTCCAGGTCGCCGCGCGTGTAGTCGAGCTCGCCGTCGTGGCGCAGACCGGAGTCCTCGTCGGCCACGACGAAGCGGAACTTGACGGAGGTGGAGCCGAGGTAGACGCCGTCCTCGGGGGAGATCTCGGAGAACTCGGGGCCCTCCGCGTCGACCTTGATGTCGACGCTGCCGGCGACGCCGGCGACCGTGATGCGCAGCGTGTCGCCGTGGCGAGCCGGCATCAGGCCCAGCGCCTCGTTCACGTCCTCCGTGGCGGTGTAGTCCACGCAGAGTCCGTCCTGCTGCTCGATACCCGCCGGGATGACGTTGAAGAGGCCCGCGAACGGCGCAACATCGTCGGTGTCGATATTGTTGTCGGTAGCGCCGCTGTCCGTGCTCCGCAGGCGGATCGTGATGTCCTTGCCGCTGCGGACGTTCTCGACGGTTGCGCTGACACAGTGGGCGTTGTCGTCGTCGAGCGTCGTCTCGTCGACATCCGGAGTGGCGTCGTCGTCCGTCTCGGCTCCGGGCTGACCGTCGGCCCCGTTGAAGACCTCGAGGTCGGGGGTGGCCGGCGATGCCGTGATGCGCACGGCGTTGTGCGCGTCGTCGTCGTTGGAGACGTAGAGGTCACCGTTGAAGTACGACTCGGCCACCCTCGATTCGTCGGTAGTCGTCGTAGTCGTGTCATCCAATACTGACAGCACGTCAACGGTGAGGGCGGCGCCGCTCTTGAGCGTGCCGCGAGGGTCGTCGAATCCCGAGGTCTGTGCGAGTCCCGGGAGAACGATGAGCAGCGAGAGCGCCACTGCCATCAATGTCGCTATGAGCGGAATCTTCGTGAATCTCACTTCTACCCCCCTTATGGAGCTGTAGTCTTGGGCTTGGCGCTCTCTCCGAGAGCAGGGTGGTCCGTTATTCGTCTGTATCGCAGGCCATGCGCGCTACGTGTTCTATCTGCTGCGCGGCATGGCAGGGATGCTATTGTCCAACGACAGCCGCCGCCCTTGCAATAGGATGCAAAGGGCAGTTCTGGCCAAACCGCTCGATATGTCTCTGCGTCAACACGCAAGGTTCTTTCTACCAGCGCATGGCGCGTGTGTCAATGCGGATAGGGGGCAACCCTCACCCCCGCGCTGACGCGCGTTCCCCTCTCCCAGAGGGCGAGGGGGAGAGCGGTGGGGCGGGTCTGGGTGTTCCCCCCCTCTCCTGGGGGAGAGAGTCCGCCCTGGGGCGGGGGGGTGAGGGCGGGCGCGGCAGCGCCGTGTGTGGGCGGGCGCGGTAGCGCCGTGTGTGGGCGGGCGCGGTAGCGCCACAGGTGAGGGGGAGCCGAGCGGACGCGGGGGACCCCCTCACCCCCAGCCCCTCTCCCAGAGGGCGAGGGGGGCTTGTCGTTGCACGTCGTGACGTGGGCGAGGGGGCTTGTGATTGCACGCCGTGGCGTGGGGCGAGGGGGGCTTGTGGTTGCACGTCGGGGCGTGGCAGGGAAGACGAACGCGTCGAGCGAGGGGGCCAGGCAGGGGCGGCAAGAGGGGGAGGGCAGGTACGGGAAGTGGGGCGGGGTGTTCCCCCCCTCGCCCCCTGGGGGAGAGAGTCCGCCCTGGGGCGGGGGGGTGAGGGTGTTCCCTTCGCTAGCAGTCGCGGTCATTCGTCCGTTGCAGTTCGGCCATGATGGCTTCGAGGACTGTGTGCATGTTCTGGAAGATGTCGTTGTTCCAGAGTCGAAGTACTCGGTAGCCTGCGCTCTCGATCCATTGGGTGCGTTGCCGATCGTCGTCTGTTTGTTCATGGTGCTGGCTGCCGTCCAGTTCGATGACGAGTCCTTCCGAGATGCACACGAAGTCCGCGACGTAGGGTCCGATGGGGACCTGCCGGCGGAACTTGTATCCGCCAAGGGCGCGGTTGCGCACGTGCATCCACAGTAGTCGCTCGGCCTCGGTGGAGGTGCGCCGAAGGCCACGGGCTCTTCGCGTGGGGTCCATGCGGTCCATTGTAGGGGACAGGGGGCACCCTCACGCATGGGGGCACCCTCACCCCCAGCCCCTCTCCCAGGGGGCGAGGGGGGCTTGTGGTTGCACGTCGTGGCGTGGGCGAGGGGCAACCCTCACCCCCGCGCTGGCGCGCGTTCCCCTCTCCCAAGGGGCGAGGGGGGCTTGTGGTTGCACGTCGTGGCGTGGGCGAGGGGCAACCCTCACCCCCGCGCTGGCGCGCGTTCCCCTCTCCCAGGGGGCGAGGGGGGCTTGTCGTTGCACGTCGTGGCGTGGGCGAGGGGCAACCCTCACCCCCGCGCTGGCGCGCGTTCCCCTCTCCCAGGGGGCGAGGGGGGCTTGTCGTTGCACGTCGTGGCGTGGGCGAGGGGCAACCCTCACCCCCGCGCTGGCGCGCGTTCCCCTCTCCCAGGGGGCGAGGGG
>JAPPHT010000047.1 GCA_028874795.1 Chloroflexota bacterium
CCCCCCCCCCCCCCCCCCCCCCCCCCCCCCCCCCCCCCCCCCCCCCCCCCGAAACTCCGCAGCGCGTTCGTCATGTCAAAGAACTCCCTTTCACCCGACTTATGCCGCAGGTGACGTATAAGACAATCTGTATGGGGATTATATCCACTATTATGTCATATCTCCAGTTCAAGATCTTGTTTCACGTCAACACGGCCCATACGGGCCCAGCCTTAATTGTCCTCCAATCTTGGACGGGGCTTTGATGCAAAAGTCCCGATTCTGATGGAAAAGTCGGCGCGGGCTGGCGTGGAAGTCCTTGTAGTGGACGCCGTTGAGGATGAGCGTCTCAGCTATAGGGCGTTGCCGCGAACCACGGATGATTGAAGACCCTCTCGCGTTCCGCATCGGTGTCCAAGTCAGTAGCGGCGTCCTGGCCGGACCTGCCGGTCTCCTGATTGACGACGATCACCCATAGGGGCGGCAAGCCGTGCTCTCTACAGTAGTCGGAGATGGGATCGAGGTCAGCGCGTCCTATGGCCTGAGCCATCCTTGCGGGGGAGCCTATCGCCGCAGCGAGGTCGCCGTAGGTGATGGTCTGTCGGTTGGCCGGCGCGGTCGGTGACTTCGACATCGCCATACTCCTTGCTCCCGACGACCCTGACCCCCACTACGACAGGGGGTTGATCTACGCCGAGATGGGGGATTCTCTACAGGCGATCGACGACCTCAGCAAGGCCTTGGAGCTTGACCCCGACTTCGTCGAGGCCCACTACAGCCGTGGGCTGGCATACCGCGACCTGGGTGAACTGGACAAGGCCCTCGACGACTTCGACGCCGCCATACGGATCGAGCCGAACTACGGCATCGCCCACTACGCCAGGGGGATAACCAACCTCAATCGCGAAGCGTACGACAGCGCCCTCGACGACTTCGACGCCGTCATCGGGCTTGATCCCGACAATGCCCCCGCGCTGCGCGGAAGGGGGGTCGCCCTAGGCGGCATGGGCCGCGGCGAAGAGGCGATCAAGGACCTGGGCAGGTCCCTGGACATCGACCCCGACAGCAGCGAAGCCCTGATGGCCAGGGGGATCGCCCACGCGAGCCTGGAGCAGTACAACCTCGCGTTGGCCGACTACACCAGGGTTCTCGACCTTGAGCCCGCCAACACGCGCACCCTCTTCAACAGAGGAACAGCCCGGATGCGCTTGGCCCGATACGAGGGCGCCGTCGACGACTTCAGCGCCATCATTGAAATCGACCCGGACAACGCAGGGGCGCACATGGCGAGGGGGTTCGCCAACACGCTGCTTGGGGATCGCCCTCGACCCGGACAACGTCGAGTCGTTGCGGAACAGGGCCATCCTGTACCAGGACCTGGGCGAGCCGGAGAAGGCGGTGCGCGACTACGACGAGGCCATCCGCCTGGATCCCGACGACCTCTCGGCTCGCCAGGGCAGACAGGCTGTAGTTGAGGAAGCGGGAGCGGATGGCCGCTGAACCGGCACCGACCTCCTCGAGCGTCCGAGGCACTCCCCTGTCGACGCCGTAGCGGAGCCGGATGTATTCGATGTGGCGGTCGTTGAGGTTCGGCAGCATCGAGCGTCTAGCGCATCAGCAGCCATGCCAGGACGGCAACGAGGATGGCGGCAACGATGGATGCGGCCAGACACTTGATGATGAGCCTGGTCAGCAGCCGCTCGCACACGCGGGCGGTAATGTCCATGAGCCGTGAGGCAGCCTCTTCGATGATGTCGATGACCTGCTTCAATATCAGGACGGGGCTCCCATGACCCTGACGCGGACGCTGTAGGCTAGAGCATCTCCCTGCTGCACGGCGTACCGCACCACCCGTATCTGCCGTGGGTCTTGGTAGAGCGAACAGCCGGGAACGTCGGCGTCCGCAGGGGTGGCCTGCAACGCGTCCGCTACCCCGTCCAGTGCCCCTGCTACCTCCGCCGTGGCGAGTTCGGGAGAGGGCTGCACGACCGTCAACGCGAGGGCAATCCACCCTGCTTCGTGCGGGTCCCAGTCCGGCTGTGCGGCCAACGCCTGTGCTGCGGCCTCACGCAGCCGGACGACCAGATGGTACTGGGGATGGTGCGAGTTGTAGAACTGGAGGCCGGTGTCTCTGAGCGGCGGCGGCCCGTCCACGGCCAGTAGAATCTCCTGCGTCATCGCAACTCCTCCCTACCTGCGGTTGCGTTTCAGGATGCGGTACGCTGCCACCAGCAGGCCCACGCTGATGAAGGCCAGTACCGCCGAGGGCACGAGTCCCGACTCCACGACGTTCAACTCCACCTACCGACCTGCCCCGATGCGTTGCAACTCGCTGAGTATCCGTTCGTTGAGGAGGCGAATCGCCTCCAACTCCGCGAGGATGGCCTTCATCGCTTGCAGTTCGGCGAGTACCGCCTGCATCTCGGCGTTCTTGTCCGTCATGCTCACGCGATGACCCGCACGATGAGGATGGCGACGCCGACCACCCCGATGAAGCCCAGCAGCCTCTGCCTCATGAGTCCCTCCTGCCCAGTGGAGATGGAGGGGCAGCGGGGTTGGTCACTGCGATTCTCACACCGCAGTGACCGCCGTGTCCCCTCGGCATTGCGCAGCCCCACCGCCGGGCGCAACCGCTAGTCCATAGCAGGCCATAGCCCCGAGGTCAATCCCCATGCCTCATAGCGGCGGTACCGCATAGAGAGGCCCGTAGATGAGGCCACCAGAGGTCGCAGCGTCGTATGGCGTTATCCACCCTCTGTGCCGGGCATCACCTCTGAATGAGTACAGGTGCAGATCGCTCGTGTCTGGCAACTGTTGTGCTCGCCTTCTACCAGTTCCATGTGACCGGCGGCGAGCACGTAGGCGTGCTCCTGTGAGTACCCCAACATCCAGCTTCGCGGTGGTCATTCCTTCCCGTTAGCGATGTCTCATTAGGCATCGTGCGCTCCGGTTCCAGCAGGTCACGCGCGGGGTCTGGCGCGCACCTTCAGGGAGCAGCAATCGTGGATGCGATGTAGAGTGGGTACGAACCCCAACACCCCTATCGCGATGGCCTTAAATGCAGAAACTCCCACACATGCCGGGGGATACCGCCGGTTGTCACCGGCGGCATCCCCTCAGCCAACGCCGTCACTTTAACGCCGTCACAAGCTCGGCTTCCCGCTCGCGCTCCATGGTGAGTGCCCACTCGAACATGGAGAGGCTCGCGGGCTGAGGCTTGCGGCTGCGGCCTCTGGGCTTCACCGGGCCATCGGCCATGAACTCCGCCCAGGAGAACAGCGTCTGCTGCGGCTCCCTGTCCTCGTCGCGGCTGCCGTTGTCCGGGACCGGTAGCACCGTCGGCTCAATGCCGGTGGCATCGCCGTCGACCACGGCGGTCTCCGGTTCGACGTCCGGCGCCTTCCAGCCGTCGTCGACCAGGTACTCCTCGGCGGTGGACTCGGCGTCCCGCGCTGCCGCGAAGACCGCCTCCATCGTCTCCGCCTCATCCTCGTCGCCGTTCACGATCTTCCGTGCCAGCGCGAGCATGAGGTCGTCTCCGTCGTCGCCGTAGGCGGCGAGGCCGTCCTCCGGCAGTTCGCCCTCCACCGCCAGCGAGGACTGGAGCTTCTTCGCCACCAGCTTCAGGGCGTCAGCCTGCAGGCTGTTCCGATACGCCATGAACACCACCTGCACCGGCCGGTTCTGGCCGATGCGCCACGACCGGCGGGAGGCCTGCCGCATCGTGTAGACCGAATAGTCCGTTTCGAACCAGCAAAGTGTTGGGAACTCGATCAGGTCGAGGCCGGTCTGCACCAGCCTCGGGTGGCAGATGAGCACGTCGATGCCCTTCTCCACCTGCTCGGCCACCCACGCCTCGCGCCGCTCAGGCGCGACCGCGTCGGCCTTCATCACCGCCACCCTGAACCCGTGCCGGCTCAGGATGCCGTCCATCCGTTCGGTGATGTCCCGCGTACCGGTGTGCGTCGCGTACACCAGCACCCGACGTCCTTCCAGGCGCTCGGCCGCCACGAGGTCGACCAGCGCCTGCTCCTTCGGATAGGTCCGCTCCTCGGAGAGCGGGGCGACCGCCGCGATGGGGAGGCCCGTCGCGGGGTCGAAGACGGTCTCGCCCCTCGTGCAGCCGTCCGGGTAGGCGAGCAGCGTCTGCAGGTAGGCGGCCAGCAGCCGCTTGGAGCCGGTCGCAAGCGCCTGGCCGAGGGCCTGCTTCAGCGCCCCGTAGAGCATGTCGTAGGCGCCGCGCTGGGAGAACCCCGTGTGGTCCTGCTCCGTGTCCATCCGGGAGAGCAGCACCCGCTCCTCGTACGGCGGCAGCCCGGACGCCACGTCCGAGAGCCTGAGGAAGATGGAGCTGCCGATCAGGTGGAAGAGGGCCGAGGGGGAGAGGCCGGGGCGCTCGCGCACCACCTTGCGGTAGCGCCGCCTCCGGCTGGCCCGCCCGTCCTCGACCGGGGAGTCGTCGTCCTTGTATATCGTCTCCTCGGTGAACCCGTACCGGGAGATCCAGCGCCCCTCCTCCGAGTGCCCGAACTCGGTGCGGATCTCAGGGGAGAACCGGTAGAGGAGGTGGAAGAGGGTGCTGGCGTATCCGCCCATCAGCGTGCCGGAGAGCGTGAGCGAGCGGCCGCACGACTCCGCGAGCACGCCGGCGGCGATGCCCTGCGCGGAGCCGCGCGCCTTGAACTCGTGGACCTCGTCTCCGATGAAGAGGTCGAAGAAGCCCCGCATCCGGTGCTTGACGTAGTCGGCCAGGGGATAGCGGCGGGGGCCGGCGTTGTCGGCCTGCCAGAGTGGGGAGTTGCAGACGTCGCAGACGCGCCGCTTCCGGGAGAGGTCCCCCAGCGAGAGGGGCACGCCCTCCCTGTCGAGCGCCTGCGCCGCGCAGACCGGGCAGCACGGGAAGCGGATGGGGGCGCCCGTCTCCTCGTCGCGTACCAGCCTGCCGTCCGCCACGGCCAGCCGCTCGACGACGGCGGGCTGCCAGCGGTAGGAGAGCTTCGCCTTCTCGCGGGACATCACCGCGAAGAGCGGGGCCGAGCGCGGGAGGAGGCGGAGGCGTTCGAGGTCGGTGATGGAGCCGACGATGGCTGCGCGGGCTCCCGGGACGGTCTCCTCTACCTCGCGCTTCCACTTGGGCACGAGGTGCGGCGGGCAGAGCACCAGCACGCGCCTGAAGCCGGCCGCGTGGGCGGCGCTCGCCGCGATATAGGTCTTTCCGGTGCCCATTTCGCCGACGGCGGTGGTGCCCTGGTTGGCCCGCAGCGAGAGGGCCGCGCCGCGTATGGCGTCCGCCTGCGCGCCGAGCGGCCTGCGCAGGAGCGCGGGGAGGAGGACGGCCTGCTCGGAGGGCCGGTAGAGGGGCGGGTACGACTCCACCACCCGCTGGGCGATCGAGTCCTTGAACGTGTCGATGAATCCTGCAAGGTCCATGGGTCTGCTCCTTGGGGGACATAGCCCCCACGGACCCCGGGGACCCGCCCCTGCGCCCGGCCTCCCCCACGGAGGCATGGACGCAGGGCACACCCCTCCCGCCCCGCCGGACAAGAGTAGAGCGTGCCGGCAGGGCGGGATCCCCGCGGCGTGCCCGTGGGGGCACGTCCCGGGTGTGGTTTGCTGTGTGCGATGTTCGTAAGGGCGAGCCGCCTCGCATGCGCGGCCCTGTGGATACGAGAAACAGCGGACGCTCAGTCCGCACCGTCCTCGAAGGCGTCGTCAGCTGCATAGGCCGCCGCGATCACCTGCTCGGTCATGCTCTGTTCGGTCATGGGCTTGACTCCTTGGGGGTGAAGCGGGAGGGCTCCGTGGACGGAACCCTCCCGCGCGTTGGAATGCGTTTGTGAGCCTCAGTCAGCGCGATGAGGCGCCGAGCGCCAGGTGCAACTGGACGCTCGCAGGTGCAGCGTCTCCCCTTGGGGATTCGCCGCGGTCAGCGTCGTCCTGACGATACCGCCGCGCGCGCCAGGGAGACGTGGGGAATTCTTCACGTGACGCGATCCTCTGCGCGAGGATGCGCGCCGTCACGCTCGATCTCGCGGTGCAGGCCCACCGGACGGTCGGATGACCGTGGGGCGCACCGCAGAGGCAGCGCTCCTCGTCGGCCTCGTCGTCGTGGCGGACGACGAGCCGGAGGGATGCGTAGACGATCACGACCCTTGCTCCCTGAGCAGGCGCTGCGCCCTGCTCACCCATGCCCGCGATCCCACTTCGAGCCCCTCGAACCCGGGGGCGTTCCGCAGGTCGCCGAGCCTCCGCAGGAGCACGCCCGTCCGGGCACGGCGCCTGCGCAGCGTGCGGTCGCTGGGGCCGCCTCCGTAGGAGGCCCCACTGTCACGCAGCATGTGCTGATCGTCGGTCGACGCGCGGCTGGCGTAGTTCCAGACCCAGGCGCGCCGCGTCGGGTGCCAGCCCAGCTCGACCACCAGACGCGTCGGATGGCGCAGCTGTTGGTTGTCCTCCGGTGTGAATGGAACGTATGGCCCCTGTCTCATGCCGGCACCTCCTCGAACAGGTCGAGCAACGAGGCTCCGAAGAAGTCGCAGAGCTTCCGGGCGAAGCGGTCGCCAGCCCTGCGGTGGCCGCAGATCAGCTTCGAGAGCCATGCTCCGGCTGCTCGCGGTGGCGTCCGCGACGTCGACCTGGCTGAGGCCGTGGGCGCCGCAGAGTTTGAAGAAGGCGGCGGCGTTCAGCCGCCAGCGGGCGGGATCGACCCCGGGGCCGCCGGGGTTGCCGGGCGCGAACTTGCGAGCGAGGTAGCGCCGGTGGGCGTCCTCGTTCAGCACGCGCAGCCGTCCCCAGACGGGGACGATGTGCCGGTCGTCGTGTCGTGCTAGCATGGGTCGTACCTCCTGTTGCGCCGGGCCTTCTCGCCTCTGTCGCGCAGTGAGGAGAGAGGCCGGGGAGATGCAACCTCCCCGGCCTCTCGTCATCCCTCTCGTTTCCTTCGTTCCCTGATCCCCGCGATGACTTCGTGGGGAACCTCGTGTGGTAGCTGCCGACGCTCACGCGCGCGGCAGCTCGTCGTTCCGGTCAGTGCATCTGCACCTCCTCTGAGTTGTGTTGCCCCACGCCGGCATCCGGACGTCGGGCGTGCTCATGGGCTGGTTGGTTAGTGGGCAGACTCCGCCCCCGGTGAATGCCGATTCGGGAGACGGAGCGTAGGGGTGTGCCCGGCTCGTGCGGGGTGGAACGCGCAGCGACCGTGGCGGGAGACATGCAGAACCAGCCGGAACCCTGCGGTGGGGAACCGGCTGCTGGTCAGTGGTGAAGATGGGATGGGGCGGGGCGAGGGTGGCGAGGCACACACCGCGCCGGACAAGCGACGACGGCGTT
>JAPPHT010000003.1 GCA_028874795.1 Chloroflexota bacterium
AACCCCGTCCATCCGCTCAACTCAACGTTGACGGGTTATTCAGAGCATCCCTAGAACGACCGCACGGACTCGATGAGCGCGCCGATCAGGAACGCCAGTGCAACGCCTGCAAGAACAGTGCCGCCGACGACCAGGATGAACTTCGTCGCGCCGGAGATGTTCCTGCTGTGCCTGAACATCCAACCCGCAGCGAGCAGCAACACGCCGGAGCCGAGCAGCAGCCCCAGGGCTCTCATGCCCGCATTCCGATCATGCGCCTATCATCCGTCTCGCGGCCCCACTGTAGCCATGTAGCTCCCGTGGTTGCGGCGCGTCTCGGTGATGTGGTCGCCGCCGAACTTCTCCATGAACGCGTCCGCAAGCGTGATCAGCACCATCGCCTCCGCGATGACGCCGCACGTGGGTACGAACGTGATATCGCTCCGTTCGTAGTGCGCCTGGTCCAGCTCGCCGGTCGTCAGGTCCACGGACGGGAGCGGGGTCATCATCGTGGCGATGGGCTTGACCACTGCGCGGACGATCAACGGTTCACCCGTCGTCATGCCGCCCTCGAGGCCGCCCGCGTTGTTCGTGCGGCGGGGCCACGGCTTCATCCATCCGCCGTTCCCGTCCCGCTCCCACTCATCGATCGGTTTGATGACGTCGTGCACTTTCGAGCCGCGCAGGTCTGCGAGCTCGAACCCCTTGCCGACCTCGACCCCCTTGACCGCATTGACGCTCCCCACCGACGCCATCAGCCGGGTGCTCAGCTTCGTGTCCCACTGGATGTGAGAACCAAGGCCTATCGGCAGGCCCGTCGCGACGACCTCCACGACGCCGCCGAGGCTGTCGCCCGCCTCCTTCGCCGCGTCGATCTCGCGGACCATCAGGGCGCTCGCGTCGGGGTCGGCGCAGCGGACAGGCGAGTCCTCGGCTGCGTCCCAGTCCACGGGCTCGGGAGGATGCGCCTGCACGCCCCCGATATTCGTAACGTGGCTGTGCACTTCGACCCCGAACTCGGACAGGAAGGCGCGGCAGACCGCTCCCACGGCCACCCTTGCGGTCGACTCTCGCGCCGACGAGCGTTCCAGGATGTTGCGCGCGTCGTCCTGCAGGTACTTGCTGATGCCGGGCGTGTCCGCGTGTCCAGGGCGCAGGCGGTGGATGGGCGTCACGTCGCCCTCCACGGGCTCCTTCGCCATCGTGTGCGTCCAGGGTTTGCCGTCAGGGCCGTTGCCGGTTGAGTGGTCCCTGTTCTCGATGAGCATCGCGATGGGGGCGCCCGTTGTGTATCCGTGGCGCACGCCGGACTGCAGCACCGCGTAGTCCGTCTCGATCTGCATCCGCCCGCCCCGCCCGTAACCCATCTGGCGGCGCGCGAGGTCCGCTCGTATGGCGGCCTCCGAGACGGCGATACCCGCAGGCAGCCCTTCGAGCAGCGCGACGAGTCCGGGACCGTGGGACTCGCCGGCAGTGAGGAATCGCACCAAGATGACAACCTCCCGTGGAGCGTGCCTTCATTCTACCCCACGCCCGTCAGTACCGATGTATACTCGCGCGGCAAGTGCACTACTGGAGGACGCGATGCTCTCCGCGACGGACAACGAGCTGCTCACCCACGTAGGCGCAGGGACACCGATGGGCGACCTCCTGCGCCGCTACTGGATCCCGGCCGTGCTCTCTTCCGAGGTCAAGCCCGACGGCATCCCCCACCGGACGCGGCTCCTGGGCGAAGACCTCCTCGTCGTGCGGCTCACGAGCGGCGCGGTGGCTACGATGACGCCCCACTGCGCTCACCGGGCCGCATCGCTCTTCTTCGGGCGCAACGAGGAGGAAGGCCTGCGCTGCGCCTACCATGGCTGGAAGTTCGCGGCCGACGGCTCCTGCATGGATATGCCGAGCGAGCCCCCGGAGAGCAATTTCAAGGACAAGGTGCGGCTGAAGACCTACCGCACTGTCGAGCGCAACGGCGTCATTTGGACCTACATGGGCCCGTCGCAGGACGCCCCTCCCCCGCTCCCCAGTCTGGAGTGGAACCTGGTGCCGGAGTCCCACTGCTACCTCACCAAGCGCGTCGCCCAGAACAACTACTTCCAGACCATCGAGGGGGAGATCGACTCCAGCCACAGCGGCTTCCTCCACTCCAGCTTCGCCGACCCCTTCCGCCTCAACTCGAAGCAGGAGCAGGGGATGATCTACAAGATGCGGGACCGCCACCCGCGCTTCCAGGTCAAGGACACCGACTACGGCGTGCTCATCGGCGCGCGGCGCAACGCTGAGGAGGACTCCTACTACTGGCGCATCACCCAGTTCATGTTGCCCTTCCACACCATCATCCCTCCCTATGGCGCCGACCCGCTGTTCAGCGGCCACGCTTTCATCCCCATGGACGACAACAACATCCTGGCCCTCTGTTACACCTACAACCCCGTGCGGCCCCTCACCGAGAAGGAGTTGGAGATCCTCCGCTACGGCCCGGGCGAGGGGCAGCAGGGACTCCACCCCACCGTGGACGGCTTCCTGCCGCCAATCGCCAATCGCCCGGAGGGCGCGTGGTGGCCGAAGCACCACATCGACAACGACTTCAACGTGGACTGGGCGCGTCAGAAGGACCTGCAGTTCTCCGGACTGCCCGGGACGTGGGTGCAGGACTCCGGGATGCAGGAGACGATGGGTCGCGTTGTTAACCGGATGGCCGAGCACCTCGGCGTCAGCGATTCCGGCATCATCCGCACCCGGCGGGCGCTGCTGAGGGCCGCCAAACTCCTGCGCGACTACGACATCGAACCCGAGTCCGTCTGGGACCCGGACGTCTACCACATCAGATCGGCGGCAGTCGTTCTCCCACGCGAATCCGACTGGGTGGAGGCTTCCGCCGAGTACCGCACCCCGAAGGAGAACGTCAACTACGCCGCGGTCTAGTCCTGTATCCCATCTCTCCTGGGGGAGAGGTCGCCGCGCAGCGGCGGGTGAGGGCGGCCTTGGACGGCGGGCAGTTGCGCAAACATCGCCGCAGCGGAAGGGCTTGATGCGGGGATGGGGGCCTAGGCCGCCGCGCTCTCCGCTTCCTCGGACTCCGGCGCAGGCGCGGGTTGCACGACGTAGCCTTCCCGGATGACCCGCGCCTCCGTGTCGAGGCGCGGCCCTTCGCCCTCGATGACCGCCTCGCCCACCCACAGCTTGTATGCGGTCCACGCCGCCATCGCCGCGTCCAATTGGTCGTCGGTCGGCGTGTCCTCCGACGGCAACTGCACCCCCAGGCCCGTCAGCAGGTCGGTTCGAGCGCGGCGCCCGTCCAGCGTGCGCTTTGAGGGAAGCTGCGTTCCGTTGGACATGACCTTCCACGCGCCGCCGGGGAATACTTCTATGAGTGTCGTGTCGGAGGCCGGTGTGCCGTCCAGGCCGAGCAGGCGGAACCGCCTCCCGCTCTCCACCAGCCGGTGAAACAGCCGGACCGACCCCACGATCAAGCCCGAGTACGGCCTGCCGTCCGAGGGCAGCGTGTACGGCGTGCGTCCTGGCGCATTGACGCGCCGCTCGGACTCGCGCATCGTCGCCTGCGGTGAGCCAGCAAGCCCCTGCGGACCGTCTATCGCAAGGATGAAGGAGCGCCCGAGCGCGCGGTCGGGGATGATGTGGGACGCGTCCTCGCGGTAGTCCCATTGCCCGAAGGTGCACACCAGGTCCGCGTCGAGCACCGCATAGTCGCAGGGGCGCTTCTGGCCCGCCGTCGGGTCCGAGAGGTCAAGGCCGATGAAGCAGCGTCCGCCGCCGAGGTCACGCCCGCCTCGCTGCCGCGTCGTGCGCCGCTGCCGCCACTTGGCTATGTAGCGCGCCGTGACCGCGGCCGCCAGCACCGAAGCGCCCGCCGCGCCGTATACCCGGGGGTTCCCTCGCATCCGCATGCGGTCATTCTACCAAGCCGGCGACGCTGCTATCCCGCGCCGCGTTTGCCATCCAACCACGCTTGCAGCACCACCGCAGCCGCAGCCGCGTCCACAGCGCCCTTCTCCGGCCTGCGGCGGCCTCTCCCCCGCGGGCGGCCCCCCGCCAACGCGCGTTCCGCTTCCGCGGACGACAGCCGTTCGTCCACCGTTTCGACCTCTAGCCCCACGCCCTCCAGCCGCCGGATGAACTCCCGCACGACTTCCGCCTGCGGCCCGACACGCCCGGACATCGAGTACGGCATGCCAACGACTACGACGCTCGCACCCCGCGCCTGCGCCTCGCGCAGCACCTGAGCGGGAGAGTCGGGCGTGTTGTCGATCACGCCTGCGGGGACCGCGATTCCCGTCTCGGTGTCGCCTGACGCAACGCCGATGCGGCGCTCCCCGACGTCAAGCGCCAGCGCGCGCACTAGCCGGTCTGCCGCCGGACGACGTCCGCCACCGCCTCGAGCGCGTCGCCCAGCCTGGAGGCGTCCCTGCCGCCCGCCTGCGCGAGCCGCGGCTGGCCGCCGCCGCCGCCGCCCATGACCCGTGCCGCCTCGTTGACGATGGCGCGGGCGTCGAAGCCGCGCTCCACGAGGTCCGGCGTCACCATCGCCAGCAGACCGGGGCGTCCGTTGAAGACGCTGCCGAGCACGACGACGCCTGAGCCGAGCTTGTCCCGGAGACGGTCGCCCATCTCGCGCAACGCCTGGGCGTCCGGCGCATCGCTGCGCACGGCCAACACCTGCACGCCGCCCACGTCCCGCGCCTCGTCGAGGAGCGTCTCCGCCTCCTGGCGCGACGCCTCCCGCTGTCCCGCGCGCAGCGAGCGCCGCGCCTCCTCCGCCTGCCCGAGCAGCGCCTCGATGCGTTGCGGCAGCTCGGCGGGCGCCGCACGGAGCAGCGCCGCGGCCTCGTCCAACTGGCGCAACCGCTGACCTATCCACTCCTCGCCGCCGCGTCCGGTCACGGCTTCGATGCGGCGCACGCCCGTCCCCACGCTGCTCTCCCCCACCACGCGAAAGGCGCCGATCTGCCCGGTGCGCTCCAGGTGCGTTCCGCCGCAGACCTCGAAGCTCACCGGGGCCGTCTCGCCGATTTGTACCGTGCGCACACGGTCCCCGTACCGCTCGCCGAAGAAGGCGAGCGCGCCGTTCGCGGTCGCCTCCCGGTAGGTGCGTTCGTCCTTCACGAGCGGCAGGTCGCCCCGCACCGACTCGTTGATGCGGCGCTCGATCTCGCTCAACTCCTCGCGGCTCACGGCTGAAACGTGCGTGAAGTCGAACCGCAGCCGGTCCGGCGCAACGAGCGAGCCCGCCTGCCGCACATGCGAGCCGAGCACGTCCCGGAGCGCGGCGTGTAGCAGGTGTGTCGCCGTGTGGTTCCGCGCAACGTCCAGCCTGCGCTCGGCGTCGACCGCCGCATGCACGGCCTCGCCAACGGCGATCGCGCCCTTGACGACCTCGGCCTCGTGGACGATGAGCTCGCCGAGCGGCTTCTGCGCATCGCTCACCCTGACCGAACCGCCGGATGCAGCGATGGTGCCCGTGTCGCCGACCTGGCCGCCTCCCTCGGGGTAGAACGGCGTCTCGCGCAGCACGACCTCCACGCGCTCTCCGGACTCGGCGCGCTGCACCGGTCCACCGTCCCTGAGGATGGCCGCGACAACCGTGTCTGTCTCGACGCGGTCGTAGCCGAGGAAGGCCGTCTCACGGACGTCGAGCGCTTCATAGACGCGCAACTCCTCGCGGCCGCCTCCAAAACGCGCCGCGGCGCGCCCGCGCTCGCGCTGCTCTTCCATCGCCCGGGTGAAGCCCTCAACGTCCACCTCCAGGCCGTGCTCCCGCGCCATCTCCTGCGTGAGCTCCAGCGGGAAGCCGAAGGTGTCGTACAGACGGAAAGCATCGGCCCCGCTGATCGTGCCGCCCCGGGCGATGCACTCCTCCAGCACGGGCGTGCCGAGCGCGATGGCGTCGTAGAACCGCTCCTCCTCCGACTCCAGCGTCTTGAGCACGAACCGCTCGTGCTCACGGAGCTCCGGGTAGAGGGGGCTGAACCGCTCGATAACCGGGGCGGCGATCTCCGGCAGGAAACCGGCCTCGATGCCGAGCCGCCGCGCGAAGCGGATGCCCCGCCGTATCACGCGGCGCAGCACGTAGCCCCGGCCCTCGTTCGCGGGCACGACGCCGTCCGCTATGAGGAACGTCGCGCTGCGGGCGTGCTCCGTGACGACGTGGATGGCGAAGTCGTCGTCGGGGTCCTGCCGGTATGTCCTGCCCGACAGCTCCTCCACGCGCCGGCGGATCGGCGCGAGCAGGTCCGTCTCATAGGCGGAGGTCACGCCCTGCATGATGGCGGTGATGCGTTCCAGCCCCATGCCGGTGTCGATGCCCGGCGCGGGCAGGTCGGTCCGCGTGCCGTCGACCGCCTGGTAGAATTGCGGGAAGACGAGGTTCCAGTACTCGACGAACCGGCCCGTGTCGTCGCCCGGCTTCATGCCCGGCCCGTACTCCTCGCCGAAATCGTAGTAGAGCTCGCTGGAGGGGCCGCACGCGCCCTCGTCGCCGGCCGGGCCCCAGAAGTTGTCCTCGTCGCCCAGCGTGACGATGCGCTCGTCCGGCACGCCGACCTCGTCGCGCCATATCGCGCGCGCCTCATCGTCGGTGTAGTGCACGGTGACCCAGATGCGGTCAGGATCGAGCAGGAGCACTTCGGTCGTGAACTCCCAGGCCCACGCGATCGCCTCGCGCTTGAAGTAGTCGCCGATGCTGAAGTTGCCCAGCATCTCGAA
>JAPPHT010000018.1 GCA_028874795.1 Chloroflexota bacterium
TCAACCCCGTCCATCCGCTCAACTCAACGTTGACGGGTTATTCAGAGCATCCTTATCCTGTTAGGGCCATGCTCACCAAGCGCATCATCCCCTGCCTGGACGTCACCGGCGGGCGCGTCGTCAAGGGCGCGTCCTTCGTCAACCTGCGCGACGCCGGCGACCCCGTCGAGCTCGCCGCCTTCTACGACCGCGAGGGCGCCGACGAGCTCGTCTTCCTCGACATCACGGCGAGCTCGGACGGGCGCGAGACGATCATCGATGTCGTCGAGCACGTCTCGGAGCAGGTGTTCATCCCGCTCACGGTCGGCGGCGGCGTGCGCTCAGTCGAGGACGTGCGGAAGCTGCTGAACGCGGGCGCCGACAAGGTGTCGATGAACACCGCTGCGGTGCTGGACCCGGAAGCGTTCGCGGCGGCGACGGCGGCGTTCGGCAATCAGTGCCTCGTCATCGCCATCGACGCGCGGCGCATCGCGCCGGACAGCCCGGCCGCTGACCCGCCGCTGCTGCCGGACGGCCACCCCGGCAGGGGAGCGCTCGCCGTCGGCCCGGACTCGCGGTGGGAGGTGTACATCCACGGCGGGCGGACGCCGACCGGCATCGACGCGGTGCGGTGGGCCGAGTACACGGCGGAGCTCGGCGCGGGCGAAGTGCTCCTCACGAGCATGGACGCCGACGGCCACCAGGACGGCTACGACCTCGAGCTCACCCGCGCGGTCGCCGACGCCGTCCCCATCCCCGTCATCGCGAGCGGCGGCGCCGGCTGCATCGAGCACCTCGCGCAGGCCGTGACCGACGGCCACGCCGATGCCGCCTTGGCAGCCTCCATCTTCCACTACGGGCAGCACGTCATCGCGGACGTCAAGCGCTCCCTGGCGGAGCAGGGCATCCCCACGCGCGAGGTCCACTGAACGATGACGACTCTCCGCAACATCGAAGTCGTCGCCTTCGACATGTTCAGCACGCTCGTGAAGAACGACACGGCGGAATGGCAGATGGCGCACAAGGCGATCGTGGACGGGCAACGCCTGCCGGTCGACGCCCTCGCGTTCTGGTCGGAGTGGGCAAGGCGCGACGTGCAGTTCCGCAAGACGCGCACGAACATGGCCGACCCGGAGGCGAGTCCGCCGTTCAGGACGTACTGGGAGGCGTGGCGCGACGCCTTCATCGGCACGTTCGAGGCGATGGGGCTGGACGGCGACGCGGAGCAGGCGGCTTCCGACAGCGTGACCGCGCTCGCTGCAAGGGACGCGTACCCCGAGACGAACGACGCGCTCGACGCCTTGGGGAGGACGCGGACCCTCGCCGTGCTCTCCAACGCCGACGACCGCTTCCTGCACGGCACCATCGCCCACAACGGCTGGGACTGCTTCGCGCACGTCCTCTCGTCGGAGGGCGCGCGCGCCTACAAGCCGGACCCGCGCATCTTCGCCCGCTTCCTGCGGGACATGGACGTGCAGCCGGAGGCCGTCCTCTACGTGGGCGACGCCCCCTACGACGACGCGCACGGGGCGAAGCTCGCCGGCATGCACACCGTGCTCGTGCAACGCACGCAGGACACGCCGGGGCGCACGCCCCCGCCCGAGAACGGCGCGCTGCTGCCGCCGGACCACGTCGTGAGCGATCTGTCCGAGATCCCGGCGCTGTTGGACTGACGCGCCGCGAACGCGGGAGGGACCCGATGACGACCGCAGAGAACGCCCGGATACAACTGGACGCCCAGGGGCTCGTGACGGCCATCTGCCAGGACGAGGCCACCGGCGAGGTGCTGATGGTCGCGCACATGAACCCGGACGCCGTCGCGCGCACGCTGGAGTCGGGCGAGATGCACTTCTACAGCCGCTCGCGACAGGCGCCCTGGCACAAGGGCGAGACGTCCGGCGCGTTCCTGCACGTCTCTTCCGCGCAGGTCGACTGCGACGGCGACGTGCTGCTGTTCAAGGTGCGCGCGGACGGCCCGGCGTGCCACACCGGCGCGCGCTCGTGCTTCTTCACCTCGCTGCCGGGGCAGCCCGATTACGAGCGGGGCGACGCGGGCCCCGGCGTGCTCTCGGAGCTCTTCCAGGTCATACGCCAGCGGCAGCAGGAGCGGCCCGAGGGCAGCTACACGACGTCGCTGTTCGAGAGCGGCACGTCCCGCATCGCGCAGAAGGTGGGCGAGGAGGGCGTGGAGGTCGCGCTCTCCGCGGCCACGCAGGACGCCGACAGCCTCCCTGGCGAGGTCGCGGACCTCCTCTACCACACGCTCGTGCTGCTCGCGGACGCCGGGCTGTCGCCGGACGACGTCTGGGTGGAGCTGCGCAAGCGCCGCGGGTAGCCGGAGGCGTGGTGCTGTAACGCGGGTTACTGTTCCGGCGGTAAGTATAACTCTATGGCTGATTTCTTTAACTCGTCGTCCGCAGGCTAACGCGCGTTACACTCCGGGCACGCTATTGTAACTTTTGTCCTATATTGTTTAAACTAACTACCAAACAGTAACTGGAGTTACCCGTGCCCTCTCCCAACATGCTGGCCCTTCAAGGCAGCCCAGTTGGGCGGCTGGAGCCCATCGGCAGCGGCCCTCACGCAGACGAGCTGGCCTTCGTCCCGTCGCCCCTTCCCAGGGCGCTGCCCCTCTCCGCCGAACTCGTCTATGCGCTGGACGAGGCGAACCTGGCCGTGGGGACGCTGGTGGGCGTCGCCGAAACGCTCCCCAACCCTCAACTGCTCATCGGGCCGCTCATGCGCAGAGAAGCCGTCCTCTCCTCCCGCATCGAGGGAACGGTCTCCTCGCTCTCCGACCTCTTCCAGTACGAAGCGGACAGGAGGGAGCAGGGCGACGTCGTCGAGGTCTACAACTACCTGGAGGCGCTGGAGGAGAGCCTCCGGCTGATGCGGGAGCGGAACCTCCCCATCTCCATGCGGCTGATGAACGCCGCACACGCGGTGCTGATGCGGCACGGAGTGCGGGGTCACGATCTGCGCCCGGGCGCGTTCAGGGACGGGCAGGTCCTGATCGGCAGCAGCAACAACATCCTGCAGGCCAGGTTCGTGCCGCCTCCCGCCCGCCGGCTGCGCGACCTCATCTACGACGTGGAGACCTTCGCCAACGACCACAGCCTCCTCACCCCTCCCCTGGTCATGTGCGGGATGCTGCACTACCAGTTCGAGACGGTCCATCCGTACACGGACGGGAACGGGCGCATCGGACGGCTGCTCATCATCCTCTTCCTCTACGCTCGCGGCATACTCCCTGCACCGCTGCTGCACCTCAGTGCATACTTCGAGCAGGACAGAGGGCGCTACTACGACGGGCTCTACAACATGAGCGTGACCGGAGACTGGGAGGCCTGGCTGCTCTACTTCCTGGAGGGCGTCCGGGTGCAGGCCCGCGACACGCTGGAGCGCGGACGCCGCATACGCGAGTTGCGCGACCGCTACGTGGTACTGCTGCAGGAGCGGCGAGCGCCCGCCAACGACTACAGGATGCTGGACGACCTCTTCCATCAGCCGATCACGACCTTCCCGCGCGCGTCGGCGGTGCTGGGCATAACGAACCCCGGCGCAAGGAACGTGGTAGGTCGGCTGATAAACGCGGGCATACTGCGGGAACTGCCGTCGGGACGGCGCAGGCTGTTCGTCGCACATGAACTCATGGACGTCCTCCAGTCCGACATACTCCTCGCCTGACCTCCCGCGTGAGTGGCGCGGCGGTGCCCCGCCGTTTACACTCCCCTCGCCCGGACGAGATACCCGGCTCCGGCCGGCTGCTGCGGGAGTTGTGAAGCCATGTTCGAGACGCGAAGCATCGGCCTCGAAGAGGCCCTGAAGGCGAAGGAGGCGATCTTCGCCGAGTTCGCCGACGGCACGGACAATCCCGGCGCGCTCTGCATCACCGACGCCCACGGCGTGGAGGTGCTCTGCGCCCGCGTCGACGGCGCCCCGGCCCGCATGCTGGGCCGCGCCCGCGCGAAGGCGTACACCGCCGCCCGCGTCGGCATGAACACCGTCGACTTCCGCGACCACGTCGTGAAGGCGAACGCGCGGACGCTCGACGACTGGGGCGACCCGAAGCTGACGACGCTCCAGGGCGGGCTTGCCATCATCTCCGGCGGGCAGGTGGTCGGCGGGATAGCGATGAGCGGCAACTCGACGATACGGGACGAGGCGCTGGCGCGCGTCGGCCTCGAAGCGATGGGGGTGGAATGATGGCTGCCTATCTCATAGCTGACGTACAGGTGCACGACCCGGAGACGTTCTCGACCTACAGCCCGGGGGTCGCGGCGACGCTCGAGCCGTACGGCGGGCGTTTCCTCGCCCGGGGCGGCGCCGCGGAGACCGTCGAGGGCGACTTCGAGCCCCACCGCGTCGTCGTCATCGAGTTCCCGGACATGGACGCGCTGAAGAGCTGGCACGAGTCCGACGCCTACCAGGCCATCATCGGCATCCGGCACCGCTCCGCGACGACGTCCGTGATCGCGGTACAGGGGGTGTAGGCGATGCCCGCGCGCGAGACCATCAGCCTGGAAGACGCCGAACGGGCCGCCGCCGCGGCGACAGCCGCCGCGCGCGCCAACGAGCGCCCGTTCGCCATCGCCGTCGTCGACGAGACCGGCGCGCTCGTCTACTCCGTGCGCCGCGACGGCGCGTCTGCGACCGACGTGCGGAACGCCGAGCGCAAGGCGTACACGGCCGCCTACATCGGGCGCGACACCCTCATCTACCGCCAGCAGATCTCGCACGACGGCCGCACCGTCGCCGACTGGTCGAACGACGCCGTCACGACCCTGCACGGCGGGCTGACGCTGCACCGGGCGAGCGAGGTCATCGGCGGCATCGGCGTGAGCGGCACCGGCGACGAGGACCGCGACGAACGGCTCGCGATGGCGGGCGCCGAGGCGATGGTGAAGCCCGAGGGCGACGCGCGGCTCGCGAACGCGGCGATACGCCCCCCGTTCCGCAGCGCCCCCGGCCCCGCGCTCAGTGACAAGGGCGCTCCCGGCAGGCCGAACAAGCGCGCGTCCACGCGGCTGCCCGGCCTCAACGCGCCGGACGCCGCCGCGCCGGACCTCGTGCAGGTCGGCGGCATGTTCTTCACCTCCGGCGTCCGCGGCATCGACCTCGAGACCGGCGTGATGCCGGACGACCCCGCGGAGCAGTTCCTCAACGCGTGGCGCAACCTGCGCACGCTCGTCGAGGCCGCCGGGCTATCGACCGACGACATCGGCATCGTCACCAACTTCATCGACAGCCAGGACTTTCGGCCGCACATCAACACCGGGTGGCTGGAGCTGTTCCCGGACGCGGACAACCGGCCGGCGCGCAAGACCACGTCCTACCCGCTGCCGCCCGGCGAGGGCGTCGAGCTGCAGGCGATCGGCGTGGCGGGGCAGAAGCGGCAGCGCATCGAGGTGCCCGGGCTCACGCACCGCGACCCGCTCCCCAACGGCGTGCGCATGGGCGACTACGTCTTCTCGTCGGTCATCGTGCCGTGGGACCTGTCGACGTCGCTGCCGGTGATCGGGGAGGACGCGCAGACGGACCAGTGCTTCGACAACATGCGGGTGTTCATGGAGCACGCGGGCGGCACGGTGGACGACGTGGTGCTGCAGTGGGTGTACCTGAACGACTTCGCGTACCAGCCGTACATGGTGGACGTGTACCTGGAGGCGTGGCCGGTGGGGCAGTACCAGGCGGCGCGCAAAACGTACCGGTACGCCATGGGCGGGCAGATCCAGATACAGGTGATCGGCAGGATCGGCGGCGAGCGGACGAACCACGAGATCGAGGGGCACGGCCACCACGACCCGATCCCGATGGGGGCGCGCATCGGCGACCTCTTCTGCTCGTCGGGGGTCTCCGGCGTGGACACGGAGGGGCCGGACAAGCTGGAGCCGGTGGCGGGGATCGCGGGTCAGGCGCACCACGGCATCCGCAACATCCGCTCGCTGGTGGAGTCGGGCGGTGGGACGCTGGACAACGTGGGGTTCATCACGCTGCTGGTGCAGGACTACGCGGACGTGCCGGCGATCGACGCGGCGTGGGACGCGATGTTCCCGGACCGTGACGACCGGCCGGCGCGGCAGGTGATGAAGATGGGCGTCGCCCGCGCCAACCGCGTCCAGCACCACATGATGGCCGTGCTCTAGGCGGCAACCCTCACCCCCCGGCCCGCAGGGGAGGCACACTCCTCCCAGGGGGCGAGGGGACAGGGGGCCGTCATTCCCGCGAGGCCCGCGCTTTATCGCGCAATCTCGCAGCCCTGTTTCCGCCTCCTGATTAAGGGTGCCAATGTCCCTCGATGTTGGCACTCTTAATGGTCGTTCCACGAGTGAACCGAGGCCTCGATTTGGCACTCTTGGCACTCTTAATCGGGGGTGTTTCGCAGGCCGTGGCCTGCTTCCCGCGATTAAGGATGCAAGAGTGCCAATGTTTTCGAAAGTTCGCGCCCAACCCATAGACCCGGTTGATAGGTGGGACCCGGAGCTATAGACGCGCTCTATGGGTCGTGCAAGGTCGACGGTCATGCAACCAGCGTACGGGGTGGGGGCGCGACCGCGATAGGGCCGCGTGTCAGTAGTTTGGGGGCCTAGGGGGGCAGACGTGAAGGGATTGACGTTTGGAGCCGCTCGGCAAGAGTCGCGGGGTTCTTGGTCTCACATTCCCATACCGTGATGACAGTCCAGCCCAGTTCATGTAGCTGG
>JAPPHT010000080.1 GCA_028874795.1 Chloroflexota bacterium
GCGATGCCCAGCTTGATGACGTACTGCACGTAGATGAGCTCCCAGAGCACGCCGCCCGGCACCGTCCCGGCGAACGCGATGGAGACGAAGACCGCGGAGTCCAGCGCCTGCGAGACCATGGTGGAGCCGTTGTTCCGCAGCCAGAGGTGCCGGTCCTTCGTCACCTTCTTCAGGACGTGGAAGAGGATGACGTCGTTGTTCTGGGAGATGAGGTAGGCGATCATCGACGCCAGCACGATGCGCGGCACCGAGCCAAGGATGTCGTCGTAGGCCCCCTGCCCCTCCCAGAACCCGGCTGCGGGGATGATGCCGCCGACGTAGGTGAGCAGCACGACCAGCAAGCTCAGGGCGAACCCCGTCCAGACGACGATGGCGACGGTGCGCCTGCCGTAGACCTCCGAGATGGTGTCGGTGACGAGGAACGTCAGCGGGTACGCGATGAAGCTGACAGATACCTCCCAACCGCCCAGCGAAACGATCTTGACCGCGATGATGTTGGCCACGACCAGGAACGTCGTGAACGCCATTGCGAGCACTGCCAGCGGCATCTTGTCCTCCCGTCGAGACGTCGTTCGTCCAGATGGGGGGAGTATATTCGTCCAGCGGGCAACGATGCGTTGGAGTTTCAGCCGATCTCACGCGAAGGGGCTGGGACCTGGAAAGACCCACCGCGACAGCGCGGGCTCGACCCCGGAGCAGGGCTGCAGGAGCAGGTCGCGCCGGACGTGGCTGCGACCGCCCGCCGGCTCGCCGCTGCCGCTCGCGGCGGCCATGCACAGCGCACCCTCGTCGACGCTCAGCGTGCCGTCGCCGCCGTACGCGAACCGCTGGAGCGGCGACTCGGAGCATGGCCTCACGTAGAGGCTCGTCCCGTCCGCTTCCACGCAGCGGTCGTGCTCGACGAGATAGAGCTGCCCCTCGGCGGGACGGTCGAACGCGAACAGCTCGTCGTCCGCACCCGGCTTGCAGGTGTGCGCCTGCAGGGGAGCGTTCACGTTCAGGTTCGCGCCGAAGCCCGCCACGTCGACGCAGTAGAACTCAGGCTCGTCGAGCGGGTCCGCCAGCATCACGAGCGTGGCGGGCGGCGCGCCCGCGGGAGCGGTCGCGGTGGGCGCGGGCTGTGACGTCGGCGTGGCGACCGCTCGCGGTCCAGGCCTAGGCGTCGGCGCCGGCGCGGCGGTGACGGCCTCCGGTGTTGCCGTCGGCGCGGCTGAAGGAGTGGGCGCAGCGGGTTCCCGCGTCGGAGCAGGCGCGGCCGTTGCGGTCGCGGGGGGCGGCGTCGTTGGGGTGGGTTGAGCCGCCGGTGTGGGTTGCGTCGTTGGCGTAGGGGTGGGCTCGCTCGAACATGCGGCCAGCGCAGCGGTCGTTCCCAGGCAGGCCGCAAGGGCCACCAACCCGGTCAACCGCGCACGTCTCACTCCGGCTCCTCGCCGGGGGCGAACTGGTCGAACTCAGGCGCGAAGCGCACGGCGCCTGCGACCCGTTCCAGCGCGCCCTGCCGGAGCTCGATCGCCTGGAACGCGGGCCCGCCTCCGTACGGGTCCGTCAGACCGTGGTCGCCGGCAGGAACGAACCCGAACCGCCCGTAGTAGCCCGGATCGCCGAGCAGCACGACCCCGTCCCATCCCCGCGACCGGCAGAGGTCCAGTCCCTCCCGCACGAGGCGCGACCCGATGCCTCCGCCCTGCCGGTCCGGCAACACTCCGATCGGCCCGAGGGCTGCCCAACGCGCGTCCTCAGGCGACGACTCGACGGTTACCGGCGAGAAGAGCACATGCCCAACGACCTCGCCTCCGTCGACAGCGACCAGCGACAGCACGACGCTGTCCGAGGCGCGAAGCATGTCGACGATCTTCGCTTCGTCCTCTTCGCCGAACGCGCGCTGTTCCACGTTGCGGATGCCCGGAGCGTCGCCCTCGCGCTCCTCCCTGATCTCGACGTTCAACGGCATGCCCTCTTGCCCTCAACCCGGAGCGGGCGCGCCGTCAGACCCGGCACGGCTCCGTGGTCCAGCGCCCATCAGAAGAAGTTGGTCAGGTTCTTGGAGAGCAGCACGTTCTGGTCGAGGTAGATCTCCCTGCGGGCTATCTTCCACTGCCCATCGACCCTGCGCAGGGTGTCGATGCGGTTGCCTATCCAGGTGTTGTCCTCGTCCTCCAGGCGGTTGCGGTGCACGAGGAAGCGGGACTTGACCCGGATCTCCCCCGCGCCGACCTTGTCCGAGCCGGAGTCCAGGAGACGAACGTTGGAGACGAAGTGCGTGACGCGGGAGAGCGGCTCCTCGGCCCAGTGCACGCCCGTGCGGATCTGCGCGACGCGCTTCTCCAGCGTGTCCTTGCCCTCGTCGAACCAGGACATCTCGATCGACTCGCGCGTCAACTCCTTGTCCATCTCCTTCGACGAGACGTTCCGTTTCATCGGCGCGTGGTAGCGGGCATCCTCCGTGAAGAGGTCCAGCCACTCCTCGTAGCGGTGCTCGTCCAGCAGGTCAGCCTCCATGTAGAGGAAGTCCTCTATCTCGAGGCGGAGCAGCAGCTCCTCGTTGGAAAGCAGGTCAGCCACGGCGCCCCCTATCTCCCGTTCCTGTTGGTCATCCAGTCGCCACGTGCAGCGGCAGCCTGGGTGGGCGCCATCTCGCCCCAGTCCTTCGCCTGCATCACCTCCGCCCATCGCTGGTAGTAGCGCCGGTGGTTCTCGTCGCTGTAGTTGTGCGCGAACAGGCCGGGCATGTCGAACTCCGTCGGGCCGTGGAGCGGCGGCTCGGAGAGCCGCATCTGGTAGTTGAGGTCGAGTTTCTGGGCGACCGGTCCCTTGCTGGCGATCGTGAGCGCGTACCAGTTTTCCATGTCGTCCTGCTGCGTGACGCCGCCCGGCCCGTAGTAGAGCTCGTAGTAGTTGGCGAGCTCGGTCTTGACCTCCTGCGGCGCGTCCTTGTCCACGAAGAAGTACGTCCATATCTCGGTCATCGCCGGGCCCTGCGGGTGCATGATGCGGACGACGCGCCCGAGCCAGCCCTCGTTCGGAAAGATCGCGGGGCCGACAGAGAGGTGCGCCATCACCCCCAGGCGCTTCCTGCGAAGCTCGAACTTCTCCCGCAGGTACTCGCGGACGGCGGGGCGTTCGTTCCAGGTGCCGGACTCGCCCCATCCGGGGTCGGCCTCCTCGGGTATCGTCACGCCCATCGTGTGGCCCTCCGGGAAGGAGACGGTGTAGCGGCTCCGCACCTGCCCCACGGCGAGTGAGCGGTCCCCCTGTGGACGCACCGGGTTGCCCGTGGCGCCGACGCCCAGCGCGAGCGCGGTGGAGCGGTGCGTGATCCAACCGTGCGTGATGTCCGTGTCCGGGCACGGCACCTTCCAGTTGCAACCCAGCCGCCACTTGACCACGCCGCCCAGGACCTCGGCGCCGTTGTCCGAGCCGTCCGTGTGCAACAGCCCGGTGGCGAGGTACATGTCCGCGCCGCCGAGGTATTCGTGGAAGCTGGGGGCGCTCTTGTCCCACGTCGCCCAGATGGAGCCCTGGAACACTTCCACCCTTGCCTGCATCAGCCCCCACTTCGACTTGTCCATCTGGTCGTAGCCGTTCTCGTGGTACGGCAGCGCGACGAGAGCGCCCGTGGCGTCGTACGTCCAGCCGTGGAACGAGCAGACGTGGGTGAACGAGTTGCCGTGGTCGTAGCGGCAGACGCGGTTGCCCCGGTGCCGGCACGAGTTCAGGAAGACGTAGATCCCGCCGTCCCGCGCCCGGCTGACGACGACAGCCTCCTCGCCCATGCGCCCCAGGAAGTAGTCGCCGGGGTTCGGTATCTGGGACTCGTGGCCGACGAACAGCCACGAGCGGGCGAACACCTGCTCCATCTCCTGGTCGTAGATGTCCTGGTTCCAGAATATCTCCCTGCTGACGGTGCCATTCTCCGAGTCAACGAGCCTCTTCATCTCCCGCGTGAGCTGGACCATGATCCCTCCTGGCAGGCCGAGCGCGGCCCGCGCTATTCAACCACACGCCCGGAGAGATTGGGAAGCAACGACGGCGCTCAGCGTGCGGGCGCGGCGGGGAACGCCGGACAACCCTTCCCTCCACCCCACCGAGGGCCCTCACCCCAACCCTCTCCCTCAGGAGAGGGGGTCAGGCAAGGCGCCCACGAGGGACGCCCCTGCACCAGGCGCCGCCCGGCCCCACCGAAGGCCCTCACCCTAGCCCTCTCCCTCAGGAGAGGGGACATGCCGGGCGCCTACGAGGGAATGACGAGTATCAGCTCTCTTTGGCGACGGCAGCCGTGACGCGTTCGCGGATCAGGGCGTGGAGGTCGGCGTCCAGCGGGCCGGCTTCGGCCGCCGCGATGTTCGCCTTCAAGTGGTCCAGGTCCTTGGTGCCGTTGATGAAGGTGTGCGCCGATGGATGTGCGAGGGCGTACCGGAACATCGTGGACACGAGGTCCATGCCTTCGAGCACGTCGGCGAGGCCGGACTCCACCCAGCGCAGCCGCACGGTGGGGAACTCGCCCCCGCGCCCCTGCTCGCGCAGGGGAGCGCCCTTGACCGAACCGCCGCGGATGATGGTGCCCGCGCCGGCGGCATCCGCGGCAGCGATGGCCTCCTCGTGCTCCGGTTCCAGTGCGGAGTAGACGATCTGGAAAGCGTCGAACACGCCCCAATCGATGAAGGTAGCGATATCCGGGAGGGTGGCGGAGACGCCGATGAAGCGCGCCTTGCCGGAGGCGCGCACCTCCTCGAGCGTCCCGATGCAGTCGTGCATCTCGATGTCCCCGACGTGCGGGCCGTGGAGCTGGAGGAGGTCGACGTGGTCCGTGTTCAAGCGGGCGAGGCTCTCGTCGATGGTGCGCAGGATGTCCTTGCGCGACCACTCGGACTCGGCGTGCGGGACGCCCGTCTGCGGGCGCCCGCATTTCGTGGCGAGGTAGTACTCGCCGCGCCGTTGCGAGATGAAGCGCCCGATGAACTCCTCGCTGCGCCCGTAGCCCGGAGCGGTGTCGATGAAGTTGATACCTGCGTCCAGCACCGCGTTCAGCACCACACCGGCGTGCTCCTCGCTCGGGAGCCGCCCGCCGTTCTCCACGACGTCGCGCATCTCCAGCGCTCCGAAGCCGAGCTTCGTGACCTCCAGGCCGGTCCGTCCGAGTACGACCTTCTCCATGAGCCCCCTCCCTCAGCGAGACGCTTGCGTAACCTACCCCACCGCCGGTTCACTCTCACCCCAGCCCTATCCCCTCAAGAGACCTTTGCGTAACTGTCCGATGTCCAAGGCCGCCCTCACCCGCCGCTGTGCGGCGACCTCTCCCCAGGAGAGGTGGGATACGAGGTTCCTGCCTGCGCAGGAACGACGAGCTTGCCTCACCGAAGTTGTGCAAAGGTCCTAGATACCATAGAAGCGGCGCGGGTTCTCCTCGACGATCTTTCTCGCGACGCCGACGGGTATCTCCCCCTCAGCCTCCCGCCGCTCGATCACGTCGAGCGCATGCAGCTCGGCGGACTGGTCGGCGTGGGTGTAGTCGGTGCCGATCATCAGGCTGTCCTCAGTGCCGTAGGTGAGGATGTAGGGGATGTCGTCGGTGGTGTCGCACGCGACGTAGAAGCGGCAGCGCCGGAAGAGATCCGAGCGATAGTCGAAGGGACGAAAGGTGAGCTTCTGCGCCTTGGCCTCCAGGTCGGCCATGAGGAACGGGACCCACGACGCGCCCGTCTCGATCCAGCCGACCCGGAGTTCGGGGAACCTGTCGGGGACGTCGCTCATCGCCAGGTCGGTGAATGCGGCGATGGCGTTGAACCTGCCGCCGATGTCGGCACTGGACGTGGGCGGGTTGCCGGTGCCGGTGTGGATGCAGACCGGCATGTCCAAACGGCTCGCCTCCTCGTACAGCGGGTAGAAGTAGGAGTCGCTGGCGTTCCTTCCGCAGTCGATACCCTTCTTCATGACGCCGCAGGCGCCGTTCTCCTTCGCCCATCGCAGCTGGTCCACCGCCTCACCGATATCCAGTGTGGGCGCCAGCGCCACCCAGCGGAGACGTCCCCCGGAAGTCTGCGTAGCGTCGGCCATCCAGCGGTTGTAGGCGCCGGTGAGGGCGGTGTCCACCTCCGCACGGGCGGTGAACCCGCCGAGGAAGAGCGTGGGATAGAGCACCTGGACGTCGACGTTCAGCTCGTCCATGTGGGCAAGCCGCGCGGGGACGTCGGTCAGTTCGCGCGTCGCCTGCACGGTGCCGGTCCGCACGTCGTCGCGCCAGCGGCGCAGCCGCGCGCCGCCGTCTATGAGCCAGAGGCGGTGCGGCCTTCGGTCGCCCGGCACGGTTGGCACGCCAGGGTCGGTGGAGATGGGCCGGTACTGCCGGTCCGCTTCAGTGAGGAAGTCCCAGGTTGCATCCGTCTCGTCCACGTGCGCGTCAACGTCGATGCGGACCATCTGCCACCTCCGAGGGGTCGCGTGTCATGCAGCGGGGAGTATAGCCCCATCGCAGCAGGAGGGGGCCGGGAGGGATCAGGCGGGCCGGAAGCGCGAGCGGGTCAGAGCGAAGACGATGCCGATGGCGGGGACGACGGCGAAGACCACCGCCAGCTCCCAGTCCCCCTTCACCGAGCCCCGGGCGATCAGGACGGCGAGGACGAGGTCAGCCGCCACGTTCAGAACGAGCAGCGTGACGGCGGCGCGGAGGGCGGCGACCGGGAGGCGGGGCGCCAGCAGGAGCGCCAGCAATCCGGCGGCGGCAAGGGGATGCACCACGACCACGAGCAACCACTCCCCGAGGCTTCCTGCGTCCGCGAATGCGCCGGCCATGGCCGTGAGGAGCACGAAGAGCGCGTGGAGCACTGCCAGGACGAGCATGGATGTCCGGATGGCCACCATGAAGTGACCGTAAGCAAGGGGAGGCCGTGTCGTCAAGGGAGGGAACGGCGTGAGCGCCGGTTATCGCCGAACGTGTGCGCACGGCAACGGCGCGAGCGGAGAGGCCCGTCGTCAGGATGCCTTGCTTTGCGCGATGCGCTATGCTCCGTGAGTCTCTATCCTCCTCAAGGAGTTGGATCATGGGCGAGATTCTGGGCGTGGGGATGAGTCACTATCCGGGGTTCGCCGCCGAACCCCTCACCATGAGCAGACAGATCACCGGCAATATCGCGCGGTCCGTGGAGCGCGGGTGGGCCGACCCCGGTTGGAATGAACCCGCGAACTGGCCCGTCGCAGTCCTCGAAGAGTACGGAGAGGACGAGGGGATCAGCGCCGCCATCAGGCACCGCGCCTCGCACCTGGATGCCGTCGTCAAGGCGCGGGACGCGATCGACGAGTTCAACCCTGACGTCGTGCTGATATGGGGCGACGATCAGTGGGAGAACTACCGGGACGACATCGTCCCGCCCTTCGCGGTCTACGGCTGGGACGAGGTGCAGAACCCCCACCGGCGCCATCGCTTCGGGGGCACCAATGCATGGAACGAGCCGGACGACCTCGTGTTCACCTACCAGGGCGACCGCTCGAAGGCGAAGTACCTCGTCAACAGTCTCATGGACCAGGGCTTCGACATCGCCTATTCGTACCGGCCACTCCACCAGGACAGGCTCTCACACGCGTTCTTCAATACGCTGCTGTACCTGGACGACGACCGCCGCGGTTGGCCGTATCCGCTCATCCCGTTCCACATCAACTGCTACGGCGACCGGTTCGTCGTGAGCCACGGCGCCGGTGGGCCGATCCCGGAGGGATTCGAGCCCGACCCCAAGGCGCCGTCACCGAAGAGGTGCTTCGAGATGGGACAGGCGGTGGCGCGCGCGTTCAAGGACAGCCCCTGGCGCGTCGTACTCGTCGGGTCGTCCAGTTGGTCGCACGGCGGCCTCACCGAGCGGCACGACTACATCCACCCCGACGTCGAGGCGGACCGGCGACTCTACGAGCACCTGAACGCGAACGACCTGACGTACTTCCGCGACATCACCACAGCGGAACTGATCGAGGCGGGACAGGTTGAGGTCCCCAACTGGTGCGCGGTTATCGGCGCAGCGTACGAACTGGGCCAGCCGGCGGAGGTGCTCTCCTTCTCGCCGTCGCACATCTTCAACTCTTCCAAGTGCGTGGCATTGTTCCGGCCGGGCGCCTAGGGTCCTCCGGATAAGCCCGCCTGCCGCAGCCTGTTCGCCCCCATCCTGACCTTCCCCCATCAAGGGGGAAGGGACAGGGCCGCATGCGGGGTCAGCGCAAGACTCGCAGTCCGCACAGACCGGCGTCGGTCGGCTTCAGCGCACCAGCATCGGGGCTGTCTGTAACGCCTAGGCAGCCGCGAACAGCCCCACGGTCTTCGACGAGTTGAAGAGCCAGGACTCGATGAACTCGGTGAACACCGGCTGGTGGCCGAGGGCGTCCATGGCTCCGGCTAGACACATCCAGTTCAACAGCTCGAACTGTCCGGCGTCCTCGATCTGCGAGAGCGGTATGTCGCGCCACGCCTTGTAGTTCCCCTCCGCGAGCTCCGCATAGCGGGCCCGGTCCGAAACCACGTCCGGCCACATGCCCTCGTGCTTGTCCGTCAGGAACGCATGCGACCAGCTGGACGAGCCGATGAGGGCCACGCGGTACGGGCTGTCGCGGAAGAACTCGGCCGTGGCGGCGCCGATGTCGAAGCAGCGTCGCGGGCTGGGGCCGGGCGGGTCCGGCTGGTCCCCGAAGCGGCCGCGCGTGAAGCGGCTCCCATAGCAGTTGACATGGAAGGGGATGACCGGGAAGGAGAACCCTTCGCGGTCGTAGTCGAGGTAGGCAACCGTTCGCCAGTAGGCGTGGCCCATGGCGTGGTGGAGCTGCTTGTAGGCGTAGGAGACGTCGAAGTCATGCTGGAGCAGGTACGTCGCCAGCTCCTTCGCTGGCTGGTGCGCGCCCTTGATGACGAGCTCAAACTCCTCGCCCTCGCCCCAGATATTGTCAGCAGGGTTGAGCGAGCTGCCGCGGGGGCCGCCGCCCCAGGGGTGCGTCCGGAACTCATCCTCCGCGAAGACGCAGAACGCGGGGACGATGTCCTCGTGGAAGTTCTCGAACTGATCGTCGCCCCAGACGAGCACAAGGTCCGGGTTGAACTCGTTCAGCGCCTGCCGGAGTTTCCGATAGCCGTTGGCCAGCCTCGTCCGGTGCCTGTTGGCGGCGGCGCGCCCTTCATCGTCGCCCCACTCCGCCTGCATCTCGGGCGGCCAGTTCTTCGGGTCCTTCAGGTGCTCGGGAGTCCTGGGGTTGGCCATCAGCCTCTTGACCAGGTTGGCCATCGTATGGTCCTGGTGAGCGCCGTGAGGCCCGTGTGAGAGTCCCAGTCCAATGATCTCGGCCATCTCAACCTCCAATCACGACTTGTCGGACCGAAGCCGCCTGCCGGTCCGCCCTACGCCCTGTCAGGCTGGTAGAAGTCCTCGACCTCCTCGCCGTAGCGGGTGATCTTGAGGTTGCGGCGGTAGTCGTCGGCGTTGACCTCCGTCCAGTGTCCGGGGACCCACGACGGGTACTTGAACCGGGTGCCGCCGTCGACCGGTATGTCGACGCCGGTCAGGAACTCGGCCTCGTCGGAAGCCAGGAACAACGCAGCCCACGCGAGGTCGGACGCGCGGGGGAAGCGCTCCAGCGGAATCATCTTGAGCACGTCGTCGCGCGTCACGGAGTGTTGCGTCCGGGGCGGGTCCTGCGGCATCTCCTTGACGGGGCCTGCCCGCCACAGGTTGTGCTCCATCGCGTAAGGCGTCACGGTGTTGACGCGGATGCCCTGGTGCGCCAGGTCCATGGCGGCCGCACGCGCGAACATGAGGAGGCCGCCCTTGGCCGCGGAATAGCCGGAGTTACCGGCCTCGCCGTAATGCCCGGCGGTGGAGATGAGATGGATGATGCAGCCCCTGACGCCACCGTCGATCATGGCGCGCGCGGCGTGCTTCGTCGTGAGCATGCCCGCCGTGAGGTAGGTGCGGAGCTGGTCGTTCCATTGGTCGATGTCGATGTCGACGACGGGCCATCGCGTCTGCCGTCCGGCGAGGTTGACCACGGTCGTCAGCGTCCCGTAGTGCTCAACGGTCTTCTTGACCGTGTCCTCCACGACTGCCTCGTCCGAGGCATCGCCGGGGAGGCCGATCGCCTCGTAGCCACGGCTGGTGAGGAAGTTGACGGTGTCCTCCGCGGCTGCGGGAGCGATGTCCGCAACAGCCACCTTCGCGCCCTCACGAGCCATGAAGTGTGCGATCGTGCCGCCATTGTTCGGACCTGCTCCGAATACGAGCAGCACCTTTCCATCGAGTCTTCCCATTTGAGGCCTCCTCCAGAGGAAATCGAACTACGCCAGTGGTACTGAACAGGCGTCCGCGAACGAGCCAGGGCCGGACGCGGGGCTGTTCGGAAGCATAGGGAACGCTCCTATGAGTGTCAAACGAAGTCGCGCCGCGGCCAGACCGACCTCGGACCCCGTCTCCTGCCTCACTCGATCTCTGCACCCGCCGTGCCGTTCCACAGCGCAGGCTCCCAGCACGTCCACGCTCCCAGGACCGGGGCTCGGCGAGTTTGACACGTCAGATGCCCCGTACTAGGGTGTGCGCGTCTGCCAGGCAGGTTATCTTCATCATCGGGGAAGCTCCCGGGCTGCCGGTGGAGCGACGATCCCCGCGCCATAGGTGAAACGATGACCCAAGATTACGTCGGGACGAAGAACTGGGTTCGACAGCCGACTCCTTACGAACGCTACATGGACGACCAGGGGGTCCCCGTACACCGCGGCGAGGTCGGCTACTACGACCTCCGCGACCTGCCGTTAGGACCCTGGAAGCGGATGCAGGCCGAGGGTGCGTTCTTCGACCTGAGCGGCACCGGCGGCCAGCAGGGCACGTATGTCATCCAGATACCGGGCGCCGGGGCCATCACGCCCGAGAAGCACCTGTACGAAGAGATCTTCTACGTGCTCGAAGGCCGCGGCACCACGGAGATATGGGCGGAGGACGGGGGTCCCGTTTCGACCTTCGAGTGGCAGGCGGGCAGCCTGTTCGCTCCCCCGATGAATACATGGCACCGGCTCATCAACGCCTCGGCGAGCCCTGCCCTGCTCCTGGGCGTGACCAACGCGCCTCCCGCTTTCTTCATCTACAGGTCGCAGGACTTCATATTCAACAACGCGTACCGGTTCACCGACCGGTACGATGGTTCCGCCGACTACTTCAAGGAGCAGGCGCTGGGCACCGACGCGGTGACCGGTAGGGCCCGCAACTTCGGTAACATCATCCCGGATGCCATCCACACGGCGATACCGCTGGACGGTCAGCGCGGGGCGGGGCATCGTTCCTTCTTCTGGAGCCTCTCAGGCAACACGTTCAATGGTTTCATCGCCGAGTATCCCTCCGGCCGGTACTCCAAGACGCACGCGCACGACTCCGGGCCGATCATCGTCTGCCTCAGCGGCAAGGGCTACAGCATCACGTGGCCCCGAGAGGCGGGCACGCAGCCGTGGAAGAACGGCAAGGGCGACCTCGTCAAGCGCCAGGACTACATCCCCGGCGGCATCGTCAGCGCAGCGCCGGGCGACGCCAACTGGTTCCACGGACACTTCGGGGCCTCTGCCGAGCCCCTGCGTGTTCTGGCCTTCCTCGGGGGCTTCCCCCGGCGGACTTCAGGCGCGCCGGGCGTGGAAACGATGTTGCTGAACGTGGACGTGAAGGAAGGCGGGAACACGATCGAGTACGAAGACGAGGACCCCTACGTGAGGCAGATGTTCGAGGAGCAGCTCACGAAGGTGGGTGCGAAGTTCGATATGCCGGAAGAGGTCTACGCCCGCTAGGCATCTGTTCCCTTCACCCGGTGACGTCGGCGTCGATAGCGGTGGCTTGTCACGCAGGTTACTTGTCGCGCAGGTGAGCCAATGACACAAGACTACGTGGGCACGAAGTCCTTCGCACGACGGTCAACGCCGTACGAGCTCTACATGGAGGAGCAGGGCGTTCCCATCCACTACGGCCAGGTCGGGTACTACGACCTGCGCGACCTGCCGCTCGGCCCATGGAGGCGGATGCAGGCGGAGGGTGCGTTCTTCGACCTGAGCGGCACCGGCGGCCAGCAGGGCACCTACCTCATCCAGGTCCCCGGCGCCGGTGCGATAGCACCCGAGAAGCACATGTATGAAGAGGTCTTCTACGTGCTCGAAGGCCGCGGCACTACGGAGATTTGGACCGACGGAGGAGGCCAGCCTTCCACCTTCGAATGGCAGGCGGGCAGCCTGTTCTCGCCTCCCATGAATACGTGGCACCGCCTCGTCAACGCGTCCGCAAGCCCGGCGTTGCTCCTCGGCGTCACTAACGCTCCTCCCGCTTTCTTCATCTACCGCACGCAGGACTTCATGTTCAACAACCCGTACCAGTTCACCGACCGGTACGACGGTTCCGCCGACTACTTCAAGGAGCAGCCGTTCGGCAGAGACGAACTCTCAGGACGGGCACGCAACTTCGGCAACATCATCCCGGACGCCATCCACACGGAGTTGCCGTTGGACGGCCAGCGCGGCGCCGGACACCGCCATTTCTCCTGGAACCTCTCCGGCAACACCTTCCAGGGGTTCATCGCCGAGTACCCCTCCGGCCGCTACTCCAAGACGCACGCCCACGACGCCGGACCGATCCTCATCTGCCTCAGCGGCAAGGGATACAGCATCACGTGGCCCCGCGAGGCAGGGACGCAGCCATGGAAGAACGGCAAAGGCGACCTCGTCAAGCGCCAAGACTACATCCCCGGCGGCATCGTGAGCGCGGCCCCGGGCAACGCCAACTGGTTCCACGGACACTTCGGCGCCTCTGCCGAGCCTCTGCGCGTGCTCGCCTTCCTCGGCGGGTTCCCCCGCCGGACCGCGGGCGCGCCGGGCGTGGAGATGCACGCGCTCAACCTGGACGTGAAAGAAGGCGGGAACACGATAGAGTACGAAGATGAGGACCCTTACGTCCGGCAGATGTTCGAGGAAGAGCTGAACAAAGCAGGCGCCAGGTTCGACATGCCGGAAGAGGTCTATGCCCGTTAGTTCGCCGTCTCCTTTCACGCAGGGGCGTCTGGGAGAGAACGACGCTTTTCCGCCGCGTTTGACACTCCACGCCGGGCGACACTATAGTTCGCCCAATGTTGTACGGAGAGTCCCGCCCGGCTCTCCGGTCCACCGGCGCTTCCCGTGCAACCAACCCGGCATCGAGGACAAGACCCGTAACGCGGGGAAACGATGACACAAGACTACGTGGGAACCAAGTTCTGGGCGCGACGGTCGACGCCTTACGAGCACTACATGGAGGAGCAGGGCGTTCCCGTCCATTACGACGAGGTCGGTTACTACGACCTGCGCGACCTGCCGCTCGGCCCATGGAAGCGGATGCAGGCAGAGGGGGCATTCTTCGACCTGAGCGGCACCGGCGGCCAGCAGGGCACGTACGTCATCCAGATACCGGGCGCCGGGGCCATCACGCCCGAGAAGCACATGTATGAAGAGATCTTCTACGTGCTCGAAGGCCGCGGCACCACGGAGATATGGACCGACGGAGGAGGCCAGCCTTCCACCTTCGAATGGCAGGCGGGCAGCCTGTTCTCGCCTCCCATGAATACGTGGCACCGGATCATCAATGCGTCCGCAAGCCCTGCATTGCTTCTGGGCGTGACCAACGCGCCTCCCGCTTTCTTCATCTACCGCACGCAGGATTTCATGTTCAACAACCCGTACCAGTTCGCCGACCGGTACGACGGTTCCGCCGACTACTTCAAGGAACAGGGGCTGGGCACCGACGAGGTCTCCGGCCGGGCACGCAACTTCGGCAACATCATCCCGGACGCCGTGCACACGACGATACCGCTGGACGGTCAGCGCGGAGCAGGACACAGGGCCTTCTTCTGGAGCCTCTCAGGCAACACCTTCCGCGGGTTCGTCGCCGAGTATCCCTCAGGGCGCTACTCGAAGACGCACGCGCACGACTCCGGGCCGATCATCGTCTGCCTCAGCGGCAAGGGCTACAGCATCACGTGGCCCCGCGAGACGGGCACGCAGCCGTGGAAGAACGGCAAGGGCGACCTGGTGAAGCGCCAAGACTACGGACCCGGCGGCATCGTCAGCGCGGCCCCGGGCAACGCCAACTGGTTCCACGGCCACTTCGGCGCTTCCGCCGAACCCCTGCGCGTTCTGGCTTTCCTCGGGGGGTTCCCCCGGCGGACCGCAGGCGCGCCGGGCGTGGAGATGCACGTGCACAACGTGGACGTGAAGGAAGGCGGGAACACGATAGAGTACGAAGACGAGGACCCCTACGTGAGGCAGATGTTCAAGGAGCAACTGGCCAAGGTGGGAGCCACGTTCGACATGCCGGAGGAACTGTACGCGCCCCAGCCGGTCTCGTGAGACGTGCCGGCGGGGCGAAACGCTCGATTTCAACAGGGAGGAACCCATGCGCACACCAGGCTCTATCAGATCGACCGTAAAGAGAGGCAGACTGCACGGCATGACACTCCTCGCGTCAGCCCTGCTGGTGCCTCTCGCCGTCTTTCTCATGACGGCTTGCGGGGCGGACCCGACGGCTACGCCGGTCCCCACCGCGACGCCCGTCCCGCCCACCGCGACCCCGGTGCCGGAGCAGCCGGCGCAACCGGAGCCGGCAGCGCCAACCGCCACGCCGACGGTCGACGCCATGGCGGAGTTCCAAGCCGAGTGGGACGCACTCGTTGCCGCTGCACAGGAAGAGGGTGAGCTCGTCGTCATCCTGGGCGGCTCGGCATCCCGTGCCTTCCGACCGGTGGTCGAGGAGTTCGGCAGGCGTTTCGACATCAATGCGATCCCGGCGGCAGGGCGTGACGGCGAACACGTGGACCGCATCCTCGCCGAGCGCGCGGGAGGCAGGTACCTCGTCGACGCCACGCACCTCGGCCCGACAACCAGCCGGACGCGCGCCATCCCGGCGGGCCTCTTCGACGACATCCACCAACACCTCTTCCATCCTGAAGTCATCAATCTGGACAACTGGTTCAAGGGACGCCTCTGGTTCGCGGATGAGACGGAGAAGTACCTGCTGACGCACTCGGCGGGCATCAGCTCCGTAGTCACCGGCTACTACAACACGGACCTCGTCTCACAGGAAGACGTCGACGCGATCCAGTCGGTCTACGACTACCTCGACCCCAAGTGGAAGGGCCAGATCGTCAGCGTTCCGCTCGACACTGCGGGGGCCGGAGGCACCTGGTACGGGCTCTACGTCCACCCGGAGGTAGGCACGGACTGGATCGAGCGCTTCGTGCGAGAGATGGACGTTGAGTACACGGACGAGGCGCGCGTCATCGCCGACGGCGTGGCGACGGGCAAGTGGGCCTGGGGCATCGCCATCGGCGCGGCAGGACGCGACATCCGCGGCCTGGCAGCCGAGGGCCTCCCGGTCGCGGAGCTCAGCAAGCTGCTGAGTGAGGCGCCAACGCTGAGCGGCTCCGGCTCCAGCAACAACACGGCGATCTTCACGCAGCCCGCGCACCCCAATGCGGCGAAGCTGTACATCAACTGGTTCCTCTCCAAGGAAGGCCAGACCGTGATGCACGAGATGTCCGACATATCGCCGGCCCCGACCCTGCGCGTCGACGGCGTGCCCTGGGGCAAGACGCTGGAAGAAGAACGGCGCGTGGAAGGCCAGGACTACTACTTCCTGAGCGCAGACCCTGAGTACCTGAAGCTCCACGAGGAGGCCATCGCCTTCTCGAGGGGGGTCTACGCGGAAGCCACGGGGCAGAATTAGACGGCAACAAGGCCTGACAGGAGGGTGTGTGCCGGCGGCTTGCCGGCACACACCCTCGCTTACAACACTCTGGTCCGGGGAGTAGGAGATGCCAGAGCGCGCCCTGACCCTCGAATGGAACCCTGCAGGCGCAGACGTCGACCCCCGAAGCACGTGGGACCCGACCTGGAGCACACCGGTCTTTTCCCTGGCTGAGCGTGACCGGCGCTGGGGCCGCGTGCGCGAGCTGATGGCGCGGGACGGCCTGGACGCGATCGTCTGCCTCCCGGACACCGGGCGCTTCAACCGCGGCAACGCCGACGCGATGTACCTGACCCAGCTCGGCGAGAACCAGGAACTCGTGACGGCCGTCTTCCCCATGGACGGCGACGTGGTGGCGTGGCAGTCCCGCCCCGGCATGTGGCCGACGTCCAACTGGGGGATCGACATCCGCCGCGCCGAGGGCCGGGGGATGGGCGCCGCCATGATCATCGGCCGGCTCAAGGAGTTGGGCTTCACGTCCGGCACGATCGGCGTCGCGGGGCTCACGTCGACGATGCTCGCCTACGTGCGCCAGGCGGAAGGGCTCGCCAACTGGCAGTCGGTGGAAGAGATAAAACGGGCATTCCCCGAGGCCAGGGTCGTGTCCGCGACACCGGCGCTGGGCGAGGCGCGCTACCAGAAGAGCGAGGAAGAGATCGAGTTCATCCGCAAGGGCGTCCAGGTGAGCGAGATGCTCATCCAGGCGGTGCGCGAGCACGGCGGTCCGGGCGTGCCGGAGCGATTGCTGTACGCGAACATGCAGTTCACCGCGGCGGCGGCTGGCGGGTCCTTCCCGGTGATGCTTGGATGGACGAGCGGCCCGCTGGGCAACATCTATCACCGGCTGGAGCAACCGTCGTTCCGCACGCAGCAGCCGGGCGACGTCCTCTCGATCGAGATCGAGGGACGCTGGGGCGGCTACGTGGGGCGAACCGACCAGTCGTTCACCGTGGGCGACGCCCACTCCGACTACGTCGACAGCATGCATCTCACGTTCGAGTCGTTCAACCGCGTCGCCGCGGCCATGCGTCCCGGCGTCCGCGTGGCCGAGCTCATCGAAGCAGGCCACGTGGAGGGCATGGGCGGCCGCGGCGTGGCGAACCTGACCATGCACGGCTACGGCACAGGAGACGAGGGCCCACTGGTGACCGGCTCGCGGGACCCTGAGCTCCTGAACACGGAGATCAGGGAAGGCTGTACGCTGCTCATCAAGCCGGGCAACCAGATAGACGGGAAGCCGGGGTCCGGCAACTGGGGCGATACCGTCGTGGTGCGGGCGAACGGCGCTGAGCGGCTGGGGACACGTCCCCAGGAAGTGCTCGAACTCCACTAGGGGCCTCGAGGCAAAGAGAGTCCATGGCTGTAACGACCAGAAACAGAACGATCCCCGGCACGAGACTCCGGCTCGAATTGAGCTACGTCATCATGGCGGGCATCATCGGGTTCCTCGGGCTGTTTCTGATCTACCCGATCATCCTGCTGCTCATCAACTCGTTCAACACGGCCCCCGAGTTCTTCGTTCCCCCTCGCCAGTGGGGGCTCGACAACTGGCGCGTCGCACTCGATACCCCGGGTCTCGTACAGTCCTTCTTCAACACGATCATGATCTGGGGCCTGGTGCTGATGGTCAGCTTCCCAACAGCTGTTCTCATCGCGTGGACGCTGGCGCGCACCAACGTGCCCATGACCCACCTGCTCGAGTTCATGTTCTGGGTCTCGTTCATGATGCCGGGGATCGCAACGACCATCGGCTGGATCATGCTGGCCGACCCGGACATCGGCATCGTCAACACGCTGCTGGAGAAGCTTCCGTTCATCGACGAGGGGCCATTGAACATCTTCAGCGTGCCCGGGCTCGTGTTCGCGCACCTGATGGCGAACGGCATATCCGTCAAGGTGATGCTGCTCACGCCCACGTTCCGCAACATGGACTCCGCCCTGGAAGAAGCCGGGCGCGTCTCAGGCGCCGGCACGATCCGGACGATGTTCCGCGTGACCCTGCCGCTCATGGCGGCCCCGATGACGCTCGTGCTGGCGCTCCAGTTGCTGCGCATCTTCCAGTCGTTCGAGATCGAACAACTGCTCGGCGTCCCGTTCAAGTTCTTCGTGTACTCCACCAAGATATTCCAGCTCGCCAGGGACGAACCGCCGCTCTACGGAGAAGCCACGGTCCTGGCGTCGCTGACGCTCGTAACGCTGGCTTTCATCATCCCGATCCAGCGATGGATCCTGCACCGGCAGCGATACACCACCATCAGCGGCAGCTTCAGGCCGGGGCTCATCAACCTGGGCCCGTGGCGGTGGGTGGTATTCGGCGCTATCGCCGCCCTCATACTCGCGCTCACCGTCGTTCCCGCGTTCATCCTCGGCCTGGGCAGCTTCATGACCCGGGTGGGATTCTTCAACCTGAACAACGTCTACACGCTCAGGCACTGGGACCTCGTCCTCACCGACCCCATCTTCATCAAGGCGCTCAGGACGACCTTCACCATCGCCATAGTTGCAGCATTCCTGAGCCCGCTGGTCTTCTCCGTGGTCGCGTACGTCCTCGTGCGCACACGATGGTTCGGGCGAGGGATACTGGACCTCATCATCTGGGGCTCGGGCGCCGTCCCGGGGATCCTGACCGGGCTCGGGCTCCTGCAGGTGTTCCTGGGTACGCCGGTGCTGACGTTCCTGTTCGGGACCATCTGGGCGCTCCTCATCGTGGTCGTGCTGCAGGGCAACACGCTGACGACGAACATCTCCAAGGCCGCCTTTGTGCAGATAGGCCAGGACATGGAAGAGGCTGCACGCGTCAGTGGAGCGGGGTGGATCAGAACGTACTTCAGGGTCTGGATCCCGTTGCTCATGCCCACACTCGTGCTGCTGGGAACGTTCAACTTCGTCCTGGCGGCAGGCGCAACCAGCCAGATCATCCTGCTTGCCTCACGCGATACGATGACGCTGTCCATCATGGCGCTGGAGCTGGTGAACCCGCTCTCCGGCGAGCGGGAGGCCGCCGGCATCGTGGCGATCTTCATGATCGGGATGACCGTGGGCGTTGCAAGCGTCGCCCGGTACTTCGGTAACCGCATGAGCGTGAGCCACCACCGCCAGGCGACGGCACAGACGCAGAGCATCCCGCAGGCCCAGACCGGAGGCATGCGGATCTAGGCCGCGAAGAAGGGACTTCGTCGACAAGGGCAGGTGCGTTTCCGCAATCCGCGCTCGGTGTGGTACATTGATACGAGGAGCGTCGAAGCAGGTCCTCGGACCAGAGGACAGAAGGAGGGGCCATGGTTGACCTGGTGGAACCCACGACGACCGAGAAGACTATCGAGCGCGAACGACCCACGCGCCGGGCGCGCGAGACGAGAGACGTACGGTCGCTGATCCCCAAGCTGGGACTCAGGGAGTACTGGTACCCCGCCCTGGAGGACAAGAAGGTCAAGAACAAGCCGGTCGGCTTGAAGATGCTCGGTACGGACATCGTCTTCTTCAGGGACGCGAACGACGAGGTGGCGGCCCTGTGGAACGTGTGCCCGCACCGCGGCGGAAGCCTCATGCATGGCGACTGCCACTACAAGGGCACCATCTCCTGCCCGTACCACGGCTGGACGTACGACGGGGACGGCAATGTCCTCGCGGTGCTGCCGGAGGGCCCCGACTCGCAGGTGCCCGGCAAGGTCACGGCGCGGAAGTACCCCACCCGGACCCTCAAGGGCATGGTCTTCATCTGGATGGGCGAGCAGGAGCCCGCCCCGATCGAGGAGGACGTGCCGCCCGAGTTCTTCGACGACATCTCCCACATCCTCTACTTCACCGAGATGTGGAACGCAAACTGGAACGTTGCGCTGGAGAACGGCAGCGACGCCCACGTGCCCTACGTCCACCGGGACTCCTGGCGCAACCTGCTGATGCCGATGTCGCCCTTCACGGGGCCTCACGGCGGCAGGCAGAAGATCGTGAACGGCCGAGCGGTCGTCACGGGGTCCTACACCGGGCGGCAGGTTACCGGCCAGAACGGCACGGAGCCGAGGTCGCAGACCCGCCAGCGGCCGATCACCGGTTGGAAGAAGCAGGCCTTCCCCGGTCTGGGAGGCCAGACCTGGCCCAAGCACACGTACCGGAACTGGTTCAACTGGTTCATGAAACCGGGTTCCTGGCGCAAGCCGCCCGTCGTCTTCAAGGCCGGGGAGTTCCCGGAGGAGTGGGGCAGCGGCCACCACCTGCCGATGATGTACCGCGGCAACCGGGGCAACGTCTTCTACTCCAGAGCCTGCATCGCGGTAACTGAGGACACCTCACGCCAGATCTACTATAAGGCGGCCCGCCCCAGTAACTGGATCGGCCTCGTCTATGAGAAGGTCCACTGGAGGCTCTGGGGGCAGCGTCAGCAGGCGAACTTCTCGCACCAGGACATCTCAGCCGTGGAGCCGCAACGCTACGACACGCTGGAGCACCTGTCGGCCACGGACATCCACCAGGTCTTCTGGCGCAGGCTCGTGCTCCAGGCGCGGGGCATGGAAGACGTGGGCAAGGAGATCGAGGTCACCAGTGCCGAGAAATCCTCCTACGAGAGCATCCGCAAGCAGGGCATCGACCAGGAGGACGCGGTAGTCGAGAGATAGTCGCGGGAGCGGCAATCGACAAGAGAGAGAGCCCTGGCTGATGCCAGGGCTCTTCCTTTCGGCTCAACGCTGCTACGAGCAGTCTTATGCGTTGGGGTCGGCCGCGATCACTTCCATGGTGAACCTGCTGAGGTCGCCCGGTCCGCCGCCAACGCCCGTGGTGCCGACCGCGAACCGCACGGGGAAGTTACCCTCGGTGAAGTACTCGTTGTATACCTTCCCGAGCTCTCTCCTGTCGTTCATGTCCAGCATGAACAGGCCAACGCGAACGATGTCGTCCATCGTGGCGCCCGCGGCTGCGAGCGCGGTTTTGATGTTCTCCATCGCGTAGCGCGTCTGCTGCCCGACGTCCTCGGTGTCGCACGCACCGGTGGCCGGGTTGACGCCACGGATCGCCGCAAGATAGATGAAGCCGTTCGCCTTGACTGCGTCCGGCCCGGTTGCGTGAGACTGTCCGTTCTCGACGTAGACTACTTCTTTCATGGTCGCCTCCCGTTGGGTGTCTTCATGCCACTTCGAACGCGCAGTTCACCCACACTGAGTTGAAGATGTAGTGGGCCTCGAAGTCGCTCCACTTGACCTTTGCCCCGAGCTCCGTCATCGCGCCCGCAAGCGCTATCCAGCACAGCAGCTCCCACTGGCCATGCTCCTCGAACTCTTCGTGCGTAAAGTTGTTCCACGTGTCCAGCTTGTTCGCCACGAGTTCATCGTAGCGGCGACGGTCGGCGGGGATGTCGGGGTGGACCCAGCCGCGTTCCCAGCTCGTGTTGTTCGCGTGAGACCAACCCACTCCTGCGACGAGGGCCACCCGCCAAGGGCTGTCCTTGAGGATGCGCGCGGTGCTCCGTCCCATGTCGAACGCGCGCTGCGCCGTCATCGGGGGGAGGGTCTTCTCAGTCAGCGGCTCGCAGCCATCCGGGCCGCGCTGCCTCAGACCGAATGGGTCGATCCCGACGGGGACCACGGGCCTCTGGAACTCCCAACTCCCCCAGTCGATGTGGGTGAGGACGCCGCAGAAGGTGTGCGCCAGGCCCGTGGGGTGCATGATCTCAGTCGAGTAAGCAGGGTCGAACCCGGCGTCCTGGAGCCCTCTCATCAGGTGCCGCGCTCCCTCGGGATGGCCGGGAATGTCAACCTCGCGGTCGAAGTCCTGACCGAAGAACGTCTCTCCGGATTCGCGGCCGCCCGGGCCCTGGAATACCTTGGCGTGCGTGACGTCCTGCGCCTGAATCCAGAACTGCGGCACGCAGAAGTTGCGCAGGCTCTCCCGGCTGTCCTTCGACCACACGAGTATGAAGTCCGGGTTGAAGGCGTCCAGTTCCGCGCGCAGCTTCGTGAACTGTTCTATCTGGTTCGCGCGCGCCTGCTGGCCGCATGCCAGCCCCTCGTCGTCGCCCCACTCGGCCTGCATCTCGGCGGGCCAGTTCTTGGGGTCCTTCCTCTCCTCCGGCAGATGCGAACCGTTCAGGTTCCCCCTGAAGGGCCCCGTCATTGCCGGGTCAGGTGAGCGGAGCCTAGGGTAGTCGGTGGTCCCCAGTCCCAGTATCTCTGCCATACGCCTCCTCCTTCAGTTCATCTGCAGGACGCAAAGCCCGATGCCCATGGCTCGTCCCGTCTGTGTCCAAAGGGGGGAACCGATACTGAGCAACGCACCCGGCCTGCTGAGGATCAGCGCGAGTGTACATGCCGGTACAGAGTGAGGCAACTTGCCTCCCTCAGCCCACGCCGAGGCGCTCCGCGCCGCCGTCAAGTGGCGCGGCAACCTCCATTTGGGTTACGCTCACGCCACACGAGCAGAGGAGGAAAATGCCATGGGAACGGTCCTCTACCTGGGAACACGGAACGGAGTGCTGACGGTCGCTGAAGACGGCGGAGGATGGAGCATCGCCAGCCACGACCTCAAGGGCTGGGAGGTGACGGAAGTTGCGCCCGCGCCGGACGACCCCCGGCGGGTCCTGGCGGGGACGCGGGGTGACGGCGTCTGGCGCAGCGAGGACGCGGGCGCCCACTGGTCCAAGCCCTCATACGGCAGGGTCGCCCCAGGCAAGGTCCGCTGCGTCACGGTGGACCCCCACGACCCGCAGACCATCTACGCGGGCTGCGAGCCCATCAGCATGTGGAAGAGCGTCGACGGCGGGGCATCGTGGACGGAGATCGAGTCCGTGCGCAACTTCCCCAGCGTCGCCGGCATCGGTTATCCCGTGCCCATCGTCGAACCGCACGTGCGGGACATCACCATAGCTCCGGACGACCCAAGCACGATGTATGCAGCCCTTCAGGTGGGGTACATGCTCAAGACGACGGACGGAGGCGAAACGTGGCGCCTGCTCGACAACGGCCTCGACGAGGACGTGCACGCCATCATCACCGACCCACGTGACACCAGCCACATCTACATCTCGAGCGGCGGCGAGGGGATGCGGGCCGGCAAGGCGTCAGGCCGCAGCCTCTACCGGAGTCTCGACGGTGGTGAGAACTGGCTGCCCATCGCCATGGAATTCCAGAACGAGTACTCCGTCGCCTTCGCCTACGACCCGGCCGACCCGTCCGTCATGTACTCGGCCGTGGCGAACGGCAACCCCGGACAGTGGCGTAACCGCGACTCAGGCGCCGAAGCGAACCTCATCCGGTCCCGCGACGCAGGCCAGACCTGGCACGAGCTGAGCGCGAGCGAAGAGGTCGCGCGCGGCTTCCCGGAGGCGATAGCCGTTGACCCGGAGTCCCCCGGCAGGGTCTTTCTCGCGACGCGCTCCGGCTGCCTCTTCATGAGCGACGACAGCGGCGACTCCTGGACGGACCTCGGCGTGAAGACGCCGGAGGTTGCCAACATGAAGATCGCCCACGTCTAGCCGCCGCCATCGCGAGACGGAGAGCCCCATGGGCGCTGACGAACCCGCATACCCGGAGCTCCGCATCTCCGCCGACTCCCACATGGGCGAGCCGCCCGACCTGTGGGAGAAGGAACTGCCGGTCAGGTTCCGTTCGCACGCGCTGCAGGTCGAAGAGAGACCATTCGAGACGAACCATCTCCTCCGTGCGGGCTGCTGGGACCCCTACGAGCGGCTGAAGGACCTCGCGCTCGACGGCGTCAGCGCAGAGGTGCTCTACCCGACGTTCGCCGTCCGCGCGTGGCTCATCGACGACCACGAACTGCAGGAAGCGCACCTGCGCGTCTACAACGACTGGATGATCGACTTCTGCAGGGTCGCTCCGCACCGCTTCTGGGGGCTGGGCATGGTCTCCTTGTGGAACGTGGAGCATGCCGTCCAGGAGATGCAGCGGTTCGTCGATGCCGGGCTGCGGGGCGTCGACATCTGGATCGCGCCGCCGGAAGCGCTGCCCTACAGCTCGGAGCGGTACGAACCGTTCTGGGCCGCCGCCGAGGAGCTGGGGGCCACCGTGAACATGCACATCAACGGACGCGCCGAAGGCCGCGAGCGCGACCCCGCTGGCATCCCCATCCACTCCATCAACGGGCACAAGGCCGACGCGATGAACTCGCTGCTGCACATCATCGCTTCGGGAGTGCTCGAGCGTCACCCGCGCCTGAACATGGCTGTGGCGGAGGCCGGCGCCGGGTGGGTCCCCTTCTGGCTCCAGGAGGCCGACCACTACACGATGAGCCGACGCAGCACCCTGCCGATGCCGCCCAGCGCGTATTTCAAGCGGCAGGTCTTCTGCACGTTCATCAGCGACGCGGTCGGGGCGTACCTCCTGCGGGACTTCGGCCAGGACAATTTCATGTGGTCCAACGACTACCCACATCCCGCCTGCACCTGGCCGGACTCGCACATCCTCATACCGGATGAGCTCGGGGACCTTTCGAACGAGGTGCGGGAGAAGGTCGTCTGGCGCACGGCGGCGAAGGTATACAACAACGGCGAGGCCCCCGCCCCGCCCGACCCGCCCGGCGACCGAACGGAGATAGAACGCTGGCTGGAAGACCATCGGAACTTCGGGGCAAGCGCGCGTCCGAAGCACCGGACCTCCCTGTGACCCCGCCAAGGAGCATCCGGCAAGCAGGTTGAGGAAAAGACGGACCAGGAGTAATCTCAGGCGAAGCCGCTTGGCGAAGGAGTAGAGACATGGCAACCACGAAGCGATGGGGCCGCGACAAGCTCTCCCCCGACGAACTGATGGACGGACTCGAAGACATCCGGGCGGAATGGAAGCAGGGCCACCCGGCACGGGCAAAGGCCACCACCATCGACGCGATCGCCGAGCGCAAGCGCCGCGCCCACCAGGGCGGCGACGGCAACCACCGGTTCGAGGGCGAACGCTATATCAACACGACCAACAAGGACGTGCGGCGCTTCCAGCTCCGCAAACTCATCGACGAGGGCGGACAGGACACCGTCGGCGGGCCCGTGCCCAGCCACCCGACCCTGAGCCGCTGGCACTCCGAGGAGTTCGGGCTTCCCAAGGAGGAGATCGACGCCCTGGAGAAGAGCGACTGGAGCCCCGAGGAGCTCGTTTCCAACGGCTGGTACTACTGGATGCACCGCACCGAGCCGTGGCCGGTCCTCCTGGGCAGCGCCCTCGTGGGTGAGGGAGAGAAGCGGTTGCCCGAGGTCCGCGAGCAGATGATCCAGGACCTCGAGGAGACGAAGCAGCTCTACGAGAAGCTTGGCATCAAGGACATCGAGCGGGCGATGCTCAACCAGCGGGAGCACTCGCCGATAGGGGCCGACGCAGACCACGTCGTCTTCGGAGAGGACGTCACCAGGGCCTTCGTGGACACCCCGGAGTTGCAGGAGCGGCTGCGCCGGGTCTTCATCTTCCGTCTGCAGCGCCGCTAGCAGGGCGGTCCCCCTTCCAGCAGACCCCGACATGCCACGCCGCCTGCCTGCGCCCGCGCGCCATGCGGGCTCATCTTGGACTCAGCCCAACGCGAGGGTATAGCGAATGCTGAACCATCCCCCCTACTCCGCCGACGATCTGAAAGACCCGCCCCTGCCCGGCCCCGAGTTCATCGCGCTGCTCCACCAGCAGAGGGCGGAGCGCTACCCGGAGCCTCCGCCCCTCTACCAGTTGCTGTACGACGGTTCCCTGACCCGGGACGACCTGCAACTGTGGGCGAAGAACCACTACTACTACCTTGACCACGGTCTCCAGTTCAGCACCGCCGCCCTCTACATCAAGAACAACGACGAGGCGTCGCGCACCCACGAGCTGAGGAAGCTCATCAAGATCGAGGGACGGGACATCGTGAACGATCTGGTCGGCTGGACCACGCCCGCATACGAAGAGCTGTGGATGCGCTTCTGCGAGGGGCTCGGCCTCGAACGCGAGGAGGTCACGGCGTGGCGGAACTTCACCCGCTCCTACTTCGCCGTCTCCACGCTGTCGCTGTGCACGCGGTGGTGGGAGTGGTCGTGGCTGGACGGCATCGCCGGGCTGTTCGCAAGCGACCTGCTGGCCCGCGATACGATGGGCAAGGCGGGCGAGGCCCTGCAGACGCAGTACGGCATCGCGGAGGAGCACCTGGAGTTTTTCCGGCGCTTCGCCGACGATGCGGAAGAGGACCTGGGATGGGAGGAGGCGACGCTCCTGGAGTGGGCCTGCACAACCGAGCGGCAGCTCACCGCGGCCCGGGCGTTCCGCTACAGACTGGACATCGACTATCAGTACGTGCAGCCCGTCCACGCCGCGATCACCACGGGTGAACTGCCCGTCCAGGTGCCGGTCTCGGTCTACGAGGAGGCGCTGCCCTCCCTTTAGCCGCAATCGGGGGGCGTGGCTAGACCGTCTTCTGAACGAGCTCGCCGTCCGCGAATTTCAACGCGTGCGTACGCTCGCCCGTCAGCATCTCGGTGTGCACCGATTTCGACACCGGGGCAAGTTGAGCAACCATGCTCCATCTCTCGCCGCCGTCGCCGGTCCACCAGACCTCGCCGTCGGTCATGCCCGCGAACAGCTGAACGCTCGCACCCGCCTCTTCGAGGCACATCGCCTCGACATTGCCGTGCAGGCGGTCGGGGAGGCCGCCCGTCAGCACCGTCCAGGAGCGTCCACCGTCGGTGCTCCTGCCGATCCTGCCGCCGGCGAACCCCTCGACCGACCCATCCTGCACCCAGGAACGCGGGCCCGTTCGCGAAGCCGACACGTACATCGTGTCCGGGTCGCTCGGCACGTGCACCAGCTGGTCCGGATAGCCGCCGATGTCGTTCTGCTTCCCGAACAGCTCCTGCCACGACCTCCCGCCATCCTCGCTCAGCAGCAGCCCGGCGCCACCGGTGGTCCGCAGCACGGACAGGTTGCGAGGGTCGATGACGGTGCGATGCACGTCCGGGTTCGGCACCTCGACGTCGGCCCAGGTCTCGCCGCCGTCCGTGCTCTCCAACAGCCCGCCGACCTCGATGCTCACGTATATGTGTTGACGGTCACGCGGGTGGAAGTTGATGTGCTTCAGGTGCGCCTCGAACGGGTCGGCGGCGAAGCGCCACCGGGGGACCGACGCGACCGACCGCACCGCGGGCAGTTCGGCCCACGTCATGCCCATGTCGTCGCTGTAGTAGAGGTGCGCCGGCTCCGTGCCGGCGAAGAGCCGCTTCCCGCCATCCCTATCGACCGCGGCGAGGCTGAACAGGCTGCGGACGTCGATGCCCGCGTCCCGCGCCTCCCACGTCTCACCGCCGTCCTCGCTGGCGTACACACCATCCCACCAGGCGCCTGCGAAGACCGTACCGTCCACGAACAGCAGCGCATGGATATGCCTGCCCTCCAGAGAACGGCCGACGACCGGCCAGCGGTCGCCGTCGCGGCGCAGCTTCACCACGCCGTCCATCGTCCCGACGAGCACCTCACCGCTCGGGAGGTCTGATGAATATATCGTCGTGCCGCCGTGCGATAGTCCAAGCATCAGTCCGCCCTCCGTGTTGTCGTGCGCAAAGCATACAACGCCTGCCACCTCCACACCCGCCTCCGACGACCGTCAACCCGTGCGCGGAGGGACCTCCCGCGGGCCGGGAGAGGCCCCGTACTGCCAGAGCGTCTTGACCCTGGCGGAGATCACGGCGATGAGCAGGGCTGATGCGCCCCCTCCCACGACGAGCGCAAGCTGAGGACCCAGCAGTGCGGCGGCCACGCCGATCTCCAGGGAGCCCGTACTGTTGGCCAGCGTCGAGAACATCTGCGACGTCGCCGCGGTCCGCCCGCGGAAGTTGTCGGGGGCGACCAGCTGTATCAGCGCCTGGCGCAGCGTGTAGCTCACCATATCGGTCAGCCCCAGGCCAACAGTGGCCAGCAGGCCCAGCCAGAACCAGGGTGTTGCGCCCAGCAGGGCCACGAATGCGGCATAGCCCAGGCCGGATATCGCCAGGAGCACGCCCTTGCGGCGCACGTCGCCCATGCCCAGCAGGAGGAGGCTCGCGATCACTGCTCCGATGGCCGGCGCCGCGTTGAGGATGCCCAGTCCCGTTGCCCCCACCCCGTAGACGTCCTTGGCCAGCACCGGCAGGAGGATCCTGTAGAAGCCGAAGGCCATCGCCGTCCAGTCGATAAGGAAGCCCGCGAAGATGATCTTCTGCTGCCACGCGAACTTCAGCCCATCGACGATCGCCGCGATGGAGACCCGCCTGCGGCCCGATTCTCCCTCCGGCACCCCGGACGTAGCGATGAGGACAAGCGCGCCCAGGCTCGCCACCTGGAGCATCCCGTTCGCCAGGTACGCATACCCGATGCCCGAGATGTCGACGATCGAACCCGCGAGGACGGGGCCGACCAGCAGTGTTCCCTGCGTCGGGACGCTGAGCAGGGTCACCGCGTTCATCATGTGCGAGCGAGGCACGAGACGCGCCATGAATGCGCGCTGGGCCGGCCCGCCCACGACGGCGATGGCCCCCGAAAGGCTCGTCAGTAGCCAGAGGTGCCACACGGCAACAAGGTCGGCGAAGATGAGGAACGCCAGCAGAAAGGGAGCTGTCAGGCCGACGGTGTGGGTGACGATCAGCAGCTTCTTGCGGTCGAAGTGGTCCGCGATGCTCCCGCTCAGCAGGCCCAGAGTCAGTACCGGGACGGCCTGGAAGAGCCCCGTCAGCCCGAGCTGCACAGCCGACCCGGACAGCTCGTAGATCAGGTAGAAGTTCAGCATCTCCCGCATATAGCGGGCGAGGCCGCTGAAGATGCCGCCGATCCACAGGAGGCGGAAGTCGCGGAACGTCAACGACCCCCAGGGACGGATGCGCTCCTCCGGGCCGTCGTCCATGCGGTCTTCTTCCTTCACAGACACCCCTGCCTACGCCCGAACACACGACGTTCCGGGGAGCAGTGGAACGGTTGAAGCAAACAGCAGCACAGAGGCGCAACCTGCTGACGTTGGCACGTCATTGGTACTGGCGTACGCCGGCCTTCATGCCGTACTTCCTGGCTACGATGGCTGCGACGGTGGTCATCGCCCCGATGACGAGCGTCAGGATACCGGCGTTCTCCAGTTGCCGGCCGTAGCCGCCGATCATCCACTCGAGGCTGAGTATCGAAAGGGTGACCGTTCCCCGGCTGGCCAGCAGGATGATGCTGGCCGTCGTATTGGCCGCAAGGATGAAGTTGAACGTGCCGATCAGGACCATCGTCGGCATGATGAGCGGCACCCAGATGCGCCAGTACGTGCGCCACCATCCCGCCCCGTGTACGCGGGCCGCGTCCTCGATCTCCTGTCCGATCTGCAGGAACGCGGTCTTGAACAGCTGCGACCCGGTCAGTTTCCCTTGCAGCACGATGACCAGCACCAGGATGTAGATGGTCCCGTACAACGGCACGAGGAACGGCGTGCCCAGGAACATCCAGAGCAGGCCGAGGCTGGCTAGCATCCCCGGCACTGCCGCAGACATCCAGATGATGCTGTCAAGAAAAGTCCTGCCCGGCCAGTTGGTCCGGACGAGGATGTAGGCCAGAATCGAAAAGAGGATGGGGCTGATGACCGCCGTGGACATGCTCAACAACAGCGTGTTCTTGAACGCGTTCACGAAGAGGTCGTCGCTCAACACGGCGCTCCAGTGCTTCATCGTCAACAGGGGCGTAGCGCTGAAGAAGCCGACGCGCGTCATGAAGCTGCCGCCGATCAGTACGAGGATCGGGGCGAGGATGAGCATGATCAGGATGAAGACGATAAAGGCTGTTGCTACGGGCTGCCACTTGCCGAGCGAGATCAGCCCCGGCCGCATCTGGCCCGTCACCGTCGTGTACCTCTTCCTGGTCAAGAGCCAGCGCTGCAGGGGGACGATGATGGCGATGATCCCCAGGGTGATGGATGCCAGGGCCGTCGCCTGGCCGTATTGAGGCGGGTCCTGGAGACGAACGAAGTCGTAGATCAGCGTGGAGTAGACGAAGAACCGGATGGGTGTCCCCAACAGCAACTCGGTCTCGAACGAGCTGAACATCCGCACGACGTTCAACATGAAGACGACGACCAGCGCAGGCATCATCACCGGGAGCGTGACACGGAACAGCGTGCGCGCCGTCGAGGCGCCTGCCACGTGAGCGGCTTCCTCCAAGGCCGTGTCCATGTTTCTGAACGCCGGCGTCAGCAGCATCACCTTCGCTGAGATCGCATTGCCCATAAGGTGGACGAATATGATTCCCGGCACGCTGTAGATGTTGAACACGGCCTCGTCGACGAACGGGAGGAACGTCAGCAACTTGTTCACGATGCCCACGTCCGGATCGAGCATGTAGATCCAGCCAAGCGTGACTGCGAGGCCCGGAATCATGAACGAGACCCAGAACAGGAACTCGAAACCGTGCGTGAACGGGATGCGCGTCCTGGCGAGGAGCCACGCGATGAGCACCGCGGTCGGGAAGCTTATCGCGGTGTAGGAGAAGTAGACGAAGAAGGTGTTGCGGATCGCCGTCCACAACCTGGGCTGGGAGAAGGCGATGCTCCAGTTCTCAAGGGAGAACTCATAGGGCTCCCTGATCGAGGCGACGTTGAAGCTGTTGACGAGGATGAGGATGACGGGGTAGACGACGTATGCGCCCAGCGTGATGATGAGGGCGACCATGATGAACGTGGCCTTGGGCGGCAGCTGAACGTTGATCTTCAGTCGCCTTGCCTGAACGAGCATCAGATCTCCCCCTGTAGTCCGGAACGGGGTGCAGCCTGCCTCTCAACCCTGTTGTGGCGGGACTGCACCCCGTTCACGCTATGCCGGAATTCCGCTCTCCCCTACGGGTTGCCCTGGAGCCAGTCCTCCCGGAGGACCTGCAGTTCCGCCCATGCAGTGTCGAAGTTCGTGTAGTACTTCGGGTCGCAGCAGGGGTTCGCGTAGGCGATGTCGTCGTACAGCACGTTCTCTGGCAGCACGCCGGTCTTGGTGGTGTCGATCCGCAGGGAGTTGTTCCCCGTTGACGTCTCCAGGACCTCCTGTGCCTCCTGTGTGAGGAGCCAGTTGATGAAGAGTTGCATCGCCGCCGGGTTGGGGGGCTGGTCGACGGCCATGACGTTGCTGCCGCCGGTGCTGATCGTCAGCCCCTCTTCCATCGCATGGGGGAAGTAACGCTGGATGGGCAACCCCTCTGCGGTGAGGTCGTTGACGACGCGGCCGCAGCCCAACAGACATATGTCCTCTTTCCCAAGCGCAACAGCCTCCGCCGCCTGCCGCTGGTCGGAGTAGACGACCAGGTCCTGCTCCCTGAGGAGCCGGCGCCAGAAGTCCGGCCCGACCTCGATGTGCACCCACGAGGCATTGTTGCCCTGGCCGGTGCCCCACGGCTCGGCGGAAGCCAGCCTGCCGTGCCATCGCTCGTCTTCGACGAAGTCCCAGTACGACTGCGTAGCCGCCAGGTCCTCCTCGGTCACATTGTCCGTATTCCAGGCGAAGGACGACTGGCGTCCTCCGTTGGCCGAGTAGCCCAGCGTGTAGGTCAGGTCCGGGTCGCTCAACCACAAGCGCCCCTGGAACCACTTGGAGGTGTCGAGAACGTCAGGGTGGATGAGGAACGGTTCGATGGGTACGAGCATGTTGTTGGGGATCAGCAGGCTCCTTGGAGTCGTCGTCCCGGTCACCCACGCGTCCACCGAATAGATGCCCGCCTCACGCTCCGCCATCATGCGGTTGGCATTCTCGGAACCGGTACCGCCCTGCGAGGTCACCGCGATGCCGAAGTTCTCCTCGAATAGCGGGATAACAGCCGTCCGCAGCGCGCGCGACGTGTTGCCCGCCAGCACCAGGCTGAGCTCTCCCTCTGCCTGCGCCCTGGCGATCAGATCATCCCATTCGGCCTTGAACTGCTCCATCGCGTCCGGCGTGGGTGTGTTGGCCGGCGCGGCAGTCACCCCCGGTTCCGGCGCGGTAGTGGCCGCGGGGACAGGAGTTGCGGTCGGGGGTGGCGGCGGAGGACTGGTCGGCGTGGGCGTCGGGTCCGCCCCACAGGCCGCCAGGACCAGCGGCAACAGGAGAGCCAGGGCTCCTGCTGCGAGCATTCTCTTCACTCCCCCACCGCGGCTGAAACGTCTGATGAACATGGCCCTCCTCCTGTGGTTGACTTGGGGTTGCTGCCCTATCGATCTGTCCTCTCGCTCCTCCTCGCGCGCGCCGTCACCGACCCGCACGAACGGGCCTGCCCGAACGGACATCGTCGATGTAGGAAGTGACGCTGTCGAAGATGGTCCTGGCGACAGGGCCGTATCTGGCCCTCGGTCGCTCCAGCTCGTTCGCGTTCCACCCGAGTACTCCCGGGACGACGGCGATATCCCCGTCGCAGTTGTCGCCCGCGCCTGTGCCGCTGATGGTCGGGATGCGAAGCGCCTTCGTCATCGAGGCGGCAACCTCGGGCGTCACGCCCGTGAGGATGACGCTGAAAGCACCCGCCTCCTGAAGGGCGAGCGCGTCGCGCATCAGCTTGTCCTCCGCGGACGAAAGGCCGTCCTGGGCGCCCCCGGTCATGCCGGAGGCCATCGGCGTCAAGCCCATATGCGCCTGCACGGGAATCCCCACCTCGACGATGCGTTGAACGACAGGCGCGAACTCGGCTCCGCCCTCCAGCTTGATCGCGTCGGCCCTGGTCTCTTTCATGAGCCGACCTGCGTTGCGGACGCCCTCCTCCACGCTCACCTGGTAGGTCATGAACGGCATGTCCGCTATCACGAACGTGCGGGGGGCCCCGCGGCGGACGCTGCGCGCCATGAGGATCATCTCGTCCAGCGTGACGTCGTTGTTCGACTCGTGCCCCAGCAGGAACCGGCCGCCGCTGTCGCCGACGAGCATGAGGTCCGGCTCCGCCTTCGACAGGATGCGGGCCATCTCGTAGTAGTACGCGGTGACCTCAACGATCCTGCGCTTCTCGTCCTTCATCCGCTGGATGTCAGCGATGTTCATGCGGCTGAGCCTCCACTTGTCGGGGACTACTGGTCGACGGGTGGCAGGCGGAGGTCGATTCCGCGCCGTTCCAACTCGCCGTAGTACTCCTCCCTGATGTTCGGGTCTTCCAGCGTGAAGCTCAGCTTGTACTGGAGGTCGTTCGGGTTGTCCCCTCTCGCCGCTCCACGCGGGTCGTACGTCGAGCCCGAGCCGTACTTCGCGGGACCCCCGCGCACGGCCAGCTGGCGGAACGGTTTCATCGCCACGTTGAAGTGCTGGTGAAACTCTCCGGTCATCGGAGCTATGACCGACCCCGGCTGGACCCACACCTTCTGGCGGTTCTCCGGGTTCATCTCGTCGCCGGGCATGAAGAGCAGCTCGTAGCCCTCTCCGTCCACGACGATCACGTGCGCGCCGGCGGCGTGCCGGTGGGCGGTCGTGTAGGTCCCCTCGGAGACCTCCAGGATGTGCAACCCGAGGCTGGTGTTCGCCATGGCGAGGCGCATGATGTACGTCCTCTCAGCGCGCTCGGGCCACTCGTCCAGATCAAAGTTCCGGATGTCCGGGATGAAGTTGGTCTCGAACAGTCTCAGGTTCCACTTCTTGCCCTCGCCCGAGAAGTAGTTCGGGGAGGACGAGAACCGGTCCTCGAAGACGTAGGGGCAGTTGAAGACGAAGTCCAGATTGTGGAAGTGCCTGATGATCTCGGGCATGTTGGTCCCGAACATGATGCGGCACGGCTCGCTCCCTGAGCCGTTGAACTCCTGGTGCCAGGCGTTCAGCGGGATGGCGAGCAGCGACCCCTCATGCCACTCCACGGCGTGCTGCTGTCCGCCCTCCTGCCACAGCGTGCTCGCCCCGCGGCCCTTCAGCACATACATCACCGCGTCGTACATGTGATGCTCGGGCTTCAGCTGCCCTCCGGGGGGAATCTCGACTATCTGGAGGTTGTTGACCTCCTGGTTGCCAAGGCGGGTGTAAGCAGCCTTGCCTCCCCGCCGCTCCCAATCGCCGAGCTCCAGTGTGATCAGGTCCTCCAGATAGCTGCCCTGGTAGAGGGGGACCCCCTCCTGCCGGACGAAGTCCTGGTACGCGCTCGCCACGTACCACTTGTCGAAATCGGGGTCTTTCTGGCTCTTGCGTTCCGCGCCGGTACTCTGTGTCATCGGTACTCCCGTGGTATCCGGTATTAGGTTTGCTCGACAGGGGCACGAGGACGTGCCCCTGTCCGGTCATCGCTCAAGAGGTCGCGCTGGGCGTCCTGCTCGTTGCGCCGTTCGTGGCGGCGCCATTCGTGGCAATGCCGTTCGTGGCAGCGCCATTCGTAGCGGCGCCGTTCTGCTTGCTCTCAGCGTACGCCTCCGCGTCCGCCATGTAGCGGAACGAGAGGTCTTCGGCCTCGGTCCTGGGGATCGCTTCGACCTCCTCGGGACGCTTCATGCCGCGGGCCTGGAGCACCAACCGCCTCCAGTACACCTGGTGCAGGTCAGTGGCGGACAGGTGCTCGGGCGTGTCGTAGCGTTGGGGGCTGACCGCCTTGAAGTCCTGGCTCGAGAAGTTGATGTACATCGCCCAGCGCCAGTAGACCCTGTGGAAGATCCGCTCGTAGACCCGCCCGATCCAATTCTTCGGACGAACGGCCTTGTAGTAGATCTGACGCGAGAGCTTCTCCGTCACCGGGATGCAGTTCCGCGTGTACAGGTCGGTGCGGTGGTCGCCCCGGTACATGCCCGGCAGGTGATGGCCGCTGGCCCATTCTTCCGGAGCGTCCCACGGCGGCAGCTTCGCCACACGTTTCCTGTTGAGGCTCCATATCCACGTCCACCAGAGGCGGTAGCTGTGCTTCGGCCATCTGGCGTCCAGGAGCGGGAAGTACTTCTGGTAGTCATTGCCACCGGAGGACCTTCGCCTGTTGGGCGGCCCCCCTATGGCCACCACAGCGCGGCCGTTGACGATCTTCTGGCGAGAGCCGGTGGCTGAAGACCACATCATGGGGTTCTGCAACTGACGGAAGGAGTTGCGGTGGACGTACGGCACGTGTGCGTCTCCGCCGTTCTCCAGCGCCAGGTTCCACTGCACCGGCCAGTACTCCGTGTGGTAGAGAACCGTCGTGATGTCGTCGAAGAACTCCGGCGGCACGTCTTCCTCTATGGGTGCAGGTTCACCCTCACCCATCCAGACGAAGACCATCCCCTTGTGGGTCTGCGTCGGATAGGCACGGGCCTTGACCTTGCCGGGCACCTGGGAGTCCGGCCCCTCCGGGAGGACGGCGAGGACGTTGCCGTCCCCATCGTAGGTCCAGCCGTGATAGGGACAGGAGATGGTCCCCTTGTAGTGGCAGTCCCCGTGCATCAGACTCCCGCCACGGTGCGGACAGACGTTCCAGAGGCACTTCACCTGTCCGTCCCCGCCACGGAAGAAGACAAGGTCAACACCGCAGATCTTGACTCCTACGGGCTTGTTCTTCACCTTCTTGTCTTCCAGGGCCGGGTACCAGTACTCGATCAAGCCGAGGTCAGGGATGAGCGCCCGCATGTCGCTTGCCGAGATGGACCTGGGCCTTCGAGTGGCGCCTGACTTATCGGTCGGGTCCGCGGGTCGGTCTACCGTTTCAACCATGATTGCCCTCCACTCTCTTACTCACCTGAACAGAACCACAGCCTTGCTCGAATTGAAGATGTACGTCTCTGAATATGCAAGTACCTCGGGCACCTGGCCTTCGGTTGCGCCCGCAAGACAGACCCAGTTGAGCAACTCGTTCTGTCCCGATTCGCGGATCTGCTTGGGGTCCAAGTCCCGCCAGAGTCCCTGCCTGCCTTCACGAAGCTCTTCGTACCGCTGCCGGTCCTCCTCGACGTCGGGATACATGTAGTCGTTCTTCTTCGTCAGCGAAGCATGCGACCAGCTGGACGAGCCGATAAGGACAACCCTCCAGGGGCTCTCCTCCACGATGCGCCGGACCGCCTTCCCCACGTCGAAACATCGCCAGGGGCTTGGCGACGGGGGAGGTGTGTTCGGCATGGAAGGGGACGATGGGATAGGGGAACCCCACCCGGTCGGCGTCGAGATAGTCCACTGTGCGCAGGAACGCGTGGCCCAGGCGCTTGGCATGGAGCAGCCCCCAGGCGCTCGGGATGTCGAACCCCCCGGCGATCAACTCCCGGACGATGTGGTTCGCCGCCTGACGATGACCGGTTATCACCCGCTCGTGGTCCGGCCCCTCGTTCCAGATGTTCGGCAGGCGCATGCCGCCGGCACATACCAACTGGTCCAGCCCGAAGACGCAGAACGGCGGAAGCAGGTCCTCCTTGAAGTTCTCGTACTGGTCGTCCCCCCAGATGAGTACGAAGTCCGGAGCGAACTCGTCTATCGCAGCACGGGCCGCACGGAAGCCATCCAGGAGTGTCGTGCGATGCCTGTTCGCCGCGGCTGCTCCCTCATCGTCCGCCCACTCCTCGCGCATCGGGGCTGGCCAGTTTGCCCGGTCCTTCCAGCGGTCGGGTGTTCGAGGGTCTGCGAGATTCCGCCGGAAGTACACGTCGGCCATGGTCTCATCGGTCATTCCGACGTGCGGACCGTGCGTACAACCGATCGCCAGCACTGCTCCCATGCTCCACACCCTTCCTTCGGCGGACGCTCCCCTCCTGCGGCTGACACGACAGCATCCGAACGACTGTCCCTTATGGCACTTATAGCGGATGGGTGTGCCTCGGTCAAGTTGAGTGACTTCCGAGGTGAGAATCGTTGGCGCCTGTCCGACGTTTGTCGCTAATCGCAAATGAGGGCGATGTTCATCGCACTTCTCGGAAGCGATACTCCCAGCGTTGCTGCGGCCATGTCGGTCCCCATCCCTGTTCCGGATTCCGGGGGCGCTACTGTCCGGAATAACGTTAGACTCCGCAACGAGGTAGCCGTGCACTTACTCGCGAGGACTGCGTTCATGAAGGCCGTCCAGCTCCCGAAACGCGCCGACCCGCTGGACGTTGTCATGGCAGCGGTGCTGGCGGCCTGGCTGTCGTTTCAGGTCCTGCAGTTCTGGGTCTACTGGGACAGCCGCCTGTTCGTGAACATCCACGTGACTCTCGCGGCGGCGATGACCGCGACGGCGTTCATCCAGTCGAAGCGCGGTCTGCCCCGGTGGCTCGTCGGCGTGCCCGCCCTTGCGATAGCCCTCTACACAGCGCTGTACTTCTCACCGTACGGTGCGGCAGCGGGCGCGGAACTGACGAGCAGCAGCGTCCCTTCCATGGTGGTCGGCGGGCTGCTGTTGGTGGTCGTGGTCGTCATGGTCTGGCGCGCCTTCGGGCCCACACTTGCCCTGCTGGCGCCGGCATTCACCCTGTACATGTTCCTGGGCAAGTTGGTTCCGGCGCCCCTAACCGTTCCTTCCTACGGCGTAGAACGCATCTTCAGCCGGCTGACGCTGGGGGCTATCCACGGAGAGTTGACCTACGAAGTGGCGAACTATCTCTGGCTCCTCATCTTCTGGGGGATACTGATCCAGGTGTCGGGGGCCGGGCGGTTCATACGGCTGATCGCTCAGCTGCTGTCCCGCAGGCTCGCGACCGGGCCGGCGCTCGCAGCGGTGGCCACGAGCGCGCTCGTTGGGTCGTTCACCGGAACAGGCAGCGCCAACGTCATGGTTACGGGGTCGGTAACCATCCCGCTCATGCAACGAGCGGGCTACAGACCGGTGCAGGCGGCGGCGATCGAGTCCGCGGCCTCGACCGCTGCCGCCATCACTCCCCCGGTGATGGGGATAGTGCCCTTCATCATGGCAGCCACGCTTGGCGTGCCGTATACGACCATCCTCGGGATGGTACTGCTCATCGCGGTCATCTGGTACGTATCGGTCATCATCTACATCCTGGCGGCGAGCGCGCGTCTGGACCTGAGACAGGCGGATGCCGCGGATGAGTCGCCGCTCATATCGCTGAGCGAAGCCATCCGGTCGGCGGCACTGATGATCGTGCCCGTGGGTACGCTCGTCCTGCTGATCTTCCGAAACTGGCCCCTGGTGGACGCCGTGACCTGGGCTACCGTAACGCTGGCAGTGCTCGCCATCGCGTTGCGGGTAGAGCGGAGCCCCGGCTTCTGGTGGGAGGGGATTAAGCGCGCTGCGGTCACGGCGAGCGCGTTCTCGCTGGCGATCGTCGTCGTCCAGTACGTCACCGAGATCCTGTTCTTCAGCACGCTCATCATCCGCGTCGGGGCTGTTGTCGACGTCCTGGGGACCGGTAGCCTCATCGTCGCGGGGCTCGTGGTGCTGGTATTCGGGGTACTGATCAGCGGTCCGCTCCCGCCATTGGCCGTGTACTTCGTCATGGTCATCGCCTTCCAGCCGGTGTTCTACGAGCTGGGCCTGCCCCCATCGATCACCGTCTTCACCGCGTTCTACATCGGGGTGCTCGGCGCGATAACGTTGCCCAAGGCGCCGAGCACGATGGTTGCGGCAGGCATAGCGAGAGCCCCGTTACTGGAGACGGCGATAGAGACCATGAAGGTCGCCTCAGCAGCGTTCTTCATCCCCTTCCTCATCCTGCTTGCACCGGAGTTGCTGATCTCGGCGCCAGGGGTCGACCCGAGCTCCCCGGGGCGCATCGCACTGGTATTCGCGACGGCTATCGCGACCCTCAGCGCGTTGTCCTTCGGGCTCGTCGGGTGGCTGCGAGGCCCGATCAGGATGTGGGTGCGCGTGGTGCTCGGCAGCGTCGCCCTCTTCATGATCGTGGCGCTGCAGCAGGACTCCGACGCGCTGCTCTGGGCCTGCCTGGCTACGGCGGTAGTCCTGATAGCCGCCAGCGGCGGGCTCTTGCCTCCCTACCGCAGAAGGGCGTCTCCGTAGGAGCAGGGCGCTATACGCTGCGGGGAGATGAGGTGAAGCGGCCTGGCGGCAGCGCGGCAACGATATACACTCGAAGCACACCTGACTCGACGACGAATAACGTCGCGTTCCCTTGCTTCAAATCTCCGACTTCGACATTCGTCGCCTGCTGTTTGACATGTATCCGGCGCAGTCCTAGACTCGCCTCGAAGCAGCCACAGACAGAAGGGCTGCAGGTGTCGGTCGACAAGGAACGTGCATCGCAAGGAGGGCGCAACCCATGTTCGACGCCGATGGCCACATCTTCGAGAAGAGTGCCGAGATCTTCGAGCACCTGGACGGGCCCTACAAGGGCCGTACCAACCTCATGCGAAGTCCCTTCTTCCCCGCAGGCGACGACTGGAACCGCACCGCGCTCGCCGTGGCCGGGGACTATAAGGAGGGCTCCAACACCAAGCGGGGAGAGGAAGGCGCTCCGGACCAGTGGATCGAGGTGCTTGATGCCCTCAACCTGGAGGGGACCGTCCTCTACCCCACTGCGGGCATGACGCTGGGCATCATCAAGGACAAGCCGTGGGCAACCACGCTGGCGCGCGCATACAACAACTGGCTCGACCAGAAGTTCCTGCAGGCAAGCCCGCGACTCCGGGGCATGGCCCTGATCCCGACCGTCAGCCCGGATGACGCCGCCGAAGAGATGCGGCGGGTTGCGGCCGAGATACCCGGCATGGCCGGGTTCTTCATCACCGCCGGAGTGCAGCGGCCACTCGGCGACCCCTTCTATTACCCCATCTACGAGACCGCACAGGAACTCGACATCATGCTCGCGATCCACGCGGGCGGCCCCGGACACCGGCTGGACATGATGGACCGCGCCATCATGGCGAGGGCGCTTGGCCACCCCACCAGCCAGATGAACCAGCTCACCCACATGATGTTCAGCGGTGTATTCGACAGGTTCCCCGAGGTGCGCTTCTCCTTCATGGAAGCGGGCATCGCGTGGGCGATCTTCACCATGGAACGCATGGAGGAGGCGTACGACCAGTGGTCCTACGAAGTGCCGGAGTTGACCCGCCGCCCCGCTGAGCATATGACCGGAGGCCAGCTCTACTTCCACTGCGAGACCGACGAGGGGATCCTCCCCTATGCGGTGAGCGTGCTCGGCGACCGGCAACTGCTGTACGCCTCGGACTACCCGCACATCGCCCCGGGTGAAGTGACCGCGAGGCTGCACGAGATGCGCGAGCGCTCGGACCTTTCGGAGGAGACTAAGTCGCAGATCCTGGGGGAGAACGCGAAGCGCCTTTACAAGCTTGGCGACTCCCTCACGTAAACCACCCCTGGCCTCAGGCCGAAACAATCCATACACGAGGTAAGGACCATGCCCCGCTACACCAACAGATGGAAAGCACTCCTCTTCAGCACCTTGGTGATGATGCTGGTCGCAGGGGCGGTCGCGTGTGGCAGCGAGGACCCCACGCCGACCAGCCCACCGCCGCCGACTGCCACGCCGGTGCCCGTCGCGGCGCCAACGGCAACTCCGGTACCCGCCGCCCCCAGCGAACCGGACCCCACGCCGACACCAGCCCCGCCGGCATGGGAGGCTGAGTGGGAACAGACCGTGGCCGCTGCCGAGGCGGAGGGCCAGGTGGTCGTGATCGTTCCGCCCTCCGAGGCACGACAGGAATCGGTAGAGCTGTTCCGTGAGAAGTTCCCGAACATCGAGCTCATCACGGAGCCCGGACACATCCGCAACTTCGGCCAGTCGGTGGCCCAGGAGCAGGATGCAGGCATCTACCAGTACGACGTCTGCTACGGCTGCGTGGGCACCACCGTGTACAACCAGTGGCTGCCGGTTGGAAGAGTCGTCAACATCCGCGAACAGCTCATCCTTCCTGAGGTTGTCGACGAGAGCAAGTGGCTGGGAGGATTTGAACTCGCGTACGCCGACACGAACAACACGCACATGTTCGGGTTCGTCGCTAACCGCGGCCAGCCAACGCTTTATGTGGACCGCTCGGTCATCCCCGAGTCCGAGCTCCCGGCAGCCGTCAGCCTCGCGGAGCTGGCCAACCCGAAGTGGAAGGGCATGCTCAGCTGGAACGACCCGAGCCGGCCAGGCGGGGGAAGCACGGTGCCTGCTGCCATGATCGTCTTCGATCTGGAAGCGGAGCTCCGCTCCATCTTCCCGGGCCAGGAGTACCTGATCACGGCGAGCAACCAGGAGACGACGGAGTTCCTGGTGCGCGGCAAGACGCCGATGGCGATCGGCATCGACAGGGTCTCGCTCATCGAGTTCCAGCAGCAGGGCGTGGGCGAGCAGATCGTCGGCGTGCCGTTCACCGAATACGTCCAGGAGTCCTACGGCTTCGGCGTCCTGACGATCCTCAACAACGCTCCCAACCCCAACGCGGCCAGAGTGTTCGCCAACTGGTGGCTCACCCAGGAGGCGCAGGCGAACCACACGGAGATCACGCTGGACCAGAGCCGGCGGGTTGACGTCGAGGGGTCGGCGATATCCAGCGAACTGGCCCCCGGTCAGGAAGTGCTGAACATGCAACTCGAAGTGAACAACGTTCACCGGACAAAGTCGCAGGCGCTGATCGCGGAGTTGCTCAACTAGACAAGAGGGGTGCCTCGACGGCATGGACAGGCCAGCGTATGCGCGAGCCCGGGAGGGTCTCGAGACCCCCTTGGGCTCGCGTGGCTCTCGCTGAGGGTTACGGGATAGGAGAACGTCTATGACAGTCTATGCAGGGAGCGCCTATGCAAGCCTGGTCATGGGCGATCAGGTGGACAGCGGCGTCTACACCTCGCCCGAGGTCTTCGAACAGGAGATGCGCCGCATCTTCGGCCGTACCTGGATCTTCATCGGGCACGCCAGCGAAGTCCCGAACCCCGGGGACTTCAAGACCGTCCAGATCGGACAGTGGCCGCTGCTCATGACACGCCATTCAGACGGCCTCGTCCGCGTGCTGTTCAACGTATGCAGGCACCGCGGCTCGAAGGTCTGCTACGACGCCTTCGGCAACACGAACTCGTTCATGTGCATGTACCACGGCTGGACCTACGATACGGCGGGCGCCCTGAACGCGGTCCCCTTGCTCGACCACATGAACGACCTCGACATGAGCTCGCACGGGCTGGTGAAGGTCGCCCGGGTCGAGACGCACAGGGACTTCGTGTTCGCAAGCCTGAGCCCGGAGGGACCCACGCTTGCGGAGCACCTGGGAAGGGGCACCTACTACCTTGACGTGATGACGGACCGTGCGCCGGACCGCGAGATCCATGCAACCAGGCCCATCCGCTACGAGTACGACGGAAACTGGAAGCTCCAGTTCGAGAACTACTGCGACAACTACCATCCGTGGTACCTGCACAACAGCGCCATCTCGGTGGGCGTGCAGATGATGAAGGAGAAGTACGGCGACATCTTCGCCAGTTCGCGCCGGTCCGATGCCATCGCCGTCGAGCGCTCCTTCGGCGCGGCGCATTCCATGACGGACTTCGCGGGCACACGAGGCGCGATGTGGATGGACGCCTACTCCGACCCCGCCTTCCTGGAGGCGCTGGAGCGGCGCGACGGCCCGGAGCGCGCCAAGGAGCTGCTGGACCTGGACTGGCACATCATGATCTACCCGAACCTCCTGCTGCACACGCGGCTCAACCACTACCGGGTCATCAATCCCGTGGCCGTAGACCACACTGAGGTGACTGCGTACGCGTGCAAGCTGGGCGGGGCGTCGGACCAGGTGAACGACCGGTTGGTGAAGAACACCGCCCACCACGTCTCGGCACTGGGCGAGATCCAGGTGGACGACATGCAGGCGTTCAACTGGGTCCAGAAAGGGCTGACGTCCGGCGCCGTGGAGCGGGTCAACTTCAAGCTGCGAGGGGGCAACGAGCACTGGAACGACGACGGCGAGTATGAGTGGACGGGGGCAAGCGAAACTATGATGCGCTTCCAGTACCAGGAGTGGGCCCGGCTGATGTCGGACGAAGCGCGCTAAGGAACGTCATGGTTGTCAGCCGCGATCTGCAGCACGAGGTGGAGCAGTTCCTCTTCCATGAGGCTGAACTCCTGGAGAACAGGCGGTTCGAAGAGTGGCTCGAGCTGCTGACCCGGGACGTCATCTACTGGGTTCCGAACATACGTGACGACAGCGACATCAGCGACGAGGCGATGATCTCCTACGAAGGCTACGACGAGCTCCGCGCCCGCACGGTCAGGCTCCGGCATCCGCTCAACCCGACGCAGAAGCCGCCGCCTCGCACACGTCACTTCATCACCAACGTCTCAGCCGAGGCAGGCGAAGGAGGCGAATTGCGCGTGCGGTGCAACCTGCTCGTATACGTGTCGAAAGACGGCAAGGTGGTCCACCATCCGGGAACGAGCGAGTACCGGCTCCGGGAGGAAGACGGCTCCTGGCGCATCGCTTCCAAGAAGGTGTACCTCATCACCAACGACCTGCCATTGACCCCGCTGCCTATCATGTAGGTCAATCGCCTGCGCACCTGGAGCGCGGGAGGGAATCGAGGTTTTATGACCACGGAAACCAGGCCAGGACTTCAGGACCTCGTCCAGGGGGACCGCGTACACCGGCGCGTCTACGTGGACCCGCAGGTCTTCGAGGAGGAGATACGTCGCATCTTCAAGCGCACCTGGCTGTTCGTCGGCCATGACAGTGAGGTGCCGCATCCCGGCGACTACAAGACCGACACGCTCCTCGGACAACCCATCGTGATGACGCGCGACGGCAACGGAGCCGTGCACGTTCTGTTCAATCGCTGCCGGCATCGCGGTGCGAAGGTCTGCAACCAGCCCTACGGCAACTCGAGTTCGTTCAGCTGTCTCTACCACGGCTGGACCTACACCAACGCCGGGGACCTCATCGCGGTGCCTTCCCGAGAGTTGTGCCCCGCTGACTTCGATCCAGGCTCGTTCGGCCTGCTCCCATTGCCACGAGTGGAGAGCTACCGCGGGTTCGTGTTCGCGAGCTTCGCCGCTGACGGTCCAACCCTCGAGGAGCACCTGGGACGCGTGACCGTCTACCTCGACCGCCTGATCGACCGCGCGCCCGATGGAGAGGTGGAGGTCGCCAAGCCGGTCATGTACGAGTACGGCGGCAACTGGAAGTTCCAGTTGGAGAACTTCGTAGACAACATCCACGCCCGGTTCACCCACGAAAGCGCCACTCATGCCCGGAGGACGCTCGGGCCGTCGATGGGGCCGCGGTATGCTGACGCCCCCATCACCGACCCGGCGCGAACCCGACCGGGGAACCTGCGCCTGCTCGGCAGGGGCCACGTCGTCTGCGACTACGGCACGGAGCGCACCAAGATACCGTTCGGCGGATACGGCTTCTCCGGCCGCAATGCCGAGTACGTCCGCCTGCTGGAGGGGCGGCATGGCCCGGAGCGCGGCCGGCTCCTGGCTGACGCTGACATCCACATCGTCATCTATCCCAACCTGCTCCTGCACACGCAGTACTCCCACTACAGGGTGCTGAAGCCCGTGGCGGTCGACCGGACCATCATGCAGGGTTACCCCATCAAGCTGAAGGGCGCACCGCCCGAGTTGAACGACGAGTTGGTCTCGGCGGCGTCCGACCACGTCTCGGCCGCCGGTGCGGTCCAGATAGACGACATGGAAGCCTTCAGCCGCTGCCAGGAAGGCCTCGCGATCGAGTCCGACGAATGGGTGCTGTTCCCCTATGGCTTTGATGGCGAGCGCGTCGTTGACGAGAACGGCGAGGTCGTACTGCCTCAGGCGAGCGAGTTGGTCCAGTTGGCACAGCACGAAGCCTGGCGCGAGTTCATGGCCAACGAATGAAGGGTTTTGATCGCACGATGACACACGCCCTCGGACTCAGCGGACCGGCGAAGCGAGGAGGTGAGTGACTTGGCACCAGCCTATGGAATGTTCGACGCAGACGGGCACATCTTCGAGAAAGAGGCCGAGATATTCGACTTCCTCGACGCACCCTTCGGCGACGTGGAGCGTCTCCGCGGCGCGCGCCTGTTCCCGTCCGGTGACGTATGGAACAAGACCGTCCTGGACGTCATCGACGGCGTCCATCACGAGAAGGTGCGGGATGTCGGCGCTGAGCAGTGGACCGACTTCCTCGACGAGATGGAACTGGACGGGACGGTGCTCTATCCGAGTTCGGCCACGCGTATCGGCTTCGTCAAGGAGATCGAGTTCGCCATCCCCCTGGCGAAGGCGTACAACAGCTGGTTGCACGCCAGATACCTCTCGCAATCGCCGCGGCTGGGCGGCGTGGCCATCCTGCCGCTGCAGGACCCGGCCCTGGCCGCCGCGGAGCTGCGCAGGGCCGTGACCGAGCTCGGCTTCGTGGGGGCGCTCCTTCCGGGCGTCGGCCTCGACCGGCTGCACGGGGACCGGGTGTACGACCAGGTCTTCGAGACGGCGCAGGAGCTGGACGTGCCGCTCGTCGTACATGGCGGCGCAACGATGATGCCGGGCCTGCAGGAGTTCGACCGCGCCGTCAAGACGCGGACCCTCACCCACCCGTTCGCCCAGCTCATCCAGCTCACGGACATCATGTTCAACGGTGTGTTCGACCGTTTCCCCCGCTTGAGGATGGGCTTCATGGAAGCGGGCATCGGATGGGCGATCATGCTGTTAGACCGCATGGAGCGGTCGATCGCCATGGGCTGGTCCGTGGAAGCTCCCGACATGAAGCGGACCCCCTACGAGACGCTGACGAGCGGGCAACTCTACTTCCACTGCGAGATGGACGAGGAGATCCTTCCATACGCCATCTCCCTCCTGGGCGATGAGAACCTGCTGTATGCCTCCGACTTCCCTCACCAGCCTCCCAGGTACTGCATGGAGGACATGCGCAAGCTCCAGGAACGTCCCGACCTTTCGGAGGAGACGAAGTCCCGCATCCTCGGCGAGAACGCGCGCCGGTTCTATCACCTGGAGGGAGAGGCATCGTGACCGACTTCGCAAAGTTCGACGCCGACGGACACGTGTTCGAGCGGGACACGGAGATCTTCGAACACCTCGAGGCCCCGTTCTGCTACTACCCGGAACTCGCGGCCTCTGGACTGTTCCCGCGCAGCGACAACTGGAACCGGCAGGCGAGGAATATCTTCGACGGCCGGGCGAAGCGGGTCGCCCGCAGCGACAGCGACGGCACGCGCTTCGTGGAGCCCCAGCGTTGGATCGACTTCCTTGACGAAGGCGATCTGGAGGGCGCCGTCCTCTACCCAACGGCAGGCCTCGCCATGGGCAAGGTCAAGGAGCCGGAGTGGGCTGTGCCGCTCGCCAGGGCCTACAACAACTGGCTGAAAGCCCGGTTCCTCGACAGCTCTCCCCGGCTCAAGGGCGTCGCGGTCCTGCCCATGCAGGAGCCGGACGAAGCCGCCAAAGAGTTGCGCCGCGCGGTTGGCGAACTCGGCATGGTGGCCGCGGTGATCCCCGCCGTCGGGTTGAGGCGCTATCTGGGCGACACCAAGTACGACCCGGTGTACCAGACCGCACAGGAGCTGGACGTTCCCCTGGCCATACACGGCGGCGCGGCTGAGGGGATGGGTCTCGACGCTTTCGACAAACCGCTCAAGGCGCGAACGCTCTCGCACCCCTTCGCCCAGCTGATCCAGCTCACGGACATGATGTACAGCGGCCTGTTCGACCGCTTCCCTGCGCTCCGCATCTCCTTCATGGAAGCCGGCATCGGCTGGCTGGTGTTTCTCCTGGACCGCATGGTTCGGTCGACGGACCTGGGCTGGATGCCGGAGGCCCCGCTGCTGAAGCGTTCGCCTCGTGAACATCTGACCAGCGGAAGGATCTTCTTCCACTGCGAGATGGATGAGAAAGTGCTGCCCTATGCAGTGGGCGTCATCGGAGACGATGCCATGCTCTACGCGTCGGACTTCCCGCACCAACCGCCCGGCGACTGCATAGCAGAACAGCGCGACTTCGTGGAACGCGCAGACCTCGCGGACGAGTCCAAGGCGAAGATCCTGGGAGCCAACGCCCGCCGTCTCTATAACCTGGCTGCGTGATGGACGGGTGTTCATAGACACAGTGATGGACAAGGAGTAGAGGCGATGACGACAGACGTACAGACCGGCATTCCGGACCTCATCGGGGAGAGCCGCGTTCACCGCTCCATCTACACCGACCCCGCGATCTTCGAACTGGAGATGAAGCGCATCTTCAGCCGCACGTGGGTGTTCATCGGCCATGAGAGCGAGGTCCCGCATGCGGGCGACTACAAGACCGACACGGTTGCCGGGCAACCCATCGTGATGACCCGCGACGAGGAAGGCGCCGTCCGCGTCCTGTTCAACCGCTGCAGGCACCGCGGCGCGAAGGTCTGCAACCTCCCCTACGGAAACTCCAGCACCTTCAGTTGCCTCTACCACGGGTGGACGTTCTCCAACAAGGGCGACCTCATCGCGGTGCCGTCCCGCCAGCTCTGTCCCGCCAACTTCGACCCCGGCAACTACCCGCTCGTCGCGCTGCCTCGCGTGGAGAGCTACCGCGGTTTCGTCTTCGGCAGCCTCAGCGCCGAGGGGACGCCGCTGGAGGAGCATCTGGGCCGCGCCACCCACTACCTGGACTGCCTCATCGACCGCTCTCCCGAGGGCGAGATCCAGGTATGCAAGCCGGTCAAGTACTCCTACCCCGCCAACTGGAAACTGCAGATAGAGAACTACTCCGACAACATCCATGCACGGTTCACGCATGAGGCAGCCTTCGCGGCAAGGCGGCCCATAGAGTCGGGAGCGGTGGAGCGCTACGGCGCCGGCTCGCAGCAACGGAGTGATCTCCGGATGGGGATCAACCGGGTCCTCAGCCACGGCGACTCCATGACCGACTATCGCGGAGACCGTCCCCAGATGGCCTTCGCGGGCCGCGACCCGGAGTACGTGAGCATCATGACGGAGAAGTACGGGGCCGAGCAGGCCCAGGCGATCGCCGACATGGACATCCACGTCATCATCTACCCGAACCTGCTCATGCATTCAGCGTACTGCCACTACCGCGTCATAAAGCCCGTCTCCGTGGACCAGACCGTTATCGTTGGCTACCCCTTCAAGCTGAAGGGTGCGCCGACAGAACTGAACGAGGCATTCGTACAGGCATCCTCGGAGCACATCTCGGCCTCCGGCGCCGTACAGGTGGACGACATGGAAGCGTTCGCTCGCGTGCAGGAAGGCCTCGCGGTCGAACAGGATGAATGGGTCTCCTACGTCTACGGGATCGAGGAGCCCCAGGTCCCGAACGAGTACGGCGAGATCGAACTTGGAATGATGACGGAAGTGCCTGCCCTGCACCAGCACAGGGAGTGGCTTCGCCTGATGTCCCGGGACTGACAAGCCCATCGAGCCACGGAGGACCGAACAGTGGGAGCCGGAGAGTCCCTGCAACATGAGGTCGAGCAGTTCCTCTACCACGAGGCCCGCTTGCTCGACAGGCGTCAGTTCAACGAGTGGTACGACCTGTTCGCGGAAGATTCCAGGTACTTCGTGCCCAGCATGAGCGCGGACAGCGACCCCACAGCCGACGCGTATATCGTGCACGAGAACCGGAAGGGGATACAGTACCGCGTCTCCCGGCTGCAGCATGGATCGGCCCACACACAGATACCGCCAGCCCGGACCGCGCACATGATCACCAACGTTATCGTCGAGGAGCTTGGGGACGGCGAGGTTCAGACCAGCGCCGGATATGTGGTCTTCTGGTCACGCGGTGCGGTCGAGGCCAGGTACGCGGGCCTCTGTGAGCACCACCTGAGACGCGCGAACGGAGGCTGGGAGATTGTGGAGAAGAAGGTGAGCCTGCTCAACAACGACCAGCCCACGGACCGGCTGCCGTTACTCTGACGACGACGAGACAGGAGGGTCCCATGACCCAGGCAGTAGAGCTTTCGAGCGAGTTTGCGCGAGTGGTCGTTGAGCCTGACTACCAGGCGAACGGGCCGCGACTCAAGGTGCTCGATCTGGAGACCGGGCGCGAGAGGTACCTGGACCCGATGGAACTCGCGACGCTAACGCTGCTCTCTCACAGGGACCTGGACCCGTTCATCAGGAACTCACGCTAGGGGACGCGGCAGAGACTGGTCCACGATGATGCGCCACATGCAAGGCATAACGAGCAGGGGACGACTCCAATGAGGCTAGCCAAGGCCGGACAATTCCTACACCTCCCGTCCCTGTCGCTTCGGTTGAACACCTTCATATTCACCGTCGTATTCATCCTGGTGGCTGTTGCCGTCCTCTATCCCATCCTCATCATGATCGTGCAGAGCTTCCAGTCCAGCCTGCCGGGGCAGCCCGTGGAGTGGAGCCTCGTAGGCTGGCGCAAGGCGTTAACCGAACCGGGCATGCTGGACTCGGTCGCGAACACGTTCAAGGTCTCCTTCGTCCGGCAGGGACTCGCCTTCCTGTTCGCCGTGCCCATCGCGTACGTCCTCGCCAGGACGAACCTGCCCGGCAAGCACTGGCTCGAGTTCCTGTTCTGGATCGCACTCCTCATTCCCGGACTGGTGGTGACCATAGCCTGGATCCTGCTGCTGGACCCGGACTACGGCCTCGTCAATGAATGGGTCCAGCGATTGCCGTTCATCAACGGCCCCATCTTCGACATCTACTCGTACTGGGGCATCATCCTCGTCTTCACCGCGTCAACGGGAGTCGCGTTCAAGGTCGTCCTGCTCACGCCTGCCTTCATGAACATGGACGCCGCGCTGGAAGACGCCTCGCGCGTGAGCGGTGCAAGCAACATCGGCACGTTTGCGCGCATCTTCGTGCCGGTGATGGGCCCCTCCATACTGGTGCTCATCCTGATGGCATTCATCCATTCGCTCCAGACCTTCGAGATAGAGCTCATCCTCGGCTCCCCCTCGAGGTTCTTCGTGTTCGGCACCAAGATCTTCGACCTGATACGGGACGACCCGCCGCAGTACCCGGCCGCGACCGCGATCGGCACGATGATCATGATCTCCGTGCTGCCGCTCATCGTTCTGTACCGGTGGTACAGCGGCAGGCGGCGCTTCACGACAGTAGGCGGGCAGTACAGGTCCAACGTTGTCGAACTGCGCAGGTGGAAGTGGCCGATCTTCGCAGGGATCCTCTCGCTCGGCCTCCTCGCAACCGTAGCTCCCCTGATCCTTCTCGTGGTCGGGAGCTTCATGAACATCTTCGGGTTCTTCAACATCCGGGACACGTGGACGCTCTCGAACTGGACGGACGTGCTCACCCGCGACGCCTTCATCACTTCGCTGAGAAACACGCTGATCGTCAGCGGCGGCGCCGCACTCGTGGCTTCCATCGGCTTCTCCATCATCGCCTACATCACGGTGCGCACGCGGTTCTTCGCCCGTGAGCCGTTGAACCTGATGACCTGGATCCCCCTCGCCCTGCCAGGAATCATCCTTGGGCTCGGGGTACTCGCGATGGTGCTGGGCAACCCGTTCCTTCGCCCGATCTACGGAACGCACTACATCCTCATCGGGATCGCCGCGGTGAGCGGAATGACGCTGAGCGTACAGATGCTCCAGGCCGTCATGCGCCAGATCAGCTTCGAGTTGGAGGAGGCCTCGGTGATCACCGGCGCCTCATGGCTCCAAACGTACCGCTGGGTGGTCCTACCCATCATCACGCCCAGCATGATCGCCGTTGGCCTACTGGTGTTCATCCTCACCAGCCGGAACGTGTCGTCCATCGCGCTGCTCGGCACAAGGAACACGCGGCCGCTATCTCTCCTGCAGATGGACTACCTGCTGGACGGGAAGCTGGCCGAGGGAGCCGTGATCGGCACAGTGATGGTGGTCATCACGGTCGGCATCGCGATCGCAGCGCGCGCATTCGGGTTCCGCGTCGGGCTGAGATCGTAGTTCGGTTGCAGCATAAGGAGGAAACGATGGGCAAGGTAAGGGAGATCATCCGCCCCAAGCCTGGAGGCGCCAGTCACGGCACGGGAATGGTTCCGGGGGTTAAGGCGGGAGGCCTGCTCTTTTTCTCCGCCGTACGCGGCAACGGCCCCCGGGGAGAAGGACCGAGTCGCATGAGCGATGACACCCGGGAACAGGCGGAGCAGGCTTTCACGAACCTGCGCCTCATGCTCGAAGGCGCCGGTGCCACACTGGACCACGTCACCAAGGTAACGGTCTTCTTCCAGGATCTGAGAGACCGGCCGGCCTTCCACGAAGTGTGGATGAAGACGTTCCCGGAGGACCCACCAGCACGTTCAGCCATGCAAGTGGCGAATGCGAGTGCGTCGCCGGACGGCAACGCACGTTTCGTGATGGACGTTATCGCGGTCGCTCCGTAGGGAGCCACGCAACGAGGTAGACCGGCTGCGATCAGGCAAGACGAGAGGAGAGCGGCAAATGGGCAAAATCGTCCTCGGCATGGCTTCGTCTCACGCCTACACGTTCGAGGACCCGGCGGACTGGGACGCGCGGCGTGTTCGAACACAGACCAACTACAAGAACCGCTACGGCACGATGCCAGCAGACGTGCCGCAGGTCGCTCTGGAGGACCCGCAGGAGAACCAGGTCCGATTCGGCAGCATTCGCAATGGGCTCGAACACCTTCGTGACCACCTGAAAGCGCTCAGGCCGGATGTGTTAATCATGATCGGCGACGACCAGGACGAGAACTTCCGCGAGGACAACCTGCCCCAGTTCGCCATCTACACCGGAGGCGAGTTCATCCTCTCAGACCGTGCATCGAAGCGTGAAGTGACGTACCAGTGCGACACCGAACTCGCGGGTCAGATTCTCGAAGGATGCATCGATCGTGATTTCGACCTGGCGTCGTCCAACCGGATGCCGGGCGGTTCGCTCACCTCGCACGCCCACACACAGCCACTCGTCTTCCTGGACATCGAGGAGGAGATGGCGGTTATCCCGGTCTTCGTGAACGCCATCCACATCCCTGCCCCCTCGCCTTCGCGTTGCTACGCGCTCGGCCGGGCCATCGGCGAGGTCATCGCGTTGGTGGGGGACAATAAGCGAGTGGCGTTGTACGCATCGGGAGGCCTGTCTCATTTCTCAGCGGGTTATCCCTGGCCACACTACGACGGTCCGCACACAGTCGGCAGCATCGCAGTTGACTATGACCGCGGCCTCGTCGACCTGATGAAAAAGGGCAGCAACCACCGGTTCGCGGAGTTGACGCAGAAGGACCTCATCGACAACGGCGAGATCGAATTACGCCAGTGGATCGTCCTACTAGGCGCGCTGGGTGACCAGACCCCGCATCACTTTGCCTACGAGCCCTTCTTCAGAGGCGTGATGGGAATGGCTGTCAGCTGCTGGGAGCCCTAGCCACTCTCCTCGCCAGCCTGGGTTTCCTCCGCCATCAGTTCGCGCCAGTAGCGATAGAACTGCCGCTGGTTCACCTCTGTGATGTGGGGGCCGAGCAGGCCGGGCAGGCCAGCTACGTCCCATTCCTCGCTGCCGGGATAGCTCTTCTCGTAACCGAGGCTCATGGTGTAGTCGAACGGCACCTTCCGGGCTCGGGGACTACGCACCATCTCAGCGATGCGCTCGAAGTTCTCTCCGTCATCCATGCCCACCAGACCTGCACCAGCCTGCCCCTGCATGAGCGCCGCGATAGCGGTCTCCTTGACGATCTTCGGTGCGTCCTTCTCCACGGCACCCCACTGCCAGAGGTTGGTCTGGTGCGGGCCACGCGGGTGCCAGACCAGTAGGCCTATCGCCTCGAGCGCGCTGGAGATACCGATGACGGAGAAGTTAGGGAACATGTTGCCCCGCACGAAACTGTAGGCATCCTCCTTCACCGCCTGCACCCGCTCACGAAGCAACTCGTACCGGTAACGGACCCACTCCACCGCTTCCGCACCCAACGACTCAGCAGCATACAGGTCGTTCTCGAAGGTGTGCCGCCCCACGCGGAAACTGCCCAGACCATGTGGCGCGCCGCGAAGGTAGCCTGCGGTCACCTCGTAAGTGGGGTCATCAGGGCTGCGGCGCCGGAGGCGTGCTCGACGACCGGTGCCGCCGCCATTGGCGGCCTGCGCTTCCATCTGGTACAGCTTGATGACTGATGCATGCGTCGATGCGAAGTGGTAGTGGTCCCCCTGAAAGTTCT
>JAPPHT010000002.1 GCA_028874795.1 Chloroflexota bacterium
ACACCCGCAGGCAGGCGCTGCTGGAGATCATCGTCAGCGACTACATCGAGACGGCTGCGCCCGTGTCGTCGCAGCAGCTCGCCCGCCGCTACGAGTTCCGCGTCAGCCCCGCGACCATCCGCAACGACATGGCGGAGTTGGAGGAGATGGGCTACATCTCCCGCCCCCACACGTCGGCGGGAGGGGTGCCCTCAGACCCCGGCTACCGCTTCTACGTGGAGCGGGCGGGGCAGCGCAACCGCCTGCCTCGCCACTTCCAAGAGCGTGTGCGCGACGCCATCGACTTCGATCAGGCCGACCCTGCGGCCTGGGCTCGCAGCGCAGCCAGCGTCCTTGCCAGCGCCGTTCACAACCTCGCTATCGCCACCACCGTCAAACGCGCGATCGCACGCGTGAAACAGGTGCAGATCGTACACCTGCACGACCGGGAGGCCCTCCTGGTGGTGGTGATGCAGGACGCACGGCTGCGGCAGCGGATCATCCACCTCGACTCCGACGCCACACAGGAGGAGTTGACGCAGATCGCCAACAGGCTGAACCGCCACGTCGCCGGCATGAGCGCCCAGGAACTGCGCACCCTGTGGGACTCCGGCTTCTCCGGCGGCAACGTCATCATCGCCGCGCTCATGGAGACGATACGCATCCTCTCCGATGAGGAGCGCAAGGAGACCCGCGAACGGTACCTCAACGGCTTGAGCCACATGCTGAGCCAGCCCGAGTTCCAGTCCGGCAAGAGCGCCCACGACGCGGCCGAGGTGCTGGACGACGACTCCATCACCCGGCTCTTCGACAACTCGCCGCGTCCGGCCGAGGTGCGCGTCGTCATCGGACAGGAGAGCCATGACGAGCACCTGCGCCCGTACAGCGTCGTCTACGCAACCTACGGAGCGACGGACGGGGCGACGGGCGTGATCGGCGCGATGGGCCCCACGCGCATGGACTACGCCCGGGCCATGTCCAGCGTCCGCTACCTCGCCGCGTTCCTCAGCGAACTCGTGCAGGCGCTTGAACCCTCGCCCCAGTGGCAGGGATAGCCGTCGTTCCATGACCACGAAACGCGACTACTACGACGTGCTCGGCGTCAGCGCCCAGGCGTCCGAGGAGGACATCCGCAAGGCCTTCCGCCAGAAGGCGATGGAGTTCCACCCGGACCGGAACAAGGCCAGCGATGCCTCGGAGCGCTTCAAAGAGGTCAACGAGGCCTACCAGGTGCTGAGCGATCCGGAGCGCCGCCAGCAGTACGACCGCTTCGGGCATGCGGGCGTCCGCAACGGCGCGGGACAGGGCGCCGGAGGATTCGAGGGCTTCGACATCTTCGGCGGCTTCGGCGACATCTTCGACGCGTTCTTCGGCGCCGGAACGACGTCACGGACACGCCCGCGCCAGGGCGACGACGTGCGAGCGAACGTCAGCATCACGTTCGAGGAGGCTGCGTTCGGCATCGAGCGGGAGGTCGAGATCAGCCGCACGGAGCAGTGTCCGTCGTGCAAGGGCACGCGCGCCGAACCGGGCACGCAGCCGGAGACGTGCGCCAACTGCAATGGCAGCGGCCGCGTCCGGAGGGCGCAGCGCTCCATGTTCGGGCAGTTCGTGACGGAGGCTGCCTGCAACGTGTGCGGCGGCGAGGGGCGGCGCATCACGACGCCCTGCTCCGACTGCAAAGGTGCCGGAAGCAAGCGGGCGAAGCAGCGCCTCCAGGTCTCCATCCCCGCAGGCGTGTACGACGGCGCGCTGCTGGAGCTGCGCGGCCAGGGCCACGCGGGTGTATTCGGAGGGCCGCCGGGCAGCCTGCTCGTGGGCGTGCGGGTGCAGCCGCATGACAGGTTCAAACGCCGCGAGAACAGCGCCGACGTGCTGCTGGACCTGGACCTCACGTTCCCCCATGCAGCGCTCGGCGCGGAGATCGAGGTGCCAACGCTCGACGGGCCGGACACGATCAAGGTGCCCGCGGGGATACAGTCCGGCGAAGTGCTTCGTATGAGGGGAAAGGGAATGCCGCACCTGGGGCGCGAGGGTCGCCGCGGCGACCAGCTCGTGACCGTTCGCGTGCAGACGCCGGACAAGCTCTCCAGGGAGCAGAAGAAGCTGCTGGAAGAGCTCCAGCGCTCCTTCGACAAGAAGAAGTAGGGGCTCCTGCGGAGGGCCTGGGTCATCGTTGCGTAGCAGTCGTAGTTCTTCCCACCCGCCCGCCCGAACGCTTGTGAGGGACACCCCCACTCCCCCGGCAGAAGGGCTGCGCCCCTCTGCACTCCCCGTTGGGATGCGAGATTCCCGCCTTCGCGGGAATGACGGGAAGGGGCGCGGGAATGACGAGAGAGGGCGCGGGGATGGCGGGAAGAAGGCACCGAGTGCCCTCACTCCAACCCTCTCCCCCGGACAGAGGGATCAGAACACATACTCCTGGATTCCAGCCTCCGCTGGAATGACGAGGTTGGTGATTGGCTGAGCATCCCTGGCTGGAACTGAAGATACGCGTACCGTTCGAGTTCGTGGAGCCGGTGGCGGAGCTGTTCCGGCGCTACGGCAAGGGCGGGGTGGCCATCGAGGAAGCCGGCGGCTGGAACCCGGACGAGGGCGAGTCGCCCCCGGAGCGGCAGAGCGCCGTCATCCGCACCTACATGCCGCAGACGCCCGGTTACCGGCGCAACCGGGAGATCGTCCACATCGGCATCCAACTCGTCGGCAAGCTGACCGACCTGCCGGAACTGGAAGAGCGCGAGATCCAGGAACGCGAGTGGGAGGACGCGTGGAAGGCACACTTCACCCCGCTCCGCATCGGCAGACGTCTGCTCGTGCAACCCCCCTGGCTTCGTGAGGAGGCGGGACCCGACGACATCGTCATCGAGATCGACCCCGGCCTCGCATTCGGCACCGGCCACCACCCCACGACGAACCGGACGCTGGAGTGCATGGAGCGGCTGATGCGCCCCGGCCTGAGCGTGCTGGACGTGGGCTCCGGCTCCGGCATCCTGAGCATCGGAGCGGCGAAACTCGGCGCGGCCCGCGTGCTCGGCGTCGAGATAGACCGTGTCGCGCTCAAGGCGGGGCGCACCAACGTACGCTCGAACGGCGTCTCGGGGCGCGTCCGCTTCTACGCCGGGACGCTCCCCAACGACAACATCCAAGCCGGGTGGGCCGACCTGTTGCTCGCGAACGTCAACTCGGTCGCGCTGGCGAACCTCGCGCCGGAGTTGCGGCGGGCGCTCGCGCCGGAAGGACGACTCGTCGCCGCAGGCATCCTGCAGGAGCGGTGCCAGCAGGTGGTGGACGCGTTCGCCGCGACGGGGCTGGCGTTCGTGGAGGAGCACCGCGACGACGACTGGGTGACCTTCGTGTGCGCCGCGGAGAAGAAAGAGGGGTAACCTCTGCCGTGACCCCCCGAGTCGATAGCAAGGAGTGCTCCATGACCACCAGGCCAACGTTCAGTCTCGCGTTCGCGCCCAACCCGCGCAGCCGCCCGATCATGGACGGCACGATCAAGCCGGAGGGCATCGAGCTCATCCCGACGGCGTCGGGTCCGGCGGAGACGTTCCACCGCCAGCTCACACACCAGGAGTTCGACGTCTCGGAGATGTCGCTCTCGTCGCTGGCCATCATCACGGCGCAGGGGAACCGGGACTGGGTGACGCTGCCCATCTGCACGACGCGGACGTTCTTCGGCACCGGTGCGCTCGTGCGCACGGACACCGGCATCGAGTCGCCCGCCGACCTCAAGGGGAAGCGCGTGGGCGTCAACGAGTACCAGCAAACGGCTGCCCTCTGGGCGCGGGGCTTCTTCCAGCACGAGTACGGGGTTGCGCCCTCGGACGTGGAGTGGTGGATGGAGCGGACGCAGGAGCTGAGCCACGGCGGGGCGACGGGGTTCGAGCCGCCGCCCGGCGTCACGCTGCACTACATGGACCCGGCGAAGGACCAGAACCTCGGCGGCATGATGGCGAAGGGCGAGCTGGACGCCATCTACGTCTACTTCTACGGCGGCGGTGGGATCAACAGGAGCACGCTGGACCTGCGCACTCACGAGAAGGTGCGGACGCTCTTCCCCGACCCGCTCGCGGAGTCGGCGCGCTACTACGCCAGTACGGGCATCTACCCCATTAACCACGTCGTCATCATGCGTCGGTCGCTCTATGAGCAGTACCCGTGGGCGGCGCGCAACCTGTACGACGCCTTCGTGAAGGCGAAGGAGCTGTGGGTCTCGCGGACGCTGGAGCAGGCGCAGCCGTTCGTGGACGCGGGCCTGCTGCCGTCCAACACGCGCGCCGCGCTGGCAACGGACCTCTTCTCCTACGGCGTCGCGGGGATCCGTCACACGCTGGAGACGGCGCTCGCGTACTCGACCGAGCAGGGCCTTACCCCGCGGGTGGTGACCATCGAGGAGCTGATGGCGCCCAGCCTGCTGGACACGTAGGGGGCGAGTCCTGCGACGAGGCGCCGTCGAACAAGACGCGAGTCGTTGCGCAGGGCTCTGTTAGCCTGCTCCCGAACGGAGCTGGCGGCGTGGCAGCCAACGAACACATCCTCTACGAGCCGGACGAGCGCTCTCCTCTCTCGGCCTCCCTGGCCGTCGGGTTTCAGGGCGCCGTATTCCTAGTGATAGCAACGACGTTGCTGGTGTCGATCACCCTGGGTGGGGACAGCCACGGCGAGGAGTACCTGACCTGGGCTGTCTTCGCCGCCCTGATCATCAACGGGGCGGCCACAGCCCTGCAGGCCGGCCGCTTCTGGAGGTTCGGGGCCGGACACGTCTTCTTCACCTGCACGATGGCGGGCTATCTTCCGGTCACCCGACTTGCCCTGGCGCAGGGGGGCCCGGCGCTCATGGCGAGCCTGGTCGTGGTCTCCTCGCTGCTCCAGTTCATGCTGTCCGCATGGCTGCCGTTGTTGCGCCGCATCGTCACACCGGTAGTCTCCGGCACCGTACTGCTGCTGGTGGCGGTCATGACCATACCCATCGCCTTCGACCAAGTGGCCGACGTTCCTGAGGACGCTCCTGCGGGCGCGGAGCTGCTGATCATCGGGGCGGTACTGGCGGTCATCGTGCCCCTGGGGCTGCTGGCCGGCGCAAGACTGCGGCTGTGGTCTCCCATCCTCGGGATCGGAGCGGGCTGTGCGGTCGCCGCCGTCCTGGGGATGTACGACATACGGGGTGCGATCGACGCCCCCTGGGTCGGCGTTCCCACGGGGGGATGGCCGGGCATGGACCTGACGCCGGGAGCGGAGTTCTGGGCGGTCCTCCCTCTGTTCCTGGTGGTGTCCCTGGTCCACGCCCTCAAGGTCGTTGGCGGCGGCATCGCCATGCAGCGGGTCTCCTGGCGCGCGGAACGGGTGACGGACTTCCGGCGTGTGCAGGGCGCGGTCAATGGTGTGGGAGCCAGCACGCTGCTGAGCGGCATCGCAGGAACGCCACCACCGGCGGTCCAGGAGGCCAACAGCGTGACCTTCGTAAGTCTGACCGGCGTCGCCTCGCGGCATGTCGGATACGCGGTCGGCGCCATGATGGTAGGACTGGCGTTCCTGCCCAAGGTGGCCGCCTTTCTCCTGGCAGTCCCCAGCCCCGTCATGGGGATATACCTGATGACGATCATGGGCATGCTCTTCGTGGAAGGCGCCAGGACCGTGCTGCAGGACGGCCTGGACTATCGCAAGACCATCGTGGTGGCGATATCGTTCGCGCTGGGAGTGGGCTTCCAGAGCCAGGACCTCTTCTCCGAGGTGGCGGGCGAGGTATGGGGGGCACTGCTGGGCAACGGTCTGGCCGCCGGAACCCTTGCCGCCATCGTTATGACCGGAGTCTTGAACCTGACCAGCCCGCGGAGCCAGCGCCTGGAGACCGAACTCGACATCTCCGCGCTGGGGAGGATCGACGGATTCCTGCAGCAGGTTGCCGGGCAAGCGGGGTGGAGCGAGGCCTCCGCAGACCGGCTGCGGTTCGTCGGTGAGGAAGTGCTGTCCAGCCTGCTCCAGAAAGAAGAGGAAGAAGAGAACGGCGCAGCGCGGCGCCTCGCAGTGATCGCCCGTCCCTCCGCCCGCACGGTGGAGCTGGAGTTCCTGTCTTCCCTGGCGGATGAGAACCTGGAAGACCGCCTCTCCTACATGGGCGAGCAGACGGAGGTCCCGCAGGAGCACGAGATCTCCTACCGCTTGCTGCGCCACTATGCCTCCTCGGTGCGGCACCGGAAATATCACGGTCTGGACATCGTGACGGTGCACGTTGAGGGGTCGCGTTAGGGATGCTCTGAATAACCCGTCAACGTTGAGTTGAGCGGATGGACGGGGTT
>JAPPHT010000067.1 GCA_028874795.1 Chloroflexota bacterium
GACGGCTGGTCGACGCACTGGCCGGTCTCGTTGAATATCCAGCCGTGGTAGGCGCAGCGGATGCCATTCTCTTCCGGGATGCCGTAGGAGAGGTTCGCCTTGCGGTGTGCGCAGGAGGGTTCGATGAGGCCGACCGTGCCGCTGGCGTCGCGGTAGAGGACGAGGTCCTCACCCAGGAGGCGTATCTCTCGCGTGGGGTTGTCGGCGTTGAGCTGGACGCTCCCGGCGATGGGGTGCCAGTACCGCCGCATGAGCTCACCCATCGGGGTCCCCGGCCCCACGCGGGTGATGCGGTCGTTCATCTCCTGGGTGAGCATGTCAGCCTCCCTGCCGGACAAGTATGTACTAGTGCTGTTGCTGCGACTCTCGGACGTGCATAACGTATGCCAACGCGGAGAGCGTGGCCGCGATGGCGAACCAGATCATGAACGCGACGACGTAGCTCCTGTCGAGTGCGCCTCCGAGCCAGACGACGCCGAGGAGATAGGGGACGATAACCAGGAACAGCCAGATAGCGGCTGCGATCACGAGCGTGCGACCACTCATCGAGACGTTACCTCACATGCCATAGGGGGCATGCATACTTTAGGGAGAAGACGCGCCTGGCGCAAGCCGCACGAGTCCTGTCATGCGCTGGCGTGAGGATGCGGCAAACGGGTAGGCTGCGTCCCCTTCGTTGAGGTTCTGCCAAGCCTGCTAGCGTAAATGTCCTAATGGTTGACAAGAGGCGAAAGGGACATTAAGCTTATGCCATACGAACTTCCGCTGTCCTCACGGGCGCGGGCGCAGGGATGGAAAGTGAAGATACGCGACAAGGAAAGATTGGAACCGCCGCACGCGACCGTCCTCAGACGAATGGATTCGTGGCGGTGGAACCTGCGAACGCGTACCTTCATGGACGCTGACCCTCACCCTAGAGAAGTGTCCGACGAGGTATGGGAGGCCTTGAACGACCAGTATGAGCTCCTCTGCACCCAATGGGACAGTATGTACCCGGAGAATCCCGTGAACGCGGAGCAAGACGATGACTGACAGGATATTCGTGCTCGGCCCGCTCTCCGCGAAACCGTACAACTTCCCGGACGCAAACTGGATCTGCACGACCGGTCAAGCCGAGGATGCCATAGCGAAGACGGACAAGCCGGCGCGGCGCTGGATGCTGGGCGAACCTACCGCCACGCTCTTCGCATCGACGCCCGCAAGGAGCACGTCCCTTCACCTGGTGGCGCTGGAACCGGTCGCACCCCACCGCCTCCCGCTTCTGCATCACCTGTTCAAGAGCGTCATAGCGGGAGCGGAACTACTCGAACTGAGCGAACTGCTGGACGTGGTGGACTCGAACAGGAGACGGGACCTGTTCATCGGGGGAGTCGTCGATCTGGATGACGAAGTGCTATTGCTCTATCGGGGCGACTTCACCAGCGTGCTCGTGCCGTTGGCGTGGTTCGAACCGCGACCGACCGTTGGATCGCCGGATTGGGGACGATTCCAGATCACTGACTTCGGCCAGACCCTGCGGATGGGCGAATACGAGGCCGCAGCGGACGCCATCCTGTACGATTTCGACCCCGTCTTTCGGCGGGAAGCGAAGAAGCGGCTCTTGGAGAAAGACGATTCTTTCGGTGGAGCGCTGCGTCGCCTTCGACTGCAGCGCGAGCTGCGCAGGAGTGACTTCCCTCCCCTCACTGCGAAAGAAGTTGCGCGCATCGAACGTGGGGAGGTGCAAAAGCCGCGCATCAACACGTTGCTCACACTCGCCAACCGGCTTGGTGTGGAACCTGAACAGATTGCAGAGTACTAGCCGAGGCAGCGGGCGCTCGCAATGACGCTGGAACGGTACGAAGAGAAACGGGACTTCAGCGGCACGAACGAACCAATGCCGCACGCGCAGGAGCAACGACCCGGCGCGCTGACGTTCGTCGTGCAGAAGCACGCGGCGTCACGCCTGCACTACGACTTCCGCCTGGAGTTCGGCGGTGCGCTCAAGTCGTGGGCGGTGCCGAAGGGGCCGTCCACCGACAACACCGAGAAGCGTCTTGCCGTGCTCGTCGAGGACCACCCGCTGGACTACGCCTCGTTCGAAGGCGTTATCGGGCATGGGAACTACGGCGCGGGACAGGTGATCGTCTGGGACATGGGCGTCTACTCCCCCGACGAGGGCGGGCTGAGCTGGGATGACCGGGAGGAGGCGGAACGCCGGATGCTCGCCGGTCTCGACGCCGGCAAGCTGTCGTTCACGCTGCGCGGGCACAAGCTGCAGGGCTCGTGGACGCTCGTGCGCACCAACCGCGCCCCGAATGAGTGGCTGCTCATCAAGCACAGGGACGTCCACACCAACACCGAACGCGACGTTCTGGACGACGGCAGGTCGGTCGTATGCGGGCTGACCATCGAGCAGTTGCAGTCCGGCAGGCTGCCGGACCCGTCGCTAGCCGCAGGCGTCGTCTCGTTCGGCAAGCCCGCCCGCATGCCGCGGACGCTCAAGCCGATGCTCGCTCACTCGGTCGACGGCGTTTTCTCATCCCCCGGCTGGCTGTTCGAACCGAAGCTGGACGGCTTCCGCGCGCTCGCGTTCCTGCAGGACGGCAACGTTCGGCTGGTCAGCCGCACGGGCAAGGACATGACGCGGAACTTCCGGGGCATCGCCGACGACCTGTCGGTGCTGCCGCATCGGGAGGTCGTCCTCGACGGTGAGATCGTCGCGCTGGGAGAGGATGGCCTGCCGGACTTCGTGCTGCTCCAGAACAACGCCGGCATGTACAAGGTGCCCGGGGCGGAGAATGCCTCCGTCAAAGCGGCCACCATCGCCTACTACCCGTTCGACATCCTCTACCTGGATGGACGCGACCTGCGGCAGGCGCCCCTCCAGCAGCGGAAGCACGCGCTGCGGCTGGCGGTCCCCCCGAGCGAGCGCATCCGTTCGATGGAGTACGTGGAAGCGGAGGGAGAGGCGTTCTTCCGCGTGGCGGAGCAGCTGGGACTGGAGGGCATCGTTGCCAAGCGCAGGGACTCGCGCTACAACGCCGGGGAGCGTTCGCGCGACTGGCTGAAGATCAAGCAGACGCTCTCCCAGGAGTTCGTCATCGCGGGGTATACGCAGGGCGAAGGGGAGCGGGCTGAGACGCTTGGGGCAGTCGTGCTGGGCTACTACGACGGCGGAACGCTCACGTACGCCGGGCGTGCAGGGAGCGGCTTCACGCAGCAGACGCTCCGAAACACCCTGGCGGCGCTTGAGCCGTTGCGGACGGACGCATGCCCGTTCTCCGCTGTTCCCGACGACCTCGCCCCCCTGCAGGTGACGTGGGTGCAGCCGGAGCGGGCGGCTCAGGTGAAGTTCTCCCAGTGGACGGCGGACGGCGTGCTGCGCGCGCCCGTGTTCCTCGGACTGCGGGACGACGTGCAGCCCCGCACCATCGTGCGCGAGACGCCGGAGCCGGTGGCCTCGTTCACGGAAGAGGCAACGGCGCCGGACGCGCACGCCGAGTCGCGCGGCGTGGTCGAGCAGTTGCGGCGCATCCGCAAGAACGGGCACGTCGAGGTAGGAGGGCAGCGGTTCGCCGTCACGAACATGGACAAGGTGTTCTGGCCTGAGACGGCGGCCCGCGCCGCGGTGACGAAGGGCGATATGCTCCGCTACTACGCGCAGGTCGCGCCGTACCTGCTCCCGCACCTGCGGGACAGGCCGCTCACGATGACGCGCTATCCGAACGGCATCGACGGCGGGAGCTTCTACCAGAAGCGGTGGGAGCACGACCTGCCGCCGTTCGCAGAGACAGTGCGTCTCTTCTCGTCCGCGGCGGAAGGCGACGTGGACTACCTGGTCGTCAACAACCTGGCGACGCTCGTCTGGCTGGCCCAGCTCGCGGACCTGGAACTGCACCCGTGGCTGTCGCGCACCGCCATCGAACCGGATGCGGCGCACCTCCGGGAGAGTTTCACCGGCTCGAAGGAGGAACTGCGGCAGAGCGTGCTGAACTTCCCGGACTTCATCGTGTTCGACCTTGACCCGTACATCTACTCCGGCGCCGAGAAGGCGGGCGATGAGCCGGAGCTGAACCGGCGGGCATTCGCGAAGGGCGCGGAGGTCGCGCTGGCTTTGAAGGACCTGCTGGACCAGCTGTCGCTCTCGTCGTTCCTGAAGACGTCCGGCAAGACGGGACTGCACGTCTACGTGCCCGTCCTGCGGGAGTACGACTACACGGTGACGCGAAAGGCGTGCGAGCTTATCGGGCGGTTCCTGCTGCGGCAGCGCCCCCGCGACCTGACGATGGAGTGGAGCGTGAGCAAGCGGGCGGGGAAGATCTTCCTGGACCACAACATGAACGTGATGGGGAAGAACATGGCGTCGGTCTACTCGCTGCGTCCTTTGCCGGGCGCGCCGGTGTCCGTGCCCCTGCGCTGGGACGAGCTGCCCGACGTCTACCCGAGCGACTTCAACATCGACACCGTGCACCGGCGGCTGGCGGACGTGGGGGACCTTTGGGGCGACATCCTGGAGGCGAAGCACGATCTGAAGCGGCTGCTGGAAGCGGCGGGGGAGTGAGGGGACACCCTCGTGCTGGGCACCCACAAGAGACGCCCCTACACCAGGCGCCACGTCCACGCCCCACCGAGGGCCGCAGTACCCTCTCCCTAGCCCTCTCCCCCTGTTAGGGCGAGGGGACCAAACCGCCGCACCGGACAGCACGTCCACGCCTCACCGAAGGCCCTCACCCGCGCGCTGAAGCGCTTGCCCTCTCCCAGGGGGCGAGGGGGATACCGGGCGTCCACAAGGGGCGTCCCTACACCCGGCACCGGCTGCTCGGCAGGACACAGCGCAAGAGAGCCGGGGCAACGCCCCGGCTCTCCCGCATGTCCGGTATGTGCGAGCCGGTTACGCAGCGGTCTTGCGCTGCTCCATGATGAGGGCGGCGGCAGTCTTCAGGTCGAGCGGACGGCTGCACTGGAGGCAGCGGCACTCGATGCCATCGATGTCCATGCGGCACTGAACGTCGCCGCCGCAAGTGGCACATGCCCTGAGCAGGATCATTTTCGCCCTCCTTTCCTATCGAATCGTCACCCTGCGGAGCGCGGGGCCTAGGCGGCCACTCGCTCCTCGACCTCGAAGGCCGGGGTGAACGTTGCCGGTTCCACGGCCAGCTCTCGCGGGGAGAGATAACCGCGGATCGCGTCGGCCATCGTGGCGGGGTTGCCGGCATGGCGCTCTGCGATCTGCGCCAAGGCGGCTCCCTGTTCCACTGCGCGGTACAGTCCTGTGATCAGTCCAAGCATCTGTCTTACCTCATGTCCTTTCGTGCGTGCGCTTGCTCTTGGTTTCCGGCAGTCCTCTGGTGGCGCCACGATTCAGCCGACGGTTACAGTATACGACACCGCTGTGGCGGAATCAAGCATTTCTGTTACGATTTTGTTGCAGGGTGATTTAACGTTCTGTCAGGACTTGGCATCGAGCCTCAGCAACGCCCTCCCAAGCACCTGTACGCCGGCAACGATATCGTCCAGCTCGGCCCATTCCTCGGGGCAGTGACTGCGCCCGTCCAGGCACGGGATGAACACCATGCCCACGGGCGCGACGGGCGCCAGGCGGGCGGCGTCGTGCGAGGCACGGCTCGGCAGGCGCAGCGTCCGCAGCCGCAGGTCTGCGGCGGATTCCGCCACCACCTCCTGCATGTGCAGGGGTATGGGGACGGGTTCCTCCAGGTGCTGCCACTCCAGCGTTGCGCCGAGCCCGCGCCGCTCGGCCGTCTCGCGCAGCGAGCGCTCGATCTCTTCACGCGCCCACAGGAGCGCCTCGGTCTGCGTGCTGCGCACCTCGACGGTGAGGTCGACGCGGCCTGGTATGACGTTGACCATGTTCGGGCTGACGCGCAGGAATCCGACGGTGCCGACGCTCTCCTGCACGATGTCCGGCGTGCTCACGATGCGCTCGACCGCCAGGGTGAGCTCCGCCGCCCCCGCAAGGGCGTCGCGCCGGTCGGGCATCGCGGTTGCGCCCGCGTGGTCGGCGACGCCGGTAAGCGTGACGACGGCCCGGCACGGGGCTGCGACGATGGTGACGACGCCGACCTCCATGCCCGCGCGCTCCAGCACGGGGCCCTGCTCGATGTGCAATTCGAGGTAGCCGTAGATGTCGCCCGGCTTCCGCCGCGCCTCGTCGAGCCGGGACGTGTCTCCCCCGAGCCGCGCGAGGGCGTCCGGGAGCGTGCCGCCGTCCGGCGTCGTGGCCAGCGCAACCATGTCCGCGGTCACGTCGCCCGCCATGATGCGGCTGCCGAGCGGGCTGAGGTTGACGACGGACGGCTCCTCGCAGACGAAGTCGACGACCTCCAGCGGGCGCGAGAGCGTGACGCCGGACTCGCGGAGGCAGCGGACGACCTCCAACGCGCCGAGCACGCCGACGATGCCGTCGAAGCGCCCGCCGGACTCGACGGTATCCGTGTGGGAGCCGAGCATGAGCACGGGACCTGCGCCCTCTCCGAGGCGGCCGATGAGGTTGCCGGCGGGGTCGACGCGCGTATCGAGCCCGGCGTCGCGGAAGCGTCCGGCAAGCCACTCGCGCGCGGCCTCGTAGTACGGCGAGAACGCCCGGCGCGTGTACGGCAGGTCCGGGTCGGTGAACTCCGCGATGCGCTTCAGATCGGCGTCGAGGCGATCGCGGTTTATGTCGAGGGTCGGCAGGTTGTCGGTCACGTTGGTTCTCCGTGTGCTGCGGCGGGCGGCATGGTAGTGGGCGTGGGCGCGCTGGGGCAATGGGCGGATGTCACAAACGCTCACCGTGGCAGAGGACCCCGCGCGAGGTTGCGCCGACGTAGTGCCGCGCCACGTCTCCACCGCGTGACCTGCCCGGTCAGCCTGGATTCCCGCCGTTGGCGCGCTGAAGCGCGGGAATGACGGGTGCTGGCGCACCGCGTCGGGCGCCCACGAGGGACGCCCCTACACCAGGCCATCCGAGAGATTTCTCGACTCCGCTGCGCTACGCTCGAAATGACAATCCCTCCGCACTACCCCCCGCCGGTTCACCTCACGCGCCGCGCTGACGCGCGTCGACCTCTCCCGTGGGGCGAGGGGATCAGGCGCGCCGCACACTGCGGCCCACCGCGCCATTCACCCCCATCCCAACCTTCCCCCCTTGACGGGGGAAGGGTTCATGCCAGGGACAGCACTCACGCTGGCGTCGGTGTTACGCTTGGCCGGTCATGCCGTACCTTGAGATTCCCGGTGCAAGCCTCTGGTACGAAGACACGGGCGGCGAGGGCGCTGCCGTCGTTTTCCTTCATGCCTTCACGGGAAACACCGAGGCGTGGGAGTACCAGACGCCCGCATTCGCCGACGCCGGCTACCGATGCGTCAGGTACGACCGCAGAGGCTGGGGCCGGTCGCGGGACTTCTCAACCCCGGAACAAACGACCTATGCCAGCGATGACTTGCACGCACTCGTGGAGCACCTGGGCCTGCTCCGCTTCCACCTTATCGGCACCGGCGGAGGCGGGTACGTCGCGCTCGACTACGCGGTGTCGCACCCGGAGCGACTCGCGAGCCTGGTGGTCGCCTGCAGCGGGGGCCCGATCCAACGGGACCCGGAGTACACAGCGATCGGCGACAGGTACGGGCGGTTCCCCGGGTTCCAGTCTCTGCCGCCATGGTTCCTCGAGATCGGACCGACATACCGGGTGGCGCACCCGGAGGGCGTCGACCGTTGGTTACGGATCGAGCAGGCCAGCCGCCAGGAGGGAGCGCAACGGGAGCGGATGCGCAACGACTTCACACTTGCCCTGCTTGAGACGGTCCGAATGCCAACGCTGATGCTCGCAGCGGGCGCCGACCTCTATGCGGCACCGCCCCGGATGCAGGCCACGGCCGACCGCATCCCGGATTGCGAATTCGCGCTCATGCCGGACGCTGGACACTCGGCGTACTGGGAGCAGCCGGAGACGTGGAACCGGCTGGTGCTGGAGTTCATCGGAGCGCATTAGCTGGCACAGGGCCGCGGCCACCTCACCCAAGGGGCGAGAGGGGAGTCAGGCCGCCCCGCGCCACACCCTGCACTTCACCCCATCCCGACCTTCCCCCGTCAAGGGGGAAGGGGCTAGGCGCCGCAGCCACCCTCACCCACGCGCTGACGCGCGTTGCCCTCTCCCAGAGGGCGAGGGGGGAGACGGCCCCGTACCGCGCCGCGCCGTTCACCCCCATCCCAACCTTCCCCCGTCAAGGGGGAAGGGGCCAGGCGCCGGTCCACTTTCACCCACGCGCTGACGCGCGTTGCCCTCTCCCAAGGGGCGAGGGGAGTCAGGCCGCCCCGCGCCGCGCCGTTCACCCCCATCCCAACCTTCTCGCATCAAGGGGGACGGGGTCAGGCGCCCCATTCCACACCCGCTGCGGGGTTCCTGCCTTCGCAGGAACGACAGGCCACTCCACTCCCCGCCGGTTCACCCTCACCCGCCGGTGCGCGGCGACCTCTCCCCTCGAGGGAGAGGGCAGCACACACAACCCCACGCCTCTCCCAGCCGCGTGCCATGCCGGGCACGCCTGGATTCCCGCCGGTGCGGGAAAGACGGATGCTATCCCGTCCGGCCCACGGCTGCGTCGATGCGGGCGATGAGGGCAGGATCGAGGGGCGCGGCGGACTCGGCGTCGATGCACTCGCGGAGCTCCTGGCGGTTCTTGACGCCGAGCACGACGGTGCCGATGCCGTCCATCGAGAGGCTGTAGCAGTGGGCGAGCCACGCCGCGGACCTCCCGGTCTCTGCAGCGATGGCGCGGAAGGGGGCGGCGCGGTCGTAGTCGGCGAGCTCGGAGTGGCCGTCCGGCAGCGGGCGGTCGATGGCGTCAGTGAGGGCGCCAGCCTGGACGGCGCGGATGCCCATGACGGCGGTCCCGTTGGCGTTGGCGGCGGCGATGATGTCGCGCGGGCGGGCGGCGATGCCGCCGCGCAGCAGACCGCCGGGGGAGTCGAGCAGGTTGGCGATGCACTGGATGTAGTCGGGTCGGGGGCCGTTGTCCAGCAGGTGGATGAGGGCGTCGGGCTCGCCGATGCCGGTGAGGCCCCAGTGGCGGACGCGCCCCTCGGCGATGAGGCGCTCGAACGCGGGAGCGACGGCCTCAGCGACGACGGACGCAGGGGTCAGGCGCTCGTGGCCCTCGCTGCCGAGGGTGATCGCGTTGTGGACGAACATGATGTCGACGTGGTCGAGCCGCATCCGCTCGAGGCTGCCGTTGAGGCTGGTCGAGAGGTGGTCGTAGACCCGGTCCGGCGGGGTGTCGCCGACGCGGCACTTGGTGGTGACGCGGACGCCCTCGGGCAGCGCGCCTTCGAACGCCTCGCCGATGACGTTCTCGGCCTCGCCGTTGCCGTAGGAGGGCGCGAGGTCCAGCAGGTCGATGCCGGAGTCGACGGCCTCGCGGACGGTGGCGACGCACTCCTCGCGGGTGGTCTCGCCCCATATGCCGGCGATGCCGCCTCCGCCGAGAGTGAGCGCGCTCGCCGCGCCGAGCCTGCCGAATGGCCGTTGCCGCATGGGATATCTCCTGCGTGGGTGGGGTGTGGGGAGTATCTCACGAGGGTGGGGACGATGCACGGGAAGGGGGTTGAGTCTGTCATGCTGAGCACAGCCGGAGGCGGAGCCCGCGCTTCAGCGAGCAGCATCCCCTCGGGGAGGGTCTGTGCATGACGGTGCGCCTTCCCGAGAGATCCCTCGACTTCGCTCGGGATGTCGCATCCCAGCCCTTACCTCAGGACCCGAGCCAGAGCGACGAAGCAGGCGTGGTAGCATGGCCCGTGGCGCCGCCGCGTGAGAGCGAAGCACGGCTCCATTCGCACGTTGACGGTCGAGCCCCTCGCGGAGCTGTCTATGACCTGGGTTACGGCGGTGCTGATCAGCACCACGCTGTTCGCCGTGGTGGTGGTGCTGGACAAGCGCCTCACTACCAATCTGTTCCCCAGCGCGGGCGCGTTCAACGTGGGGTTCGGGGTGATGCAGGCGTGCGTCGCTGTCGTGTACTTCGCGTTCGTCATCCCCGGCGCAGGTTTCGACGGCGGGTCGGGGATACCGTGGGCGATGGCGAGCGGGCTGTTCTGGGGCCTGGGGCTGTTCTTCTTCTTCCACGGGCTGCGCCTGGAGGAGGTGTCCCGCGCGGTGCCGGTGCAGCAGATGGGGCCGGTGTTCGCCGCGGTTGTTGCGGTGCTCTTCCTGGACGAATCCCTGACGGCGTTCCAATGGGTGGCGGTGGTATTCGTGATCGGGGGCGCCGTGCTGGTGTCCGCGAGGCCGGAGCAGGGGCTGTTCCGCATCGCGCGGGGCCGCGCGTTCTTCCTGCTGCTGGCCGGGAGCTTCTCGATGGGGATGGCGTTCGTCGTCAGCGAGCAGGCGACCCGAGAGATGAACGTGTGGGCGATACAGGCGGTGCGCTCGGCAACTATGTGCGTCAGCATCTTCCTGTTGTCCGCGCGGCCCGTCACCGTGCGTCAGTTCCGCAGCGCATCGCGGAACCTGTACAACCTCTGGATGCTGGTGCTGGCGGAGGGAGTGCTGGCGCCCCTGGCGGCGCTGGCGTTCATCATCGCGCTGGACCTGGGGCCGGTGTCGTCGGTGAGCGTGGTGTCGGCGTCCCGCCCGCTGCTCACGCTCATGCTCGGAGTCGCCTTGAGCACGCGCTACTGGAACGTGCTGAACGAGCCGCTCGACAGGGAGACGTTGGGGTTCAAGACGCTCGCGGTGGTGATGATCGTGGGGGGCGTGGGAGTGCTGAGTCTGGGCTGAGGGGAGGAAGTACAAGGTTCCTGCCTCCGCAGGAACGACGAAGCGGGGCTAGCCGCCGCCGACGGGGCGGACGATCTCGACGCGGTCGCCGTGCTCCAGCGTTACATCGGCGAATGTGCCGCGCTCGAGCACGTCACCGTTGCGGGCGACGGCGACGTAGCGCCCGGCGAGGCCGAGCGTGTCGAGGTACTGCGCGATGGTGATGGGCGCGTCAAGCTCGTGCGTCGCGCCGTTGATGGTGAGCGTGATCATGGTGGGCAGCCTTCTCCACTAGCGTAACGCCTGGGGGAGCGTTATGCCATCAAGCCTCGTGGGCAACCCTCACCCCCAGCCCCTCTCCCAGCGGGAGAGGGGAGTCAGGCCCCCCACAGCCCAGCCCTTGGTGAGAGGCTGCTGCGCGCTACGGCGCGGGAACGACCGAGTCCCCGAGAGATGTTTCGACTCCGCTGCGCTCCGCTCAACATGACAAGGCACACCTCCCACGCTCCGCCCCCGCAGTACCCTCACCCCCAGCCCCTCTCCCAGCGGGAGAGGGGAGTCAGGCAGCCCACAGCCCGGCCCCTGGTGAGAGGATGCTGCGCGCTACGGCGCGGGAACGACCGAGTCCCCGAGAGATGTTTCGACTCCGCTGCGCTCCGCTCAACATGACAAGGCACACCTCCCACGCACCGCCCCGCAGTACCCTCTCCCTAACCCTCTCCCCTTGTAGGGCGAGGGGACCGAACATCCGGGCCCGTTCATCGCACTTCCGCCCACTTACGCAAAGCTCCCCTCGAGAGAGAGGGGATCAAACAAAGGGCACGGAGGCGGTGCTGACGGCGGCGGCGAGCCGGGATGCGGCGCCGGCGGGGTCGGTGGAGCCAAGGATGGCGCTGATGACGGCGACGCCGGACGCGCCGGCCTGCATGACCGCGCCCGCGTTGTTCGCGGTGATGCCGCCGATGCCGACGACGGGGACGCCGGGCTGCGCGCACCACCCGATGAGGCCGACGCCTGCTGGAGCCTGGCCGGGGTGCGTCGGAGAGTCGTAGACCGTGCCGACGACGAGGAGGTTGGCGCCCTGGGCGGCCGCTTCCCGCGCGGCCTCGACGCCGTGCACGGAGCGTCCGACGAGAAGCGGGCGGGCCGCGCGAGCGCGGGCGGAAGCGATGCTGCGGGAGTTCTCCGTGAGCTGGACGCCGTCCGCTCCGGATGCCTCGGCGATGCTCACGCTGTCGTTGATGAAGAGCAGGGCCTTGCCGCTCGTGACCTCGCGCAGACGTTGGGCGAGCGCCAGTTGCACAGCGTCCGGCAGGTCCTTCTCACGCATCTGCACGAGGTTCACGCCGTTGTCGACCGCCTGAGCGACGGCGTCGATGAGAGCGTCCGGCCCTCCTGCAAGGTTCCTGTCCGTAACGAGTGCGACGATGGGGTGGGGGAGGGCGGAGGGGGAAGCGTTGTTCAAGGAAGTCCTTCTCTAGGTTGATCGGATGACGCCTTCCAGCGGGCTGCTGGCCTGTGCGTAGCGTTGAGACTCGATGCGGCCCGCGAACCAGGCCTTGCGTCCTGCCTCGACGCCGAGCTTGAACGCCTCGCCCATGAGCGGGGGGTCCTTCGCCCGGGCGATGGCCGTATTCACGAGGACTGCGTCCGCCCCCATCTCCATCGCCTGCGACGCCTGGGAGGGGACGGCGAGTCCGGCGTCGACAACGACGGGGATGCCCGCCTGCTCGATGATGATGGTGATCTCCTCGGCGGTGTGGATGCCCTGGCCGGAGCCGATGGCCGAGCCGAGCGGCATGACGGTCGCGCAGCCCGCCTCCTCCAGCCACTTCGCGAGCACGGGGTCCGCGTGGATGTAGGGGAGCACGGTGAAGCCGTCGGCGAGGAGCGCCTTCGCCGCCTCGAGCGTGCCGATGGGGTCCGGCAGGAGGTACTTGGGGTCAGGGATGATCTCCAGCTTCACCCAGTTGGGAAGCCCGAGCGAGCGGGCGAGGCGGGCGATCATGAGCGCTTCCTCGACGGTCGCGCACCCGGCGGTGTTGGGAAGGATGGTGTAACGGTCCGGGTCGAGGACGTCGAGGACGGTGGGCTCAGTGGGGTTGTCGAGGTTGAGCCTGCGGATGGCGACGGTGACGACCTCCGCGCCGGAGGCCGCGATGGAGGCGACGAGTTCGTCGTTGCTCCGGTGGCGTCCGGTGCCTGCGAAGAGGCGGGAGGAGAAGGAGAAGTCGCCTATGTGGAGGCGGTCGTCTGTCGTCATGGGGATATGATACCCCGACTCGCGGACTATTGCGGAGGCAGTTGCCCCTGGAACTGTCCTCCGTACGTGGCGGCACCTACGACTTCTTCGAGTATCAACTGGCAGATGGCTACCCCTGGTCGAAGTACTAGTGGCGCAGGGCCGATGTTCACGAACTCCAACTGGAGGTTGCCTGCCCAACCTGCGTGCACGGATGGGGCGGTCAAGTGCACCATGAGGCCTACCCTAGCTGCTTTGCTTCTGCCCTCCACTCGTGCTGCAAGGGTGGAAGGTAACTGGATATGCTCCTTTGTCCACCCCAAAGTGAGCGTCCATGGGGCGAGTAGTAGCGACGCACCGTCGGCAACCTGCTCAATCTTCCCGTAATCCTCGACCAGGCTATCGAAGTCGTAGCCTACCGCGTCAAAGGTCGTACGCACTCCAGTCGTCTGTTGTTGACGGGCGACCTTAGCATCGAATGTGACAAATGTGTTGCCCAAGCGAAGGTCTATCGATGAAGCACCTATCTGCTCTTCACTGAGTGTTGGCTCTACTGTGAGCCGCCCTTCTGCAATCGCCTGTTCTATAGCAGGCTTGGTCAGGAGCACAGCTAGTCACTCAGGAGATGCGTCAGAGAAGATGTGGGGACGAATTCATTGTGAATGAAGTCACCGTTGAGTTCCCCAGGGAACTCGACAAGGAAACCACGGGGCGATTCCCCCCATACCTTTATCGCACAGGTTCCTTTCTCCTCGTCCACCGTGGAGTAAGGCGCCTCAAGTACGATTTCTTTAGGGCCGAAGGTCATGTAGACGATTCTGTATCCGGGAGGTACTTCAGGACGACGCCATTGGCAGGGATAGTGCACGTGCTTAGGGAAGTCGTAGTACCTCATCTGTGAATCCATGCACCATCTCCTTGGTGTGATGAGCGGAAGATATGCAAGTGAGGACCAAATAGTCAACGCCGTGAGGTCACGTCTCGTCAGCGGAAGAGGTCCTTGCCGCGCTCCCGGATCATGGGGCGTATGCCGGAGTCGCCCGGCTGGTACGGGTAGCCGCGCACGATGGCAGCGGGGACGCGATGCAGCTTGTGCATGACAAGCTCCGAAGCAGCGGCGATCTCGTCGGCGACCGCGATGACGGTCGAGCGCAGCTCCCGCCCGTCGCTGTCCACGTCGCCGCGGTAGTCGAGCAACGGCTCGATGCCGGCGCAGCCGATGGCGACGTTGATCGCGCCCTCGCGCCACGGACGTCCGAAGGTGTCCGACACGATGACGGCGGCGTCCGCGCCGGTGGCAGCGCGGAGCGCATCGCGGATGCGGCGCGCCGAGGCGTCAGGGTCGACCGGGAGCAGCACGACGTGATCGCTGCCCCTGCCGACGTTGGACGCGTCGACGCCGGAGTTGGCGCAGACGAAGCCATGGCGGGTCTCGGTGATGAGCACGCCACCCTCCATGCGGACGACGCGGACAGCCTCGCGCAGGATGACCTCGACGGCGCGCGCGTCCTTCTCCCACGTCAGCGCGAAGTCGCGGGCCCGGTCCGACGGTTCGACGCCGCGCAGGTCGACGACGCGTCCCTCGGCCTTCGAGACGATCTTCTGCGTCACGACGACCACGTCGCCGTCGGCGAGCGGCGTCTGTTGGGCGGTGCAGGCGGCCGCGATGAGGCGTCCGAGGTCGTCACCGTCCGCGACCTCGGGCAGCCCGGCAACAGGGATCAGGGTTACGTTCGGGGGCGTCACGGAGCGATGCTAGCAGAGCGCGGGCCGCGTCAGGAGGCGTGGGGTCAGGCGGAGACTGGCTGCGGCGCCTCGACGTCGACGTAGGCGATCTGCGCGGTGGGCTCTGGGGGGCGCTTGCAGTGCCACGCGAGGTACTCGGCCATCGTTTCGCGGATGAGCGCCTCGACGCGCTTTCGGGTGTCCGCCGCGGCGACGACCGGGTAGAGATCGGGTGGGCAGGCGCGGTAGCCGTTGGGGGTCTTCTCGATGACGACGGCGTAGCCCTTCACGTCTATGGCGGAGGAGATGGGTTCGGGGAGGGGTTCGCCATCCTCGAAGTGCAGCTCAAGCGCTTCACGCATGAGGGTGGCAGTCTCCTCCGCCGTATCGGCGGCGGCGATGCAGCCGGGAACGTCGGGCGAATACGCGCCGTAGTTCCTGGGGCTCTTTTCTATAACAATCATGTAGCGCAACGGTTATTCCTCGAGGCCAGCCTGCTTGAGGATGCTCTTCCAGATGTCGGGCCTAACGTCCTTCCCGGGATGCCCCGATATCGTTACCGCCCCTGGCTTGGTCGGATGGTGGAACTTGCGATGGCTTCCACGAGTGCGGACATGCACCCAACCGTCTTGCTCCACGAGCCAGATCGCTTCTCGTACTTTATGAATCATACGCCTTGCCCGCAAGCATCGTAGGAAACGCAGTTGCGACCGGACAACGGGCGCGTGTCGCAAGCGCCGAGAGGCTTGTGACATCTGCCCGTAGACGCGCACGGCGGGGCTGATAGCATGCGGAGCATGAGTCTCGATACGTTCCATCCCATCGTGCGGACGTGGTTCGAGCGGCGGTTCGGCGCCCCGACGGACGCGCAGGCGCTCGGCTGGCCGGCCATAGCGTCCGGTCGGCATACGCTCATCGCAGCGCCGACGGGTTCCGGCAAGACGCTTGCGGCGTTCCTCACGAGCCTCGACATGCTCGTGAAGCAGGCGTTGGGGGAGGCAGAGGGGCGAGATTCCCGCTTTCGCGGGAATGACGGAACAGGGCGCGGGAATGACGCGGATGAGAGCGGGGACCAAGCGGGGTTGGCGGACGAGACGCAGGTGGTGTACGTGTCGCCGCTGAAGGCGCTGGCGAACGACATCCAGCGGAACCTGCTCGCGCCGCTGGAGGAGATACGAGCGCTCGCTGAAGAGATGGGGCAGCCGCTGCCGGAGATACGCGTCGCCGTGCGGACGGGCGACACGCCGCAGAAGGAGCGGACGCTCCACGCGCGCAGGCCGCCGCACGTGTTCATCACGACGCCGGAGTCACTGTACATCCTGCTTACGTCGGAGCGCGGGCGGCATGCGCTCAAGACGACGCGCACGCTGATCCTCGACGAACTGCACGCGGTCGCGCCCAGCAAGCGTGGGTCGCACCTTGCGCTGTCGGTGGAGCGTCTGTGCCACCTCGCTGAGGGATCGGTCACGCGCATCGGACTGTCGGCGACGCAGAAACCCATCGAGGAGATGGCGCGCTTGCTGACGGGTTCACCCTCACCCGCCGCCGGGGTGGCGACCCTTCGGCAGGCTCAGGGCAGGCTCTCTCCCCTCAAGGGAGAGGTGGGGGGCGAGGTTCCCGCCTTCGCGGGAATGACGGAAAGAGCAGGAATGACGGAAAGAGCAGGAACGACGGCGGACTGCGTGATCGTGGACACGGGGCACCGGCGCGCGATGGACGTCGCTATCGAGATGCCGCGCGACTTCGAGCTGGGGCCGATCGCGACGCACGAGCAGTGGGCGCAGACGCTTGACCAGGTGGTGGAGCTCGCGGAGCAGCACCGGACGACGCTCGTGTTCGTGAACACGCGCCGCCTCGTGGAGCGCGTCGCGCATCTGCTTTCGGACCGGCTCGGCGAGGAGAATGTGGCGGCGCACCACGGGAGCCTCTCGCGGGAGACGCGGTACGACACGGAGCAGCGGCTGAAGGAAGGGCGGGTGCGAGTGTGCGTCGCGAGCGCGTCGCTGGAGCTGGGGATCGACATCGGCGACATCGACCTCGTCTGCCAGATCGGCTCTCCGCGCAACATCGGCGTCGCGCTGCAGCGGGTCGGGCGCTCCGGGCACTTCCTCGGCGGCACACCGAAGGGGCGCTTCTTCCCGCTGACGCGCGACGAGCTCGTGGAGACGGTCGCGCTGCTGCGCTGCATCCGCGACGGGGCGCTGGACGCGCTCCACATCCCGCCGTGGCCGCTGGACGTGCTCGCGCAGCAGGTGGTGGCGTCGTGCGTGATGGAGGAGTGGGACGAGGATGCGCTCTACGCACTGCTGACGCGGGCGTACCCGTACCAGGATCTCTCTCGCGAGCGTTTCGACGACGTGGTGCGGATGCTGTCGGAGGGCGTCGCGGGCCGCTGGGGCCGTACCACGGCCTATCTGCACCGCGACGGCGTCAACCGCAAGGTGAAGGCGCGGCGCGGGGCGCGCATCACGGCGGTCGCGAACGGCGGCGCGATACCGGACACGGCGGACTACCGGGTCATCGCGGAGCCGGACGGCACGATGGTGGGGACGGTGAACGAGGACTTCGCCATCGAGAGCATGGCGGGCGATATCTTCCTGCTTGGCAACACGCCGTGGAAGATACGCCGCATCGAGCAGGGGACCGTGCGCGTGGAGGAGGCGCAGGGACAGCCACCGACGATACCGTTCTGGCTGGGCGAGGCGCCCGGGCGCACCGTCGAGCTGTCGCACGAGGTGTCGGCGCTTCGGCGCGACGTGGACGAGCGGCTGCACGCGCGGGAGACTGCGCTGGCGCTGGTGATGGAGAGCGGGGCGTCGTCCGAGGTTGCGGAGCAGGTGGTGGCGTACGTGGAGGAGGGGAAGCGTGTGCTCGGCATCGTGCCGACGGCGGAGAAGATCGTGGCGGAGCGCTTCTTCGACGAGGCGGGTGGCATGCAGTTGGTGGTCCATTCACCGCTGGGGAGCCGCATCAACCGCGCGTGGGGGCTGGCGCTGCGCAAGCGCTTCTGCGCCGGGTTCGACTTCGAGCTGCAGGCGGCGGCGACGGACGAGGGCATCAACATCTCGCTCGGGCCGCAGCACTCATTCCCGGTCGAGGAGGTGTTCAGCTACCTCAAACCGGCGACGGCGGAGGACGTGCTGACCCAGGCCGTGCTGCAGTCGCCCATCTTTCCGCTGCGCTGGCGGTGGACGGCGTCGCGGTCGCTCGCGCTGCTGCGCCAGGTGGGCGGCAAGCGCGTGCCGACCCCCATCCAGCGGATGCGCTCGGACGACCTGCTCGCAGCGGTGTTCCCCGCGGCAGCGGCCTGCCAGGACAACATGCCGGTGGGCGGCAGGGTCGAACCGCCGGACCACCCGCTCGTCTTCGAGACGTTACGCGACTGCCTCACCGAGGCCCTGGACGCTGAGGGGATGGTGGGCGTGCTGGAGGCCATCGAGCGCGGCGAGATCGAGGTGTTCGGGAAGGACACCCTCCAGCCATCGGCGTTCTCTCACCAGTTGCTGAACGCGATGCCGTACGCGTTCCTGGACGACGCGCCTCTGGAGGAGCGCCGCGCCCGCGCCGTCACGCTCCGCCGCGCTCTGCCGGAGGACGCGCGGGACCTCGGCGCGCTGAGTCCCGACGCCATCGCGGAGGAGGAGGCGTACGCCTGGCCCGCGATACGCGACGCCGACGAACTGCACGACGCGCTGCTGTCGCTCGTGGTGCTGACGGAGGACGACGTCGCGGAGCACCCGGACGATGCGGAGTCGTGGCGCGAGTGGTACGCGTCGTTGGCCGAGGCGGGACGCGTGCGGACACTGGAGGCGCCCCGCAGCCCCGACCCCACAGTACCCTCATCCTCGCCCTCTCCCCTCGTAGGGAGAGGGGACCAGGCGGTTGTCTCTCTGTGGCTCGCCGTCGAGCGCGAAGCGGTCGTGAACGCGGCGTACGAGGATGGCGACGTCGAGGCGGTGGCGGAGGTCGTGCGCGGACGCGCAGAGTCGTCGGGGCCGTTCACGGTGAGCGGGCTGGCGCAACGGCTGGCGCTGAGTGATGGCGCGGTGTCGCAGGCCGCGATCAGGCTGGAGTCCGAGGGGGTGCTGCTGCGCGGGCGGTTCCGTCCCGGCGCGACGGATGAGGAGTTCTGCGACCGCCGGATACTGGCGCGCATCCACCGGAGCACCATCGGGCGGCTGCGGCGGGAGATCGAGCCCGTCCCGGTCGCGAGCTTCATCCGCTTCCTGCTGGAGTGGCAGCACGCCACCCCTGGGACGCGGCTCGCGGGCGACGCGGGACTGATCGAGATCGTCGAGCAGTTGCAGGGGTTCGAGGCGGCTGCGGCGGCGTGGGAGAGCGGGCTGCTGATGAACCGGCTGACCGACTTCCACGCATCGACGCTCGACGCGCTGACGCTCGGCGGTGAGTTGGCGTGGGGACGGTTCGCCCGGCGCACCGGTCCTCCCCCGTCCGCTGCGCTGTCGCGGAACGGGCCGGTGACACTCGCGGTGCGGGAGGACGTGGCGTGGTTGCTCGACCCGCCGGACCCGGACACCGCGTTCACCGGCGCGGCGGCGGACGTGCTGGCGTACCTGGAGTCGAGCGGAGCGTCGTTCATGCCTGACATCGTGCGCGGATCGAGGAGGCTGCCATCGGAGGTTGAGGAAGCGCTCTGGCTGCTGGTCGCGGCGGGACGCGTGACGGCGGACGGGTTCGGCGCGCTGCGCGGGCTCGTGTCTGGCATCGCCAAGCGCGTGCAGCGGAAGTCGCGCTGGTCAGGCGCGTCGCGAGTCCGGGCGCAGGCCGCGGCGGGCCGTGCGGGGAGCCGGTGGTCGCTGCTGCAGTCGTCCGTTGCCGAACCGGACGAGGACATGGTCGAGGCCCGGGCGGCGCAGCTGTTGCGGCGCTACGGCGTGATGCTGCGCGAACTGCTGGCGCGCGAGCCGATGGCCCCGCCGTGGGGAGCGCTCGTACGGACGTACCGGCGGGCGGAGGCGCGGGGCGAAGTGCGCGGCGGACGGTTCGTCGCCGGGCTGGTGGGCGAGCAGTTCGCGTTGCCGGAGGCGGTCGACGCGCTGCGCGCCGTGCACCGCCGCGCGCCGTCCGGCGAGGTCGTGCGGGTGTCGGGGTCGGACCCGCTGAACCTCGTTGGTGTGCTCACGCCGGGCCAGCGGGTGCCGGCGGTGGTGGGCAACAGCGTGCTCTATCGCGACGGCGCGCCGGTGTCCGGGGAGGAGTTGGGAGCGGCAGCGGGGTAGGGGTCAGCGCAGCGGGTCTACGACGGTGAGGAAGGGGAAGCGGTAGAAACCTGTATCGCGGGTGCATATCCGGCTGATGCCGTGCTCCCTCATCAATACCGCCGTGTGCATGTCGTGTACGAAGTTGCCTCGGATGTCCGGGAGTTCCCGGGTGGTCTGCGCGAGAACTGCCTGGTGGCGTTCAGTCGGGCGTAGAACCGAAATAGCAGGGGATTCGAGCAACATCTGTAAGAAGAGTTGTGCCTCATCGATACGCCACGGAACCGGCAGGACGCGCGGGTGTGTACTGACCCGCATGAACTCATAGCAGACGCTCCATGTCAGATACGTCGGTGAAGGGCCGGTTCTGGCCTCGTTCAGCATCCGACGACATGTTTCATGAGCGTCGGCTCCCGGATCAATCGCGTAGAGGAGGATGTTCGTGTCGAAGACGAGCACTTACTCCTCTTCCTCCATAACCCGGTAGAGTTCGTCACGGTTGGCCACATCCACCAGGAACGACCCGCCCTTCAGGATCGGCAACGGGGGCAAGGTGTACTCCTTCTCTTCTTCAACGAGAGGGTCGTCCAGGATACGGCGGAGGCCGGCTTCCACCAGGGCCGAGATGGTCGTCGAACGGCGAGCGGCTTCTTCGCGAAGCCGCTGCATCACCGTATCGTCTATGTTGAGCGTGGTCTTCATATGGAAAACCATACAGGCTGTATGGCTTTCCGTCAACGCCCGCTGTGCCTAGTCCTTGTCGTCCAACTCCGGGTCGTCCCAGACGTAGTCCGGGTCCTCGAAGAGCCCGGCCGGCATGAGCGACGGAAGGCCGTTCTCCGCGAGGGCTGCCTCGAACTGCTCGCGCACCCAGGGGTCCTCCTCGATGAACGGCACCTCCTTGTTCAGCCCGCCGTCGTAGCCCATGAGCGCCTTGGGCGGGAAAACGCGCAGCTGGCGGTTCTGCGTGCCGCCGGGGTTGAGGTGCTGGTGGAACCAGTTGTTCGGCGGGACGAAGACGCTCGCGTCCGTCCACGGGCAGACGATCTTCTCGCCTCCCTCCGGGTACATGACAGCGAAGCCGCTGCCGGGCGAGACGCCTACGATGGTGACGCCGGGGCCGTGGCGGTGCGCGGCCCGGTAGCGCTGGGGCGGCAGCACCATCATGCCCGTGCGGATGGCGGAGTTGGGGAAGTTGATGCCGGCGCTGAATGCCCTCCGGTTCCGCCCTCCGTAGGCGCGAAGCTTGTCCCAGACGTTGAGGTCCGGGAAGAAGTTGGCGTGCCACTGCTGGGTCTCATGCTTCACCCCGCCGCGGTCCACCGTCTCCCGCACGGCGAAGGCTTCCGCGGAGAACGGGTTACCCTCGCTGCCGTACAGCTCGGTAGGGTCGACGAACGCGTTGTTGAAGAAAAACTCCTGGCGCGGCTGGATGCTCATCATCAGCGGCAGGTAGCTGACGTGGAGCGTCAGCGCCGGCTGGTCGCCGCGCGCGTTGCTCAACTGGTAGTAGTAGTTGGTCGGGATGCGGAAGAGGCTGCGCTTCTGCCACTCGAAGTTGATCTGCGGGTGGCCTTCCGCCCAGACGGTGGCGATCCCCTGCCCCTCGACGACGTACACGATCTCCTCGGCCGCCATGCGGAAGGGAGGGATGGTCTCGCCCGGCGGGATCTGCAGGACGTGCGCCTCCGTGACGCCCTGGTGGCCGACCAGGTTGAGCACGGCGCCGGGGCACCCGCGCAGGCTCCACCAGCCCAACTCCAGCTTCCGCAGGTCCTCGACGAAGTAGCCGGTGAAGACCGGAACGTCCTGCGATACGAGCCAGCGGTCATAGGGAGACTGCCACCAGCTGTTGGTCGATCTCCTGTCAGTCGGCGCCGTGGTCATCGCGGTCCTCCTTCTGTGTTGTTCTGTGCTGCTGCGCGCGGGCGCGGTTCAGCGCATGCTGGCCGCCGCCTGGCCGCCGGTGGCCTGCCGCGGCCGCTGGGGTTCCCCGTCCTTCGACTGCACGTCCTGCCGGACGCCGATGCGCAGCCCGAACTGGCGGGCGACGAGCGCGAGGCCGAGGGTGAGGAACATGATGATCAGCGTGATGATACCCGCTTCCTCGACGCGGTTGATGCCCGCCGACGCGCGCTCGAGCGCGAGCAGCGAGAGCGTGAGCGTATCCCGCGAGGCGAGCAGGACGATGCTGGCCGTGGTGGAGGCCGCGGAGATGAAGTTGAGCGCCCCGATCAGCACCATCGTCGGCATCAGGACGGGTATCACGATGCGGAAGTAGGTGCGGAACCACCCCGCGCCAGCGACGCGGCCGGCCTCCTCCATGTCCGCGCCTATCTGCACCATGATGCCCTTGAATACGTTGGTGCCCGTGGTGTTGCCGGAGATGATGACAACGAGGATGAGCGCCCAGATGGAGCCGTACAACCAGGAGAGGCCGGGCGTTCCCAGGAAGAGCATCAGCAGTCCCAACGACGAGATGATGCCGGGGAACGCCGCCGATATCCAGATGATGGAGTCCAGGATGGAGCGCCCCCGCCACCGCGTGCGGACGATGAGATAGGCGATGACGGAGAAGAGCAGCGGGCTGCCGACGCCCGCCGTGACCGCAAGGATGAGGGTCGTGCGCGTCGCCTTGAAGAAGAGCGGGTCCGTGAGCACGTTGTACCAGTGATCGAACGTCCACGCGGGGACAGCGTTGAAGAAGCCTACCCGCGTCATGAAGCTGCCCATCACGATGATGACGAAAGGCAGAGCAGTGAGGAGGATGATGACGATCGAGATGGTCAGGAAGATGGGCCACTTCCACGCGCCAAGGTCGATGAGGCCGGGGCGGAACCGTCCGGTGATGGTGGTGTAGTGGCGCCGCCCGGTGATCCAGCGTTGCAGCGGGAATATGAAGCCGATGAGCACGAGGGTGATGGTGGCGAGGACGATCGCTTCGGCGTAGTCCGGTGGGATCTCGGACGTGGTCTGCCGGAAGATCAGCGTGGAGAAGACGTAGAAGCCGACGCGCGCGCCCAGCAGCTGCTCGGTCTCGAACCCGCTGAACACGCGCAGGATCTGCAGGGCGAAGACGAGGATGATGGGCGAGATCATGACCGGCAGCGTCACGCGGATGAGGGCGCTGACCTTGGACGCTCCGGAGACGCGCGCGGCTTCCTCCAGGGCGACGTCCATGTTGCGGAAAGCCGGGGTGAGCAGGATGACCTTGTAGGCGATGCCGTTGCCCATGAGGTTCGCCCAGACGATACCGGCGAGGCCGAAGATGTTGAACGGGCCTTCCTCGATGAACGGCAGCCTTTCAACGAACGTGTTGAGCAGCCCCACGTCCGGGTCCATCAGCATCATCCAGCCGATGGTGGTGGCGAGGCCGGGGAACATGAACGCGACCCAGAACATGTACTCCATGCCGTACGTGAACGGGATGCGGGTCCGGGCGAGGATGAGGGCGATGGCGATGGCGATGGGGAAGCTGAAGATGGCCCCGAGGAACCAGACGAGGAACGAGTTGCGGATCGACTCGAAGACGAGCGGCTCGTCCCACGCCTCGATCCAGTTGGAGATTCCCCATTCGCGGGGCGAGGCCAGTATCTCGGGAGAGACGTCGAAGCTCAGGACGAGCAGCAGGACCATCGGGTAGATGAGGTAGCTGCCCAGCGCCACGATCACGACGAACATCACGATCGTGCCGGCTTCCGGCCCGCGCCAGCGGGCGGGCAATACCCGAGAGATCCCTGTCGTCATCTCCTCCTCATCGCGCGCCGCCGTTCAGTCGCCCAGGACCGTCTTCAGCGGGCTGCGCCCATCCCGCCGCATGGGGTGGGGGAGGCCTCGGAACACTCCGTGGCCTCCCTCCGTTTGCCGCGCCTAGCCGACGGCCAGGCCGCGCTCCGCGTAGATCTCCTGGAGCCTGGCGAGCGAGTCGTCGGTCGCCGTGGCGAACTCCTCGGAGCCCTGGTCGATCACGTTAATCTTCCCCTCACGCACCAACTGCGGGACCATCTGCACCTGTTGCCACTCGCGGTCAGGCACCCTGCCCTGCGGCACGTCCGAGCGGAGGCTCGGGGACGGCGACGGGTCGAGCGTGATCGTCTGGTAGATCTCCTGGCCCTCCTGCGAGTAATACCAGTTGTAGAAGAGCTGCTGGCACTTGGGGTGAGGCGGCTGGTCTATGGCGCTCAGCGTGCCTCGCACCTCGGTGGCGAGGCCCTCCTCCATGACGATGTGGTCCGTTATGGAGGCAACGGGCAGACCGAGCTCGATGAGCATGTGCGGCTCGCTGCCGCCGCCCCAGACGATGTGCCACTTGCCGCGCGCCAGCCCGTCCGCAAGTTCACGGTCGTTGTCGGAACCGACCGCGTCCATCTGCGAGTCGAAGTAGAGGCGGTCGAAGAACTCCGGGCCTAGGATGATCCAGAGCCTCGTCCGCGTCGTCGCCGCGCCGGAGCCTGCCTGTCCAACCGTGGCCATCTTGCCCGCCCACTTCGGGTCGAGCAGGTCCTCGTAGGAGGTGATGGCTGCGGCTTCCTCCGGACTCACGAGGTCCGTGTTGTAGAAGACGTCGATCAGGTTGGAGGAACGCAGCGTGTCGGCGAGCGAGTACTTGTTATCGCGGTCGGTCCAGTAGACCTTGTCGTACAGGTACCAGTGTTCCGGAGTGCGGTTCAGGATGGTGGGATCGATGATGAGAGGCTCAATGGGAGCGAGCGCCTCTGCCTGGCGCAACCGCTCCAGCGAGCTGGTGCCCACCTGGCTGATGTCCACCGTGTACCTGCCGCGGGAGCGCTCCGCGACGATGCGGTCAGCGTTCCTGCTGCCGCTGCCGGTGCTGGCGACAACGTTGATCTCGTAAGTGTCCTGGAACCACTGGAGCATGGGACGCCCGACCGCGGAGTCGCTGCCGCCCATGGCGACGACCAGTTCGCCCTCCGCCTGGCAGTCGGCGACCAACTGCTGCCACTGCGCCTCGAAGGAAGCGTCTGGGGTGGCTGTCGGTGGCGGGGCCGGGGGCGGGGTAACGCCCGGCGGCACCGGTGTCGGCGTTGCGGTGGGCTCCGGTGGCGGTGGCGCCGTCGTCGGCGTGGGGGTCGGGTCAGTCCCGCATCCCGCCAGCATGGCCACTGCGGCCAGGGCCATCGCTACGATGGCCAGGAATCGTCTGTTGTTCGTTCGCCTGCGCATGTTGCTCATCCTCCCCGTTCACGAATCGGAACTGATCGCGCGAGTTCTGCGCGGCTATTCGGGCGACAGGTAGCCTGCCGGGCCGTTGGGGTCTCCCAGCGGCAGCAGGTCCTGCGCCGCGTCGCACCAGGGCTGTGCCCGGTCGCCGCCGCACACCACCAGCGGCGTGGTTGCCAGCAGTTCGCCGGTCGCGTCGTCCCACAGGCTGACGGTGACCGGGTCGAACCGTCCGTAGAAGATGAAGTCCTCGCCTTCCCGCGGGTCGAACCCTGCGTCGAGCCCCCATGCGAATGCGCCGGCGGCATTGGCCGCGGGCAACTCCTCGTACTCTCGCCACAGGTCTCGCGCACCGTAGAGCACGGCGGTGACCCGGCTCTCCAGGCCGTCGAGACCCCAGGCGATGCTGATGCGGATGGGCTGGTCCGGCTCCAGGCCTGAGCCGAGGAACCAGACGCCGTGGTCGCGCTGGCGCTCGTCCGGTATCCGCACGATGGGCGGGAAGACGCGGAAGGAGACTGCTTCGCCCGTCGCAGCGGCCTGTCCCTGCACAGAGGCCGTGGCGTCCCTGGACGGTGCGAACGGATTGAACGCCAGCCAGAGCGCAGCGGCTACTGCAAGGACCAGTCCCATGACCAAAAAGGTTCTAACGCGGAAAATAGCGACAGGCTTCGTGCCCATGGTTCTCCTCCCACTTCCTTGTTCCGCAACGAATGCGGAAAGATGCCGTGTCACCTGCGTACAGATACACGGCGCGCGGACGCTAACACCCTCAGTCCGGCAAGTCAACGCACCCCTCCGATTTCAACGGACGCTGCTCAGCTCCCTTGTCAGGGGACGTGCGACGGATGTGGGCGCAACCCTACTCATGGCATACTGGGCGGGATGGCGACTCATACCGAATCCACAGGCCGCATGACGCCGGAAGAGCGCCGCATCGTCGCCTCGACGGGCGTCGCGCACGGGCTCAACCACGCCGTCGACCTGGTCTATGGCACGGTGCTCGCGGTGATCCTGATCGAGTTCGCCACCACTGAGGTTGTGCTTGGCGCGCTGGCGACGGCATCCTGGCTGGCCTACGCATTCGCGGCGGTGCCTGCGGGGGAGATGGCAGACCGTTTCGGGTCCCGGCGCACCGTGGCGCTCTCGATGGGCGGGGCAGGAATCGCGGCCCTGCTCGCAGCGGTGTCTCCCAACGTCTGGGTGCTCGGAGTTGCGCTCGTGCTCATGGGCGTGCTCGGAGGGTTGTACCACCCGGCCGGGCTGTCGCTCATCACTCGCGGCGTGAGAAGCCGCGCACGGGCGCTGGGCATCCACGGCGCGGGCGGTAACCTGGGGACCGCGCTGGCACCCGCGCTGACGGCTGCCGTCGCGGGGGCGTGGAACTGGCGTGCGGCCTTCCTCGTGTTCGCGGTGCTGTCCGTCGCCGTCTCGATCACCGCGTTCCGGTCGCCGCCGGACGGTGAAGGAGCGGTGAGCGAACGCTCGCGCCCGCGCCTGCGCGCGCAGAATCTGCTGGCGCCGCTCGCGCTGATGTTCGTCATCAACGCGTGCTTCGGATTCGTATTCAGGGGACTCACGTTGTTCCTGCCGCTCCACCTTGGCGAGAACCTGGGGTTCGACGTGTTCGGGTTCGAACCGGTGGTCATCGGCGGCGCCGCGGCGACGGTCGCGCTCCTGTTCGGCGTCGCCGGGCAGTACGCGGGCGGCGAGATCGGCGAGCGTTTCCGGCGCGAGCGGCTGCTGGTGCCTGCGGCTGCGCTCACGGTGCCTCCGCTGGTGGTGATGGGCCTCTGGGACGGGTGGGCGCTGCTCATCGGGGCGTCGGCATTCGTGTTCTTCAACTTCCTGGCGCAACCTACCGCGGTCGCGATGATCTCGGACTACGCCGCTGAACGGTTGCAGGGGCGCGTGTACGGACTCACGTCGCTGACGGGGTTCGGGGTCGGAGCGTTCGCCGGGCTCGGCGGTGGGCTACTGGCCGACGGGCCGGGCGTCCAGTGGGTGTTCGTGATGCTGGCCGGCGCTGCGTTGCTCACGGTCGTGTGCGCGCTGGCGATCAACGTCTACCTGCTCGCCCGCGGTGACGCCCCGGAGGGGCTGTCGTCCGTTTGACCGTGTACGGCGAGAGGCGTACCGTTGCGGCAATCGGTGGAGGTGGGCCATGACGAACAGCGCGAGTGAGAGCCGCATCGAGGAGATGGACCTCCTGCTGCAGGAGGTGCGCAGCCGCAACGCCATGCCGCTGTGGGAGTTGAACGCGCAGCGCGGCCGACCGACCGTGCAGCCGTTCCTCTGGCGCTATCTGGACTACCGCGACCTGCTCTTCCGCGCCGCCGACATCGTGCCGATGGAGCTTGCGGAGCGGCGCGTCTTCGTGTTCACCAACCCCGGTATCGACAAGCAGGCGGCCACGTCGTCGCTGTACGCGAACCTGCAGATCATCAAGCCGGGCGAGGTCGCGCCGTCCCACCGCCACTCGCCGTCCGCTCTGCGGCTGGTCATCGAAGGGCAGGGGGCCTACACCGCCGTCAACGGCGAGAAGAGCTACATGGACCCCGGCGACTTCGTCACGACGCCGAGTTGGACGTGGCACGACCACGGCAACGAGGGCGACGCCCCCATGGTGTGGCTGGACGGGCTGGACGTGCCCTTCGTGCAGTCGCTCGACGCCAACTTCTACGAGCAGTACCCGGACGACAGGCAGCCACTGACCAAGCCGACCGATCTCTCGCTGCGCATGTTCGACTCCGGGAGCCTGACGCCAACGTGGGAGCGGCGCGACTCGCCCAACTCCCCCATCGTCAACTACAAGTTCGAGCGCACCTACGCCGCGCTGAAGGCGATCGCCGAGGATACCGACGGCAGCCCCTACGACGGCATCACCGTCGAGTACACGAATCCCCTGAACGGCGGCCCGGCCATGCCGACCATCGCGTGCTTCGCCACGCTGTTGCGCGCTGGTCAGCGCACGCAAGCGCACCGCCACACCGGAGGCACCATCTACCACGTCATCCAGGGGAGCGGGAGCAGCGTCATCGCCGGGAAGCGGTTCGACTGGGGTCCGAAGGACACGTTCGTCGTGCCGTCGTGGTACTTGCACGAGCACGCCGCGGAAGAGGAAGCCGTCCTCTTCTCCTACAACGACAGTCCGGTGCTGCAGGCGCTCAACCTCTACCGCGAGGAGGCGATGGACGCCCCGCACCAGGAGGTCACGGAGGTCTTCTCGGCCTAGCCCCACACCCGTGACGCGGTCTCCAGGATCACGTCCAGCTTGCGCCACTGCACGTCTTCAGGCACTGTCTCGCCGCCTCCGCCGCTGGCGAACCCGCACTGCGGGCTGAGCGCAAGCTGGTCGCCGTCGATGTAGCGCGACGCCTCGTCGATGCGCCGTTTCAGGTCGTCCATCGTCTCGATGTCCGTGCTCTTCGTGGTCACGAGGCCGAGCACCACGATCTTGTCCTTCGGTACGAAGCGCAGCGGCTCGAAGCTGCCCGCGCGCTCGCTGTCGTACTCCAGCATCAGCCGCCTGTGGTTGAGCTGGGTGAAGAGCTGCTCCGCGATGGCGTCGTAGTGCCCCTCGCGGTGCCACTGCGCGACCATCCTGCCGGTGAGCGGGTCGATGGCGCGTGAGTTGCCCCGGCAGAGGTGGATGCCGCACGTCGCCTCGACGCCCTCGATGACGCGGTTGTCCGCCGCGATGGAGCGCGTGAGGTTCTCATCCGGGTCCTCGCCGCGCGAGCGCATCGCCGCCAGCGACGGTTCGTCCACGTAGGCGGTGTAGCCCGGGGCGTCGATGTGGACGTAGGGGCAGCCCGCGTCGACCAGTTGGCGCACCATCTCGTGCTGGATCTCCGCGACATGCTTCCTGAAGTCGCCCAGGTCCTCGTAGACGCCCTCCGACGCCTGCCAGTCGAAGCGCTGCGCGACGCGGTCCGGCCCGATGAGCGTGACCTTGGCGGTGGTGTGCGCCGCGGCCGCGGCGAAGCGGTACTCCTCCAGCGGGACGTTCCGGGTGAGCGTCAGCCGCTCCACCGCAGGGCTGCGCGTCACCACGGGCGTCCCCGCGACCTGTGGGCCGGACTCGACGCGCTGCTGCTGGTCGGAGCGGTTGCCCTGCTGCCAGCGCCGGTACTCCTCGCGGCTCTCTGGCGTCTCGTAGCCCGAGACGGACGCGCCGAAGCTGTCCTGGAAGTTGCTGCGGCGGAACTCCCCGTCGGTCACGATGGGAAAGCCGATGCGCTGCTGTTCCGCGATGACCTCCCGTATCAGCTCGTCCTCCAGGGCGGTCAATTCGTCGGCCGTGGCCTCGCCGTCGTCGACGCGGGCCCGCAGGTCGAGCAGCGCCTGCGGCCTGCGCAGGCTGCCGATGTGGTCCACGCGCAGCAGGTCCAGTGCGCCCATCGTGCGCCTCCTCGAGTGTGGGGTTGGGGTGAGCGTATCACGCGTGGCAGACTCCGTCGTTCCTGCGGAGGCAGGAAACCTCCCGCCCTGCGCTCGCTTCCCCTGCGCGGTAGAATGCCCCCAGCGTCACACGACATCCCCAGGGAGGGCTGCGATGCTCAGCGCGGAGGAGAACGAACTGATCACGAAGGTGGGGCGCGGTACGCCCATGGGCGAACTCGCGCGCCGCTTCTGGACCCCCATCCTGCTTGCCGAGGAGCTGCCCGCGCCGGACTGCGCCCCTGTCCGTGTGCGCATACTCGGCGAGGACCTCGTGGCGTTCAAGGACAGCAGGGGCCGCATCGGCGTGCTGGAGCCGTGGTGCGCGCACCGCGGCGCGGACCTCTTCTACGGACGGAACGAGGAGGAGGGCCTCCGCTGCGTCTACCATGGCTGGAAGTACGATATCGAGGGCACGTGCGTCGACGTCCCGAACGCGCCCGAAGGCGCGACCTTCAAGGACAAGATACGTGCCCGCGCGTACCCGGCGGTTGAGCGGGGCGGCGTGATATGGGCCTACTTCGGCCCCCGCGAGAACGGCGTTCCCGAGTTCCCGGAGATGGAGTGGACGCGCGTTCCGAACGAGCAGCGGTACGCCTCCAAGATGTTCCTGGAGTGCAACTACCTGCAGTCGATGGAGGCCGACATAGACTCCAGCCACCTCGGTTTCCTGCACAGCTACGTGCAGGGCGGCACCGTGATCGACGGTCGCGCAAGCGGCATCGCGGAGCTCACAGCGACGGACAAGGCGCCCGTCTGGACGGTGAGCGACACCGAGTACGGCGTGATGCTGACCGCCCGGCGTGACGCCGGCGACAACTACTACTGGCGCATCAACCAGTGGATGATGCCGTTCTACACCATGATCGCCGCGCGCCCCGGCGACAGCGTCCTCTGCCAGGTGAAGGTGCCGGTCGACGACGAGCACGCGGTCGCGTTCCGCGTTCGCTGGCATGCCGAGCGTCCCCTGACGGCGGAGGAGCTCTCCGTCTACCGGGACAAGGGCATCCTCTTCCCGGAGATGGTCCCCGGCACCTACCGCACGAAGGAGAACAAGTTCAACGACTACCTGCAGGACCGGGCGGCGCAGCGGCACTACTCGTTCACCGGCATCAAGTCGATTCCGGCGCAGGACTTCGCCGTGACGGAGGTGCAGCATGGCGGGCCGGTCTCAGACCGCACGCGCGAGCACCTGGTGAGCAGCGACACCGCCATCATCCAGGTGCGGCGCCGCCTCATGCGCTCCGTGCGCCAGTTGATGGAAGGACAGGAGCCGCCGGAGGCCCGCAACGGCGGAGCGTTCCGCGTCCGCTCGCTGGACATCGTGCTCCCGAAGGCCGTCGCCATCGAGGACGCCAGCCAGGAGTACATGGTCTCGAAGGTGTAGGGGGCGCCCGAACGCTTGTGGGCGCCAGAGTGAGCAAGTTGTTGCTCCGCATCCACCCCTTCCGCTTGGTCGTTCCGCGCGCTCGCGGCCATGCGCCCCCGCTCCTCGTCTTCCTGCTGCTCGCTCTCGTCCTGCTGACGTCATGCACCTCGGAATCCCCCTATGATGCTGCCGTCGTGTCGAGGGGGGAGGAACTGTTCGCGGCGAACTGCGCCACCTGCCACGGGGTCGGGGGCGAGGGCCAGCCCGACTGGCACGTCACGAAGGCCGACGGTACGCTGCCCGCGCCGCCGCTCAACGGCGACGGCCACACCTGGCACCATGGCGACGGTCTCCTCTACCGCGTCGTCAGCAAGGGTGGGCAGGAATTCGAAGACCCACGCTTCGGCAGCTTCAAGAGCGCAATGCCCGCCTTCGGGGACCGGCTCAGCCACGACGAGATCGTCGCGGTGCTCACCTACGTCAAGAGCCTCTGGGGGGACAAGACGAGCCGCGGCATCTCCATCGTGGAGTCGCAGGCGTTCGCCAGCGAGCAGGACCCGTTCCCTCCAAACGGCGGGTAGTATCGGCGGTTTCCCCCGCCTCGCTTGTGTAGAATGAGGAACAGGCGCCGGACACCCGGCGCAATCCCCGCCAGGAGCACCCATGGCCACGACGCGAAAGAAGCCTGCGACCAGGAAACCCTCGAAGAACGGACGACCGGCAACGCTCGGTGCGCTGCGCAAGAGCGGTTACGCCGTCACGTCCGTCCGGGATGAGCTGCGCAACAACCTCATGGAACGCTTGCGCAACGGCGAGCCGGTCTTCCCCGGCATCGTGGGCTACGAGGAAACGGTCATCCCGCAGGTGGAGAACGCCATCCTCGCGGGACAGGACATCATCCTGCTCGGCGAGCGCGGACAGGCGAAGTCCCGCATGATCCGCGCCCTCGTGGAACTGCTCGACGACGAGGTCCCCATCGTCCGTGGCAGCGAGGTGAACGACGACCCCCTCGCCCCCATCTCCCGCTACGCCATCGAGCTCATCGAGGAGCAGGGCGACGACACCCCCATCGACTGGATCGGGCGCGACCGCCGCTACGGCGAGAAGCTGGCGACACCCGACATCTCGATCGCCGACCTCGTGGGCGACGTCGACCCCATCCGCATCGCGGAAGGCCGCTACCTCTCGGACGAGCTCGCCATCCACTACGGGCTGATCCCGCGCACCAACCGCGGCATCTTCTGCATCAACGAGTTGCCGGACCTCGCGGAGCGCATCCAGGTGGGCCTCTTCAACCTCATGGAGGAGCGCGACGTCCAGATCAAGGGCTACCTCGTGCGGCTGTCGCTGGACGTGCTCGTCGTGGCGAGCGCCAACCCGGAGGACTACACGAACCGCGGCCGCATCATCACGCCGCTGAAGGACCGCTACGGCGCGCAGATACGCACCCACTACCCCAGGGAGATCGCACAGGAGATTTCCATCATGGATGTGGAGCGCAACGAATTCCCGGGTGCGGCGGAGCCCATCGTCGTGCCGGAGTACATCAAGGAGCTCATCGCGGAGTTCACGGCGCTCGCGCGGCGCCACCCGGAGATCAACCAGCGCTCCGGCGTGAGCGTGCGCGTCTCCATAGCCAACTACGAGACGGTGTCGGCCAACGCGCTGCGCCGGGCCATCTCGCAGGGCGAGGAGCAGGCCGTTCCGCGCATAACGGACTTCGCGTTCATCATCTCCTCCACGCTCGGCAAGGTGGAGTTGGAGACGATGGAGGAGGGGCGCGAGGCCAAGATAGTCGACGAACTCATCAAGCGCGCTCTCCTCAACGTGTTCGACCGCCACTTCGAGCCGCACGAGCTTGACGAGCTCGTGATGGCGTTCGAGGCCGGGCAGACGTTCGACACGGGCGCAGACCTGCCGTCCAGCATCTACCTGGAGGAGATGGGTCAGCTGGAGGGGTTCGCGGGGGCGCTGAGCAAGCTCGGTGCGGGCAGCAGCGGACCGGAAGCGGCATCCGCTGCCGAGTTCGTGCTGGAAGGGCTGCACTTGAACCGGCGCCTGAACCGCGACCAACTTGGGGGAGGCTACCGCTACCGCGTGTAGGCCTGGGCAGAAGGGAGGATACCCAGGATATGTCCAACGAGCCGCAATACGACGTCATCATCATTGGCGGCGGCGCCGCCGGCCTCGCCGCGTCCATCTATGCGGTGCGCGCGATGCTCAAGACGCTCATCATCGAGAAGAAGGCGGTGGGTGGCCAGATCCTGCTCACCGGCGAGATCGAGAATTACCCCGGCTTCCCGGAGCCGATAGACGGCCCCGAACTCGCGATGCTCTACGAGAAGCAGGCCGGGCGCTTCGGCGTCGAATTCGAGTACGACACGGTCGTCAGCCTCGACGTGGCGGGCGACGTGAAACGCGTCGTCTGCGAGGACAGCGAGTACACGGGCAAGGCGGTCATCATCGCGACCGGCGGCGAACACAACCAGCTCGGTGTTCCGGGCGAGGTCGAGTACTGGGGCAAGGGCGTCTCCTACTGCGCGACGTGCGACGGCAACTTCTTCCGCGGCATGGACGTGACGGTCGTGGGCGGCGGCGACGCCGCCATAGACGAAGGGCTCTACCTGACGCGCATGACGAACAAGGTGACGGTGGTGCACCGCAGGGACGAGCTGCGCGCGAGCAAGATCCTGCAGCAGCGGGCGTTCGACAACCCGAAGATGGAGTTCGTCTGGGACACCGTCGTCGACGAGATCAGGGGCAACGGCGACGTGCACAGCACGGTGCTGCGGAACCTCAAGACCGGCGAGGTCACGGAGCACACCACGCAGGGCGTCTTCATCTTCATCGGCTTCCACCCGGTCAACGACTTCATGCAGGGTGTGCTGGAGCTCGACGCCGCAGGCCACGTGCTGACCAACCTCCAGATGGAGACGAACGTCCCGGGCGTGTTCGCCGCCGGCGACGTGCGCCAGTTCTCAGACCGCCAGCTCGCCAATGCAGTCGGCGACGGCGTCGCTGCGGCCCTGGCGGCCTACCGCTACATCGAGGGCTAGCCGTCTAGCCCAGCCGCTTCCCCTGCTATCCTTGCCTCCCACACGCTCGTAGGAGGCACACGCATGACCATCGGCTGGGGCATCGTCAGCACGGGGAGGCACCCGGACACCAAGATGGCGCCCGCCATCAGCGAGGCGGAGGACGCAACGCTCGCGGCCGTGATGAGCCGGGACATCGGGCGGGCTGAGGCGTTCACGCAGAAGCACGGCGCGGCCACGGCCTACGACGACCTCGATGCGCTGCTGCGCGACCCTGCCGTGGACGTGGTCTACATCGCGTCGCCGAACGCGCTGCATGCGGAGCAGACCGTCCGTGCCGCGCAGGCGGGCAAACACGTGCTGGTCGAGAAGCCGATGGCGCTCTCCGTGGACGATGCCCAGCGGATGATCGACGCGTGCGATGCGGCCGGCGTGCGGCTCGGCGTCGGCTTCCACCTGCGTGCCCACGAGGGGCACCAGCGCCTGCGGGCGCTTGTCACTGAGGGTGCGGTCGGCAGGGTTGCCTTCGCCCAGGCGAGCTGGTGCCGGGGTATCCGGGGCCAGGAGGCGCCACCGGCCCGCACTGGCCTGCAGGCGTGGTGGGACGATCCGTCGCTCATCGGCGCGGGCGCCTTCATGGCAACGGGTGTCCACTGCGCCGACCTGCTCCGCTACGTCCTGGACGATGACGTGGCTGAGGTCTCCGCCGTGAGCGACGCGACGCCGGAGAAGCCCTTGGAGGAGTTGGTGACGCTGGCGCTGCGCTTCAGAAGCGGCGCCATCGCGACCCTGCTCACCGGGCGCCGCACGCCCGACTACGAGAACAACGACGTCATGGTCTACGGCACGCTCGGACGCGCGGGTCTGCGCTCCAGCATCGAGATGACGCAGGGAGGCGCGCTTGCAGTGCGCACTGATGCCCTGACCGAGGACGAGACCTACCTGGAGCACCCCTTTGCGCTCTACACGAAGCAGGTCCGGGCGTTCGACGCCGCGGTCGAGGGCAACGGGGAACCGCTCGCCACCGGCCTCGACGGCCTGCGCGTCGTCGAGATCACGCTTGCGATGGTGGAGTCGGCGCGCACGGGATCGCGAGTGTCGCTGGGCTAGGGGGATAGTCCGGGTTCATGCCGATACAGGACAGGGACTACTACCGCGAGCGTCGGCGTAACTCCCCGGGTGGGTCCGGCGGACACGGTTGCTGCTGGCTCGTTCTTCTGCTGCTCATCGCGGCTATCGGCGGCGGGTACTACTGGTATACGCAATACGGGCTGCCAGTCGAGCTCGAGTTTCTGTCCATCCCAACGCCCACACCCCGGGCCGTGCAGCAAGGCGCGCTAACTCCAACTCCTGACACCTCGTCTGTCCCGCCTACGTCGACACCGTTCCCCTGCGCCGACCCGACGCCCAGGCCTGATGCCCCAAACGAAATGCCAACGCCGGTGCTGCTGTCGACACCTGTTCCCGCCGTGACGCCAACGCCTGACTGGCCGCCCGCGCCGCTTACCGACGCCTGGCGCGAATGGGCGAGCGGCTGGAGCAGACAGCAGGTGGACGCCGCCCTTGCCGAAAGCCTGGCAGTCTTCGACGCAGGGCTGGACGATTTGGAAGACATGCCACAGATCGAAGCGTGCCGCCGCGCTGCTGAGTTCGAGATGCGCCTCGAGGTAGCCGAGTTCCTCGTGGATGCGCAAGGGCTCGAACGCGAGGCCGTCCCCGGACAAGGTGCCGCCGCTCTCTCCTGGACGATCTGGCTGCGCCACCAACGGAGTCTGTTCGTCGAGGCAGTGCAGAACCATGCGCCGGTTGCAGAGTGCCGGAGCATCCTTGCAACGCCAACGCCAACGCCAACGCCAACGGCTACGGCTACTCCTGCGCCGCTTCTACCGACGCCCACACTCGGTCCGCCAACGCCTACGCCGCTGCCGCCCTGTCCCACGGCAACGCCGACCCCGACTCCCACCGGAACGCCGATAGCGACTGCTACCCCGCCCCCCACCTCTACACCCCGCCCCACGGCGACGCCTACGCCCGTGTCTGAGCAGCAACTTACTGCGGGCGAGGTGCAGGAGTTGCGCGTGTATGCGCTCGAACTCATCAACAACGACCGGGCCGCTCATGGCCTGCCGCCCGTTGTCCTTGGCCTGAACGAAGCCGCCCAACTGCACGCCGAGGACATGCTCAACCACGACTATTTCGGGCACTGGTGGGCGGATGGACGGAAGCCCTACATGGTCTATTCGGAGACCGGGGGAAGGAGTTACGTCTCCGAGAACGCCGCATCTGACGGCTGGACCGATGAGCGGTGGGAGTCATCCAACTGCGACAGTTTCCTCGTCAACTGCCAGGTCACAGGCCCTCGTGATGCCATCAGGGGGGCCCAATGGGACATGACGTACGACGATGCTCACGCGAACTGGGGGCATCGTGACAACATCCTGCGCGCGAGCCATCGGGCCGTGAACATCGGCATCGCTTTCAACGGCAGGCGCGTGACGTTCGTCCAGCATTTCGAGGGCGGCGCCGCGGAAGCTCATGCCTTACCCACGCTCTCGCGTGACGGTACGCTTTCCCTGTCCGTGGCCAAGCGCGAGGCCGGAGTCAGAGTGGGACCGGTGGTCTCCATCTACTATGACCCGCTTCCAACGCCCAAGACTCCCGCACAGATCGACAGGCTTCATTCCTATTGTGTTGGCGGAGGATTCACGACGTCGTGCGGCGACCCCGTTGCGCGCATACTCGAACCTCCCGGGCCCGGTTACTTCTACTCGAATCTCGATGCCAATGAGGTGGTCGCCGATAGCTGGAACGAAACAGGTGACACGTTCAGTTTGACTGCCTCCCTGAGCGACCTTGCCACCAGACCAGGCGTGTATACCGTGAGTGTGTGGCGTGATAGCGCAGGGAGCATATTGGTGGAGCATCTTGTCGCGTTGTCCGTAACTCAACCAGCGCGGTGAAGCACCGCGAGGATGCACCCTAAGCTCCTCCGCCGGGGTGGTGGGGGCATGGTAGGCTTATGTACCGCAGATCCTGTGGGACGCGCCCTGAACACCGGAGAAGCGACAGAGTATGACACTGAGCGGGATGCCATCGATCACCTGTTCCCGCTGCGGCAGGGAGTTTCCCCCTCCGCTCTGGGCGGCGCACGCCCACAGCGAGGAGCGCGCGCGCTGCGTCGAACCGGAGTGCGAGGAGTTCGCGTCCGGCTATGCCATCAGGGGGATGAACCCGCTCTGCGGCGCCCACCTCGTTGAACGCCATCGTCGCGACCACGAGGTTCGATTTGTGGACGGCGGCGTCTGCAGCATCTGCAATGGTGAGGGACAGCTATCGTCTGAGCGCGCGGGTGGGGGAACGGAGCGCTGCTCCCTGTGCGAGGGGTCCGGCTATCTGGACGAGGAGACGCTGGCCGGCGAGCGCCAGCGGATGGAAGAGGAGCAGATCGCCGAATACCGCCGCCGGTCAGAGATGCGCCGCGAGATAGAGCGTGTCGCACGCCGCCAGCCGGAAGTGGAAGCGCTGAACCGCCGGCGCCGGGAAGAGATCGAGCGCGCGAGGGCGTTTGAGGAGGCCCGTCTCCAGGCATTGGGATCCCGAAGGGGTGGCGGCGCACGAGGTGGCGGCGGCCCAATCGACTTCGGCCCCGCTCGCGGTGGCCGTGGCGGCTTCTTTCGCAGGCACTGCCGCATCATAGCGGCGCTTCTGATCCTGGGGGCGCTTGCCGTCGCGGCCGGAGGAGCAGCCGTGACCTTCCTGGGGACCGATGAAGAGCCCCCAGCGCCGACGCCAACCCCGGAGGCTGCTCCTTCCGCTACTCCCACGCCTATGCCCACGGTCACGCCGACTGCCGCGCAACCCACGGCAACGCCTACCGTGGCGCCGACTCCAACGCCCACCGCCGTACCCACTGCGACGCCACCTCCTCCTGCGACGCCGGACGCCGCCCCCACGGCAACCCCCGTCCCGGAGGACACTCCCACGCCGACCCCGGTGCCCATCGATCCCGAGGCGCTTGCTGCGCTCGTGCGCCCGAGCGTCGTCAAGGTGAACACGGACGCGGCCGCCGGTTCCGGTGTCATCGTGGAGGTTGATGCGCTCGGCAGGGCGGTGGTCCTGACCAACGATCATGTCGTTGGGAGTGATCCCGGCATCGTCCGTGTGACCGCCGACAACGGCAGGTCGTACGACGCCACGGTACTCGGCTCCGACAGCGCGAGGGACCTCGCGGCGCTGAGCGTCTGTTGTTCCGAGTCGTTCCGCGCGGTGGTGCTGAGCGAAAGGACGCCGGCGGTGGGCGCCGCTGTGTTTGCGCTGGGCTACCCGCTGGACAGCGACGCGGCGGTGCTGACGAGCGGCTCCGTCTCCGGCGTGAACTACGACGAGTTCCTGCGGCGGTGGGAACTGCAGACCGACGCGCCGTTGAACGTCGGCAACAGCGGTGGAGCGCTCATCGGAACGGACGGGACGGTTGTGGGCATCACCGCGTTCGCGGTGCGGGAGCTGGGTACGGGAGCGGCGGTCGAGGGGACCGGATTCGCGGTCAGCTCGGAGACGGTGCTGTCGGTGTTGTCCGCGCTCAAGGCAGGCGCCCGCGTAGAGGTCCCCGGCGACGGGTCGAGGCCCGAGAATGGCCTGGTCGGCTCCTTCGGGCCGGCCAACGGTGACCTGCCGCATGACAGCGACGAGTTCATCGTGGAGTTCGGAGCGGGGGTCTCGGTCGGTGACTTCGTCGCCACCGCGACCTTCAACAATCCGTACCCTGCGGTGTTGAGCGGCTGGGACTACGGGTTCCTGTTCCGGGACGCGGGGCAGTTCAACTTCCACGCGGTCGTCGTGGAGAACCGCAACGACGGCGTGCCGATGTGGTTCCACTACCTGCGCGACGGAGCAGGCGACGGACTGCTGCTCGGGAGCGGCAGGGCGTCCGGTCTGTGGCCGGACTCGGGAGGCCTGAACACCCTGCGCCTCATCGCCATCGGCCCCCAGGGCTGGCTCTTCATCAACGGCCGCGCGGTCGGGACGCTGGACCTGAGCGTCGGTCCGACCGGGGGAGACGTCTCGGTGGTCACGGGCTACCACATCGAGAACAAGGTCGCCGGGCAAACGACGCGCTTCCTGGGGTTCGAGGTCTCCCAGCCGGAATCGCTGGGTACGGACTCCGGCTCGCTGGAGCAGGCAGAGGACGGGGCCATCAAGTTGGCCCGCATCGGCTCGGAGGCAGGCGACTTCATGGCTGTCGCAACGTTCACGAACCCGGGGGCCAACGTCGGTTCGTGGGACTACGGGTTCGTCTTCAGAGAGTCCGGGCCGAACGTTTTCAGTGCCGTTTACGTCGACAGCGATGAGCAATGGAACCACCTGCTGGGGACGGGCGGGAGACAGCCCGCGTTCACGAGGTCAGGGGACCTGCGGCTGAATACGGAGGCCGGAGAGCGGAATGCCCTGGTGCTGCTGGCGATCGGCGACGTGGGCCTGTTCTACGTGAACGGTGTCCTCGTGCAGGAGTTGGAACTGAGCGAGGGTGAGGCGGACGGCGCCGTCGCTGTTGCATCCGGGTTCTCCGAAGAGACCCGGACGCCGGGACAGACGGTCGGTTACGCAGGGTTCGCCGTGTGGGCGCTGGACTGACCAGGGCTGAGGCAAAGAGAAGCGCCCCGGCTGAACGCTGGGGCGCTTTCGCATGTGGCCTGTTCCTGCGGAGGAGGCTAGTGGCCGCCGCAGCCGCAACCTCCGGCACCGCATCCGCACCCGCCGCTGCCACAGCCGCAGCCCTGGCTGGTGGCGATGTTCGGGTTCTCGATGACGAACCCGCTGCGCATCAGCCCTTCCGAGTAGTCTATGGAAGCGCCGTGCAGGAGCGGGGCGCTGTCCTCGTCCGCGATCACGCGGATGCCGGACTCGTAGAGTACGAGATCGTCCTCGGCGAGCGTGTCTTCCAGAGAAAGCATGTACTGCGCGCCGTGCCCATTCGGGACAACGATGACGCGCAACGCAGCGTCGGGTTGCCCTTCCTCGGCCAGTACCTCCGCCAGCTTCTCCGCCGCGAGGTCGGTCACAATGATGGTGGGCTCGCCGGTCTCGGGGCCTGCTGCGCCAGTGTTGGGGATCGTGTTCGTCATACGTCTGCTCCTCGTTGGGGGACTTCTTCTGTGCAAGGCTAGCAGCGCCCCGCTCGCGGGTCAAGGCGAGTATAGCGCGTCCATCCCGCAGCACCGATCGTAGCACGAGTGGTCCCGATCGGCATCATCTGGCTCCATCTACTGGTCACTCCCGGCCAAGACGGGACGCCAGCCAGACGTACCAGCTGAGCGCCCATGCCGCGGTCAGCGCGAGTGCCTCCCAGGGGAAGCCCGCGTAGCTCGCAGCCAGCAATGGTCCGAGCGGCATGACGCCGAGCGTTGCGAATACGATGCCCAGTTCCGACAGTGATTTCCTCATGGGACCCTACTTCCGCAACGAGAAGGATGCTGGTCGTCCGGGGACCGGAGGACGCGAGGCGCCAACGGCCCTGGCGCGCCCCCGCTCGCACCACGTGTGCCTGCAGAACGGACACATGAAGATGGGGTGCCCCTCCTCCGGCAGACTGTTCAACTCACGCATCCCGCGCGCCGCGCATCGCGGGCAACGCACCTGCTCATGCACAACCGGTTCCTCCATCGTCGCTCTCCTTCCGCCTGACGCTGTAGCGTCGGCATGGCGTCTGATGTATGACATGATGGGGGCGGGATGGTCATTTGCGCAACAAGGCAGTGTCACAAAACAGGAAAAGAGGCGGCACGGAACGGGCGTTCCCCCATGGGCAGTTCCGGTCTTGTACAATCCCAACATGACGACGATACAGCCGGGCGACACGCTCGCCGCATACATCAGGCGATGGCTCACAGAGCGAGAAGTCTCGCAGCTGGCGCTCGCACGGCGCGCAGGCGTGCCCCACGCGTCGCTCAGCGTGCTGTTCAACCACGGGACGGTACCGATGCCCTCGACGCTGCGGAAGATCGCTGAGGCGATGGGCGTACCGCTGGGGCGTCTGCTCGTGCTCGCGGGGCACCTGAACGAGGAAGAATACGAGACGCCGATCAAGGAGTCGGACCTGGCCCGGCTCTACGAGGTGGGCGACCTCGACGCCGACGAGTGGGAGCAGGTGCGGGACTTCGCGCGCTACGTGCGGAGCAAGCGCAAGCCTCGTCCACTGACGTAAGGGCGCGCCCCGAGAGATTCTTCGACTCCGCCGTGCTCCGCCTGGGGTGACACGCGAATGCTGACACGCGCCTCTCGCACGGTCGCATGCCAGGTTGCGAGAATGGGCCGCATCCCCCTGTGCAGGAGGAGTCTCGATGCGCGCATTCCGGCTCGGGCGCGACCTCGCTGAACGCTACGCCCTCCCACCCGGAGGCGACCTGGACCCGCTGCTGCGAGACCTCGGACTCGAGGTCGTGCCGTGGCGCTTCCGCGGCCGCTTGCGCGAGGTCATCTTCGAGGGTGCCATAGGCATCGAAGAGTCGCTGCCGGAGAACTGGCGGCGTTGGCTGACGGCGCACGCTATCGGCCACCACGCGCTGCACACGGGCACGAGCCTCTACCTGGCGTCGTGGCAGTGGGTGAACAGGGTGAAGGCGGAGCGGCAGGCGGAGGAATTCGCCGCCGGGCTGCTGCTCCCGCCTTCCGCGATGGCGAACGTGGGGGAGGTCCGGCTCACTGCGCGGTGCGGTGTCCCGCGCGAGAAGGCGCGCTGGGCGCTGGAGAAGTTCGGACAGGGGGCATAGCCGCGCGGTACGGTCATCGGCTGGCCACTACTGCTACGGTCGCCTGCGCCGAACGCGCTCGTACCACCACCCGTAGGCCATAACCCACAGTGGCACTCCGACCACGAACGTCAGCAGTCCCTCCCACATCCCGATCTGGGACCAGAGGACGGCTGTCGAGACGATGACGAGAAGCCAGAAGCCGAAGAACGCGTGCCACAGGCCATGACGGAACATGGGACCGGTCCCTCCTGCGCCCGTTCGATGGCGACTCTCACCAGCCGAGGTCCTGCCAGTGCAGGAAGAATGGAGATTAGGAACGGTAGTAGAAGCGGTTGGCGGCTTCATAGAGGACGCCGCGCCGCTGCGCGTCGGTGAGGTCCTCCCGGGAGCGCATGTATTGCAGCGAGCCAGGGTAGTCCGAGTCCCAGTGCGGGTAGTCCGACGCGTACATCACCACGTCGTCGCCGACGAGGTCCAGCACCTGACCGAGCATGCGCTCGTTCGGCTCGCAGCCGACGAAGACGTTTCCTCCCTTGTGGACGAACGTGCTCGGCGCGCGGGTCAGCAGCGGGGCCTCAGCCGCGCCGCGGGACTCGTACTCCTCGTCCATCCGGTCGAGCCACCACGGGAGCCAGGTCGCCCCCGCCTCCAGGAAACCGAAGTTGACCTCCGGGAAGCGCTCGAAGACGCCCTCGAACATCATGCTCGTGAACTGCCTGATGATGCCGTACGGGTGCGCGACGGAGTGCGCCTGGATGAACGTGGGGAATATCTCCGCACCGGGCGCGAACGGCGAGCCGGACGCGTGCACGGCGACGGGGATGCGCGTCTCCTGCGCGGCCTCGTAGACGACGTTGTACCGGGCGTCGCCGAGGAGATGGGTGCCGTCCGCCGGGAACATGACGCCGGCGTGGCCGAGTCCCGCGGCGCGGCGCAGCTCCGCGGCAGCGGCGGCGGGGTCGAGCGTCGGGAGCAGGGCGACGCCGAGGATGCGTCCGTCGCAGTGGGGGTAGAACGTCTCCGCGAGCCAGTCGTTATACGCGCGGCAGAGCGTGGCCTGGTAGGCGGGGTCCCTCACGTAGCCCGCATAGAGCCCGAGCGTGGGGTAGACTGCCGACCACTCCAGCGGCCCGCGGTCCAGCGCGGCGAGCCAGTCTTCCGCGCAGTGGGCCCGTCCGCCGACGCGCCTCCCGCCGAGGCTCCGGGGCATACCGTCCAGCGGCGTCAGGGGTTCGATGGGCATCACGTCCGGCGAGGCGTTGCTGCCGACCCGGAAGCTGCGGTACGGCTCGTCCAGCAATTCCGCGATCCGTTTCGCGTTCTCCAGAACGTGGCAGTCGCCGTCGGCGGCCGGCATGTCGTTCATCGCTACGCCTCCTGCGACCGCGCCGCGGCCAGCTCCTCCAGCGGTCAGGCGAACTCGCTGCCCAGTTGGTCACCCGCGCTCGTCTGCTCGGTCGACGCAACCGGGGCGCCGCTCACGAGTTCGTCGACGAGCTCGTTCAGTTTCGCTTCGTCCAGTATGCCGCTCCACTTCCGCAACACGGTGCCGTCCGCGGCGATGAAGAACGTGGTCGGCATGCTGAAGACCTCGAAGTCACGCACAACCGTCTCGTCGAACGTCGTGCCGGCCGGGTAAGTGGCGCCGAGCTCGGCGAGGAGCGCCTGCCCCTCCTCCCGCGTGCCGAGCAACTGCTGCGGGCCGATGTCGACGCCAAGGATCGTGACCTCATCGCTGCGCTCGTGGTGGACGCTCTCGAACTCCGGTATCTCGGCGCGGCAGGGCGGGCAGAGCGCGGCCCAGAAGTTGAGCACCACCGGCTTGCCCTGTCCCACGATAGCGGACAGTGAGGCCGTGTCGCCGCCGAGCGTGTCCTGTCCCTGGTAGGCGCTGATCTCGATGTCCGGCACGCCGAGCGCAACGGGGCCCGACGACCCCTCCGGCGCGGACGGCTCGTCACCGCCGCCGCACGCGGCGAGCGCGAAGGCTGCCACCGTCGCGGCCACGGCCAGCAGCGCGCGTTTCACCAGTGACTGGTCCATACATAAAGGATAACGGATTTGGGGGCGGGGGAGTTTCACGGAGGGCGGCGGTTCGCAAAAGGGGGGCGTTGCTCCGTCCGAAGGTGAGGGAAGTGTAGCACCGTGCCGTCAGGGGGATTTGGAGGAGGGCTAGAAGGAGAGGTCCAATTCGACAACGCTGCCGGGGGCGTGCTCGAACACAGCCGTTGTCGAGAAGCGTCTGCAGTCCAACCAGAACTCAACCGTTGCCCCGACATAGTAGTTGGAAGGGACGGAGACACTGAGCACGTATCGGCCGGCCTCCGATATCCGTTCCCCGATCCAGTCGTCCAGCTGTCCTTCCTTGCTCACCCTGGCGTAGACGGTCGAGTCCGTCGGCGCAGGTGCGCCGTCCACCGTTATCGCGCCGTGGAAGATCAACGGTATGGGGGTCACCACACTTTCGCGGGCCCCGTGGTGGCGGTGATGCCACGACTCGACGTGGATGCGCCCTGAGCGCAGGAGCGGGAGGGCGATGTCTGCGATCTGCGGAGCGTCGGCGGCGTAGACCTCGCCGGCGTTGCCGATCTCCCGGAACCGCAGCAGGTCTCGTGGCATGCGTATGCCCTGGACCTCACCACTGCCATTCAGCAGGACGGCTCCATCGGCCGCGGAGTCATCGGGCACGTCGATGCGGAAGTAGGGGTATCCGGTCCCCGATGCAACATGACCGATCACCTGTGTGCCCCTCTCGTCCAGGTGTTCGTAGGGCTTGTGCTGAAGCAGCGTCAGCCGCTCACCGAACGCTGCGCCATCCCCGGCGACCGCGAGGTAGTCGTAGCTGCGCGCCGGCTCGACGAGCGGTTTGAGCAGAGCGGTCCCGGTGTCGTCGTCCCGACCGGTGACGCACGCCTGGGCCTGCGTGCCGTCCCAGAGTTCCATGTTCACCACAGGCGCGCCTCTCAGGGCATGGGAGTGAGTCAGTATCTCCCCGCTTTCGCTGATGATGACGCCGGTCCAGGTGCCCGGGCCTCCCCAGAAGGGCCAACCCCAGGCGAGCTCGCTGGACAACCTCACAACAGCTTTGTGCGGCAGGTCAGTGGGCCTCGGAGCAGGCGTCGGCGGGGGTGTCGGCGAGGGTTCTGGGGTAGCCGTTGGGGTCGGGCTGGGCGTCGGCGTGGCCGTTGGCGTGGGTGTGGGCGTCGGCGTGGCCGTAGGCGTGGGTGTGGCCGTAGGCGAGGGGGTAGGCGTAGGTATCGGCGTTGCGGTCGGCGTCGGCGTGGGCCTGGGAGTCGGCGCGGGGGTCGGCGTCGCCTGTGCGCAGGCGGCGAGAGCCAGGAGCGTCAGCACGAGGACGGCGGTCGTTCGCACGGGGCGTTGCTCCGACTAGCGATTGGCGCGAGTGTAGCATCACGCGAAGAAGCCCCTGCGAGCGCAGAGGCTTCTTCGGTGAACATCGGGGACAGGATGCACAGGATGGGTATGGGTCGGGTGTTGGTATAGTCTGCAGCCCGATGGGAGCAACTATGGCTGAGGAGGTCTCTGTGGTGACGGAAGACAGGCTGGAACCGGTCGATGCACAGCCATTCGAACTCGAGGATGAATTCTACAGTCGGCTTCCCAGGGAAGCCGTACGCGCGGCCGCCAGGCACGTTGTTCGTGTCGCTCAAGAGAGTGGCGCTAAGGTTGTGTGGGGTGGCCAGGGACTTTCGATACAGGTAGACGTGCCGAAAGAGATATGGGACCTGCCGGTAACGGTTGCATGGTTCTTTCCGGAGCCGGGCAGGGTCTACTGGGCAGGGCTCCGGGACTACTCATTCGGCGCTGCATACCCCGACTATCACAACGAACGGCTGAACGACATCATGCGCAGGTGGGCTGACTACTTCCCTTTCGGCGGGGGGATCGCGTTCGACGGTGAGAACGGCGGGGGGCGGACGCTCACTCATAACGAGGTCGTGGAGCATCAGGACGCCCTCGCCAGCGGCCTGGCGACCGTCGTTGCCGGGTTGCGGAGATTACGAGAGTGAGCAGCACTTTCTCCGCGTTAGAGAAAGAAGCCCCTGCGTTCGCAGGGGCTTCTTCGCATTGAGCCGTGTGGCGTTGGACTAGAAGTCCATGTGGTCGCCGTGCGGCATGGCGGGGGCCGCGGGCGGCTCAGGGATGTCGGTGACCACGGACTCGGTGGTGAGCACCATGGCCGCGACGCTGGACGAGTTCTCGACCGCCGCGCGCGTGACCTTCGCCGGGTCCACGATGCCGCGTTCGATCATCGGGCCCCAGACGCCTGCGTCGGCGTCGAAGCCCCAGTCGTCCTGGGAGTTCTTGGCCTCGGCGACAATGACGTCGCCGGAGTGGCCCGAGTTGGACGCGATGGTGCGGATCGGCTCCTCCAGCGCGCGCCGGACGATGGCTGCGCCGGTGAGCTCGTCGCCGTCCAGGTCGAGAGCGGCGATGGCTTCAGCGGCGCGGACCAGGACGGTGCCGCCGCCGGGAACGATGCCCTCCTCAACCGCCGCACGGGTGGCGGAGAGAGCGTCTTCCACGCGCGCCTTCTTCTCCTTCAACTCGACCTCCGTGGCCGCGCCGACCTTGATGATGGCGACGCCGCCCGACAGCTTGGCGAGCCGCTCCTGGAGCTTCTCGCGGTCGAAGTCGCTGGTGGTCTCCTCGATGCGGGCCTTGATCTGGGCGATGCGGTCCTGGATGGCCTGCTCGGTGCCGTGGCCTTCGACGAACGTCGTCTCGTCCTTGGTGGAGACAACCCTGCGGGCGCGCCCGCAGTCCTCGATGGTGGCGGAGTCGAGCTTCCGGCCGACCTCTTCGCTCAGAACGGTGCCGCCGGTGAGGATGGCGATGTCCTGCAGCATCTCCTTGCGGCGGTCGCCGAAGCCGGGCGCCTTGATGGAGAGGCAGTTGAGCGTGCCGCGGAGCTTGTTGACGACGAGGGTCGCGAGCGCCTCGCCTTCGACGTCCTCGGCAACGAGGACGAGGTTCTTGGTCGTCTGGAGGATCTTCTCCAGGGCCGGGAGCACGTCGCTCACTGCGGAGATCTTCTTGTCGGTGATGAGGATGCAGGGGTCGTCGACGGCGGCTTCCATGCGCTGGGAGTCCGTGAGGAAGTAGGGGGAGATGTAGCCGCGGTCGATCTGCATGCCCTCGACGTACTCGGTCTCGTAGCCGAGGCTCTTGCCTTCCTCGACGGTGATGACGCCGTCCTTGCCGACCTTCTCCATGACCTCGGCGATGAGGTTGCCCATCTCGTTGTCGTGGGCGGAGAGGGACGCGACCTGGGCGATCTGCTCCTTGCCGCTGACCTCCTTGGCCTGCGAGGAGATGCTGCTGCGGACGGCACCGACAGCGGACTCGATGCCGCGCTTGATGGCCATCGGGTCGGCGCCTGCGGCGATGTTGCGGAAGCCCTCGCCGATCATGGCCTGCGCGAGGACGGTGGCCGTGGTGGTGCCGTCACCGGCGACGTCGTTGGTCTTGGTGGCGGCTTCCTTCAGGAGCTGCGCTCCCATGTTCTCGTAGTGGTTCTCGAGCTCGATCTCCTTGGCGATGGTGACGCCGTCGGAGCAGACGTTGGGGGGGCCGAACTTCTTGTCCAGGATGACGTTCCGGCCACGGGGTCCCAGTGTGACCTTGACCGTGTTGGCCAGGGTGTCCATGCCAACCTTGAGCGACTTTCGCGCCTCGTCGCTGAAAAGGATCTGCTTCGCCATGTGATTGACTCCTCTTTCTGTGATGCGCGCCCGTCGGGCGCGGGCTGCACGGGCCTAGCCGACCTTGGCCAGGACGTCCGTCTCCTTCATGATCAGGTACTCCTCGCCGTCGTCCTCGAACTCGGTGCCGGCGAACTTGGAGTAGATGACGGTGTCACCCACCGCGACGGACATCTCGACGCGGTTGCCCTCGTCGGTCAGCCGTCCGGGGCCCACTGCGATGACGCTCCCCTCCTGGGGCCGCTCCTTCGCGCTGTCCGGGATGTAGATACCACTCTTGGTCTGGGTCTCCTGCTCCACCGCCTTCACGACGATGCGGTCGCCCAAGGGCTGCAGACTTCGCGCCACGATTTACCTCCTTCTCGGCATTCGGCGGGTGCATCTGCTAGCACTCGCCTTAATCGTCTGTTAGCAGTCGGATAGCCTGACTGCTAATCCGCCGCGCATCGTACGGGGAACCGGCGCAGACTGTCAAGTCTCGCGTGGCAAGAGCAAACACACGCCGCAAGCGGGACGGCCTGCTCCCTCTCCTGAGGGAGAGGGTTGGGGTGAGGGCCCTGCGGCGGCGGTGTGTGGCGGGGCGCAGAGGCATTCGCGTCATCAAAGCTGAACGGTTACTGGCAAGGAGGCGTAGAAGGAGGTTCGCGTGTGGCGTTCTGACTTGGGCTTATACTGAAAGAGTGGTTCGGGACTTCGAGTTACGGACGAGTTGGACGGACATGATGAGCGGACGCCACCCCTTCACGGACTTGACCGCAGGCTTCTCCCCGGAACAGCGCGAGCGCATCGAAAGAGAGAAGGTCCAGATGCGTGCGAACGGCATGCGTCCGGTTCATCCAGGTGAGATTCTGCGCGATGAGCTCGACGAACTGGAGATGTCGCCCCACGCGCTGGCCAAGGCGCTCGTGGTGCCGCCCAACCGGATAACCGCTATCTTGAAGGGCCAGCGGGGAATCACGGCCGACACTGCTCTGCGTCTCTCCCGCTACTTCGGCACCACGCCGCAGTTCTGGATGAACCTGCAGCAGACGTTCGAGCTGCGCACTGCGGAGGAGACTACCGGCGCGGAGGTGGCCGCCGCCGTGCAGCCTCGCTTGTCATGAGCCTGTCGGATCGCGATGACCATTGACAACCACGACGGAATCGCACGACTCACGCTCGACGCGGATGCCGCTGCCCTGACCGGAGCGCTCATCGCGCTGGACGCCGATGCCGACGCTCGCGTCCTCCTGCTGAGCGGCGACTGGAGCGCCATCGGCGGGTCGCTCCGCGAGAGCGCGGACGACGGTCCCGTCGCTGCCCTGGCAGCCCTCCGCATCCCCGTCGTCGCGTGGGTCCACGGTGACTGCCATGACGAGGCGTTCGAGCTCGCGCTGGCGGCCGACATCCGCCTCGCGGACGAGTCCGCGGCGTTCCGCATGGCCCATGCGCGCGACGGGCGGCTCCCGTCGCACGGCGGCACGCAGCGCCTCCCGCGCGCCGTGGGCCGGGGTCAGGCCCTCCGCCTCCTGCTGACTGGCGAAACCCTGGACGCGGACGAAGCGCTCCGCGTCGGGCTCGTGCACGACATAGCCGACCTGGAGGACGCGGAAGCGCTTGCAGCCGGCATCGCGGACGCCGGGCCCGTCGCGGCCCGGTACGTCAAGGAGGCGATCGCCGCGTCCACCGACCTCCCGTTGCGCGAAGGGATGCGCCTGGAAGCGGACCTGAGCATCCTGCTGCACTCGACCGCCGATCGCGAGGAGGGGCTGCGCGCCTTCGCGGAGAAGCGCAAACCCCGGTTCGAAGGCCGATGAAGGGGTTCGAGGGGCGATGAGCGCCTTCGAGACGGTCCGCTACGAGAAGCGCGACGGCGTAGCAGTCGTCACGCTGTGCCGTCCCGAGGTGGTCAACGCCTTCAACGTCCGGATGCGCGACGAGCTCTCCGAGGCTCTGAGCGCCGTTCACGACGACGATGAGGTGCGCGGCCTGCTCATCGTCGGAGACGGCGAGCGCGGCTTCTGCGCGGGCGCGGACCTCACCGAGTTCGGCTCCGCGCCGTCGCAGGCCGTCGCGCGATACGTGCGGTGGGCGCGCGACCTCTGGAGCGCCCTGTCCGAGCTGCCGAAGCCGACGATGGCCGCCGTGCACGGCTACTGCTTCGGCTCCGGCCTCGAGATCGCCGCGCTCTGCGACCTCCGCATCGCCTCGCAGGACGCCGTCTTCGCGCTGCCGGAAGCGTCGCTCGGCCTCATCCCCGCGGCGGGCGGCACACAGTCGCTCCCGCGTATCGTCGGGCTCCCGCGCGCGATGGAGCTTGCGCTCACCGGCAGGCGGATGACCTCTGGCGAGGCCGTGCGCGCCGGGTTCGTAGACTGGCTCGTGCCTCGCGAGCAGCTCCATATCGTGGCGGAGTCCCGCCTGCGCGACGTCGCGTCCGCGCCCGCCGAGGCGCTTGCCCTCGCGAAGCGCGCCGCCAATGAGGGCTCGGATATGACGCTGGCCGACGGCCTGCGGCTTGAACGGCGGCTCGCCGCTCGGCTACGCTAGTCCGCTGCGGGCGTGTCGGCCTGCCGGAGAGTTGCCCTGCATACCCACGACATCCTCACCATCGCCGCCGCCATCGTGCCGGAGCGCGTCGCGCTCGTCCACGACGGCGTCACGCTCACCTACGCCGGGCTCGCCGAGCGCGCGAACCGGCTCGCCAACGCGCTCGCCACGCACGGAGTCGAGGCGGGCGACCGCGTCGCCGTGATGGACGTGAACACGCCCGTCCACTTCGAGGCGTACTTCGCCGCCGCCCGGCTGGATGCGGTCTACGTGCCACTCAACTTCCGCGGCCACGGCGAGGAGATCGGCTACCCGCTTCGCCACGCGTCGCCGAAGGCCGTGGTCGCGGGCGAGCGGTACGCGCCGCTCATCGCCGGGCTGAGCAGCGACGCCTCCTCGGTGGGTGTTCTCGCCGTGGACGGCGAGCCGCGGCCGGATGGCTGGCGCTCGTACGAGGCGCTGCTCGCGGAGGCCGACGCCGACGAGATGCGCTTCCCGGAGGGGTCGCCGGAAGAGACCGCGGTGCTGCTCTACACGGCGGGAACGACCGGCCAGCCGAAGGCGGTGATGCTCTCCCACGACAGCTTCACGTCGTTCATGCTCGCCAACATGGAGCCGCCGGACCCGGACGTGGAGGAGCGGACGCTGCTCACCCTGCCGCTCTACCACATCGCCGGGCTGCAGGCGGCGCTCGCGGGCGTGTTCGGCGGGCGCACCGTGGTCCTCCAGCGCCAGTTCGAGCCGCGCGAGTGGTTGGCCCTCGTGCAGGAGCACCGCATCGCGCGCGCGCTCATCGTCCCCACGATGCTCAAGCAGCTGATGGACCACCCGGAGTTCGCGGCGCACGACCTCTCCAGCCTGCGCGTGCTCACCTACGGCGGAGCGTCGATGCCCCCACCGGTGATCGAGCGCGCCGTCGTTGCCATGCCGGGCGTGCAGTTCATCAACGCGTTCGGGCAGACGGAGACGGGCTCGACCATCGCGATGGTGCCGCCGGAGGACCACGTGCTGGAGGGGCCGCCGGGCGTCGTCGAGAAGCGCCGACGTCACCTGCGGAGCATCGGGAGGCCGCTGCCGGACGTAGAGGTGCGCATCGTCGACGAGGACGGCCACGAGCTCGCGACGGGCAAGCAGGGCGAGATCGCGGCGCGCGGCCCGCGCCTGATGCGCGGCTACTGGGGGCAGCCGGAGGCGACGGCCCAGACCGTACACGGCGGGTGGCTCTTCACCGGCGACCTTGGCTACATGGACGAGGACGGCTACATCTACCTCACTGGACGCGCGAAGGACTTCATCAAGCGCGGCGGCGAGATGGTTGCGCCGGAGGAGGTCGAGCACCTGCTGCACGCCTGCCCCGGGGTGGAGGAGTGCGCCGTGATCGGCGTGCCGGACGAGACCTGGGGCGAGCGGGTCATGGCGGTCGTCGTCCCGACGCCGGGCGCCGAACCTTCCGAGGACGCGCTGCTCGACGCCTGCCACACCCTCGCGCGCTTCAAGCGCCCCGAGCACGTCGTCTTCGTCTCGGAGCTCCCCCGCAACGCCCTCGGCAAAGTCCTCAAGAACGAGCTTCGCGCGCGCTTCGGGGCGTAGATCTCGTTCCTGCGCTCACTCGTCATTCTCGCGAAAGCGGGAAGGTGAATTCACATTCGAAGTGCAACACCTGCTCTCGTAGCA
>JAPPHT010000036.1:0-20774 GCA_028874795.1 Chloroflexota bacterium
GGTCGTCGCGATCGTGCGGCAGGGGGCGACGTCGGACAGGACGGGCTTCTCCAGGAGGCTGTGGCGGCTGCTGGAGGGGGTGAAGCCCGGGGCCGTGCTCGTGATCACACCGGACTAGGTGCGCCTGCGGCACGGCGCGAAGTCGTTCAGACGGAGGGACGTGCCCGCCTTCCTCGCACTGGAGCGGCACGCCGTCCTCTCCTCGTCCAAGGCGCCCATCTGGGACGTGCCCAACCTGGACAACGTGGTCGACCTGCGCACGGCGCTCGCGTCCACGCGCAGGAAGGGCCTGCTCACGCGGGAGAGAAGGCTGGCGCAGCCCGCCCCGCCGTCCGTCATCCGCATCCCCGACGAGCCGTTGAACGTCCCCGACCAACTGCTGCCGGTGGTGCTGAAGCCGGCGTGGAAGCGAGTGCTGGACATGCTGGCGGACTGGCCGTGGCTGACGCCGCAGGAGCTGGGCGGGATGCTGGGCGTCTCGAAGGGGCGGGTCTCGCAGCTGACGGTCCCGCTGGCGGGCGCGAGGCTCGTGATGCGGGTGGAGATGGAGGGGAAGGAGCGGCTGGCGCTGACGGACTGGGGGTGGGCGGTGCTGGCGCGGCGCGACCGCACGTCGATCGGCGGGTTGCGCCAGCAGTGGAGCGTCGCGCCGGACGGCGGAGGGGAGCCGCTGACGTGGCGGACGGTCTCGGGCAGGCGGAGCAGGCTGCTCGCGCGAAACATGGCGCACACGGAGGCTGTACATGGCTTCATGGCTCGCCTAGTCATGCAGGCGAAGGCGAAGGGCCACGAGGTGGAGCAGTTGGACCCGCCGCACCGCGCCTCGCGCCACTTCCGCCACCGTGAGCGGTACCAGGGAGGGGATGCGGGCGGTCCATCCCGACGCCTTCGGGGTGCTGCGGGTGGGGGAGGCGGTGAAGCCGTTCTTCCTGGAGTGGGAGCACCGGGCGGTGCGTCCGGGGACGATGGCGGCGCGGCTCGCGCCGTACCTGCGCTACTACGCGACGCGCGAGCCCGTCGACGACAACGTGGCCGAGCCGGTGGTGCTGATGGTGTTCGACGACGAGGTGGTGGAGGCGCGGTTCCTAGTGGTCGTGCGACGCGAGGTGGCGCGCAACCGCGTCCGCGTCCCGCTGTACGTCTCCAACAAGGAGCGGCTGGACGCAGAGGGGCCTCTGGGAGCGGCGTGGCGGGTGCCTGGCGTGCTCGAACCCGGACACGCCTTCGAGTGAGGAACGAGGACGGATGGCAATGCGCACGCCGACTGAACCGCGGCAGCCCGTGCTCGGAGGGGAGCATGGGTTGCCGCATCTTGCGGAGGCTGGCCGGTGACGAGCGGCAGCCTGCGCACCTGCTCGCGGTGCGGTCGGCGCTTCTCCGTCACGCTCTGGCAGATGCACGCCCACAACCCCGAGCGGCTGTCCTGCTCCGATGCCGGTTGCGGGGAGGGCGCTGTTGGGCATTGCGCCGACGATCCCCTGCAGCAGGGGCTGGGCCCGCTCTGCTGCGTCCATCTCGTGGAGCATCGCCGGTGGGGGCATGACGTCCGGTTCGTCGACGGCGGCGTCTGCACCGTGTGCGACGGCCGCAGGCGAGTCCCTGATGCGGAGGACCCCGGCGGACGGTGGGTGCAGTGCTCCGGGTGCCAGGGAACCGGGTATGCGTCGGAACAGGCGCCCGACGCGCAGCGCCGCAGGGCGGCTGAGCGTGAGCAGAAGCGCGTCGAGGAAGAAGAGGCTCGCCGTCGCGGGGAGGAGGAGGCCCGGGAACGGCAGGCGCGCGAGGAGGACAACCGCGAACGAGCACAAGGGTCTCAGGATGAACGCATCGCGGCGATGGACGGGGTAGAGCAAGCTGACGATGCTCGCACGGGGCAGGCCGAGTCCGTCGGCGAGGTGGAGGAGTCCTGGCGCGCAGTGGGGGAACGTGTCGGGGGCGAACGAGGCGAGGAGTCGGTTGAGCATCAGCAGGGTGCTTGGGGAGTGGAGGACAACTCTCGATCAGACGCATCGGGCCAGACCCAGACGAGCCAAGCCGTCGAGGGGGGTAGCGCGGGAAACGGGGAGCGCTTCGGCAAGCCTCGGAAGGCGAGGCGCGCGAGGAGACGGTCGCCCGACCCGCACCGGTGCTGCTGTCTCTTGTTCCTGATACCACTCATCGCCGGGGTCGCCGTGGGCGGCTACCACTACTGGCCGAGCGCAGGCGAGGCTCCGCAGGCCGAACCGCCGCCAACCCCGACGCCGACGGCGGGCGTCACACCCGAAGCAACGCCGACACCTTCACCGTCGCCCGTTCCCACGGCGACGCCGACGCCGGTTCCCTGCGCAGACCCGACTCCCACGCCGACGCCGACCGTTACGCCCGCCCCCACGGCGACGCCGACGCCCGAATGGCCACCGCAGCCGCTCTCCGACGCCTGGCGCGATTGGGCGCGCGGGTGGAGCAGACCGCAAGTGGACGCCGCCCTCCAGGAGAGCCTCGCCGTATTCGATGCCGGTCTGGACGACCTGGAAGCGCCTGCGCTCGCCGAGGCCTGCCGCCGCGCCGCCGCATTCGAGGTGCATCTTGAGGTAGCCCGGCACCTCGTGGACGCGCACCGGTTAGAGCACGAGGCCGTGCCCGGCCAGCACGTGGGCATCAACTGGGTCATCTGGCTGCGGTTCCAGCGTGAACTGCTGGTCCAGGCCGTCAGAACCCACGCGCCGGTCGCCGAGTGTAGGAGCCTGCTGGCTACGCCGACTCCCACGGCCACGCCCCTTCCCGATCCTGTGCCAACGGCCTCCGACGTGGAGGTTGTACCGCTCCCCGCCTGTCCGACGGCGACGCCAGTGCTACCGACTGCGGACGACGAATGAACCCACAGCCATCCGTCGCGGCCACGGCGGCATGCTCCCAAGGGGAGCGTAGGCCGGTCTTGATCAGGTGCGGACGCGTCGGCGCGCCCCTTGGAGCCGCGCCAGTCCCGTGGACAGCAGGGCTGCCCCCAGCATGAACAGAACGATGGCCCACACGAGGACCTGCTGCATGTCGGGCATGGCGTCGACCTCGATACGGTGGAGCCGCCCGCCGCCATTGTCCCCTGACGGCGAGTGGAGTCCCCAGGAGGGGCGTGAGAACCCCTCCGCGCGTCCATACTGCCACGTCGGACAAGCAGGAGACCATTCGATAAGGTCGCAGGGTTGGAGCAGTTCGCCGTTCCGGTTCACCCTGTTCGTCGACGGGCAGGATGTCGAGGAGACCTACGTGCGGACGGCATCAGTGATGAGGTCCATGACGATTCCGGTGCTAGTCACGTGCGGGCCGGCGCTGGAGCGGTCCGGGATACTCGGGTGTTCCTGGTGCCCGCTGTGGGTGCCCGAGTGCCCGCGACTGCGGTTGTCGGAGCTACGAGCCTACCGCTGGAGTCCCCTGTACAACGTGATGCGTCGGGATGGTGATGTGTGAGCGGCGCGCCGTTCACACATCACCATCAGCCCTCCAAGCGGAGCAGCTGGTACAACTTGCACCAGCAGGGGGTGATGCGCAGATGGCCGGGGTCGGTGAACAGCCCGATTTCACTCGTATTATGGCCCGTGGACTACTGACACGTCACTTGACGTGTCACGGTTTACAGGGGGTCGAAAGTGGGACACTGTGCTAGAGCAAGGAGGGGCTGGATCGGACATTTTGTACACGAATTGTTACCCCTGTGACGTGTCAGCATTCAGGGGGCCGATAGAGGGGAGGGAGACGCGATGGAAGAAGCGGTGAGGTGGGTGTTGAAGGACGTGGCGGCGCGGGAGCTGGAGGTATCGCTCTCGACACTGGACAGGAAGATCAGACAGGGTGAGGTCGAGGTGCTGCGGGAGGGACGCCAGGTGTACGTGCGAGTGGATGGGCCTGAGTACTTGAGCGACGAGGAGCTGTTGCTCCGCGCCAGAAACAGGACGGACGAGCTGGAGGATGCGGTGCGGCGGTGGGTGCGCATCGCGTCGGAGCTGGAGCGCGAGCGCGACGAGGTGAAGCATGAGCTAGCGCCATACTTGCATCCAACTAAGATTATCCAGTATGCGCGGGTAAATGAACTCTATGGAGATTAGCGATAGGATTATCGCACTAATTGTAAAGGTGGCGATGTATGGATTAGAGAAGACTGTTATTTTCTTGCGTTCATTACAGCGTATAAATATCACTATGTGAGATACTATAACCATTAATGCCGCACTGCTGAACCCACCTATCAGTACGATTGGAAACAGTGCCGCTAGAATAAGGGTTTCTACTGGGACTAATAGGATTAGAGGAACCAAAAGGATTGCTCGTCCGGTAGACATCGATTTCTCCTGAAAACAAATGGCCTCCCGAACGGGAGTACATGATCGGGAGGCCGGTTAGCTGATGGCTAAACGAAACCGTACTTACGCTCGCAGCGGGTGTACGTCCTTACTGGGTTGTAGGTAGACCTATGGCCGCATGTTGACTTGAAACGGTCTGTCCCAATCCGATGACTGCGAATCTCGGACTTTGCCCATGCGGACGTCTTAATCTTGAAAACCCTGATATTCCACTCAAACTTTCCGCTGGCTTTGATGTGAACACTGGTACTGCTGTTCAGTTTCTTGCTGTCCAGTCTACAGGATACAACTCTCCAGCGGTTCCAGTCGTCCCACGCGTCACACTCATGCCAAGCATTATTGGCGTTCCTTATCGGACCTCGATATCCGTAGTAAGGAAGCCAAGCTTGGATGTGCGTGCGGACTGTCGTCAGCTCCTCAAAATATGCAAAGCCACGCCGAGTTGCCGATGTTTTCATAAACCAATGATAATACTTGTTGTTGGATGCCTGTGTGGTATGCGAACTCAACTCAGCTAGCTCGGTGCTTCGTTCGATGCTCGATACTGACAGCTGGCAGTCGATTGGATCGAACGACAGCTCGACTACCGATACGTCTCCTGTCATGTGAATCTCGTGATAGGGCGTTATGTTGCACTTGCCTGTGCTGTCTCGGCCTACGTCTGCTACTGTGTCTCCTTCCACGGGCGACGTAACGTCATCGTAGCCTTCGACTACTATCGTTACATCACTCTCGTCGTCTTCGCTTACAAGGGCTTTAGAGGCTGCGCCATCACTTGCAAGGGCTGTAGAGCCTCCTAGCACCGCCAGCATAATCACCACTAGGAACACCGACCCTGCAAACCTTTTGCTCAGAAGCATCTGATCCTCCTACCTATAGGTGGGCGAAGAGGATACTAGACGCGCTTCTGAGAGTACAAGGCGGCTCTTTTATACGGTAGTCTCGTGGGCGGTGGGCGACCGATGCATGGACACAGGACTCGCATTGATCGACGACCTGCGGTTCCGCTTGGCGACCCAGGTCCAACTGGTGACCAACGGGCACCCGGTTTACTCCGACGCTATCGAAGCGGCGCTCGGGGCTGACGTGGACTACGCGCGCCGGTTCATGTCTGGGATCCAACAGCAGAGCATGGCGGGGACTCCGAGCCTGGCGAGCGTGACCACCTCACACGTGGAGCGGCAGAACTTGACCATGCGGATGAGTGTGAGGCGGTTCACCCGTCGCACGAACGGCTTCAGTAAGAGGGTGGCGAATCACCGCTTCATGCTCGCGCTGTACTTCGTCTGGTACAACTTCTGCCGCGAGCACACGACGCTGCGCTGCTGCGCTACCTGGTCCGCTACCAGATCGTCATCGAGGGCCATGGAGTATGCAGCCAGATGCCCACGGTCGCCGCCTGGGTCATCGACGTCATCATCGCCACTACGCTCCTCTGCCTCGTTCTCGCCATCATCGCGCACAGCGGCGTCATCGAGACGTTCTCCGGCGGAAGGGGCCTGCTGGTGGCCGTGGCCTACATCCTCATCCAGGTGACCCTTCGGCCTGGGCTATTTCGTGGCGCTGACGGCGATGTACGGCACGACGCTCGGCAAGATGGCGATGGGGATGAAGGTGGTTGACGCGAGCGGTGCCAGGCCGGGCTTCTGGACGGTCCTGCTCCGTGAACTCATCGTCGTCGGACTGCCTCAGGTCGCGACCATCATACTCGCCAAGTTCGCACGCGCGTACCCGGTCTCGCAGCAGTGGCTGACTCTGCTGCGCGGAACTCCATCGTCGTGGCCGGTTCGAGGCTACGATCGCCCTGCACAACAGGCAGACGTTCGGTGTGGTGCGCCAGGGGCAAGCGTCGCGCAGGCGATAGCCGAGTAAGACCCCTCCCGCCGTCCCCGCACGGTGCTGGTGCTGAGCCCCGTGGGAGCAGCGGCTGACGGCTCGTCTCTGCGAGCGCGTCCACCTTGAAGAATGCTACGTCGCGGTGCAGTCCAGAGGGGCGCTGGAGAGCGAGGACCGCCGAGGCTGACGCCTGAGCAGTTGGCGTGGGGCGTTGTGAACACGTCGCAAGTGAAGGGCGGGCGGATGGCCAAGGTCGTTCGAGATGGGGCTAAGTCGTCCCCTGAGAGCGACGAAGGGCGTGGAGTGTGAATGGCGGCCCTGCTGGCATCCCATATAAATCCCTTTGCGAGAGAATCAGGGATGACTCTCCCTCCTGATACGAGCGTGACTGGGCGGAATCAACTTCGCGGGTGTTGACATTAGGTACAGAGGGATATAGATTCGCCCGCAAGATTTGATCCGTGGGAGAAGTTGTGATCAGGCAAACTTGGACTCGAAGGTTGGTTTGGACGACACTATTGCTGATTGCGGCGGCGATGCTACTCGCGGCCATAGGGAGTGCCGCTACGTCGGCATCCAGCGGAAGCGACGCATCGGTCACAATCAACGGGGAGACAAGGGAAATCTCGGTTGGCGATGTGATTGCAACTACTATACGTGACCATCGCACGAATGAGTGTGGCGCAATTCCTGAACACGAAATTCAAATAGCAAACAGTATCAACCACATAGAACTGTTTGCTGATCCCCAAACTTGTTCTCTGCAAGTAATAGGTATTGGAAACTGGGATGGCGACGTGCTGCAGAGTTCGGGAGGCATTCAGAAATGGAGAGTGAGTGCTACAGCGCAAATAGAAGATACTGTAGATTTACCATTGGCGCGGTCTCGTACTCGCTTCGAATTTAATGCCCTGCACGATGGTGGACCTATCACTAATGGTAGGAATCGACAGGATCATTGCACTGCCTTCTGGTTCACAGGATGGCGAAAGCTATCGTGTTTGGACCAAGGACAGAACCTGACTAGCTCCCATTATATGTGGACTAAACTCAAAGGCAACTTCAAGTGGATTGTAACAGGATCGAGGTATTGGACGAAGGTACAAGCTAAGGCTTATGGGTACGTACCACGGCAGAATCGTGTTTCAGCGTCTTGCTGGTTCAGCGGCTACCCATGGGGCACTAGGAGTGATTGCTTTTTCGAGCTAACTTGGCGAGGTTCCGCATAAAGCCGTTCTTGGGATGACGGCAAGAATCCTCACAAGCCATCTAGTGGGCGACATATGCGTTCTGCTAGATGGCTTGTTTCTGGTACTTCAGGTGACATTGTTCTTGCAGAATGTTGAATGGTTGAAAGACCACGAAGTCGGAGAAGTTGGGGCAATTGTGCTTTTCGGTGTGTATTTGGTGATGAGTGGTATAGGCGTTTCACTGGGCTTCCTGTCTGTTAAGGTAAAGAATCGCATCGCAGCAATTGCTAGTGCTATTGGTAGGGCGATATTTGTTTTCTTACCTTTACTGATGTTTATCATTCTGTCAGCAGATTGGGCTCTTGGCTTATACTTTCATCTGTTTGCCGTACTGTGGTTACCTGTTTCGGCTGCGTTATTTGTCGGCCTAGCTGCTATTCGTGAGCATTGATCCTCTTTCCTCGTAAATCGACGGCAGCGTGTACTGTCCCCAAAGCCCATGTTCACCCCTGGAATAGACAGCGAGATGAAAGCATGCACGTTCACGATGTTCTCCGTTTGGAGCTTGGTCAGGGTGCTCTGGTCTTTCGGGGAGGATGTCGTTGGGCAACTTCAGAAGGGTATTCTCTGCGGCCGATTTCTCTCATCGGCGGGAGTTGGAGGTATCGCTCTCGACGCCGGACAGGAAGATCAGGAACGGCGAGGTCGAGGTGCTGCGCGAGCGACGGTGGGTGCGCATCGCGTCGGGGTTGGAGCGGAGCGCGACGAGGTGATGCGTGAGGTGGCTGGCCATGGGGACGGGTACGAGAAGCTGGAGGAAGAGTACCTGAGGGAGTGCGCGGAGCACGAGCGGATGAGTCGATGGGCGGGCAGGCTCGCCGTCGCCTGCGTTGTGCTGGTCGTCCTGTCAGCCGTCAGCCTCCTCCTGGTCTGGCGGCTGCTGGCGTAGAAATCGAGTGACTCCGTCACTCACTCACATCCGAGGTTGCCAGTTTCGCTCCTTGAATGTTCAACAACCACCGTTCCACTGCGTGCAGCTGTTCTACAACCTCTCCGACCCGGGCACGGAGGACCTGCTCTACGAGGTCGAGTCGGTGAGGCGGTTCGTGGGTCTGCGGCTCTCCGATGCCTTGCCGGATGAGACGACAATCCTGCACTTCCGCCACCTGCTGGAAGAGCATGGGCTGGAGATGGGGCTGTTCGAAGAGATCAACCGCCACCTGGCGGCGCAGGGTCTCCAACTGCGGGAGGGGACGATCATGGATGGAGGCATAGCCGAAATAGCCTCCTCTCGCCCAGTCAAGAGGAGGCCGTTGGGACTCACCGACGTCGGCGTCGGCGGGTGCGGTACACCTTCACCCACCAACGGACGCTGATTCGGCGACGTACGACTATGCGTCTACCCATCGCGTCACCTCCTCGTCGAGTTCTCGACCAGCGGGATGGGCTGGTCGGAAAGCGCGGGCTACAAGGGGTCGGCCGCTGGGGGCCAGCCTCTTGCTATTTGCCCCCCCCGCCGCGCCTCGTCTCCTGCATGCGCATGTCGGCGTCAGGGGCCTTGGTCGTCCTGCTGGCCCTCAGCCTGCTCGTATTCTGACAGCTGCTGGCGTAGAAATCTGGGGGACAGGGCTGCCATGTTCGTAACAGGAACAGCACTGACCTTGATGCAATAGGCTTGAACTAGGCGACTCGTGCACAGGCGGCCGTTCTTGACGAAAGAAGGGGCCTTCCCGCGGGAAGGCCCCTTCCGTGGTCTCGCTGACTCCGACGGGATTATTGCTCACGAAGTGGCGTCGCCGCTGCTGTCCGGTTCGTCCGCCGCAGGCGGCTCTCCGGCGGTCACCGAGCGGACAGTGGTCTGCTCTTCGAGGTCGAGCGTGCCATCTTTGAGCACCGTGTAGTGGCTCTCCTGGATGATGAGCGGGTTCGCCTCAACGAACTCCACCACGGAGACCAACACCACGGGTGGGTCAAAGGACTGCCCGTTCGGGAGTTCCCCCAACGTTTCGCGGTACTCGTACCGGATACTGGGCTGGCCGTTCAACTCAAACCTGCCGACGTAGGTGAAGCCCTGATCGCGGATGACTTGAGGGAGTGTGAGCTGCTCGTCCAGCCAGTCCGCGAGGTCCGTCTCGTATTCCCCGGTGTTTCCGGTAGGTCCGGGGGCTTCGTCGGCATCCGGGAACGGGTTCGGGGGTAATTCCGCATTGTCGTTGCTGGCGTTCCCCGTCGGCCCGATAGTCTGCGAGCCGCCGAGGAGGTCCTCCACCACAGGAGGTGTGCCATCGGCATTCGACAATTCTCCCGTGATGCTGACGAGGTTCCCGTCGGCATCGGGTGTCAGCACCTCCTTGGCGACCACGCGCTCTCCATAGGTGGCTATTGAGGTGAAATCGCCGTCAGGGGCGACCTTGTAGCCCCCCTTCTGGAAAATCTCCAAGACGATCACGAGCGGTCTGTTGGGGCTGACCTCGTCCGACAATGCTGAGCGCACCTCGTCGGCGCTCTTATCCAGAGCGGCGGCCGCCGCCTGCGCTGGCGACGTGGAGTCGAACAGCCCAGAGGCCGCTACGCCTACGCCGCCGATGACGAGCGCGAGGGCCAGCAGGGCTGTTACCTTGATGGGTAGTCTCATGGGAACCTCCTGAGAGCGGATGTTTGTGCGGTATACCTAACTGTGGATGGCTGTGGGGTGGTGTTCGAGCGACTCCGACGATGATTCCAGCGACCCGGTGTGCCATCCACTGAGGCCGTGACTGGCCAGCCACCCTTCCGGCAGGCAGAGCACCTGAGTCACTCGCGCCCAGCCTCTGGCCGAGACGTAGTCGTTATCGGTTCTTCTCTTGAAGCCGGAGTCCCATTCGTAACTGGGACTCTTGCGGCACTGCTCGACTCCGAGACTGCGCGCACTGATTTCGTCGACGTCCTCGTCGGCTCGCGCGACGGTACGGCCAGAGTAGATTTTGGAGTTCCCTGAGAGATAGATGTCAGAGTAGCAATCGACGCCAACTCCTCCCTTGGTGGTACTGGAAGTGCAGTCGCTGCGCGAATGGATGTCCCACTGCCTGTCTGCGGATACCTCACCAGCGGTGAGCACCACGAGCAGCACGGCGAGTGCCGCAACGGCAATCGGTATGTAGAGTCGGGCCTGAGTCCTGACGTAGGGCATGATGTGCTCCTCCAATTGAATAACCCTGCTGCGGGCGTAGACGGTGGTGGGAAAACCGCAGCAGGGCAGTGCGCGAAACCCTAATTCGCACCCAGTATGGTGTCAACATGTTCGTCAGAATCTCGCTGGAGTTGCCTTGCGCTCCCGTCCACCCATCAATGAGGAGGAGTACCCACATGGGGACGCAATATGACCGTCAGACAGAATGGGATGCCCACGGGTTGGAGAACATGCTCAACGACGGTTGCTACCGAGGTGCCGGTGCCATCGACTTGCACCCAGGGGCCTGTATTCGCCGTACTGAGTGTTACAATGCCCGCGCTACGGCACACGGAGGTGCCCCATGTTCTTAGGCCCCCATGGCCCGCAGAGAGAGTGGAAGTCGAACGCTGCTGACCAGTTGCGCCGCATGGGCCTCGGTGATCAGGCAGAAGCGCTGTACGGGGTCGACAAGCAAGAGAACCCGACGGAAGAGATGACATCGTCCCAGTTGCGCGAGGAGGGTAAACGCCGCGCTGCGCAGCGCAAGGCCCGCCCGAAGTCACGCCTTGCGAAGCTGCGGGCGTGGTTCAATCTCTAATCATGGGATTGCGTTAGGTCGCCCGAAGGGGGACACCGAGCATATGATTTGGGAACGGCATGAGTCTCCATCCCCCGATCCATTTGTCCAAGAGCATGTAGGAGCCATCGAGAACCGGGTCAACCTTGGGATGCTGGCACTACTCAACGTCACCGAGTTTCGATTCTGGTTTCTTGAACGCCTAGGACTCCCGCTCTCGTCGGTCGTCTACCCCCCTCAGAACTGGAAGGGCGTTCGTCCTGACTTTGTCGTCGTGCTGCCGAGCGGCGACGTCGCGGGTTGGATTGAAGTCGAACTCGGGCCGCCGGACCACGCCCAGTTGGAGACGTACCGTGGGAGACTGGTGGAGCGGGTTGTGTGTATCGCTGGGACAGACGCTGGCGACCTCACGCTGAGCGAGATCGCGGTCAAGGTACGCCGAATTCAAGCCGTGCTGAGCGACCAACAGGCAATCAGTGCGCGCATGCTGCTTGAACTCATCGAGGCGTCGGCAAACAGGCCCGAACCGCAGAGCTACACCACTCCTGATGACAACCTGAGGCGGGAGCCTCTCATTGCCAGCTTGGCGGAACGACTTAGTGACCGCCTCATCTTCGGTGTGCCTCCTGTCCCACGCGGCAAGATTCTCCTGACAACTATCACCCAGAAGGGATGGTCCATGCGCCTCTACTCACCCGTGTCGCAGGCTGGACGCTCACTTGGCGTGATGTGGAATCAAGCCGCTGGAGGGGGAGAGTTGCGGGTGCCATCTCAGGCACGGCTACATCAGTACCTTCCGAACAACAGCGGGACACAGATGTTCGTTGATTTCATCGCACGGACGGCTGGTGTAGATGTCTCGCCATTGCCGGACAGCGGGCATGCGCCGATTCCCGAGCAGCAGGTACTGGAGCACATCGACGAGCTTGCTGACATACTGTCCACGATGGCGCTGTACGCGTAGGGGGTATAGGCAGGTACGCATGAGATAGACATCTGCCCCTTGACCTGTGCTCAAGAGGTGCCCGACCATCATTCCATGCACCCACTCGCGGGCACCCGTACGCAGAAGGAGTCCCTCCAATGACCGAAGGACAGAACCCAACCACCGCAGCTGTCTATGCACGCGTCTCCAGCGAACGACAGGACGTCGACCTCTCCGTCGCCGCGCAGCTTCGCGCCCTCCGCGAATACGCGCAGAAGAACAACTTCGCCATCGTCCGCCAATACGTCGATGAGGCCGAGAGCGGGCGTGTCGCAGACCGCCCACAGTTCCGCAAGATGATCGACGAGGGCAGCAGCGCCCTCGCCCCGTTCAACGTCATCCTGGTCTGGAAATTCAGTAGGTTCACCCGCAAGCGCGAGCACGCCGTCGCCTTCAAGGCCCAGCTGCGGCGCAAGGGCATCCGCGTGGTGTCCATCACCGAGCAGGCCGAGGACAACGCCACCGGCAGGCTGCTGGAGGGCATCATCGAGAGCGTGGACGAATACTACTCGGAAAATTTGGCGCAGGAGGTTGTCCGGGGCATGCGGGAGGCCGCATCCCGCGGATTCTGGGTCGCACCAGTGGCCCCCTATGGCTACCGCAAGGTCCACGTCCAGGACGGCGCCAAGAAACGGCCCGTCCTCGAACTTGACCCACCCCGCGACGCTGTCGTCAGACGCATCTTCTCCATGGCACTTGGCGGCACTAGCATCCTCGACGTCACCAAGACCCTCAACGCAGACGGCGTCTCCTCCCCAGACGGCAAACGCTGGATGAAGACCACCGTCCACCGCATACTCGGCAACGAGGCCTATACAGGAACACTCGTCTGGGGAACCACCGCCAAGGACAACGCTCCCCCCGTCCGCGTGGAAGACGCCTTCCCCGCCATCGTCTCACAACAGGAGTTCAAGAAGGTGCAGCGGCTGCTCAAGTCCAAGGCTCCGAAGGTCACCCACCCGCGTCGCACCGCCAGCCCCTACCTCCTCAGCGGACTCCTCACCTGCCAGTCCTGCGGCAAGGCCCTCTCCGCTGCCGAGGCCAAGGGCGGGCGTTACACCTACTACGTCTGCCACTCCCTCCTCAAGCGCGGCAGCGGAACCTGTGCAACACCGCGACTCAACGCCAAGCAATTCGAGCGCCTCATCGTCGACCAGATCAGACAGCACATCCTCACCGAGTCCAACATGCGCGACCTCGTCAAGATGGTCAACGAGGAGATGGACTCCGTCATCAGGGAGCAGCAGGAGCGCGTCGAGGCAGCAGACGCCGAGCTCGCCGACATCCGCAGGCGCATGGACCGCCTCTGGGAGCTGGTCGAGAAGACGGATCTCACCACCGAGGAGATTCTCCCACGCATCCGCCACCACCTGGAGAACCAGGAGCGGCTGGAGCAGGCGGCCGACGAGGCCCGCTCCATCCTCGCCCTGCGCAGGGCCAGCGTGCAGGACGTCGAGCGCATCGCCGCCTACGCGAAGGAGATGAGCGACTTCCTGATGGAGAGCGAAGTCACCGAGACGAAGTCCTTCATCCGCTCGTTCGTGAAGGAGATAACGGTCCGGCCCGGGAAGGCCGTGGTCCACTACGCCATCCCTACGCCCCTGGACAACGACATCGACGGCGCAGATGTGGCGGAGGTCGCCCTCAGCCGACGTGTTATGAAATCGGTAACGGGTGGTGGCCCGGACTGTACAAAATCGAGAACCGAGGTCGCCTCGCTCCTCACGCCGTCCGACGGCATAGGGATTGTATACGTCAGCTGTGCCTCGTCACCCTCCAAATCAATGCCCTTCACGAAGTTCCGCACCAGCGCCTTCCGCTCAGGGAACGTCCCCTCCTGCAGTAAGCTGCGGAAGTCAGCGACATAGACCTTGATCTCCTCGCTCGTCGGCAACTCTACTTTCCGCTGCTCCAGCAGACCCGCCGCCTCCTCACGCGCCGCACGCAGTTGCTCCTCCCGGTGCCGCAGCTTCAGGATGCGCGGCGACAGCGCCTCTAGAGTCAACGTGCTCTTCTCTAACGCCTCGTACAGACGCTCCAGCCTGCTCTCCACGTCCGCCAGTTCCGCCTCTATCGACTGCAGGCGCCCGGCGAATTCACCTGCCATCGCGTCGATCTCCTCTGCCACCAGCGTCACTAACTCCGTGATCGTCTCGTCTGTCAGGATGCGCTCCTTGATCCGGTCGATGATGAAGTCCTCCATCTTCGATGCGCTCAGGTACCTGGCGTCACAGGCCCCTGCCCCATCCCGGTTCAAGCTCCCGCACACGTAGTAGGCGTACCGGCCTCCCTTTGCTCCCTGCCCCGTGTACAAGCTACCGCATACGCCGCAGCGCAGCAGACCGCTCAGCAGGAACCTGCTCCCCACGCGCGCCGGCCGCTGCACCTTCGGCGCACGCTCTTGCAGACTCTTGCGGACCTGCTCGAACACCTCACGCGAGATCAGTGCCTCCCAAGCCCCCTCCACGCGCACGGGGTCCGGTGGCTGCTCCCCCTTGCTCTTGAGTCCCCACACCGCCGTCCCCGTGTACGCCTCGTTCGTCAGCACGTAGTGGAGCCCGCCCTTGTGCCAGCGTCTCCCCTTGTTCGTGATGCCACGGACGTTCAACTCCCGGCATATCTCCTTCAGACCATGCCCTCGCAGCGAACGCTCGAATACCTCCCGCACTACCGGAACGGTTGCCGGGTCCGGCACCAGTGTGGGGCGCTCCTTCGCACCATCGCTGACTTTCACCTTCTTGTACCCGAACGGCGCGCTGGAGCTGAGGAAGTAGCCCCGCGAGGCAGCTTCGCGCATCCCTCGCACGACTTCCTGGGCGAGATTCTCCGAGTAAAACTCGTCCACGGACTCGATCATGGCCTCCATCAGCCTGCCGGTCGGTGTATCGTCCGCGTGCTCGGTGATGGAGACGACCCGGATGCCCTTCCTGCGCAGCATCGATTTGAAGGCGACGGCGTGCTCCCGCTTGCGCGTGAACCTACTGAACTTCCATACGAGAATCACGTTGAACGGCGCCTGGGCGCTGCTGCCCGCCTCGATCATCTCCCGGAACTGAGGCCTGTCGGCGATGCGGCCGCTCTCGGCCTCGTCGATGTACTCCCGCGCCACGCGGTAGCCGTTGGCTTTGGCATAGTCGCGGAGCGCCCTCAGTTGGGCAGCTACCGAGAGGTCTACGTCCTGCCGGTCGCTGGAGACCCTCGCGTAGAGGGCTGCTGGTGTCGGGTTCTGCTGTTCGTTCATGTGAGAGACTCCTACTCTGCTGGCTATCCATGTACACGGCTACAGGTCGATGGTCGGACTTCTTCTGAACACGAGTCAATGGGCTGATGTCCGATGTGTACCGGGTTACGCTGTGGATCGGAGGCCGAGACGAGCACGGGTGAGCCCTCGCCTACTCTGGGCCAGCTGCGACCGCTGCCGAGGTCGAGTCAGGAGTCGGCCGCCATAGAGGTCCGGTCGCACAAGCGCGGATTCGAGATGTCCAACAAGCCGGAGGACTTCGACCACGTCCATCACGCTCAACCGCTGCTGCTGGACGCCGTCCTTATCGACAGAAGCCTTAGGGTCGCCTTGGACGATAGTCTGTCAAGTCACGACAGGTGTCATAGGTCGCCTGGTCTATCGGGACCCAGGTCGTTCCCGGCACGCCCCTCCGCGAGAGGCTGCCCGGCCCGACCGGGAAGCACGACTCGAAGGCGAGCCTCCGCCCCTGCGCCTGGGCGATCTCCTTCGCAAGGCGCACCGCAGGTCCGAAGTCCCAGTCTTGGCTTACGATGATGGCCGCTTCGTACCGCTGCTCGTAGGTGGCTCGCACAAGGTCCAAGGCTAAGCTGACGTCAACTCCCTTCTCCTGCCCTCCAGCGTTGACCCTGCCCCTGTAGACGTAGACTCCCCGGCTCCTCAGGTATCTGATCTTGTTCGACCAGAACCCGTGCCAGAACAGTTGCGAAGGGTTGGCCGCCGGGTCGGGAACGCCCGTGTAGAAGCGAGTCTCCGCAAGGGTGCGTCCTGGAGTCCGAGCGACCAGCGTGTGCGCCAGTTTCTCTACGTCGTAACTCGGCCAGGCATACGGAGACCTCGGACCCGAGGCCCACGCTCTGCGTGCCAGGTGATAGAGGTTCTGGCCGTCGATGAGGACTATGGTGCGCATAAGAAAAAAACACCCGCCCGGGGATATGGCCTTGGCCATAGTCCAGCGGGCGGGGAGGAAGTCAACTATACCCTAGCCTCTGGGTGAGTCTTCGTCAATCCCTCGATTGGACTCATTGTCCCTACCGCCCCGACGTGCCTGCCGCAGATGGGCGTGCGCTATGCACCGTGCAAGTATACGCAGGCCTCGCTCCCTTGCCTGTTGCTGCTCAGTCGAGTACCGCGCCGAGGGCTGTCCGGGACAACTGCGGCTCGGCTCTAGGGAAGTCGGCGATGGGTTCTTGCTGTTCCGGTGTCTCACGGCTGCCTCCAAGTGATGAGTGTGCCGACTCAAGGAGGAGGACGTAACGCCGCGTGCGGGGGTTCATAGACGATGCGAGAAAGTGCCGGGGCCGCAGTGTTATAGTGCTCCGCCAGATGGCGGCTCAGCCATCTGTTTACCCGCAACGGAGGTGATACCCATGCCCACGTTCAGTACGCTACCGATCGGCGAGGCCCGCGCGAGGAGCGCGACGGGCAAGCGCGCAGCGCTACTACAGGAATACGTCGGCTACATCGAGCGGGTCGCTCCGGGTGAGGCGGGGAAGCTAGAGGCTGGAGAGGGCGAGACGACGCAGGCGATCAGGCGCAGGCTGAACGCAGCTGCGACAGCGCTGGGCAGGAACCTAGAGTTCCGGCGTACGGCGGACACTGTCTACTTCTGGCCGTCGGACGGACGAAGGCGAGGCAGACCCCGCAAGGACACGGGTAAGTAGCCCTAGCCCGCGATTTGAACCAATGACGCCACTCAGCGCTTGGTCCCAATACCGGATAGGGTCGTCATACTGAACCTACGGCGGCTTAGGTGAGCTAATGCAAATCCGTTGGGAAGAAATCGAGCGACAAAGATACGAGGATATGGTCTCGGTTCTGCTCGGCAGGCTGCACCCAGAAGCTCAGAGGATCGACGGCAAGGGAGGGGATGGTGGGCGGGACGTGCAAATCGTCCACGGCCAGCACGACCAAATCACCGACGCCTTCGAGCTAAAGTCCTTCACTGGCAGGATGACTCCAAGTCGGCGTACGCAGACGTCCCGATCCCTGAAGAGGGCTGCGGCCCTGAGCCCGATCCGTTGGTTCCTTGTGGTTCCCGTTGATCCTACTCCTGACGAAATGGGCTGGTTTCGTCGGCTCGGAAAGGGCTACGGCTTTCCAATCGCATGGTTAGGAAAGACATGGCTGGACGAGAAGATGTCGATGTTCCCAGACATTCGGAGATACTTCCTTGAAGGGGCGAAAGACGAAGTGTTTCAGTTGCTCCGCGAAATCAGGGAAGAGCAGGCGCGAGTCACCGATGTGCATGACGCAGTCGGCCGGATGAGAACCCTACATGCTCGTCTGAATGAGATTGATCCCCATTATCGCTATGAGGTGTCCACCGGGACAACCGCGGCGAATCAGAAGCCAACGGACGTTGTACTCTCCATCAGCTTCGGTGACGGGAGAGTTGATGTCTATCCCAAATACTTGGGTGCCGTTAGCGATCGACCTATCACCATCAACGTCAAGGTCGCCATCGGACAGGATGACAAGTTGATACAGGACGCACTGGACTATGGGCTTGGAGCGACCATTCCGCCTAGCATGGTTAGTAGCGTTACGGTAGACGCCCCTTCTGGTCTGGGAGGGAGCTTCACTGAAATGGAGGTCAGCCTACTGCCACTCGACAGTGAGCTTGATGAGCCAATCAGTCTCGCTCTAGACATCATGGATGAAGACAGGTTTATGGCCAGCTTGCCGGTTAATCTCACTGAACGCACAGGAGGATTGAGGGGGGTCATCTTGACCGGAACCGACAGCACCGGGTGGCTACAGATCCGCGTGAGGTTGGACATCGAGTCTGGGAAGCTTGAGGCCAACTTCCGGTTGGATCCAAGACCGGCTATGCCAGCCGCCCTAGTTCCACTTTTTCGGTGGATGGACGCCTGTCGACCACCGCACCGTCTTGCGTTCCGTTGGCTTGGTGGTGTAGCCGCGAGTACTGACATTCAGGTGCCTTTCTCGGTCGACGAAGGCCTAGCCAAGGTAGTAGAGGCACTCGCCTGGCTACAGGACCATAAGGGTGCCTATTGGGAGTTGCTCCCTTCACTTACTCCCGCCGAAGGGCAGGAGATCGTGACGGCCGTGACCCTGCTAAAGGGGGAGAGCATTGATTTCACGTGGAATTCGTTGAACCTGGACTTGGATCATTGGGGTTCAGGAATAGCGGAACTAGTGGACGGCAGTGCGCGCTCCTTTCTCATGGAACAAGACATGTGGCTAGACATGGAAGGCGTCACGATCCCCATAGGGCGCGTCAGAACTTACATCGAGACTGCTCGTCTCGCCGATCCTGAATCCGTCCAGAGGGCTGTGAGGTCTGGATCTGTATCACACTTGCGTTTAGTACCGGGGGACAGCGACAAGGGACAACGAATGGTAGTGACCTAGATTGCGACTCCTCCACGCAGGTAAAGATGTCAGTGAACTTGCTGGCTCGCCGGGGTTGCTCCTGAGGATGCGTAATAAGGCTGCCGAGGAGACAACCTATACAGGTCTGCTCACATACCCAGTGATGGTTAGCCCTTGGTAAAATGTTCCCTATCCTCCACACGGCTAATCAGTGCCTCGAACAGAGCAAGGCTCTCTCGCACCAAGAATAGAGTCTCATCATATGTTTCGGGGAGCGTGACTTCGTAGAGCTTATCGTTGATTGCTTCGATGTAGGGCTGATATTCATCGTCAAGGAATTCGCTCAGTAAATCGAGGTTCCTAGCCATCCTATTCGCTGTTCGCAATATGTCTGCATGCAACCGACGAAACTGGCCCGCACGGTTTCTGTTTACCACTAACCTAACTCGCCCGAACAGGAACGGTTGATTCCCATACCCATGTTCCTGAACGTAGGTGCTGTATTCCTCAACGGTGCGTCTTGCACTAATGAGGCCACGCTGCGCGTTGAACCATCTCCGTCGAAAAGCATCGTAGGCTCCTTGTCGTAACCTACTCTGGCTGCGTGCTTCCAAATATGTAGCTCCCGCGAAGAGCACTTCCAGAAGACCAAGTCCAATAGAGAATGGGTCTGGGTCAACTACGGCTGTGAAGCGCTGGTTACGTGAAGCTCTATGCATGACTCAACCTCCGTGAAGAGATCATCTTAGTGTTGAGAACAACACACGATGGTGCCCCTTTGATATCTACACGTCTTTCGACCGTTCGGCCAACAAGGCGTCGGCAACAGAGTAGGCCATTAACGGTAGAGTGTCATCCTGCGACGGCACTCCAGCAGCCAATAGACCTGTCATTGCTTGCCCCGCGAACGTATCCCGCAGAACCGTACTCTTCGTGTCCCTTATTGCACGCCACAACGCGATCAGGGCTACAACTAAAGCCGCAATCGCGGTGAAGACACCAGCAACGATACCAATAGCCTGATATGTAGTGTTTAGCGTTTCCACTGCCCCTACCGCCTGAATAGAAGGTAGAGAAGCACCACAACCACTCCTACAATCGCCACTATGCTAGCAATGGCTAAGACTGTGCCGACTATCAAGGCTAGGTTGTCTAAAACTATCGCTAGAGCGATCAGACCCAACACAAACAACAAGTAGTTGTCGTTTCGCCTCATGCTGTCTATCCTCGTCTTCCCCTTCGCTGGTACTTCCATTCACCAAGAGTATAGCAATGTACACAACTGCTTATGGTTGTCCTCTACGCCAGCAGCCGCCACCCCACGAGCGCACCGACGATCAGCAGGACGGCCAGCACGGCAACGGCCCGTGCAAGCCTGCCAACCCATCGCTCCGTCCGCTCGTGCTCCGAACGCTCCCTCAGATACCGCTCCTTCATCTCCTCGTACTCGTCCCTCCAATCAGCAGCTTCTGACTTCGCAGCGTTGTGCTCGCGCTCCAGCTCCGATGCGATGCGCTCCCACCGCCGCACCGCCTCCCCCAGCTCATCCGTCCTGGCCTTGGCGCGGCGAAGCAGCTCCTCGTCGCTCAGGTACTCCGGTCCCTCCACCCGCACGTAGACCCGGCGGCCCTCCCGCAACACCTCGACGTCACCGTCCCTGATCCTGCGGTCCAGCGTCGAGAGCGATACCTCCAGTTCACGCGCCGCCGTATCCTTCGACACCCACCTTACCGGCTCGTCCATCGCCTCTCCCTCCCCTCTACAGGCCCCGAAACCTGACACGTCACAGGGCTGCAAGACTTGCAGATTCTGTCCGCCGGAGCCTCCGCTTGCTTTAGCGGAGCATCCCACTTTCACCACCCTGCAATTCCTGACACGTCAGGCGACGTGTCAGCCGTCCGCGGGCCGGAACAAGAGTGTAATCGGGCTGTTAGCGGCCCCGGCCCGCCTCGTATCGTCCTCCGCCGGCACGACTTGCACCGCCCACCCTACCTGGAGGGATGATGGTGATGTGTGAGCGGCGCGCCGTTCACACATCACCATCAGCCCTCATAACCTTGTAAAGGGGACTACAGCGGTAGGGTAGTAGCTAGGCCACGCGCAGTAGACCGCGCGCCGGCG
>JAPPHT010000036.1:20784-50597 GCA_028874795.1 Chloroflexota bacterium
TTATGGCCCCCCCCGGCCACTATTGCCCCCCCCCACCAACCGGGTGGTTTTTTTGTTTTTGTGTGCGGGGGGCGCCGCAAAAAAATAACCATCACGACGCATCACGTTGTACAGGGCATCCCAACGGTAGGCTCGTAGCTCGGACAGGCGCAGTCGCGGGCACGCGGGCGCCCACATCGGACGCCAGGAACGGCCCAGTATCCCGGAACCCTCCAGCACCGGCCGGCACGAGACCAGCACCGGGACGGTCATCGACCTCATCGCTGCCGTGGTCCGCGCGTAGGTCGCCTCGACGTCTTCCCCATCGACCACGAACAGGGTGAACGGGAACGGCGGGTGATCGTCCTCCGGCTTCCCCTGACTGTAGTAGCGCGTGTAGGGCCTGAGCTTGGCCCTGACCCCGCGGGGATGGCGCGCGCGGTGCTCGCACTCGAGGTAGAACGGGACAGTGCTGTCGTCGGCGATCAGCTCTCCGACCGCATCGGGGGCGATGGACGGCTCTCCGCGCCTGACAGACCGTGTGGCCCGCTCCGTCGGCAGCGTCCACAGCAGTGCGCTCGAATCATCGGCCAGCGTCTCAGCCGCCAGCTCCGACAGGAACCACGTCACCGCGTCAGCGTGCCTCGTCTGGCGCGCCCGGGTGTCGATCCGGTGTCCCAGGTGACGCCTGCGGCCATGGCAGTCGGTTATGAGCGCCGTGCTCCACGTCTCACGCGCCGCCGGCAACTGGGCGCGGTCCCGGTGGGCGACGTGGCGGATGCCGCCGTCCGACAGCGTGTAGCGAACCCTGCCTCGACGTCCGTGGCGCTCGATCAGGCCCCATGTGTCCACGAGGCTGCGCATCACCTGGCTCACCCGTCCGTCGGAGACGCCCAGCCAGCGCCCGAGGTGCTCGCGCGGCAGCATCGGATGGTCGGTCACGATGTCGAGGACGCGCTTCTCCGACGGGCTCAGGCCGAAGGCCGGCGCCGAGCGCGCCATCCGCTCCGGATGGGGCAGCGAGGCGCGTCTCCGGGTACGCTGCCGCATCAACCAACCCCTGTCTCGGCTGCACCGCGAGCGCACGTCGTTGAGGGTGTTATACCTGTTATAGCCTCCCACCGTCCGCTCCAGCCAGAGGCGGTCGGTCTCGCTCTCCAGCGCGTCCCGCGACTCCACCGCGACGTAGCAGTCGTCGAGGTGGATGCGCTCACACAGCCGTGCCGTCAGCCGCTGCTCCCACGAGCTCGGCACCAGGACCAGCACCGTGCCGGGACGGCGGGAGGGGTCGTACTGCGCTATCGCACGCAGGCGGTCGTGCAACGACCGCCTGCGGAGCCCCAGCCCCTGGCGCACCACGCCGAACGTCCGCCCGTCGCACAGCGTAATCGTGGCGTCGAACCGCCCGCGCCGGTGGAACTCCACACGGGACCGGTGCGAGCGGTACCCCGGCGACAGTGCCGTCGCCAAACGGTAGACGCTAGCGACGGCGTCCATCCGGCGCAGCAGCAGCGTCAGCCACTGCTGCGAGACCGGATACGCACGCACGAGCTCGGACGGCGTCGCGAACCCCAGCTGATCAGCGGCCTCGTCGACGCCCGCGGCCGTCAGGAACCACCTCCCGCTCGTCGGCAGGTGGACGGTCCCGTGGTTGACCCGCCCGGCAACGCCGTCGGCGAGCAGGCTGATCAGTACCCGGTGCATGGTCGCATACGCCTCGCCGAGGATGACCGCCAGCTCCAGCGTGTCGGCGAACGGCATCGACGCCAAGGCACGTAGCACCTGCATCTCCCGCTCTTGTACCTTTGGATTCATTTCCCTGTCCTCGTCGTTGATGATTGGCTTTCCGTCAGGCTCGCCGCCGGACTTCGCACGGCGCAAGGGGTTCGTGTCAGCATGCGCAGTCTCCGGCAGTGGTGGGTATGCCCTGAAAGGGGGCTCGTAGGCAACCTCCCCGATAGCCCGCCCCGACGGGCGGGGTGTGCGGTGTGCGGAGGTGAGAGGAAGAAGGTCGCTCGGGAATGAATCAACCGTGTCGTGGGCAAAGCCAGTGGGGCGCTCTCCGTCTGCGAAGAGGCGGTACAGTAAGCAGTTCCGGTTTATCGCCGGAGTCGTGAAGGCGGGACAGGACGTTGTCCATGGCCATCGTGAGAGTCGAGGTCGCCACTCACACGCGGAGGTCGTCCAGGAACTCCGAGGCCGGTTCGACGCCAATCACGAGGAGGTGGTCTCTGGCGCGCGTGCAGGCGACGTAGAGCAGGTGCCGCTCCGTGTTGTAGATGTCTTCCAAGTCGGAGTCGTCAGTGACCGACTCGATACGCTCCTGGAGTGGAATGACCTCGTCGTCGCAGGCCATGACCACCACGGCGCGGAACTCCAGCCCCTTCGCCAGGTGCATGGTGCCGATGGAAAGACGTCCCGCGGTCACCTGAACGCTGTCGTCGAGGATGACGTAGTCGAGCCCGGCGCTCTCCGCAGCGGCGGTTGCCCGGTCGATCTGCGCGCCGGACCTGACGAAGACACTGATCTCGTGCGGTTCCAGGCCTTCCTCGGCCAGGTCTGCCAGCCAGCTTGCGACCACCCGGGATTCTTCCTCGGCCGATGGCGAGATCACTATGGCCGGCTCGGGGCCGTTGAAGACCGAGATCGTGCCTGACCGGTCTTCCGCGTTCCCGTCGGCGTCGGCGATCTCGACGCCGAGCAGAAGGTCGGAGCGCCTCCTGATCTGGTGGGACGTGCGGTAGTTGACCTTCAGCGTGCGCGAACGCCCACGCACCTCCACGCCGAGCGCCTGCCACGAGAAGGGCTGCTGGAAGATGCGCTGGCCGAGGTCTCCGGCGAAGAACAAGCCGTTGGGCCGTCCTGCCCCCAAGGCCGCGAGAAACCGCATCTGCGCGACGCCGATGTCTTGCGACTCGTCCACGACGACGAAATCGAAGGGAGACCTCCGAGCGCCGAATGTTGCCGCAAGTCCGGCGAACATCTGCGACCGGGTGACAAGGCCCTGCTCATGAAGTCTGGAGCGCACCTGTTCGAACACGGACCAGAGGGTGCGCCGCTGAGCTTCCGGCAGACTGCGCCGGCGGCCGAGCCGGGGAACGTCGCGGTAGGCTTCCCACGTATCCAACTGCCATGCGTCGACGACCTGCTCCCACTCGGCCAGCATGAAGGCCTGTGAGAACCTGTTGTCTTCGACGCTGACCGCCGCCTCCTCGATCAGCGCGCGGAGTTGCGCCTCCGACGCAAAGGCGGGAGTGCCCACGTTAAGCCGGTAGAGCCTCTCCGCCAAGGCGTCGATGGCGTAGACCTCGACCCGCTCGGCAAGCTGCGGCTCGGAGGTGACGAGCACGCGCAGGCGGTCGCGCAGGGCGTTGGCAAGGGGTTGCGAGAAGGTGGTGAGCAGCACCCTGGCGTTGGGGTTCGCGCGGGCCAGGTGGACGGCGCGGTGAAGGGCAACGATGGTCTTCCCCGTGCCCGCCGAGCCGGACACCTTGGCCGGGCCTGAGAAGTCCCGCTCCACAATCGCGCGTTGGGCAGGGTGGAGGAAGACGGCCCACTTCTCCCACGGGAAGTCCAGGGCTCGCTCCAGCTCTTCCACATCCCGCATGACCCTGAAACGCCGTTGGGCGTCCGGGTGCTCGAACGGGTCGATGCCCGCGGGCGCAGCGACGGGCGCCTGCGGTGTCCCACCGGTGGCCAGCTCCAGCAGCGCCTCAGCGGCCTCACTTGGCAGATGAACGGCGAGGTCGAGGACTGCGTCCTCATCGGCGGCATGGACATCGGGCAGCCACTCAGCGGGCACGCCGTAGCCCAGCAACTGGTCGTCCGGCAGACCGGCGAACGGCAGGGGTTTTGGAAGCGCCTGCTGCGCCGTCGGCACGTAGACGGGGACGGCGACCTCTTGGACGGTCTCCCGCACCTCGACCAGCTGCGCGGCGCCAGTCCTTGGATGGGTCTCCAGCTTCCTGCCCTTGGCCCACCTGTAGGCGTCGTCATGGTGGTCGACGTAGCAGAGCATGAAACTGTCCTGAGCCTGGTGGACGATGATCCTGATGTCGCGGCTGACGCGGACGGACCGGAAGTTGGGGTCCCGCGCCCCGTCAAGCCTGTGGAGTTGAAAGCCCGGACGCGACGGGTCCATCTGCAGGTCGAAAGCCGTGGTCTTTACGGCCTTCTGCTCCTCACCGGTCAGCCGCGCAAGGCTGGCCGTGAACGTGTCCGCGATACGGAACTGCACGGCGCGCTACCCCACCCTGAACACCTTGAGCGCCTCGTCGCCCAGATGGTTGATGACCTTGACGGCGATGCGGCCCGACTCAGGCCTGGGGAAGGGGCGTGAAACGGTCTTGCGCAGGCTCTCCCACTCCTCCTCGTTGATCTCCGCCTTCAGCGTCGTCTTCAGCGACCTGTACGGATCGTTGCTCGTGCTCGGGAAGTAGGCGTGGCGGACGAAGAACGCCTCTTGGTCGTAGTCGGTGTCTATGAACCAGCAGGCGATGCCGTCCGGCCCGTCGCTGCGCACCTCGCCCGTGTTGGGGTGGAACACGTCCACGCCGTTGACCCGCACCTGCACCTGGCCGTCGTCCGCGTCGAGGACGTCGATGTCCGGCTCGCCGAAGATGACGAACAGGTTGCCCTGCCCCGTGTTCTTCAGGGCGTCCGCCATGTGGAGGTCGGCGTTCATGCGTGCCTTAAGCACCGGGACCCGGCCGAGGCTCTCGAACTCCGTGGTGTGCGCCTCGTAGTTGAAGGCGCAGGCGATCAGGACGTCGAAATTTCCGTCCGCAGCCTCGCGCGCCGCTTCCACGAGGTCAGGGCGGGACACCGTGCCGAACTCCGGCCCGATGAAGATGGCGGCGCGCCGCCCGATGCCGTTCTCTCCATCGCCCTCGGCATAGATGCCCTCGCCGCACACGAGCCTGCCGGGCCACGGGGTGAGGGACTTGAACGTTATCCTGTCCTCCCGGTGCGCCTGCTGGACGCCGGAGGTCTTCAGGTTCTCCAACATCATCTGTCCAAAGTCGTAGACGCCGAAGCCTGACGCACCCTCGGCGAGGCCGTCAATCACGTCCCCGTTCTCGTCCACGCCCAGAACGCGGTGCGGCGAGATGCTCTCGACGGTGAACGGGCCGGCCACGCGCACCTTGCTCCGATCCTCGTAGGGCTTGTCATACAGGTGTTCATAGCCCGCCTTGGCGGCTATGGAGGCATCCATCTCCTTCTGACGGACGGTGCGACGTTCCCACCACGCAGCGTGGAGCTCACGCGCCTCTTCTGGCCAACCCTGATCCGCCTCGCGCGGTATCTCCCACTCCTGCAAGGATTCGCCGAGTGCGGCACTCAGCCGCTCCCTGAGCGGCTCCAATTCCTCTTGGAACGTCTCCCAGATGATGTCAATCTCCGAGTTGTTGGCGATGTCACGCAGCTGGATGTGCGGCACGCGTTCGTAGACGAACCCCTGGCGCACATTGCCATAGGTCGAGGACTCTGAGGGCGCCCTGCGCTCGATAGCCGCTTGCTTGACCTGTCCCTCTCTGCTATCGGCCAGCAGGTAGTACGGATACCGAGCACCCATAATGCGGGCACGGGCGAGCGCAAGCGCGACACGTGAAGTGTCGATAGTGATCCAACGGCGTCCCCACTGCTCAGCCACATATGCTGTTGTGCCGGAACCACATGTCGGATCCAGCACCAAGTCACCGGGGTCGGTGGTCATGAGTATGCAGCGCTTAATGGCTTCAACAGATGTCTGCACTACGTAAGTCTTATCCGAAGCCGCAAAGGTATCTGTCCAAACATCTGAAACCACTTCACTTGGTGCATCATCCAAGAAATATCGCCAACGCAAGCTGGTTTGGAGTGGCTGCAGTCGCCCTGCATATGCAAGTCTAGTCATTCCAACTTCGTTTGTCTTCCAACTCCTACCTCTCGGGTACGTGAAGGTTCGCCCTTGATAAGTAAAGGTGTACATGCACGATTCAGTGTATCCAGAAGACGCAAGATTTTGCGCAGTAAAATACCTGACATTCGCATTGTCGTTACCATGATGTTCGGCCTTAGAAGAAACTAGTCCATCCGGTAGCAATACTGAATTGAATTCAGGGTGAGCCCCAAGTTCCTTGGGAGTCCTAGCTTGTCTGAACTTCACCGAGTTGGCATTTCTAGCGTACCAGATGATGAAATCAGTAGTCCTAGCAAGCTCCGAGACACCTAAAGGACTCTTTACACGAAATGTTATGTTGGCGACGAAGTTGTTACCTCCAAACACTTCATCCATCAGTGCTCGCACTCGGTGAACGTTTTCGTCACCGATTTGCACGAAGACGGAGCCGGTGTCGGCCAGTAGGTCGCGGGCCACGGTGAGGCGATCGCGCAGGTAGGAGAGGTAGGAGTGGATGCCATATCGCCAAGTGTCGCGAAAGGCCTTGACCTGCTCCGGCTCGCGAGTGATGTGATCCCGGTTGCCGTCGCGCACGTCCCGGCTCGTCGTACTCCACTGGAAGTTAGAGTTGAACCGGATGCCGTATGGCGGATCGATGTAGATGCACTGGACCTTGCCCCGCAGTCCTTCGCGCGTTGCGAGCGACGCCATCACCTGCAGGCTGTCGCCGAGAATCATGCGATTGGACCAGTTGGCGTCGTGCTGGTAGAACTCGGTCCTAGCATCCTCGGACGGCAGGCCGTTGAAGTCGGCGAACATGTCGGTCTGGTACTCGTCGGGTTCGTGGCCGTGGCGGGACTGGCGCATCAGGTCGTCGACGAGCGCCTTTGGGTGGACGCGCTCCTGGATGTAGAGGGGCGGAGCGTTGACCTCGAAGATAGGAGACTCGTCCTGCTCGTCCTTGCCACGCCACACGAGCTGCGGGTCGAGGTCGCGGTTGCGCCGCTCATAGGCGACCCGAACGGGACTCTGCTCCTCCTCCCGCATCAGCGGCTGGTGCTCGGCGGAGGGCAGGTTGCGGCGGCGGGCCTCCCCGTGGGTCAGGGCCTCGACCGACTTGCGCTTGTTGCCTCGTGTTGCGGCCATGAGCCTCCTTCCCTCTCCGGTGACTTGTCCCCGTCACGCCTGGGGTGGGGTAAAGGGGTCGAGCACCCGGACGCCCAACCCCTCGACGTCTGCAAGGTTTCGCGTCACCAGCGTCATGTCATGCACAATGGCTGTGGCTGCCAGCAGCCCGTCGACAACGGGGACGTTTCGGACAAAGTACATCCTCCCCCATGCTTCCGTGGTCGCTTCGTCGATGGGCAGTATACGGCCAGCGAAGCTTTGAGCCGTGGCTGCGTGCCAGCCCTCCAGGACAACTGCTTGTCGAGGATCACGCCTCCGTACCCGCTCGATGCCCCTGCGCATCTCCCCAAGTACCAGCACGCTGAGAAAGACGTCGGTCTCTTCCACTGCCGCGTACCACGCCCTGACGTTGGCGTCACAGCGGTCGCCCTTGCGGAGTTCCGAGATGACGTTGGTGTCAATCAGATACGCCAAAGTCGATGTCTCTCGGGAACTCGCGAGGTCGGACCAGGTACTCCTCGTCTATAGGGCAGGCGGCCAGCAACTCCTTGAAGTCCATGGCGCTGTAATCAGGGATTCCCGATTTCTTCACGATCTCCTGCACCAGGCTGTCGAACCCGGCCTCAATGTCGAAAACGTCTGTGAACTCGGCGAACGCCCAGCGTCCGTACCGGCGAAGGTTGTTCACGCCGGGCACCCAATACGTCTCCATGAAGAGCTTCTTGGCCCTGGCATCCTCGTTGCGGTAGCCCTTGATCTCCACAACCAGGTTGAGCGGGTCGCCCTCCCCATGCCCGTCGTCCACCCGGACGATGAAGTCCGGGATGTACGTGCGGGCGTTGGAGCCGGAGCGGTAGGGGACCTCGAACCCCAGGCCGTTGTTCTTCACGTAGGTCATGACCCTGGGATGGGCCTCGACCACGCGGCAGAGCTCGGCCTCCCAGTCGCTGTTGTCGAGCACAGCCCAGTTCACATGGCACTTGCGGGCATCCGTCTCCCATCGGCTCGCCTTCGACGTCGTGAAGTTCACGTGCGCGGTCGAGCCAGACGGATTGAAGGGGTCGAGCAAGGCCTTGACCGGGTATTCGGCCGAGTGGCTGTTGGTGATGGCGGCCGCGACGATCTCACAGGCCCTGTCCGCCAGGTGCTGGTACATGAGTTGGGCAGGGTAGGTCTCACCCTTGCAGACGAGGTAGCCGTCCAGCCATTCCCTCATGATCGCCTTCAACCGGCCGAACAGGTGCAGCCGCGGTTCCTCGTTGGGGTCTCGCCACTTGGTGTAGAGCAGGCGTTGTGTGAGGTGAAAGAGGAGGGTGGAGCGCCTGAGGTCCCCGGTGTGGACCAGATTGAGGTCGACGCCCTCCCCGATGATGCCTTGATTCAATGTGGACGAAGGACCGATTTCGTTCGGCGTCAATACGAAGTACGAGTCGCTGGTGAACGTTGCCGAGAGTTCCTCTTTAGGCGGGTCGGCGCGGTAGCCCGACACTCGGGGGAATTCGATCGCCAGGTGGTCGCGGTCGGGCCGGACCGCCTTGACCTGTACAGTGCGTCGGGGAGGCGCGGGCTTCACGACGACGGGCTTGGCAGTGAAATCGAACGGCACGCCGAGCACGTCGGCGTACTCCACGTCGAACAGGCCTTTGTCGTTCAGTTCGTAGGACTGGCGGCGCAGGGCACGGCCTACAACCTGTTCGCAGAGGAGTTGCGTCCCGAAGGCCCGGACGCCGAGTATGTGGGTCACGGTGTTGGCGTCCCAGCCCTCGGTGAGCATCGAGACCGACACGACGCAGCGGATGGACTGTCCGAGGCGCCCCTCCTTCCCCACGGTGTTCATCACCTCCCGGAGCAGGTCCTGGTCGGTAATATTCTCGGCATCGCGGGGGTTCCCAGTGCGCTCGACCCGCTCTCTTCGAAAGCGGTCTATCTCCTCGGCGGCAACCGTGCGGAACTCCCTGTCCAGCGCTTCTCCGGAATCCAGCTGCGTGCTGTCGATCAGCACCGTGCGCGGTATCGCGTAGGGGTTGCCGTACTCGTCGAAGTTTCGGAACAGGGGAAGACGCCCTTGCTCCAGCGTCGTGGAGCCGTCGGCGTTCTCTCGGTGGAAGCCTGAGATGTAGTCATAGACCAGCTTGGAAGTGGACGTGTTGTTGCAGACCACTATGAAGCAGGGCGGCGCCTTCTCTTCCGCCCACGCCTCGTAGACCTTCTCGTAGTGCCCGTAGAGCGCCTCCAGGGCGGTCAGCAATTGCACCGGCAACTCGAGCGGATCGAGGCCACCCTTCGTCTTGCTGCGTCCCGCCCTCGGCATGTCGCTCCGGATGGTCTCCCAAAGCACGCGGTACTTGGGCATGTCTCCGCCGGGGATGTTGTCGGCTACGGGCACGCGGGGTAGCTTGACGATACCGGACTCGATGGCGTCCATGAGCGAGAAGTCGCTGACCGCCCAGGGGAACAGCGTTCCCTCGGCGTAGCCCGATCCCCGCAGGAAGAAGGGAGTGGCCGAGAGGTCCACGACCTGCCCGATACCGAGCTTGTTCTTGACGATCTCCAGCCCCGATATCCAGACGCGGGCGGCCTCGCTGTTCTTGTCGGCCTCCTTCTTGTCCTCACCCGTCAAGTCACCCTCGGCGTCCTCGCCAGGCTTGTGCCGGTAGCAGTGGTGGCCCTCGTCGTTCAGCACCCAGACGTTCTTCATCCCCATGAGGCCGGGCATCACGCGCTGCACCATCTGTCCCTCGGTCTCCAGGGTGTCGAGATGTGACCCTCTTCCCTGGAGAAGCGCGCGCCCGCCGCTGGAAAGGCCCACGCGGTCCTGCAGCCTGAGCGCGTGGTAGTTCGTGATGACGATGCTCGCGTGGTTGAGGTCCCCGAGCATGTCCTTCGGCACCAGTTCCCTGCTGGCGTAGTAGCTGTCCGGGTCGTTGGGCTGCAGCACCCGCAGCCTGTCCTTGATGGTGATGCCGGGGGCCACCACGAGGAAGCCTCGCGTGAACCGCCTGCTGTTGGGTTGCCGCACGGCGTTGATGGTCTGCCATGCGATGATCATGGCCATGACGGTGGTCTTGCCCGCGCCGGTGGCCAGCTTCAACGCCAGGCGAGACAACTCAGGGTTGGCTTCGATGTTGGCATTGGCGAGGCGGTCCAGGATACGCCTGCCGGTCGGCCCCAACCTGGGTGCAACCTCCGTGAGCCAGATGACGGTCTCGACCGCCTCCACCTGGCAGAAGAAGGGCCGGATGTCGCTGAACTGATGGCTCCGCCAGTGCTGGAGCAGCTTGGCGGTTGTGTGCGTCACCCCCCAGTCCCTGGGGTCAGGCAGGGTGCGCCACTGGTCGACGTGCTGGCGGATCTCGTTCACCGCCGCCGTAACGTCGTACTGCTGCTCCTCGGTGGACAGCCCCTTCCCCTCATCGAAGATGAACTGCTGCTGCGCCCTCGCCGCCCTGCGTCTCCTGGGCTTCGGGATGGGCGTGATGAACTCAGCCCCACGCCGGCTCTCGATGACCTGCTGGGTCGGCTGGCCCTCCGCATCGAGTTCCCAGTGCTTCGTTGGGTAGTCGTAGGGCGAGTTGAGGATGGGTTGTTCGTAGAAGTCGTACTCCATGAGCGGCCTCGCAGAGGTCCCATTATCGCACTTCTGCGGGGTGGATGGAGTCTAGGGGTGAATCGGCCGAATGCCCTACGTCCAAGAGGCCAACAGTATCTTGCTACCACTCCCTGCCGCTGGTCCAACGCACGCCTAGTGCGAGGATGCGGGTCTTGGGGGGGGAGTATAACGCCGCGTACGGCAACGTAGTCGCTTGGCTGGAAGCGATTTAAGTGGCAAGCATATCTCTCGCAGACTCCGCAACCCGTGTGTAGACCGTCCGGACGGACAGAGTCGCCGAAGCAGATCGGTCTCGTACTATTGGCGCTAACACAATATCGTCTTGGGCCATGATTCGACGTTCCATTTCCTGAAGTAGCTCTTCGTCTATTCCTATTGCATCTGCAAGGAGGGCAACCATTGGAGCTGCCAGAAAGTCCGGTGTCGTTTCATCAATAACTGCATCACGGACTGCGATTGCAGCTACATTATCTCGGCGTAGACGACGAGCGACGTGGTAAGCAAATACACCATCTAAGTATGGTATTCCTATCTGATTCAGCCGGTCAAGATCCTGCCTAATTTGTGCCGAGACCTCGGAGCTGCCTATTGCAGCATAGGCAAGTCCGAAATAGGTAGGAGCGTGAACAGGATGCTCCGAAGGACGCCCGCGACCTGCAAGCACTTTGGACAGTTCCCCCCAAGCACTACGAACTGTTGGGTGCTCTGGCTTCAGAACTGCAAGCATCTCCAGCGCAGAGTCTCCATAAGCGGCGGGGCCACTTCCTGCAATTGTCTCTATGCGCGTTAGCAACTGTTCGCGGTCCAAGCCGAATCGCTCGGGTTCTGCAGCCACAATGCCACTATACGCTCATGGTGTTCAGAATTCTGTTGAAGACGAGCAATAAATGCAGAGGTTATAGCATCGGCGTTAGTACTCCTGCGAGTAGTAAACCACAGGAAGATATTGTCCTTGTTCAATAGCTCAGGGTCGTCAGCTATAAGACTGTCAAGTTCTTGTCCCAGTGCGACGTCTTGATCAGCGACCAAGGCGAGGGCGTTCCACACATCATTCGCTGATTGCTGTCCTACGAGCCCTGAGAATCGGGAAAGAAGCCCCTCACCGAATTTCATACGTAGGCTTTCCCAACACATAGCAAGTTCCTGTACGAGAATGCGGTCCGGACCGTACAGTGAGTCAGCTAGAGGGACCCTTATTGGTGTTGTAGCATCCGCCCTCTCCATCCTGTCATCCAGCATTGACCAATCTCCACATACGCACATCCCGACCCACGCACTGCGTCTCCTTGCCTCGTGGTCAAATCCATAGCACGAGGCTTCCTCTTCCAAATGGACCATCTCTTGAGTCCAGTGCTCATCGTCAATTCCTCCTTCCTCTCTTGCCCTAAGCAAGGCACGATGATAGGCCAAGGATGCGATGCTCTTGTTGAATCCCGATACATCATCTGCCCAGCCACTGGTAAACTGCATTACTAGACTGGTCTCCAGCATACGATCGGCGAGATATTGGCAAAGTTGCGCGCGAAGGTAAGCAGGCAGTGTGTGTAGAATCCTCCACGCTTCGGTCAAAAAGGGGCGGCGCTTTTCTAAGTCATTCCCAAATGCACGAAGGTAAGGAGCGAGGGGACGTCCCTTTATCTGAGAAAGCTCGGCAAGAGCTCTTTTTGAAGCTGGAGACGGATAAAGGGCTGCTGCGAAATGATGGCGAGAGTCGCCGCCCAATGGGTTGGTTCTCTCAGGCAGGAGATTCATGGCCTCCTCAATCAACGTCTCTATTTCCGGGGTCATGACTCTTCCTTCGCAGGTTTCCACGATTGCAGAAGCTACGAAGTCATAGCGTCCACTCTGAGCATTGGTCGAATTGGCAAGCAAGCGTAGAATCTCCAGCAGACGTGGAAGTACTTGATTTGTCGGTAAGACTCTTGTCGTGACATTCGCTATTCTAGATGCTTGTACGGGGTCGCCCATTAGCACCGAGTGAAGTGCGGTCATAACCTCCTCATCATCATTAAAGTACTCGGCCAGCGCATCGGCAGCCCAGTGAGGCAAGGAAGTTTCACCGAGTCTTTCGAGGAGGACTCTCTTCATTACTGGCCCGCGATCAACGGCAGCTAGCCTTAACAGTTCTGGCCCGAATATTTTAGTTCCAAAGGCATCCATACGCTCTTCTATAGCCGCTGCGACCTGACTGTGACGCGGTGACCCAGGCGGATATGCTGACGCCAGAATCGTTATATTACTCATCATTCGTAATCCGAGGCTAAAGTGCTCAGTGGAGCGAAGTCGATTACAAATGATGCCTACAACGCGTCGGTCATTTGCCAACAAGTTAAGAGCGACGGGCCAGAGCATATCACCATTTCTATACGGCCCTCCAACAGATTGCAAACTTAACACTAGATTGTCTAGAGCTTCTTTTTGGTCACGTATAGCTTCTGTGACAGTAGCTAGGTGTAGTCCCCAGTGGGCATCGGTAAGGGAAAAGGATTCTAGGTGTCCAATCAACCACTCGCGTTCGGTGTAACTTACGTCCAATACGTCACTTGGAATGGTTGGTGGAGAATCAGAGAACGTCGACTGAAGTACACCTAGAGCATCACTCAGGGCTACAACCCTCACACTAGTCTCTGTATGATTACGTGCTTCGTTCAGGATCTCAACCACTAACGGATCGTCTCGCCACTCCAGTGCAAGGGCCATTAAGGCAGCAGCCTGAGCAAGTCCAGAAGGAGGATCGGACAGAAGCCTCAGTAATTCGGTCCGAAACAGATTGCGTTCCTTGGAATCGGCAAGTTTCTTGTCGGAGCACCTAGCCGCTATCGCAGCTGCGCTCGAATATGCAACCCAATCTTCAGGATAGCGGAGGGCCATTACTAGCAGGTCGCAAACCGATTCAGACGAGATTGTCCCTATGGGGAGACGCGCAATCTCCCATACGAGTTCGCTGGAGGGCTCTTGAACAAGCAGCGTCCAGCGCTCAAGACATTCCCGAACTATCTCTCCGGTGCCTGCCTCTTCCAGTCCCGCCAAGATGCTGCCCAGGAGACGGGCCCGGTGCGGTGCATACGTATGAGTCTCAATCGCCCTAACAATTGCAGGAGCATCTCTGCGAATGTCTGAAGTTGGAAGCCCATATGGTCCGAAAATGACCTCGGCAAGCATCTCTCGTGACCGTAGACCTGCCGGAGTTTCATCAACACACTCCCGAATCACTTCCAATAGACTGCTCCGCTCTGAGGGTCGAGGAATCTTCCACATCGTAGCGAGGAGTACTTCGCGCCAACTCGAATCCTGGAGATGCTTTGAGAAGAGTTCGTGAACTTCATCCAGATTGAGTTCGCTTGAGATGTGCTCAGCAGCAAGTTGCTCTTGCAGGGCACGGTGAAGAAAGCCAAGCTCTGTCGGGCTCTGCCGGACTAGTAGACCGAGCTCCCCCTCAGCTATATCTAGCAACTCATCGGCGGCGGCGGCGGCATCTGCACTACTCAGGGGAAGGTGATGCAGGGCGTTGAGAAAGTCCTCACGGAGTTTGGATTCCGGGGAGGTCGAGATGTCTCCTCTGGAGTGGCATTCAAAGGCGACCTTCGCGAGAATCGCCCTCAGTTGACGGTCTGACAACCGTTGTCTTGGTGCGGTCACGGCGGCTGCTACGCGCCTTCTAGCCGGATGGTCTGCTACCAGAAGCTGCACTGCCTTGTCGTAGACATCAAAGCGTTCAGTTGGAAGTTTGGCTAGAGTCGACAAGCGCAGCCCCACTAGCAGAACTAGGAACAGGGGGGTTCCACTGATTGCGTGCAAGTCAGGTTTACTATGCACCTCAGACAAGAAGCCATCGACTGATTGTTCAATGACACTGGTGGAAGCCGGGGGGCCTTCCGTATCCAGGGTCGCGTGGAAGTAATGGAGTGCGAGTTGGCGCTGCTGCGCCGCGTTCAACGTGGCAATCCGTGTGTAAGTCCAACCAGCAGCTAGATTCAGCCGGCTTAGCCCGTAGGGCCTCGTAGAGACGACCAGCGGCGTGGCATGGGATTCCGCAAATGCTTCTAGGGCCGCGATTGCATATCGTCCTGCGTCGTCATTGAGCCATTCATCGAGGCCGTCGACGACAAGCAGCAAACGTTCGTCCTCTAACGCTTGTTGGACGAGCGGCCAGACGTGCCCAGTATCATGCTGTTCTAGCCAAGCCCTAAGTGTCTCAGCGATGGACGCTGCCGCGCCCGTATGGCCTGAGACTCGTTGGGTGAAGAAATGAAATGGCAGCCAAACTGGCAGACGTTCACCCCATCGTTCGGCGACGGCCCCCCATGTTGGTTCATTTCTTAGGAGATCAAGGACAAGATACCTGAGGAGTGTGCTCTTGCCAGCACCGGGATTACCAACGACCACATGCAATGGCGTCGTGCCAATCCACTGGTCCGCAGACCGGCGATCCGAGACCTGAGGTATTTCCGTGCGGCGACGCATGCGCTTGAAGTCGCGGAGGAACCAAGTGTCGTCGTCTCGTGTAGCCGCATTCTGCTCAGCTGCCTCTTCCAAGAGCGCTTGTATGCCTCCGTCATCGTCGCTGGTTACTACCTCTGGAAGTGATTCGACGTGTGGGGTTATTGAGATTAGGTCGGGAGTGACGAACCGATTGAGGAATCCAACCGAGCGTGTCTTGGTGGACCTAAGGGCGATGAGGCCAGAATCAGCGACACTAAACGAAGCCGCGTAGATTCGGGCCAGTTCTCCACGGAGCTTCGTGACTCGCTGAGCATCAAGCCGCTTGCCGAGCGTGTTTGCAGCTGGCTTTCCACAGAACGCCTTAACCCATTGTCGCCCGAAAAAGTCATCGACGAGTTCTGGGTGGCCCCGCAGTTGCGCGGAGATTGACTCTATGTCCCAGACCACGAATTCGATAGACTGTTCCACGAGTTGATCCGCGAGGTGCTCAATCTTGTTGGCCAGAACAGTTGATTTGGTCGATGAGCTTGTCGCATAGATGAACCTTCGTGTTTGAGGAGCCCATGGTCCTGCGAGGAAATCCCCCACACTGCTCGTCAGAGCTGCTTCCGTAACAACCTGGATCCTACGCGCTTGGAGAGCTGTGTACTTGCGCATTGGAGGGGGTGCACCTAGAAGGAGCCGGTCTCTTGCATACAAGTCAATCCCGAACTGAGCTTGTCCAACCTGTCCGTACTGGCGTACGACGGGGGTTGTCTCTCCGGCTAGTCCGACTATCGATGTATGGACTGAATCCAACTCTTGTCGAAGCAAGCGGAGACAGAGACGTTCAAAGTCCTCCCAAGTGAGACGATCGACTGGAAGTAGAGGAGGCCGGGTCTCGACAGGTGGCAGCACGTCCTGTCCCGTCGGCGGCGTGAACAGCCTCGACGGAGGCGAAGACCAAGTAGCTGCCTCATTGGGATGTGCAATGGATGGACTGTCCCGGTCTTGTCCTTCCGAGGTCACTTTCTAGGACTCCATTGATGTGTAGGTTAGGACGAGAGCGTCATCTACGAGTAAACGAGAATGTCAGGGTTATCGTGACTCACTCCCGTGGAGGCATGGCTTCATTCTCCCGCTGCCCTTGGGCGTCGTCAAACCATGCGTCCTCAGATCCGCCATTCGACCGACTGGCCATGTACGTCTTCTTAGCTGTCGGGGAGGAGCGGTACCCAATGCCCTAGTGGCTGAGTCGACCAGCTGACCATGAAGTGAGTAGGAGGGTGAGTAAGCGAACCGATAAACCTGCCAATCTGCGAGTAAATCGGAGATTCTTGGTGACCCGTGAATCACGAGGGGCCAATGGGCGGATGAAGGAGTAAGGTCGAGTCTGGCACCTGACCCTCGCGGCGGTTCCTCGTCCGACGGGATAGCAAGCAGGCTCGACCTACAGGTCTACAACGAGCCTCAAGGTGAAGGTTCTTGATTTTGTCAAGTCTGGTGGGCCAAGCGGTACCGTAATGCGAACTTTCGAGTGGGAGGTAGCCCTATAGGGCAGTTACTCCTCGCCCCTCGCTAGGAGCCGATAGGCCCGTACCTCGGAGTTCGATTCGACCAGTCGTTTTGGCCACGGACACGGCATGGGTTGCCGAGGCCGTCTTCCATTTGCCGATGTTTGCCCAGCCTAAGGCAGGTTGTGTTCGCCTCACCCTATGCTAGCATGTGAGCAGGTGCTGAGCATGGTCGCTGACGGCAATATCGCAGACATTCTTGCTGACTTTGGCGGCGACCCCCAGCGTGCTGAGGGTCTCGCTGAGTTCCTGGGCTTTGAGCCCATCTCAAACCCGGAGGACCGGCTGGCCGGCGCGCTCTCAGGCGAGTTGAAGCAGTTCCTGCGTGGACGCCGGGACGTGGGTTTTGGAATAGACCAACTCTACCGCGTGGGGAGTCGCAAGGCGTCTCCCGCCCAGGCGGGCCTGTGGATAGGCGTGTTGTCCCAATGGGGTTACCGGTCTTCGGACCGGGACCGGGCGCGACGGCGAGTCACTCGCGCGCTCGTTGAGCATGTCCCGGACAGGCGGTCTCTGGCCCTGCTGGTCCCTCCTTCGGTCGACGGGCGCCCCGAGGCCGAACTGGTCTTCCCCCGCACGCAGACCGGTGCCTCGAACGGTGCAGTGACCAGCGTTCGCGCCCACCTCGACCTTGCCAACCCGACGCGCTTCCACCGGGAGCTTTTAGACGGGCTCCGCATCCCCCCCGGCGCGAGCCTTCTGGACGTTTCCAAGTCCTGGCAACGGCAGTTCAGCGTCGAGCGCGTGACCACGAAGTTCTACCGTGAGTACGCCGACGTCCGCGACCGCATAGCCGGGGTGTTGTTGGCGCACAACCAAGACCACCCGGTGGTAAAGTCCTTCAGCGAGAAAGAGGCCCGCAATTGGGCCACCCGGCAGATGGGACGGGTGCTCTTTCTCTGGTTCCTCCAAGCTAAACGCTGGCTGGGAGAACCGGGTGGGATGGGTTCCGTCACCTACCTGTTGGACCTTTGGGCCAAGCGCGGAAACCTCCAGGAGGGCGAGTACTTCCGGGGCATCCTCTCACCCATGTTCTTCGACGCCATGGCGACGGGAAGCAGCAGCCGGGGCGAGAACTCGGTTCTCGGCTTTGTTCCCTACCTGAACGGCGGCCTGTTCAGGCGCAGCGCTCTGGAAGACCGCATCAACGACGCAGGCGAGGTGTCGCTGCCGGACGACGTATTCGATCCTGAGAGCGAGGGCTCGTTGCTGAACCTGCTCTCGCGCTACCGCTTCACCACCCGGGAGTCTACGCCGGACGACCAGTCCGTCGACCCTGACCCCGAACTGCTTGGCCGCGTCTTCGAGAACCTCTACCAGGGCGACGAGCGGCGGAAAACCGGCACCTACTACACACCCCGGGAGGTCGTCCACTTCATGTGCCGCGAGGCGATGGACGGGTATCTGCGCGACGCCACCGGCGTCGACCAAGGTACACTGGACGCTCTTCGACAAGAGGCTGTGGGTTCAAGGGACGAGTATCAACCCCTTCCCGATTTCCCTGCGGACGCCCTCATCCGCGCGTTGGAGACCGTCCGTGTGTGCGACCCCGCCGTCGGGTCCGGCGCGTTTCTTCTGGGGACGATCCAAGAGATAGTGGCCTTGCGGCGCGGGATCCTGTTCTCCCAGAAGCGTTACATCGAACCTGACGAACTCTACCGGACGGTGAGCGAGTGGAAGCGGCGTACCATCGAGAACAGCCTGTACGGCGTGGACATCAACCCGGAGGCCGTGGAGATATGCCGCCTGCGCCTCTGGCTCTCCATGGTGCTGGACTTGGACGAGCCGCCGCCGGCGAACTCCGACTGGGCGTTGCCCAACTTGGACTTCCAGATTGTGGCCGGGGACTCCCTAGTGGACAGGGCGGCGGGCGTGACCTTCAAGGAGTCCTGGCCCGCACCGGAGGGCCTGCAACTCGGCATGGAGCTTCAGAGTGCGCTCCAACGGTTGGAGAACGATATCGCCCAGAGAAAACGGGAATTCGAGCGCACCCACCGGAACCCGAAACGCCTGAGAGAGTTGCGCGACTATATCGCGCAGGACCAGCGTGAGATCGTCCGCCTGCACCTCGCTCATGCGCTGGAGAGGGCCGAGGCGGACCTTGAAGCCCTGAGGACGAAAAAGTCCACCAAGCCCGCGCTGAGGCGGGCAGAGGGTCTGGTTGACCGAACCAGTTCCCTGCTGGGCGGCGTGGAGTCCAGCGACTTCGCGTTGGTGCAGAAGCCGTTCCTTTGGCCCATAGCCTTCCCCGAAGTGCTGCGGGAGGGTGATTCCAACGCGGGTTTCGATATCGTGCTTGCCAATCCGCCCTACGTGAAGCATGAGAAGCTGGACTCCGAGGATCAAAGAGCATACGAGGAAGCTTTTTCCGAAGTGTACGCTGGCACGGCGGACATCCTTGTCTATTTCTACGCCCGAGCTTTACAGATACTCCGGCCAAACGGATGGCTGGCCTTCATCACCAGCAATAAGTTCATGCGAGCCGATTATGGAACTGGCATCCGTGAGCACGTTCCGACTTCACTGCGCATCAGGCGTGTCATCGACTTCGGCGACTTACCCTTGTTTGAGGCCAACGGCAAGGCTATCGCTGCTTACCCCGCAGTGCTGGTGGGCAATCGATCAAGGGACGTGGCGGGGCACGTCTCGAGGGTGACCGAGTTGGCTGGTCCAGTCCACCAAGAGCTCGCCAAAGCCAACCTGAAGGTCAACCCGGAAGGTGTGCGCAGCGTGCTGGAAGACTTGGACGGCTTGCTTAGCAGATCAGAGATCGAAGACTTCCCGCAGGCGTTGCTCAAGAAGGACAGATGGATTCTAGAGGATCCTCACTTGATAGCTCTCTTCGAGAGAGTCATGAACCAGGGTACACCACTGCGTGAGTTTGTTAACGGACGCATCTACTACGGTGTCAAGACAGGTCACAATCCGGCCTTCGTCATCAATGAGGCCAAACGCAAGGAACTCATTGAAGAAGACCCGAGGAGTGCAGAACTCATCAGGCCATGGCTTCGAGGTGAGGACATCAAGCGGTGGAAACCTGATTGGGCAGGCTGCTACATTATCTTCACTCGTCGTGGCGTGGACATAGACGAATACCCAGCTATCCGAGATTACCTTTCGTGGTGGCGCGCCAACCTCCAACCCAAGGCAACCAGCGGACAGCAGGGCATTGGAAGGAAGCCTGGGGACTACCAATGGTACGAGATTCAGGACTCTGTGGCCTACCATAGCGAGTTCAGCAATCAAAAGGTCGTTTGGGGGAATCTAGCCGTAGAGAGCAAGTTTGCCAAGGATCTTTCTCGGGCGTATGTATCTGCTCCCGCTAACTGCCTCATTGAACCCGTGCCTTGGTTGCTACCCATGATGAATTCTTCGTTGCTTAACTTCGTCTATCCACGACTTACCGTTGCGCGAGGCGGATCATACCAAGAGTTCAAGATTGCCTACATTGAGCCAACGCCAATCGCAACTCCTGATTCCGAAGCCCAATCTGAACTAGAGAGGCTTGCAAGTGAGATAATTGGCGTAGTGGAGGCTCCCGAACAAGTAGCAGCTCTAGAGCGAGAAATCGATACCATTGTGTTCGACACCTACGGCCTCTCTGCCTCCGAGCGGCAACGGGTGCTGGACTGGCTAGACGAGCGGCGCGAGGCGTTGGGCGTTGAACTGCCCTTGGAGTGGCGAAAACTCAACGCCTTGCGAGCGACGGCGGGCGTATGGAAGGACAGCGTTGACGGCGATCAGTTGATACAGAACATTCGCGCCAGTCGTGACATCCACACCCGCCCTGTGCCCAGGTTGTAGTGCGACCGGCATCATGGAATATCTCGTGGACACGGACTGGGTGATCGACTACCTGCATAGGGCCGATAGAACGGCCAGGCGGCTGGAGGAACTCTTGCCACGAGGGGTCGGGCTGAGCGTAGTATCTCTCGCCGAACTCTACGACGGCCTCGCCGGTTCCAAGGATCCTGATGCCGACTCGGAGGCGCTGCGCCTGTTCCTGGAGGCAATCGCGGTGGTCCCGCTGGACGACGCGGCGTGCAGGGTCTTCGGCAAGGAACGGGCACGGCTGCGAGAGGCGGGCAACATCATCGGCGACATGGACATCCTGATAGGCGCTACCGCGATAAGCAACGATCTGACGCTGCTGACCAACAACAGGCGGGACTTCGAACGGCTGCAGGGACTGCACATCATCCCTGCCTAGCACCATGCGATGGTACAGTCTTGCCGATGACCACTGAGAGCGGCGTTCTGCCGATAGCCAATGAACCGACGACGGGCTCGATGCGTGAGCATCTGGTCGGCGCTCTGGCGCATGTCGCCCCCTCGGACGTCCGCATCGCGACGGCCTACCTGACTCCCGACGGGTTTCTCGACCTGAAGGAGCACATGGACAGCGCCGCGCGCGTCCGGCTGCTGCTGGGGGAGCGGCCCTTCCTGAACCGGCGCGGTCCCCGGGACGTGTTGTCGCAACCCGGCGACCACGACGAGCTTCACGGCCCGGCAGAGTCGGTAGACTGGTACACATTCCTCGAAGGCGGCTATCCTTGGCTGCTGCTCACCCACGAGGAGCGGCGCGAGTTATTGGCGCGGGGCGTTTCCCCCGGGGCCGCCGCTTTCGATCTGTCCGCGTGGGAGCGGGTTACCGCGCTCGTGAGCTTCCTCCAGAAAGAGGGCGTAGAGGTGCGGCGATTCCTCGGCGCCGACGCGGGCAACGTGCGTCCGGAACACGTGCTCGACCACCGCTCGCCCCACAATCGGCTTCACGCCAAGGCGTATCTCTGCTCTGGGGAGCGGGGACGCTACGCGGCGGTTGGCTCCAGCAACCTGACCAAGAGCGGACTTTCCGAGAATTCGGAGTTGAACCTCGCCTCCTACGACCGCGACCTTGCGGCGCATCTGGAGGGCTGGTTCGACGGGAAATGGGAGCAGGGGGAGGACTGCAAGGCGCAGTTCATCCAGCGCTTGGAGGAGTGCGTGCTGTTCGGGAGGCGGTACACCCCATGGCAGGTCATGCTCAAGTCGCTGCATGCCGCCTATGGCCGCTTCTTTGAGATGGGGTTGTCGGAAGAGGTCATGGGGCGGCTGGCCGGGTTCCAGCAGCAGGCCGTCCAACGCTGCGTCGCGCTGTTGAAGCGGCACTGGGGCGCGATGCTGTGCGACTCGGTGGGCCTCGGGAAGACCTACGAGGGGCTGGGCATCCTCCGGGAGTTCGCCAACCAGCGGGCTGAAGACCCGATCCGGGCCAGCGCGTCAACGCGGGCGCTCGTCGTTTGTCCCGCCCAGCTCCAGGACAACTGGAACACCGACAGGCTCGCCGAGTGGGGCATCATCGCCACCACCGTCACCATGGAGTCGCTGTCCAGCCTGACGGACATCCAAGAGGAGCCGTCGGCGACAGCGCGGCAACGGCTGCAGGCCGAGTTGAGGCGGTACCAGGAGCAGTACGACATCGTGCTGGTCGACGAGTCCCACAACTTCCGCAATCCGAGGACCAAGCGCTATCGCGCCCTGATGGAGATCATCCGAGGCGGCAAGCCTGACACGCGCGTCATCCTCCTGACGGCGACGCCTATCAACAACTCCATCTGGGACCTTTACCACCAGCTCACGCTCATCACCCGGGGAGACGACACCTGGTACGCGGGGCGAGGGCCGATACCCAACCTGCGCAACGCCTTCCAGGCGATAGAGGAGGGGGAATCCGTTTCCGGCCTGCTGGACACGATGATGCTCTCCCTCGTTCGCCGGACCCGGCACGACATCCGGTCCATGCAGGAAGCGAGAGAGACGATGGAGGTCAACGGGCAGCCGTTGCGCTTCCCTGAGCACGAGATACCGAAGGCGGTGGACTACAGCCTGCAAGGACTGTACGGCAACATCTACCGCGACGTCATCGACGCCATTGAGCACTTGAACTTCGCCGTGTACCGCCTCGACGAGTACGGCGTGGAGACAGGCGAGCGGGAAACGAGCGCGCAGTTGAAGCAGCGCAACGCCAATTTCGTCGGCATCATGCGCACCATTCTGCTGAAGCGGATGGAGAGTTCACTCGCCGCGCTCACGTCTACGGTGCGAAGCCTCGTGGACTACCTCAACCTGTTCCTGTCCAGGCTGGACCAGGGGCGTGTGCTGACGCCGAGGCAGGCGTACAAGCTGCGGGCCGTGCTGGGAGGGTCGCTGCCGGATCACGACCAGGACGTGGAGGACATGGACCCCAAGGCAGTGGCGGCGCTGCAACAGGAGCTCGCCGCGCCCGACGACCTCGACCTCTGCGGGAGGTTGCAGGCGGACGTGGAGTTCGACCGGGACCGGCTCCAGACGCTGCTCACACGACTCCAGTGGCTGGAGGAGATGCTGGCGGAGCAGGGCGACCCCAAGGCACAGGCCGTACGCAAGCTGCTCGAAGGATTTCCCAGAGAGGACGAGCACGGGCAACCTACCAAGGTTGCCCTGTTCACAACGTACAAGGACACAGCGCAGCACCTGTTCAAGCAGTTCGGCGGAGACGTGGAATCCCTTACGAAGGATTTCCGCGTTCAGAGCAATCTCGAGGACGGACGGTGGATGTCGCTCCTCACTGGCGCAGATGACCAGAACAGACGGCGCGGGGTGCTTGAGCGGTTCGCGCCGCTTGCAACGCATCGCGAGATCGAACCACTGGACGACCCCGGATTGTTGAAGAAGATAGAGCCTCTCAGGGAGCAGGGCATCGAATTGTTGATTGCCACGGACGTACTCTCGGAGGGTCAGAACCTTCAGGATGCCCAATTCTTGGTCAACTACGATCTGCCATGGAACCCGGTGCGGATGATCCAGCGCGCCGGTCGTATAGACCGCCTGTTCTCTCCCCACGACAAGGTGTACATCTACAACCTGATGCCAGAGGATGGCTTGGAAGACCTGCTGAACCTCGTCGAGAACCTGTCGAGGAAGATCGAGACCATCGAAGACGCCGTGGCCCTGGACGCTTCAGTACTGGGAGAGCAGATCGAGGCGAAAGAGCTGGACAAGGTGATGAAGCTGCGCGCAGGCGGCGTGCAGGCGGACCAGATCTACCGGGAGGGCGAGCGCAGCCAGGGACTGGACGAGGGCGCGGAACTGCTGAACAGGTACCTGGACATGATGAAGGAGTTCGCCACCGAGGACGTGAAGGAGATCCCCGACGGCGTCTACAGCATCAAGAAGGGTATGGCCAACGGCGTCTACGTCATGCTGAAGATGCCGGAGGAAGCATCCGGCGAGGTGTTCTGGCGCTTCTATCCCCTCGGCAGTACCGCACAGCCGATGACCTCTCCCAACGACGTTCTGCCCTTAGTGGAGTCCGATCGAGACGAGAAACGGTTGGAGTTGGCTCCGGACGCGAACCCGTTCACCTACCTGGGCGAGCCGCTGAAGGCGGCTGTCAACCAGATCGGCCAAGCGTACCTGGACGCCATCTCCGCGGTTACGTCAGACAGTTTCACGAGACGCATCAGGCAGTTCCTAGGCCGGGACGACTTGCTGCAATCCCAGCCCGACCTATTCGGCTTCTTCAACGAATGGGTTGAGATGCCATTGCCCTCGGACGCGACCCGGCGTGCGGGAATGCGCGACCCGGTTCGAGTCATGAACCAGCTTGCGCCCACGCAGGCGGAACTTGACCGACTGGTCGAGGCTCTAGCGGACCTCCGAGAGGCCATCCAAGCGGAAGGTCTCGACCGGCCCATCCAAAGACCGGACACGAAGCAGCCATCCGTTGAGGACCTTGAGTTGGTGGCCTGGGAACTCGTAGTCGGACCGGAGGGCCTGCCGCGTTAGGCTTTCTTTGCCACTCATCCAAGGGCCTCGCTCGCCGGGGACACCCTAGTAAGATGTCGCAGGGAGCAACACCCCGATACCAAGAAGGACAGTGCAACGGATGACGACTGCAACCGAGAGGAGCGTAGTCACTTTCAGCGACTGGACCGGCAACCGCGAGTTGCCCTCATTCAGCACCAACACAGGAGCTCAGCGATTACCGTTTCAGGACTGGCGTCACTTCAAGGAATCGTTTGCGCCGGAGCTCATCGCGCGCGCAGTCAGAGAAAGTCCCGTCCCGGTCGAACGTTGCGTTGACCCGTTCGGCGGATCTGGGACAACGGCCCTTGCCTGCCAGTTCCTGGGTGTACACCCGGTCACCGTTGAGGTGAACCCGTACCTCGCTGACCTGATAGAAGCGAAGCTTACTGCGTATCCGTCAGTCACGAAACTCATGGGCGACCTTCACACGATTCTGCAAGCTGACATTACTAGCGCCCCGGGAACTGCGCGTTCTCGCTTTGCCGCAGCCCCGATTACGTTCGTCCAGCCGGGACTCAACGAACGTTGGATCTTCGATGAACAGATCGCGGACTGCTTGGGTGTTCTCCTAGACGCCATAGATGAACTCGAAGAACCGTCCCGCCGTCTCTTCCGGGTCATCCTGAGCGGGATTCTCATCGACGTGAGCAACGTGACTGTCAACGGGAAGGGGCGACGCTACCGGCAGGGGTGGAAAGATAGGAATATTCTCCCCCGGCGCGTGGTGGAGCTGTTCCAAGAGCAGGCGGAGGATGCCATCGACGACATCCAGCGGTTCGCGAACCGTGCAATCACCTCCTACGATGTGCGTCGCGGGGACAGCCGTGAGGCACTCCTAGATATCGGCCAATGTCACGTCGCCGTGTTCTCACCGCCGTATGCGAACTCATTCGACTACACCGATGTCTACAACATCGAGCTCTGGGCACTGGGTTACCTAGAAAGCCAGGAGGCCAGTTTGAACCTGCGCAAAGCGACATTGTCCTCGCATGTGCAGGTTTCTTGGGGCAATGTGGAGCCGCCATCCGGTTCACCCACCCTTGACGGGGCGTTGGAGCGTTTGCACTCCCACCGAAATGAGCTGTGGAATCCCGGGATACCCACGATGGTCGGGGCGTACTTCAACGACCTGCTGGAGGTGCTCGGTCACCTCAAGCGGATCTTGGTCGACGGCGCCTCGGCTTGGATGGTCGTAGGAGACAGTCGCTACGCCGGCGTCCACATACCCGTTGCCAAGGTGCTCCAAGAGTTGGTCGTCACCCGGGGGTGGGATGTCCTCACGACGGAGCCCTGCCGGTCCATGCGGGTGTCAGCGCAGCAGGGGGGGGACTGGATGCTGGCCGAGCACCTCTTGGTGCTCCGGAACAATCCCGAAGAAATCATGAACATGGACGGACTCGGCGATAGGCTCGGAAATCCGCGTACAAGAACCAACGTCTGAGCCATACGTTCCGGTCAAGAGCGTCCGATTGGACATGACTGAAGCACACAGTGTCCCCAACATCTTCCTTCCGCATATCGAAACAGCAGAGGGCTGACCATCTATATCCCCTCTCATCCCGGTATGCTGCTGCTTGGTCTACGCCCTCGCTGATCCACTCGAGCGTGTTCGATTCTGGTACGGGTGCGCCTTGGGACCCGTAGCTTCTCAACACCTTCAGTTCGATGATTGCGTGCTGCGTCATGACTGCATGATCCATCGGGTCCCATTGCTGTATCGCCAAGTCGCTCCTTCCAGCCACCTGCGGTTGCTCATGCCATACCTTGCAGAAGGGGAAACTCAAGACGAGTCCGGCTTTCAGAATGGACTGAATCAATGTTTCGGCCCTATCTCCTGCGTGATGGCGCCTAGCGTTCTGCCATAGGTTGCCGCCTGACGGCAAGCCACTTGGCGTGGCTAGGCATTCGCAATACAGTTTATGAATCGTCTCGAAGACATCGGCCGGTTCAACATCACCTTCGATCTGTTTCGACTCTACATTGTCTGGCTGATTCAGGCCTTGGGGGTACCAGCGCAACTGGGGTGACGAGGGCCGTGGGTCATAAATCAGTGTCGGCTGCTCACCCAAGCTTAGCTCGCCCGCAACGTACGTGAAGCGTCCATCGTCCGTGTCCTCAGGAAGCTCGATGAAGTGCGCCGATGCCACGGCAGCAGAAGCAAACCAGAGTCGCCCACTGACTGAGGTCAACCCATTGTCGACCATAGGCACTCTGTGGACTCCTTGCACGGACTCCGGTGGCTTGGGCTGCAGGACGAAGACTGCGATATCAGAGGGGTCCGACTCTCCTCTTGCTTCGACCTCTGCCCGGCGCCGCCTCAGGAGTTGCGTGACGCCGAAGACGAACCTGTTCTCGTCGGGAAGGTCCGCACCGAACCCGGTCCCCCCATGTCGTGAGACCGTCTCATCGAATCCACCATCTGCCCATTCACCGAGCCTAGGTGCCGTGTCACTATCGTTGACCACTAATCCTCCGGTGCAGGTGCCTCACGTAGAGGTGGAGGAGCTCGCTTGGCATCGCCCCTTCGGAAATCTCAGCGAAATGGTATGCAGCATTGGCCGAGTAGTTCAGGTCCTTCCATTCTGCGAAGTCCACGACGTTGTCGTAGTCGACATTCCGATCTGAGTACGTGGCATCCTCGTGATGCACACGATCAAACTCCCTGTCGCTCAAAGCCGAGACCGCATAGGCTACCTCCACTAGGAACGACTGCATCTCGCGTTCTTCCGGGATGGTACCGAGGAACCGGAGGGCCTCCCCGGCCCTCTCATAGTCTAGGGCGAAGAAGCCATCCAATCGCCATTGCCCACCTTCGTCCTGCACATGACCCAAGCCGGTAATCCGCACCAACCCGAGCCCTACCAGGCGATCAAGATCCTGCTGGAGCGCAGGATAGAAAGGCCCACCTAGGCGTTTCAGGAGTTGGCTGTCGAACACGCGAGCATCCCACACGGGGGCCAGGACGTTGGTAAGGTAGGCGTAGGTGTGCAGCCGGTTCACGCGGATGGGAGCGATCCCGGCCCGATCCGCCCCTTCCAGAAGCCTAAGTAGGCGTAACCGTCGTCGGAGGACGTCGAACGGTGCACCAGTCAGCCCGTCGGAGTTGGTGGTTCCTTGAGGTTCTTCGGTCATTACGTAACCGTCTTCTATGCCCGTGGAGGATCCACTGACCCCAGCAGCTTATCCCGAGCCGCCTCGTACTCGTCCCACAGGCTACGCACCGCTGCCGTTGATACTGCGACGGTTAGCAGGTCCACTACACGTGCATCCCGATCGGCTTCTCCCATGCTATTTCGTAGCAGGACCGGAATTAGGCCGCCATCTACGACGTTGGATGTCACAATCAGGCAGTTCCCTGCTTCTGGGCGGGAGAAGGTACTGAGTACGTTCGCAGCCCTCCCGACGAACACCGCATCCAAAGAGGACTCCGGTGCATCCATCACCAGAGTGGTCACATGCTGGGAGGCCGCAACATGGGCCAATGCCATCCGAAAGGAAATATCGATAAACTCGCGCTGGCTCTCGGAAACATCAGAGGGGCCACCCCGACGGACGGGCCCACTGAAATCGCTACCTCCGAGTGCGAGTTGGAATGCCGGAAACTTGAACAGCTGACCAGTCTGCCCGAGTGGGGCAGATTGCGGTGACCATTCGAGACGGCAGTCCTCCATCAGAAAATCGCTTGCGTAGGCGGCAAAGGAATCCTTCACCGCCTCGGCCCCAGTCAGCACGGCGTCGGTCGCCGAGGCGAGCACACTCTCGAACTCCGAACGCATGCGAACCAGTTCTTCCTGACCCTCTAGAATCTCGGCCTGTATGGACGAGTACTCGTACCGTTGCTGGCGCTGTTCACGATCCGCCGGAGGCAGGCGTTGCACTAGTTTGCTCTATCCGGGCACTATTGTCAGCAATCCGAACCCTGAGTCCCTGGATTGCCGTGACCACCTCTCGCCTCTCCCCCTCAGACTTCTCCAGAGCGAAGCTGGCAGCCTCCAAGTCGGACTCAATGCGATGAAAGTCTTGTTCTTCTCTTCTCATGCGGGCATCGGCGAGGTGGATCGGGGTCTCGGCACTCCCCTCGGGCAGTTTCGAGCCACAGACCACACACTTATCGTCCTCAATGCGGGATTCCATCGACCGCGACACCTCAGGAACGGACGTGCCGCACACGAGACAATGCTCCTCAGTTAGGATCTGCGTGAGGATGTAGCGAGCGGAGTCCGAGTGCTGAGGCAAACGGGCACTGACAGCCAGCAATCGCGCATGCTCTAGTTCGCGGTATCGACTTTCACGGTCCTGTTCCAAGATCAGAACCCGGTGGCGCGCACGCTCATAGTTGTCATCCACGGCCGGGAGCGCGGAAGTCTCCCGCTCCAGCGACTCCTGCGCTTCCTGTTGGTCACGGTCCCGTTCTTCGAGTTCCTTCTTTACTCTAGGGGCGTCGACGGTGAGGGACTCAACGTGTGAGATCCTCTTCATCAGGTTGCTCCGAACTGACTGCATATTGCGTACCCGAGAGTCCTCCGCCAGAATCTTGCGCTCCCGCTCCTCCCAGTCCTTTGAGTGTTGGGGATCTAGGAACAACACCCGCAGCACTTGCCGCTGTGCCGTGGGATCCCAAACCAATGCACGCCGGTCCTCAAGATAGAACACGATGAACCTAAGCAGGAGGATCCAGTCACTGAAGGTGGACACGTTCGCAAGACTGACCATCGCAGCTTGGTAAAGCTCCTCATCTTGATCGAGGGGGTCTCCGCCGACGTTGAATCCCAGCAGCGTGAGGTCCCGCAGGCTACGCTCGACGGACACCTCCACACCGCCCACATCGAAGGTGAGCCGTGCCCTTGCCTGTACCGCGCCATCGGCGACCCTGTGGGCAAAAGTCTGCCGTGGGCTGCCTCGTAGCGGGACCACCTCTCGACTTGCCGTCCCCAAGTCACCTCCCTGCGCAAAGGCCCGGAAATCGTAGGGGCCCGTCAGCAACCGGTACAACATCGTGACAAGGGTCGTTTTCCCCAGTCCGTTCGCGCCGAGGACCAAGGTCAGCCCGGGTTTGAAGCGGGCATGCAGCCCAGGTTCACCGGTGCCGCCAGGGTAGAGGCCGTATCCCGTCACGTCCAGCGAACGCAGCAGCGGTAAGTTGACCATAAGCATCCAAGACAGGAAAGTCCTGCTCCCCCTGATTACAGCCTGCGGTCGCCGCTGTCAATTGCCAGAGGGTCCCACCGTTACCTTCGCGTCGACTCCAACGTTCCTCCCCCGATTGCCCTTAAACGCAGAAAACCCCACACATGCCAGGGGGATGCCCCCCGGGTCGACCCGCCCCCCAAACACCCAAAAAAAAACACCACCCAGCGGCGAGAACAAATATTGAAATACAACAACATACACC
>JAPPHT010000036.1:50607-51442 GCA_028874795.1 Chloroflexota bacterium
CCTTTTCCCTTGGGGTCTACCCAACGTTCCCCCCCCCTTTTCCTTTAAACCCCATAAACCCCAAAACTTGGGGGGGGTTGCCGGGGGTCTACACCGGGGGGCATCCCCTCAGTCAAACTCCGTCACCGTGGCGCTGTCACGAATTCGGTCTCTCGCTCCTGCTCCACGCCGAGCGCCCACTCGAACATGGAGAGGGACGCGGGCCGGGGCTTGCGGCTGCGGCCCTTCGGCCTCACCGGCCCCTCGGCCATGAACTCCGCCCAGGAGAACAGCGTCGGCTGCCGCTCCGGGGTCGGGCCGCTGGACGCAGGCGCCAGCACTTCAGGTTCCACCCCGCTGCGACCCGCATCGAAGACGACGGGCTCGACGTCCACGGCCTGCCAGCCGTCGTCGACCAGATACTCCTCGGCGTCGGTCTCGGCGTCCCGCGCAGCCGCGAAGACCGCCTCCACCGTCTCAGCCTCGTCCTCGTCGCCGTTCACGATCTTCCGCGCCAGCGCGAGCATGAGGTCGTCTCCGTCGTCGCCGTAGGCGGCCAGGCCGTCCTCCGGCAGTTCGCCCTCCACCGCCAGCGAGGACTGGAGCTTCTTCGCCACCAGCTTCAGGGCGTCGGCCTGCAGGCTGTTCCTGTAGGCCATGAAGACGACCCGTACCGGCCGGCTCTGGCCGATGCGCCACGAGCGCCGCGACGCCTGCCGCATCGTGTAGACCGAGTAGTCCGTCTCGTACCAGCAGATGGTGGGGAAATCGATCAGGTCGAGGCCGGTCTGCACCAGCCTGGGGTGGCAGATGAGCACGTCGATGCCCTTCTCCACCTGCTCGGCCACCCACGCCT
>JAPPHT010000026.1 GCA_028874795.1 Chloroflexota bacterium
CGTGCGGCATCGACTACCCCGGCAACCGCATCCACGCGCCGAACGAGAACATCCGCCTGGACTACTTCCGCCTCGGCGTGCTCCACACCGCGGAGCTCATCACGGAGCTCGGCGGGTAACGATGGACACCCTCACCCGCCGCGCTGACGCGCGCCGACCTCTCCCCTCAAGGGAGAGGTGAGCATGGCGAACGCCGAACAGCAGATAGGAGAGTTGGCAAGGCGGTTCCTGCCTGAGATCGAGCGCTGCCTTCGCGAAGCGGTGGAGGCGGGGGGCGAGCTTGCCCCCATGCTGCGCTACCACATGGGCTGGGAGACGCTGGAGGGCACGCCGACGCGGGGGGGCGGCAAGGCACTGCGCCCCATCCTCTGCCTCGCCGCGTGCGAGATGTCGGGAGGCGACTGGCGCGACGCCCTCCCCGCCGCGTCGGCGCTCGAGCTGATCCACAACTTCTCGCTCGCTCACGACGACATCCAGGACGGCGACGAGACCCGCCGGGGAACGCCAACACTCTGGCGCATCTGGGGGGTGCCGACGGCGCTCACCGCGGGCAACGCCATGCGGGTGATCGCCGACCGGACCGCGGGAGCGCTCACGGCGCAAGGCGCGACGTCCGATGTTGCGCGGGCTACCGTCGCCGAGCTCACGCGCAGATACATGGAGATGATCGAGGGGCAATACCTCGACCTCTCCTTCGAGACCGCCGAGCAGGTGTCCGTCAACGACTACCTGGACATGATCGGGCGCAAGACTGGCGCACTGCTGGAGAGCGCGATGCACATGGGAGCGCTGGTCGCGACCGGGGACCACGCCACCGCACAGGGGTTCGGCGAATGCGGGATGCGGATGGGCGTCGCCTTCCAGGTGCGGGACGACTATCTCGGGGTGTGGGGCGATCCGGCCTTCACCGGCAAGCCGGTGGGGGCGGACATCCGCAGAAAGAAGAAATCGCTTCCCGCGGTCTACCTGTTCGAGAGCACGCCGCCAGAGGAGCGTTCCTGGCTGGAGGAAACATACCGGGCCGAGGAGATCGACGGAGAGCGGCTGGAAGGCGTGATGGCGATGCTCGAACGCCTCGGCGGCGATACGTACGTGCAACGCATAGCGGAGGAGCAAGCGCGGTTGGCTGTCGCCGCCGTGGAGGCGCTCGCCATCCCGGAGGAGTCGAAGCGGTTGCTCGGCTCGATGGCGGAGTTCTTCGTGACACGGGACATGTAGAGAGCACCTGAAAGGTGATACACTCTCGTGCCACGCAGGTGTCACACCGCCGGAAGGAGAGCGCATGAGCATCGACCTGGGAGACCTGAACTGGCTGGCCGTCGTCGTGGCGGCGGTCGCCGCCTACGTCCTGGGGGCCGTCTACTACATGGCACTCGCCAAGCCGTGGATGGCCGCGGCGAAACTCACACGCGAGCAGATCGAAGGAAGCGACAACAAGACTGCCTACGGGCTCGCTGCCCTGGCCTCGGTCATCGGAGCGGTGGTGCTCGCCATCCTCGTGCAGGCCACGGGCGCCGCAGGCGCGGTGGAGGGGCTGCTCGTTGGCCTGGTCGTTGGCGTCATCGTCGTCGGCGTGGGGCAGGTCCCCAACTATGCCTTCCAGTACCGAGGCGCGAAGCTGTTCGTGATCGACGCGGGGTATCCGCTGCTCCAGATGCTGCTTGGCGGCGCGATACTGGGTGCGTGGCAGTAGCAGAGCCACACTTCGCGGCATCCGGATGCGCCGTCTCCAAGGACATGTTCCCCTTTTCACTCTCATGTCTCAATAAGGAGCGGGGTAGCGCAAAGGCATTGACTGGCTCCTGCCCAGGATGCTACGTTTGCAGATGGCGCACGAACGTCTGGCCGTTCAGTTGGACAAGGCCATAGGGAAGGAACCAAGGAATGACGAGCACCACCGTAACCCGCCTGCGCATCGAGACCGACGGCGCCCCCGAGTTCTACGACATCACCGAGAACGTTCGCTGGGCGCTTGCCGACTCCCGGGTGCGAGACGGGTTGCTGTGCGTCTATTGCGCTCACACCACCGCCGCCATCGTCATCAACGAGCACGAGCCGCTGCTCATCGATGACATGAAGCGGTTCCTGCGCAACATCGCGCCGGAAGACGCCTACTACGCCCACAACGACTTCGCCGTGCGCACCGTCAACATGACCCCGGACGAGGTGGCCAACGGGCACTCGCACTGCGCCCACCTGCTGCTGCCGTCCAGCGAGACCATCCCCGTCATCGACGGCGAGCTTGCGCTCGGCACCTGGCAGAGCGTGTTCATGGTCGAACTCGACCATCCCCGGACGCGAGAGGTAATCATCAGCGTCTACGGAAGCTGAGGCCCCGCATGGCGCTGTTCCATGCAACCGTCCAACCGCCTACCCTCGCCGAGTCCTACGCCTACTGCGCCGACCTCGCGCGCTCGCACTACGAGAACTTCACCGTCATCTCCCGGTTCACGCCGCGGAAGCACCGGCCTGCGCTGGAAGCCGTCTACGCCTTCTGCCGCCATACCGACGACCTCGGCGACGAAGCGGAGGGCGACCGTCTCGCGCTGCTCGACGAGTGGGAGGCAGAACTGGACCGCGCCCTCACGCCCACATCAAGCGCGGGGGAGGCTCCAGCCCTCTCCCAGGGAGAGAGGGTGCCGGAAGGGCCCACGCACCCCATCATGGTGGCGTTGCAGGACACCATCCGGCGCGCACGGATACCGGACGAGCCGTTCCGCAAGCTGATCGAGGCGAACCGGATGGACCAGGGGTCCGGGCGCTTCGAGACGTACGCCGACGTCCTCCACTACTGCGACCACTCCGCGAACCCGGTCGGACGGATGGTGCTGTACGTCCTTGGCGAGGCGGCGGAGGAGAACGTCCGGCTCTCGGACGCGACGTGCACCGCGCTGCAGCTCGCCAACTTCTGGCAGGACGTAGCCCGCGACTGCGCGATGGACCGCATCTACATACCGCTGGAGGACATGCGGGCGTTCGGTTGCACCGAGGAGCAGATCGCGAACAGCATCGCGGACAGGGCGTTCCGCGACCTGATGCGCTTCGAGGTCGACCGGGCGCAGGCCCTGTTCGAGGAGGGGTTGCCGCTGGCAACGCGGCTCAGCGGACGGGCCCGGCTGGCCGTCGCTCTTTTCAGCAAGGGCGGCATGCGGGTGCTGGACGCTATCCGCAGCCAGGGCTACGACGTGTTGAGCAGGCGTCCCACCGTCACGCGCTCCCGCAAGCTGTGGCTCATCGTGTCCACAGCAGCCCGCCTGGCACTGCTGCGCCGCCCATGACGACCGCGACGGACAATGCCGCGCTCGCCGCGGCCTACGAGGAGTGCCAGGCCGTCACGAAACGCGAGGCGCGCAATTTCTATTACGCGTTCCTCACCCTGCCCCGCCCACGCAGGCGCGCCATCTACGCCGCCTACGCCTTCAGCCGCCTCGCCGACGACATCGCGGACGGCGACGGCAGCCCGGAACGGAAGCGTAGCGAGCTCGCCGCGTTGCGGGAGCGGCTGGGCAACGCTTACGCGGGACGGCCGGACGGCCCGGTCCTCCTGGCGCTTGCGGACGCCGCCGCCGCGTACGACATTCCCGAGTCGCTCTTCCAGGACATCATCACGGGCGTGGAGATGGACCTGGAGCCGCGACGGTTCGCTGACTTCGACGAGCTTCGCCACTACTGCTACCACGTCGCCTCGGTCGTCGGGCTCGTCTCCATCCGCATCTTCGGATACCGGGACGTGCCGCTCGCGCAGGAGACCGCGGTGGACTTCGGCCTCGCGATGCAGCTCACGAACATCCTGCGCGACCTGCGGGAGGACATCGAGCGGGACCGCGTCTACCTGCCGCTCAACGAGATGGCGCGCTTCGGCTACACGGAGGACGACCTGCGCAACGGCGTTGTGAACGACGGCTTCCGCCTCCTAATGCGTTTCCAGGCCAACCGGGCGGAGCGCTACTTCGAATCGGCCTCGCGGCTGATGCCGCTCCTGGAACCGGAATCGCGCGGCTGTGCGGAGGGGTTGCACCGCCTCTACAATCGCCTGCTGAACAGGATGGCCTCACGCGGCTGGGACGTCTTCTCGAAGCGCGTGAGCCTGTCGTCCTGGGAGAAGCTCCAACTGACATGCAGACTCTGGACAACGGCCCGGCTCCGCAGCGTCCTGCAGCGTTGACGTCCGTCGCGGTACTCGGGGGCGGGCTGGCGGGCATGGCCGCGGCGTGGCGGCTGGTCAACGCGGGCTACCGCGTAACACTCGTGGAGCGCCGACCGTACCTCGGCGGCAGGGCGTACTCGTTCGTCGACCGCGAGACCGGCCAGGAGGTCGATAACGGCCAGCACGTGTTCCTCGGGTGCTGCGACGCCTACCGCGGCTTCCTCGACGAGATCGGCACGCTCGATCTCACCAGCCGGCAGCAGCGGCTGCGCGTCGATGTACGCGCGCCTGACGGCAAGCGCGGCATCCTCTCCGCCCTTCCCTTGCCCGCCCCCTTCCATCTGCTGCCGTCGCTGCTGCGCTATCCCCACATCAGCTTCACCGAAAGGCTCCGCACGATGCCCGCGCTCGTCCTCGTATGGTTGGAGCGCAACCGTGAGCGCCCCGCCCTTCGGAAACAGTCGTTCCACCGCTGGCTGCGTTCGCACTGGCAGTCGGAGCGGGCGATCGCGGCGTTCTGGGACCTCCTCATCGTCCCCGCGCTGAACGACGACGCCGAGCACGTCTCGGCCAGCGCGGGATTCATGCTCTTCCAGGAGGCGCTGCTGCGGGACAGGAACGGGGGCAACATCGGCTTCGCCAGGGCCGGTCTCTCCGCCATCATGGGCGACGCCGTGCGGGAGCGGCTCACCGCCGCGGGCGCCAACGTGCTGCTCGACAGGACTGCCGACGCCATCGTGGCGGAGGACGGACGCATTTCCGGGATACGCTTCACGGACGGCGAGACGCTGCCCGTGGACGCCTGTGTGAGTGCGTTGCCCCCGGACGGCCTGCTGCGCCTGCTGCCAGAGGAGCTGCGCGATCACGCAGCTTTCGCTCCCGCCGCGACGCACACGTGGTCGCCCATCGTCAACCTGCACGTCTGGTACGACCGGCAGATCGCGGACTTCGACTTCCTCGCGTTCGTGGACAGCCCGGTGCAGTGGGTCTTCAACCGCACTGCGATAGCCGGGCTGGAGGGCTCGGGGCAGTACATCACCGTCTCGCTGTCGGGGGCGTGGGAGTTCTGGCCGATGAGCAAGGAGACGCTGCGCGAAACGTTCGCCACGGAGCTGGCGCGGCTCTTCCCTGCCGCGAAGGACGCCGAGATCACGCGGTTCGTCATCGTCAAGGAGCAGCGCGCGACGTTCCGCTCGCTCCCGGACGCGCCGGACAACCGCCTGCCCTCCGCCACGCCCGTGCCCAACCTCTTCCTCGCCGGCGACTGGACGGACACCGGCTGGCCTGCAACGATGGAGAGCGCGGTGCGCAGCGGCAACATCGCCGCGGAGGCCGTGAGGAGGAGTGAGAGCCTTGCGTAACCCAGCCGCCTCGACCCCAACAAGCGCCCGAGAGATTCCTCGGCTCCGCTGCGCTTCGCTCGGAATGACAAGCCTCCCCGCCAAGCCCCGCCACCGCAGTACCCTCTCCCCAGCCCTCTCCCCTTGTAGGGAGAGGGGGCCAGGCGCCCGCCCCCACCGCGCACCGGTTCACCCTCACCCCCGCATCAAGTGCGGGGCAGGCTCTAACCCTCTCCCCTCAAGGGAGAGGGCACCAGACGCCCCGCGCCGCGATCCCACGACCGCGGGAGCCCTCACCCGCCGCGCTGACGCGCGTCGACCTCTCCCGGAGGGAGAGGTGGGGAGCGAGGTTCCCTAAGTTCACAAACGAAGTGCAACACCAGACTAAGGTGTTGCCATGGGA